>DASZMN010000029.1:0-77412 GCA_035551835.1 Acidimicrobiales bacterium | reverse complement strand
TCCAATCAGCGGACGGAGCCGGGTCGGACGAGGTAGTCGGCCGCCCGGGCCGCGAGCGCCATGATGGTGAGCGCGGGGTTGGCGCTCCCCTGGGTCGGACACACGCTCCCGTCGACGACGAACAGGTTGGGGATCGCGAAGGACCGCAAGTCGGCGTCCACCACTCCCTCGGGCGCGGCGGCGGCCATGCGGCACCCGCCGACGAGGTGCGCGTAGCGCTCGATGGTGATGGCCTCTTCCCCACCGGCCCCCTCGTGCATCTCCTCCATCACGGACCGCGCCGCCGAGACGAGGGCGCGGTCGTTGTCACACAACGAGTAGCTGAAAGCCGCGACGGGGAGGCCGTACCGGTCGACCTCGTCGGCCAGCGTCACCCGGTTCTCCGGGCGCGGGAGGAATTCGCACAAGGCACCGAACGTCGCCCAATGGACGTAGTCGCGCATGTACTCGCGCAGCGTTTCCCCCCAGAACCCCTGCGCGACGACGTGCTCGGCGAACACGATCGGCAGCGGCGAAATGCACTGCAGGGAGAAGCCCCGCTTGTACGCCTTGGACGGGTCGGTCTCGTAGAAGGCCTCGGACGAGGCCTCGGGAGGCGGTGCCTTGTACGCACGGATCTCCTCGCGGTAGCGACCGGAGGTCTGCGGTGCCCCCTGCACCATGACGTTGCGGCCCACCTGATCGAAGTCGTTGCACAGCCCGTCGGGGAACTCGGCGCAGGCCGAATTGAGCAGCAGGCGCGGGCTCTCGATCGAATACCCGGCGACGACGACGAGACGCGCCCGCTGGCGGTACTCGGTGCCCTCGTGCACGTAGGTCACCCCGCGGGCGCGCCGACCTTCCACCTCGATGCGCGCCACCATGCTGTCGGGCCGGATCTCGGCGCCGTGGGCCAGCGCGTCCGGGACGTGGGTGATCAGCGGCGAGGCCTTCGCGTTGACCTTGCACCCCTGGAGGCAGAAGCCCCGATAGATGCAGTGCGGACGGTTGCCAAAGCGGCCGTTGACGATCGCCACCGGGCCGACCCGCGCCTCGATCCCCGCCGCCCGACAACCTCGCACGAAGGCCAGCCCGTTCGCTCCCATCGGATGCGGGCTCTGGGGATAGCGGTGCGGATCCCCCCAGGGCCAGCGTTGCCCCGCCACGGGCAGCTCGGCCTCGAGCTGTGCGTAGTAGGGCCGCAGTTCCGCGTAGTCGATGGGCCAGTCGACACCCACACCGTCCGCCGAACGCGTCTGGAAGTCCGAAGGGTGGAAGCGGGGGGCGTAGCCGGCGAAGTGCACCATGGACCCACCGACGCCCCGCCCCGAGTTGTTGTTCCCGAGCGCGATGGGATCGCTCCCCGAGATGACCCGGGGCTCGTTCCAATAGAGCTCGTGCGAGCCGGCCTCGTCGCTCACCCAGTCCCGGTCCGGGTCCCAAAAGGGCCCGGCGTCGAATGCGACCACACGCCAGCCCCGTCGGGCCAGGCGCTGCGTCAGGACGGCGCCACCCGCCCCGCACCCGATGACGACGGCGTCGACCTCGTCGTCCTGCTCGTAGCGCCGCATGTCCCGGCGCAGGGCATGGTTCGTGCGCGAGCCGTCGTTGGGCAACAACCAGGCCGAGGCGTTGCGTTGCCGGACGGTGTTCACCGCGAGCCGTCCGGCGCGGAGAGCCCTGCCGCGTGGCGCTGCTTCGCGTCCTCGGCCCGGTCCGCCCACGGCACGGGGTCGTGGGCCTCGCGCTCTGGGACCTCCCAGTGCTCGCGCCCGTCGAACGCGAGGTGCTTGTAGCCGGTCGGATAGGCCGGACCACCGAATCCGATCTCGTTCCACGCCCAGGGGTGGGCGTAGAACGCGCTGCAGGCGTAGCGCATCCAGACGGAGAACATGTGCGGCGCGGGCAGCCCGTGCCATGTTCCCTGGCACAGCCGGACCCGTTCGACGAGGTCGCGCTGGGCTCGCCGGTCGATCGCTGCGAAGCCCGCGCCGTGCGCCGACTGTGCGTCGGCCTCGAGCGCCGCCACCGAGAGCCGCCAGGCCTCGGGATCCTCCGGCAGGTCCTCGTGGCGGTAGCCGTCACCCTGCCGATCGGCCAGGCGCCGGTCGACGACCTCGAACACCGGCACGCGGGGGTCATCGTCCTGAGCCAGGAGCCGGTCGAGGAGCTGGCGGACGACGGCTTCCTCCGCGGTGTCGAAGAACTTCGGGGGACCGGCCGGTTCGAGTCGGCCAAGGACCACCGCGGTGGTGGTGGCGTCCCAGGCACGCGCTCGCGCGCTGACGTCGTAGCCGGGGAAGCGCGGTTCGGCCGTTCCCGGTGTCGTGCCCCGGCGTTCAGTCCTCACGCCGAAGGACCGAGGCGACCAGACCCATGCCACCGACGAGGCCGAAGAGCAGTGGCGCGAAGGTCGGCGGGCCCATCTCCGCGTTGTAGCGGGCCATCCGCCAGCCGCCCGGCCGCTGCGCTATCCCTCTCAGGTGGAGGTACTGACCCTGCAGGCTGTTGGACAACACCACGGCCGAGGCCACCGGCAGGACCGTCTTGGCGGCCCGCCGCGACACCACTCCCGCCACGCCGGCCGCTGCGATCACCGGGGTCAGCGCGACCGGCAGCCACATCATGCGGTTGGAGAAACTGGCCCGGTCGTGCTCGAGCCAGATCTCGACGCCCGTGATCACGGCGCCGGCCGCCGTCAAGGCCGAGAGGCTGCGCTCGAAGCGACCATGGCGCACGTTCCGCAACAGGCGGTCGATCCCCACGAGCCCGGCACCGACGACCTCGCCGCCGTCGCCGTGCCGGCGCGACCTGCTCACGCGCGCAGCTCGGTGATCTTGTCCCGCCACAGCGTGCTGGCGATCGTGGCCTTGCGCGGCTGGCCGGCCAGGAAGGCCTTGAGGAATCCCTTGGCCTGCGCATACTCCACCTTGGCCGGCATTGGGGGTTCGTCCGGGTTGACATAGACGTCGACGAGTGCCGGTCCCGGATGACGGAAGGCCTCCTCGATGGCTGTCTCGACGTCGCCCGTCTTCTCCACCTTGATGCCCCTGGCCCCGCACGCCTCGGCCCACGGTGCGAAGTCCATCGGACGGTCAAAGCGCACGCCGTGCTCCGGGTACCCCAGCACCATCTGCTCCCACAGGATCTGGCCGAGGGAGGAGTTGTTGTTGATCACGACCTTGATCGGGAGCCCGTACCGACAGGCTGTGTCGAACTCGGCCATCAACATCGCGAAGCCGCCGTCGCCCACGAACGCGATGCACTGGCGATCAGGATGCGCGAATTGGTTGGCGATCGTGTACGGAAGGCCGGGCGCCATCGTCGCCAGGTTCCCCGAGAGATAGAACTCGCGCTGGGCGCGGATGGTGAAGTGACGCGCCGCCCAGGTGGCGATGGTTCCCGAGTCGGACGTCAAGATGGCATCGTCGTCGGCCAGCCGGTCGATGACGGACATCAGGTACTGCGGCTGGATCGGATCCTGGTTGACGGACTCGATGGCCCGCAGCTTGGTCCGCCAGCGGTCCATGGACTTGGCGATCTCGTCCAGGAAGGAGCGGTCCGCTCGTTCATTCAGGTGCGGAATGAGCGCGCGCAGACCCTCTGCGGCGCCGGCGACCATCGGCACGTCCGTCGCGATCCGGTTGCCGGCGCGACTCGGGTCGGCCTCGATCTGCACGACCTTGCACTGCCCGGGCTCGGGCAGGTACTTCGTGTAGGGGAAGTTCGTGCCGACCATCAACAGCGTGTCGCAGCCCTCCATGGCGTCCATGGCCGGTGCCGTGCCGAGCAGGCCGAGCCCGCCGACCGACAGCGGGTGGTCGTCGGGCACCACGGCCTTGCCGGGCAGGGTCTTGACGACGGGGCTGGCCAGCAGGGCCGCGGTCTCCAGCACCTCGCGGCGAGCTCCCAGCGCGCCGGCGCCGACCAGCATGGCGACCTTGGACCCGGCGTTCAGCACTTCGGCCGCCGCCGTGACGTCTTCGGGTCGCGGCAGGCCCGACGCGGGCAGATAGATCGGCGCCGTCGGCAGGTTGACCGCCGGAGCCGGGGCGCTCCAGGGGTTGGCGCCGGCGTCGGCGATCTGGATATCGGTCGGAATCGTCAGGTGGGCGACGCCCCGCCGGGCGAACGCGTGGCGGATCGCGATGTCGACCAGGGTGGGCAGCTGGGCCGGCACGTGGATCATCTCGTTGTACTCGGCCACGTCGATGAACAGCTTCTCGAGTGCCACCTCCTGTTGGTAGCCGGTCCCCAGCATCTGCGACTCCTGCATCCCGGTGATGGCGAGCACGGGCGCGTGATCGAGCTTCGCGTCATAGAGGCCGTTCAACAGGTGGATCGCACCCGGCCCCGAGGTCGCCAGGCACACGCCGAGCCTGCCGGTCGACTTCGCGTAACCGGTGGCCATGAACGCGGCCGCCTCTTCGTGATGGACGAGGACGAAGCGCACGCGGTCCTGATGGCGTCGCAGCCCCTCCATGATGCCGTTGATGCCATCGCCCGGGAGCCCGAAGATGGTGCCGACTCCCCAGTCGGCCAGTCGTTCTATGAGCACCTCGGATGCGATCTTGCTCATCGTGACCTCACAATCGACGCGTGCAACGAACGAGATGGGCTTACCCAGAACCCAGGCGCGCAATCCACGAGGCTCCGGAACAGCGGCGGTTTTGGCTCCCTCGACGGCGGGAATGCTCCCGCGATGGGCAACGTTGCCTCGCGCCCCCGCGACGCGTCAGAGCTCAGCCCCCACGCGCTGCGCGACTATGCGTTCCTCGCCGACGGGTTCCGGGGCGCGCTCGTCGATCCGGACGGCGACGTGGCCTGGCTGTGCTTCCCAACCTGGTCGGACGGTGCCGTCTTCGCGGGCTTGCTCGGCGGCCGCGGGATCTGTCACCTCGCGCCGTCGGGGCGGCGGGTACCCGGTGGGTTCTACGAAGAGGGCACCCTCATTTGGCATCAGCGCTGGGTCACCGACGACGGTGTCGTCGAGTGCTGCGAGGCGCTCGCCTACCCGGGCGAGGCGGACCGCTGCGTGCTGCTGCGGAGCATCAAGGCGAACGACGCCGCTGCCATGATCCGTGTCACGCTCCATCTTGCACCCGACTACGGCCGGCGCGACGGTGGCGCGTGGCGGCGCGACGACGACGGTTGGCACGTCGACACCGGCGACCTCAGGGCGCGGTTGAGCGGCCCGTTCCTGTCGTCGCAACCACCCGACGGCGGTCTCGACTCCCACCATCGCCTCCCGGCGGGCTCCACCGCCGACCTGGTCCTCGAATTGCAGCCGGCGGCGTTTCCGCTCCGCCGTCCACCCGACCCTGCCGACCTCTGGTCGCGGACGCGCGACGCCTGGGGCGGCGCGGTGCCCCAATGCCTCGGGATGCCGGCGCAACGCGACGTCCGCCAATCCATCGCCGTGCTGCGCGGGATGACCGATCCGGACGGTGCGACCGTCGCCGCCGCCACGACCGCATTGCCCGAAAGAGCCGAGGCAGGCCGGAACTATGACTACCGCTACGCATGGTTGCGCGACGTCTGCTACATCGGCCATGCGGGTGCCGCAGTCACCGGAGCAGAGGCCATGCTGGAGCACGCAGTTCGTTGGGTGAGCGCCCGACTGCTCGATGACGGTCCGGACACCAAGCCGGCATACCTCTCCGACGGACGACCGGTGCCCGATCAAGAGCACCTCGGCCTACCCGGCTATCCCGGCGGATCGGACGTCGTCGGCAACCGCGTGGCGCGCCAGTTCCAGCTCGACCCTTTTGGGGAGGCGCTGCTGATCTTCGCGTTGGCCGCCGAACGGGACCTGCTCGACGCCGACGGTTGGCGTGCGGCAGAGGTCGCGGTCCGCGCCATCGAGGGCAACGCGGACAGGCCCGAGGCCGGCATCTGGGAGATCGAGCCGGCTCGGCTCTGGACGCACAGCAGGCTGATTTGCGTCGCCGGGCTCAAGGCCATCACCGAGCAGGGAGCGCCGCGGCGATGGAGGACGAAGGCACTCGGGCTCGCCGACCATCTGCTCAGCCGGGCGGATGCGGCGTGCCTGCATCCGTCGGGCCACTGGCAACGCGCCCCCGACGACCCGCGGGTCGATGCGTCGCTCCTCCTCTCAGAGGTCAGGGGCGCCCTGCCCCCCGGTGACCCGCGGTCAATCGCCACCCGCGCCGCCGTGCTCGACGACCTTTGCGACGACGACTACCTGTACCGCTTCGCGGAGCCGGGCCAACCTCTCGGCGAGGAGGAGGGGGCGTTCCTGATCTGCAACTTCTGGATGGCCCTGGCCCAACTGGGCGGCGGTGACGTGCGCAGGGGCGCTCAGTGGTTCGAACGCACCCGGGCCTCGTGCGGTGGCAGCGGTCTGTTCTCCGAGGAGTACGACGTCGGGCAGCGCCAGCTCCGCGGCAACCTCCCGCAGGCGTTCGTCCATGCCCTCCTCATCGAGACGGCGGGCCGGCTCCGCGATGCCTAGCTCGAACGAACCCGCCATCACGTCCGTGTCGTCGCGGTCCTACACCGTGCCGACCAACCAGCCGGAGGCCGACGGGACACTGGCCTGGGATTCGACAACGGTCGTCGTGGCGGAGGTCGTGGCCGGCGGCGTATCGGGCCTCGGCTGGACGTACTCGTCCGATGCGGCTGGCATCATCATCGAGGGCGAGCTCCGGGGCGCGGTCTGCGGCGGGAGCGCGTTGGCCGTTCCGGCCGCCCACGAGGCCATGGTCCGCGCCTGCCGGAACCTGGGCCGACCCGGCGTGGTCGGTTCCGCCATCTCCGCCGTCGACATCGCGCTGTGGGACTGCAAGGCGAAGATCCTGGACCTTTCGTTGGCCGACCTGTTCGGGCGGGTGAGCGAGGGCGTGGCGCTGTACGGCAGCGGCGGCTTCACGACCTATGACGAGGCCACGGCGCGGAGGCAGCTCGAGCGGTGGACGCACGAATGGGCGATCCCGCGGGTGAAGATGAAGATCGGCGAGTCCTGGGGACGCTGTGCGCAGAGGGATCTCGACCGCGTCGTCTTCGCCCGGGGCGTTGTCGGCGACCGGGTCGAGTTGTTCGTCGACGCAAACGGCGCGTACTCACGCAAACAGGCCGTGCGCGTCGGGCAACGACTAGTGGACGGGGCCGGGGTGACGTGGTTCGAAGAGCCGGTCTCCTCCGACGACCTTGCCGGCCTCAAAGAGGTCAAGGAGCGGTTGACGCTCGACGTCGCAGCCGGCGAATACGGGTACGACGAGGTCTACTTCGCCCGCTTGCTCGAGGCGGGTGCAGTCGACTGCCTGCAGATCGACGTCACCCGCTGCGGCGGATTCACGTCCTGGCTGCGCGGCGCGGCGCTGGCCGCCGCCCGCGGCATCGAGGTCTCCGCGCATTGCGCTCCAAACCTGCACGCGCACGTCGGCCCGGCCGTCCCGCACTTGCGCCACGTCGAGTACTTCCACGATCACCAACGCCTCGACGACCTCCTTTTCGACGGTCTCCTCGACCCCACGGGCGGGTGGCTCACGCCGCGCCACGGGGACCCAGGCCACGGCATGACGCTCAAGGAGGCGGACGCCGAGCGCTTTCGGGCCCACTAGGTCTGGCGCGGCCTGCTGGCGGGATCACGGGCCAACATGGCGCCGCAGCCACGACCAGGGCGCGCGTCCCGTTGCACGCGCGTCGAACCGCCCGTGCGCACCGAAGGGCCCCGGTACCGGCTCGAAGAGGTTGTCGGGACGCTCCGGACTGTCCCGGTCGTCGCTCTGCTGCGAGGCGAACCCCGTGCGGGCGAGGTAACGGTCGAGGACACCGGGCACGAACTTGTTCGCCGCCACCGTGAGCGACGTGGAGGCGCCGACGTAGTAGGCCCTCCGCTTCGGGTGCTCTGCCGCATAGCGCACCGCCCGCGCGCCCACCTCGGGCTGGTAGATGGGCGCAACCGGCTGCGGCCTCATACGCAGGGAGGAGCGCACCCAGTCGAACTGCGGCGTGTTCAGCGCGGGCATGTGCACCATGGTCACCTGGACCCCGCTGCCGTCGTGGCGCAATTCGGTACGCAGCGACGAGGTGAACCCGACGATGGCGTGCTTGGCACCGCAGTAGGCCGATTGGAGCGGAATGCCCCGGTAGGCCAGTGCGCTTCCGACCTGGACGATGGCACCGCGGTCCCGTTCGCGCATCGACTCCAAGGCAGCCTTCGTGCCGTGCACGAACCCGAGGTAGGTCACGGCCGTCGCGCGGGTGAATTCCGGCACGGTGAGCGTGCTGAACGGAGCGAACACCGAGCTCATCGCATTGTTGACCCAGATATCGACAGGCCCGAGCTCGTCGTGGACGCGTGAGGCCGCGGCGGCGACTTCGTCCCACTCCGCCACGTCCGTCGGGAGCCCGAGGGCGACTCCTCCCGCCTGCGCAACCTCCTCGGCTGCCTCCTTCAGACGGGCCGTGTCCCGAGCCAGGAGGGCAACGCGATCACCCTGACGGGCGAACTCGAGGGCGATTGCGCGGCCGAGGCCGGCGGATGCTCCAGTGACGACGACGGTCCGGCGGTGAGGCGGCCCACTGGCCACCGTCGTGGGGTCAGGCTTCGACGAGGGCATCCGTGCGGGCGATCGAGAAGACTTGATCCAGACCGGTGACGGCCAGGAGCTCCCTCACGAACTGGTTGGGGTTGAGATATTGAAGTTCGATGCCGGCATCGAAACACTGGAAGTGCGCGGTGACGAAGACCGAGAGACCGACCGAGTCGGTGTAGTCCAGCCGGGACAGATCCACGTCCAAATGCGCCGGCCCGTCTTCGAGCGCGCCGGCCAACCGCTCGATCAATCTGGGGGCGCTCGACAGGTCGAGCTCTCCGCACAACGACATGGTCATCCGGTCGGCGTGTGCCGCCGTCCGGATGCGCAACAGGTCCTGTTCCATCGTGTTTCCTTTCTGCGGCAGCGCGCTTGACGACCTGGTGCACCCCCGCGAAACATTGCCAGCCGGTGTCGCCTCGAAACCTCTCGTTCTCTGCAAGCTCCCGGCTGGACTTTCCAGCGAGCGCGTTCGAATGCCGGCGTTTTGCGAAACCGAAGTCGGGAAAGCTTGTGCCGAGGGAGGTGCTCACACATGGCTGAAATAGGTGCGTTTCTTTCGAGCGAAGAGCACGGACCCCGATCTTTGCTCGCGCAAGCGCAGATGGCGGAGGCGGCCGAGATGCGCGGTGCGTTCATCTCGGACCACTTTCACCCGTGGATCGATAGCCAGGGACACAGCCCGTTCGTCTGGAGCGTGGTGGGTGCCATCGGCGCGACCACGTCGCTCCACGTGACGACCGGTGTGACGTGCCCGACGGTTCGCGTCCATCCGGCCATCCTCTCGCAGGCGGCCGCAACCACTCAGTGCTTGCTCGACGGCCGCTTCGTGTTCGGGGTGGGTTCGGGGGAGGCGCTGAACGAGCACATCCTCGGGGACCACTGGCCGCCGGTGGCGACCCGCCTCGAGATGCTCGAGGAGGCGGTCGAGGTCATCCGAAAGCTATGGCAGGGCGGCCTCGTGACGCATCACGGTCGCCACTACACCGTCGAGAACGCCCGGCTGTACACGCTCCCGGACTCGCCGCCCCCCATCGCGGTCTCCGCGTTCGGCCCCGAGGCGGCGGAAGTGGCGGCGAGGATCGGGGACGGGTTCGTGACGACCAAGCCGGGCAGCGACCTGCTGGAGCAGTACCGCCGGCACGGCGGCCGTGGCGACGCCATCGCGGCACTCAAGGTGTGCTGGGACCCCGACGAGGGTCGGGCTCGCAAGCTGGCCCACCAGCTCTGGCCGACGGAGGCCGTCGAGGGCCAGCTCAGCCAGGAATTGGCCCTGCCGTCGCACTTCGAGGCGGCGGCGTCACACGTGACCGAGGACATGGTCGCCGACCTCGTGCCGTGCGGCCCGGACCCCGAACGCCACGTGGCCGCCATCGAGCGGTTTCTCGAAGCAGGGTTCGACCGGGTCTATGTGAACCAAATCGGCCCGGACCAGGAGGGATTCTTCGCGTTCTACCGGCGCGAGCTTCGTCCCCGTCTCGTGACCTGACCGTTGACCAGAAAGGAGAAGCCATGACAGACATCCGGACAGTCGACATCGTCGACCTGCTGTCCCGCGACCACCAGGAGGCCAAGCAACTTCTCGAGCAGATCACTGGCGCGCCGGCGTCCGCCCGCGAGGACCTGTTCTGGGAGCTCGTCCCCGAGCTCGTGCGTCACGAGGTCGCCGAAGAGGTCGTCGTCTACCCGACCATCCGTGCGAAAGCCCCCGACGGCGACGCCGAGGTCGAACCGCGCTTGAAGGAGCAGAGGGAAGCCGAAGCGATGCTCGCCGATTTGGAAAAGCTGGACCCGACGAGCCCGGAGTTCGCCACGAAGCTCGCCGAATTGCGCGACGACGTGCTCGACCACGCCCAGGCGGAGGAGCAGAACATCTTTCCGCTCCTGCGGGCACTCGAGCACGACGACGACAGGCGCCAACTCGGCGCGCGCTACGAGAAGGCCAAGACCAGCGCCCCGACGCATCCGCACCCGCACGCTCCGGACCGGCCGCCCGGCAACAAGATCCTGGGCCCGATTGCCGCGTTTGCGGACAGGGTCCGTGACGCGGCCAAAGGTCTCTGAGACCCAGCGCAAGGAAGAGAGGAGAGCACAATGCCGACGAAGCGAGCCAACGTCAAGAACGAGAAGCAGTACGAGGCGCTGAAGGACAAGGGTATGTCGAAGCAGCGCGCCGCACGCATCGCCAACGCCCCAAGCTCTTCGAGCCACGGTGGGAAGGCGTCCGGCTCGGGCGGCAACTCCCGCCAGGGTGGGACGACGGCGCAGCACAAGGCGGCTGGGCGCAAGGGGGGCCGCGCCGCCGCGCGGTCACGATGAGTCACTACTGACCTCGAACCAGATCGTCTTGCGCTCCCGGGTCTACCGGTCGACGCCGAATCGGTCGGCGAGCCGGCGGACGGATTCTGCGTGGCCGTTGTCCGCGATTTGTACCCGGACGTTGGTCGACCATTGCATCCCGAGGTCGAACTCCGTGCGCGCATGGCTGACAAATCGCACCCCGGCGTGACGAGCTGCCGCGACGCTGCCGGGGGTGCGGCGGAAGTGCTGCTGTAGCACGCGCGTCGATACTCGGAGCCTTTCTCGGGTCGCGTCGCCGCTACGGGCCCGGGGCGTGAGGCGCCGGCGAAGTCGTCGTAGTCGTCGTGGCGGGCACGGTGGTCGTGGTCGTCGTCACCGGCACGGTCGTCGTGGTCGTCGGAGCCGGCACGGTGGTGCTGGTGGTCGAAGGACTCGGGGTCCCCGCTGCGCCCGGGGGCTTGGACGCACCGACCACGTTGGTCGCGGGCGTCACGAGCGGCGTGGAGGGCGGTGCCCCGTTGGGCTGGCCGTACCATGACGTCGAATGGTCGTTGGTCGTCTGGCTGAGAACGGGCGCCGACGGCGAACCGGAGCCCGTGCTCGTGCCGGATCGTGTCGAGCTCGACGTCCCGGCGTTCGACGCGGTCACCGCGGGGGTGTGGTTCTTCATCCCAGGTACCCCGGCCTGGCCGGCGAGGGAGCCGGCGACTCCCAGGGCGGCGACCGCCACGATCGCGGCCGCCGGCACCAGGTAGTGCCAGCGGGGCCGCCGCCTCTTCGCCAGGTGCGACGTGATCACCGGCCGGCTCAGCACGTTGCGATCCACCAGCACCTGCGCGGTCGCGGCGGGAGCGGACGGGTGCTCGGCGGGCGGCGCATCGAGGCGACCGGCGGACCACGCGCTGAGGAACGGCGCCGAGTACACGGTCTCCTCGGATTGTTCGAGGGCCCGCCGCAAGGCGGCCGGATCCTCCACCGACGCGCCCGCGAGCGGGGCGAGGAGCGCCAGGATCCGCCCCTCCTCGCTCTCTGTGTCCCCGGTCACTTCGGCGCCGCGGTGGCCGAGTGGCCAGGGGCTCAGTCGCACCTGGCCGGCCTCGTTCACGCCCACGACCTCCGGCCGCAACGTTCCGAACTCGACGCCGGCTAACCGGAGACAGAGCACGGCCTCCTGGAGCTCGCGCACGGCGCACTCGAAGACGACGGTCTCGCCCGCCTCGATCACCTCGGCCAGCGTGGACGACGGCCGTTCGAAGACGACGAAGGGACGGTCGTCGTACAGCCCGCAGTCGTAGATGTCGACGACGAACTGTGAACTGATTCGAGCGACGGTCTGGCCCTGCCGGGTGAAGGCCGAACGCTGCGAGCCCGTTCCACTGCATTCGGCAATGGCGACGGTTCGATTGAGCAGATGGTCGTGGGCGGCCACGACCCGCAGCGGTCCCAGGCGGGCCAGCTCCTCGGCGGTCTCATACCGCGCTGGCCGGGACCCCCATTTGGTCCCTGGTGTCGGCTGCGGATCCATTTGCGTCAGGCCATTTCCGTCCCAGTTCCCAGTTACCAGCGAGCGCAGCCTCGACCCGCACCGAAGTTCTCTCTACGTCCAGCCGCCCATCCGACCAGCCGGAGCCCGAACGGCCACGCCGCCTGGACCCGAAACATGGCAAATGCCATGCCGGCCCCAGCCGCAATCAATGTGGCCACTCTCGCCAAGCTGCCGGTCCCCGTTCGGCTGTTTGGTCGCTCCGAGGTACCGGGTGCAACGTCGCGCAATTGGATCCCCGTTCGCCCGCCGCCACTCGTGCCGCCGGTGCCGATTCCCACTCTGGGATCTCCTCCTCTGGGGCGAATGGTCGAGACAACCTGGTAATGCCCGACCGTGTGTTGCGGAAACCTCCGTGTGGGCCGCCTGTCCAGGCCTGAGGGTGAGGTTGCTCCGGTCAGGGAAGTCGAGCCGTCCACACCCGATCTGTCGCGCCGCGCTCGTCGAGTTTCTCGACGCTGACGGCATGGTGTCCCCGGCTCCCTGGCACAGCACATTCTCGTTCGGAGCTTGGCAATGAACGCCCGCGCGCACGCTTCTTGGCGATGCAGAACGTTATGAACGCACCTCGGTGGGTACATCCCAAACGATGTTGTCCGCCCCACCACCCGTGATTGCGAGATCGTTCCATGGGCAAATGCGACGGCTGCTCCGGGGGATTCGCGTAGCTGAAAGATGAACGAAGCCGAGCTGCCCTCGCTCGATCCGTCGCGCTTCGAGACGATGCTCGACTTCGAACGGTGGCGGAGATTCGACCGCTCGCTCCGCCGGGGCGCAGCCCTCATGGAGGGGCGGACCCTGGTGCACGTGAACTCCACCATGAACGGGGGCGGGGTCGCGGAGCTCTTGAGTTCGGTGCTGGGCTACCTCCTCGGCGCGCGCATCTGCTCCCGATGGCTGGTCGTCGAGGGCACCGAGGAGTTCTTCGTTCTGACGAAGCGCATTCACTACCTCCTCCACGGCAAGGAGGGCGACGGCGGCGACCTTGGTCCGGCCGAGGCAGAGCTCTACCAGTCGGTGCTGGCCGCGGAGTTCGTCCCGCTGGCCGAGCAGATCAAGCCGGGCGACGTCGTCATCCTCCACGACCCGCAGGTGGTGGGTCTGGCACCGCAGCTGCGAGACCTGGGCGCGTACGTCATCTGGAACTGCCACGTGGGCGCGGACGTCCCCAACGAGCACAGCCGACGGGCGTGGGACTTCCTCCTTCCTGCGGCGAGTCGCGCGCACGCGCAAGTGTTCAGCCGGGCCCAGTACGAGTGGGACGGTCTGGAAGCTGGGCGTGTCGTCGCCATTCCGCCCTGCATCGACGCGTTCTCCCCCAAGAACCAAGCGATGGGGCGCGATCAGGTCGACGGCATCCTCGCCGCCACCGGTCTGAGCGGACAGCCTCGGACCGGTGCTGCGACCTTCACCCGCGTCGACGGGTCCCGCGGTCAGGTCTTCCGCACCACCAAGGTCATCGAGGAGTGCCCGCTGCCACCCGGCGCCCCCGTCGTCACTCAGATCTCACGTTGGGATCCGCTCAAGGACCACGCCGGCGTGGCGCGCTCGTTCGCGGAGGGCGTCCCATTGGAGCTTGGAGCTCATCTCGTCCTCGCCGGCCCGTCGCCCGAAGCCGTCGCCGACGACCCCGAGGGCGCGACCACCCTCGACGAGCTCTGGGACTGCATCGCGTCGCTCCCTGCGTCCATACGGTCCCGGGTGCACGTGGCGTGCCTGCCGATGCAGGACACTGAGGAAAATGCCGCGGTGGTCAACGCCCTGCAACGTCGCTCCGACGTGGTCGTGCAGAAAAGCCTCGCCGAGGGCTTTGGCCTGACGGTGGCCGAGGCGATGTGGAAGGCCCGGCCGACGGTGGCGAGCGCAGTCGGCGGTATGCAAGACCAGATCTCGAACGGCGTGAGCGGTGTGCTGGTCGACGACCCCGAAGACGGCTGCGCCTTCGGCGTGGCCATTTCCGACCTCGTCCGCGACCGGAGCCGCGCCGACGCGCTCGGAGAGGCGGCCCGCGCCTCGGTCGTGGACAACTTCCTGGCTCCGCGGTACCTCAGCCGTTATCTCGAGTTGATCGCGTCGGTCATGGCCGCCTGAGACGTGCTGTTCAGCTTCTTCATCGTCTGCAGCATCAACTTGGGGCTCGCAGGCCTCCTGCTCTTCACCTTGGGGTCTCGAGTCCGCTTCGCCTTGCGTGTTGCCGGGGTCCTGCTTGGCGCGATCGGCGCCTTCGTGGCCGGATACCTCGCCGCGCTGTGGTTCAGCTTGCCGGCAGCACCGGTGGAAGGGAGCGAGGCCTTCGTCGTCCTTTGCGTGGTCGCCGTGGCGGCGGCACGAGGCGTGTGGAATCCACTCGGGCAGTACTTCTTCGCCAGCTTCATCGCCGCCGCGCTCGCCTATCTCGGTTTCGCCGCCGATGTCACCGTGGCAAGCAACTTCTCGTTCATCGGCTCGCTCGCCTCCGCCCTCCTCTTCCTGCTCGAACTGGCTGCCCTGGTGATCGCCGCCACCTTCGCGTTCGAGACCTGTGACGTGGTGTGCCGGGTCCGGCACTCCCGGGAATACCCCCGGCCCGACGCGGCCTACAAGCCGAAGGTCTCGATCCACATCGCGGCGTACAACGAGCCACCCGACATGCTCATTCAGGCGATTGAGGCCGCCGACCGCCTCGACTACCCCGACTTCGAAATCGTGGTCATCGACAACAACACCCCCGACGCCGAGGTGTGGCGGCCGGTCGAGGAGTACTGCGCGTCGAAACCGCGAGTGAAGTTCGTGCACGTGGACCCGTGGCCGGGCTACAAGTCAGGCGCCCTCAACCTGGCGCTGGAACGCTACGTCGACCCGAGGGCCGAAGTCATCGGGGTAGTGGATTCCGACTATCTGGTCGACCCTCGCTGGTTGCACGACACCGTCGGCTATTTCATCGACCCGGAGCTGGCCTTTGTCCAGACGCCCCAGGACTACAGGGAGTTCGAAGGCAACCGCTACCTGACGGCCTGCTACGACGCGTACCGCTACTTCTTCGCGTCGGCCATGCCTTCGCGCAACGAGCGAAACTCGATCATCTTCGCCGGGACCATGGGTCTGCTCCGGCGGGCGTCACTCGTCGAGTTGGGCGGATGGGACGAATGGTGCATCACGGAGGACGCCGAGACTTCGCTGCGACTGCTCATGGCCGGATACTCCGGCCTCTTCATCGCTCGGAGTTACGGGCGTGGCATCATGCCGCTCAGCTTCTCCTCCCTGAAGAGCCAGCGCTTCAGGTGGTGTTTCGGCGGCATGCAGATCCTCCGGCGGCACTGGAGGGACCTGATGCCGTGGAACAGGGAACCCGACAATCGGCTCACGCTCGGGCAGCGCATCGATTACCTGATCGGTGGGCTCCAGTGGACGAACGATCTCATCCTGCTTGCCTTCACACTGGTCCTGGCGGTGGTCGCGGGCCTGTTGCTCTCGGGATCTTCCGTGGCCATCCGCCCGCTAGTCGGGCCCACCATCCTCCTGCCCGCCACCCTGCTGGCCGTCGGGCTGCTACGGGCGATCTGGGCGCTGCGCAACCGAACCCGGATCTCCTACGGGCGCGCCGTGTTGGCCTTCATCAATTGGCTGTCGCTCTCGTGGACGGTCGCGCTCGCATGCATTCAGGGGCTCGTCCGCCGTGAGGGTGTCTTTATGCGCACGCCGAAGGACGAGGGTGACCGGCGCCTGTGGTCGGCGGTGCTCTCGGCGCGTACGGAGCTGTCGTTGACGATCGTCATGTGGGGCATGGCCGGTGCACTCGCGGCCACCACGAGCGCCACTTGGCTGTTGATCGGGCTCGTGTCGTGGCAAGGATCGGTCTACGCGTCGGCGCCGGTGATGTCGTGGTTGGACCAGCGCGAGCACCTCACTCCCGAGCTCGAGGCTCGACGGCGGACGGAGTCACGGCGAGAACGCCTGGCGGCTCTCGCCCGTCCCATCGCATTCGGATCGCTCGGCGCCGTGGGCCTGGGCGCGGCAGCGTTGCTGGTCGTGCTTGCGCTCGGGGTCAGCCACCCCGGCACACCGTCCAACCCGTTCAGCACGCCGCAACCGGGGCCGGGTGACAACGGCCCCTTCGGGCTCGTGAGCCACCCTGTATCGCCATCGACCACGACGACCACTTCGACCACGGAGCCGTCCGGGACCGCAACCAGCACCACGACCCCAGCGTCGAGCACGACGAGCTCGACGTCGTCGAGCAGCACCACGACGTCCACCACCACGATCCCGCCGAGCACCACGACAACCACCTCGACGACGACGACACCGGCTGGCTAGCGCTGCTCGCCCACGCCACATGGGCGTGTGAGGGACATGGCCGTTTATGCCCAATCTGGGTCGGGTAGGGCCAAAGCGAGAAGGAGGTACAGCGCACCGCATGGCGACGCCCCGCCAAAAGAACCGACCCGACGCTGAGGTGGGCGACCCGACCAGGACCAAGGCCCCCCTTCCCCTTCCCTCTGAATGGGCCCGCCCGGTGGTGCGCGGCGTGCGCCCCCAGGTGGATGCCGGGGCCCGCGCCGCCAAGACGACGGAGGGCGAGCTGCTCAAAATTTCGGCCGACGCCTTCGTCGACGGGCACGACACCCTGTTCGTCGAGTTGCGGTACCGGCACGCATCGAGCTCGAAGTGGGACACCGCGCCCATGCGCCCGCTCTACGACGACCGCTGGCTGGGCGAGCTGCCGGTGCAGGCGAGGGGGTTCTACCGCTTCTCGGTCCGGGCCCGGGTGGATCAATTCGCCACCTGGTCGCGCGACCTCGCCGCCCGGGCGGCGGCGGGACACGACCTGACGACGGAGCTGGTCGTCGGCGGCGAATTGATCGATGGCGCCGCGTCGCGGGCGCGCGCCAGCGACGGCCGCATGCTGGCAGCGCTGGCCGGGGCCGTGCGCACCGGCGTGCGTGGGCTCGAGACCGACGTCCCCGACGAGCTGGCGCGCTGGGCGCTGGAGGCACCGCCGGGGCCGGACCGGACCCTGGCGGACGTGCTCTTCTCGGCGCGGCTCGGCCGGCTCATGGGAGAGCTGGCTGACCCGCGCTCGGCCACCACGTCGCCCGTCTACTCGGTGCTCGCCGAAGCTCCGAAGGCCCGCTTCGCCGCCTGGTACGAGATGTTCCCCCGCTCGGCCTCGTCGGATCCGAACCATCACGGCACCTTCGCCGACGTGCGGGCGAGGCTGGACTACGTCGAGCAGATGGGGTTCGACGTGCTGTACCTGCCGCCCGTCCACCCGATCGGGCTGATCGCGCGCAAGGGCCGCGACGGTGCCGTCAACCCGGAGCCCGGCGACCCCGGCAGCCCGTGGGCCATCGGGGCGCCGGCAGGCGGCCACACCTCGCTCCATCCCGACCTCGGCACGATGCGCGACTTCGAGGACCTGGTCGCCGACGCGGCGCGGCGGGGCATCGACGTGGCCATCGACCTCGCCTTCCAGGCCTCGCCCGATCATCCGTGGGTGCGGGAGCACCCCGAATGGTTCCGCCACCGCCCCGACGGCAGCATCCGCTACGCCGAGAACCCGCCCAAGCGCTACGAGGACATCTACCCGTTCGATTTCGGCGGCAGCGACTGGCCGGGTCTGTGGGCCGCGTTGCTCGACGTCGTGCGGTTCTGGGTCGGCCACGGCGTGAAGGTGTTCCGGGTGGACAACCCGCACACGAAGCCGTTCGCCTTCTGGGAGTGGTTGCTGGCCACGCTGCGGTCCGAGGCGCCCGACCTGATCTTCTTGTCCGAGGCGTTCACCCGGCCCCGGGTGATGGAGCACCTGGCGCGGATCGGGTTCACGCAGTCCTACACCTACTTCACCTGGCGCACCACGAAATGGGAGCTCGAGACCTACATGACCGAGCTCACCCGCTCGGAGGTGGCCGACTACTTCCGGCCCAACCTGTGGCCGAACACGCCGGACATCCTGAGCGAGGAGCTCCAGTCCGGCGGCCGGGCCGCCTTTCTCTCCCGCCTGGTCCTGGCCGCCACCCTCAGCGCGACCTACGGGATCTACGGCCCGGCCTTCGAGCTCCGCGAACACCTGGCCCGACACCGGGACTCCGAGGAGTACCTGCGCTCCGAGAAGTACGAGGTGCGCTCGTGGGACCTCGAGAGCCCGCTCAGCCTCGCGCCCTTCATCGGTCTCGTGAACCGGATCCGGCGCGACCACGTCGCCCTGCAGTTCAACGACACCTTGGCCTTCCACCACATCGACAACGGCCGGATCACCGCCTACTCCAAGGTGCGGGACACCGCCGACGGGCGGGACGCCATCGTCGTCCTGGTCAACCTCGACCACCACTTCCCCCAGTCGGGCTGGGTCACGCTCGACCTCGACGAGCTCGGCCTTGCGGAGGGTGCGTCCTACGTGATGCACGATCTCCTGACCGACGCCCGCTACGTCTGGGAGGGGGCGACCAACTTCGTCAAGCTCGACCCTGACGACGTGCCGTGCCACATCTTCGCCGTGACCCAACCGTCCGCGCCATGACGACCACCGACGTGCTGAGGGAGCGCCGGCTCGAGGCCGTCGTGGGTGCGGCATCCCATCCGCTCTGGTACAAGGACGGCGTCTTTTACGAGACCCACGTGCGCGCCTTCTCCGATGGCAACGGTGACGGCATCGGTGACTTCAAGGGGCTCGTCGAGAAGCTCGACTACCTCCAAGGCCTCGGCGTCACCACGCTGTGGCTCCTTCCCTTCTACCCCTCCCCGTTGCGCGACGACGGGTACGACATCTCGGACTACCGGCAGGTCCACCCGTCCTACGGCAACCTGCGCGACTTCCGGCTCTTCCTACGCGAGGCGCACCGCCGCGGCCTGCGGGTGATCACCGAGCTCGTGCTCGCCCACACCTCGGACGAACACCCGTGGTTCCAGCGGGCCCGGCACGCCCGCCCCGGCTCCAATTACCGGGACTTCTACCTCTGGAGCGACACGCCCGACCGCTTCGCCGGGGCCCGGGTGATCTTCAAGGACTTCGAGACCTCCAACTGGACCTTCGACCCGGTGGCCGGCGCCCACTACTGGCACCGGTTCTATTCGCACCAGCCGAGCCTCAACTACGACAACGCCAGCGTGCGGCAGGCCATGCTCGACGTCGTCGACTTCTGGCTGTCCATGGGAGTGGACGGGCTGCGCCTCGACGCGGTGCCCTACTTGTACGCGCGGGAGGGCACCTCGTGCGAGAACCTGCCCGAGACCTTCGAGTTCCTCCGGCACCTACGCGCCCACATCGACGAGCGGTTCGAGGACCGCATGCTCCTCGCCGAGGCGAACCAGTGGCCCGAGGACGCGGTGGCCTACATGGGCAAGGGGGACACGTGCCACATGGCGTTCCACTTCCCCCTCATGCCGCGGATGTTCATGGCGGCGCGCCAGGAGGACCGCTTCCCGATGGTGGACATCCTCTCGGAGATGCCGACCACGCCGCCCGACTGCCAGTGGGCCTTGTTCCTGCGCAACCACGACGAGCTGACCCTCGAGATGGTGACCGACGAGGAGCGGGACTACATGTACCGCGTCTACGCCCAGGACCCCCAGGCCCGGGTGAACGTCGGCATACGCCGCCGCCTGGCGCCACTGCTCGGCAACGACCGCACGCTCATTGAGATGATGAACGGGCTGCTGTTCTCCATGCCCGGCACCCCGATCATCTACTACGGCGACGAAATCGGCATGGGCGACAACATCTACCTGGGCGATCGCAACGGGGTCCGCACCCCCATGCAGTGGAACAGCGACCGCAACGCCGGATTCTCCGCCGCCAACCCGCAGCGCCTCTACCTCCCGGTGATCATCGACTCCGAGTACCACTCGCAGGCGATCAACGTCGAGGCCCAGCTGGAGAACCCGAACTCGTTGCTCTGGTGGATGAAGCGCCTGATCGCGCTGCGCCAGCGCTACCAGGCCTTCGGACGCGGCAGCCTCGAGATCCTCTATCCCGACAACCGCAAGGTGTTCGCCTTCATCCGCCGGTACGAGGACGAGCGCATCCTGTGCGTCTTCAACCTCTCGCGTCACGTGCAGTGCGCGCAGCTCGACCTGTCCGAATTCCGCGGTGCGGTCCCGGTCGAGCTGTCGGGCAACCAGGAATTCCCGCCGGTCGGTGAGCTGCCCTACTTCGTGACCCTGGGTCCCCACGGGTTCTACTGGTTCTCGCTCGAGCGCGAACCGGCCAGCCTCCGGCCGGAGCGCCCGACCTTCTCGGTCCCGGGTCGCTGGGACACGCTGTTCTCGGGTCTCGCCAAGCGCCAGTTCGAGGCCTGGCTCCCCTCCTATATCGCCGAGCGCCGCTGGTTCGGCCAGAAGACCCGCGCCATCATGTCCGCCAGCGTGCTCGACGCCGTCCCCGTCCCGGATCCCGCCGCGTCGCGCAACGGCAACGGCGCGCGGGAGCCCCAGTCCCCCGTGGCCAGCGTCCTCGTCGTGCAGCTGGAGCTGGACCACGGGCCGCCGGAGCGCTACCTCGTCCCGGTCGCCCATCTCGTCGGCCTCGAGGCGGAGGAGATGAAGAAGTGGCATCCCGAGGCGATGGTGGCCGACGTGCGCTCGCGTTCCGAGGAGGGCACGCTGGTGGACGCGGTGCACGCGCCGGCCTTCGTCCGGGCGATGGCGGACCTGCTGGCGCGCCGGCGGTCCCTCGCCGGGAACGTCGGGCAGCTCGCGGGCGTACCCGCACCAAGCCTGCGCCGGTTCAACAACTGCCTGCGCCAGGACTGCCCGACGACGCCCCTGAACGCGGAGCAGTCCAACTCGTCGGTGATGCTCGGAGACGAAGCGATCATGAAGTTCATCCGCCGGGTGGAGGACGGCATCAACCCCGGCGTCGAGATCGGCCGCTTCCTCAGCGAGCGGGCCCGGCTGGCCCACGTGCCGAGGCTGGGCGGCAGCATCGAGTACCGCACGCCGGGGCCCGGCGCCCAAACGGCCACGATCGCCATGCTCGAGGAGTACGTGCTCAACGAGGACGACGGGTGGGACTACGTCGTCGACGCCCTGGCCCACGGGCTCGAGGAGGCCCTCACCAACGGCACCGACATCGGCGTCGCCCCCACGCCCGACCGCGACACCGAGGCGGTGCACCCCGTCGTCGGGCCGCACCTGGAGTGGGCCTCGCTGTTGGGCCAGCGCACCGCCGAGCTGCACCTCGCGCTCACCTCGGACGACCGGGACCCCGCCTTCGCCCCGGACCCGCTGACGTCGCTCGACCGCCAGGCGCTGTTCCACGGGGCGCGCAGCCTGACCCGCCAGGTCCTGCGCGACGTCGCGTCGCAGGGCATCGACTCCCCACTCGTCGCGCGGGTGGTGCGGCACGAGGCTGCGATCGTCGATCGGCTCCGGCGCTTCAGCGCGACCACGGCAGAGGCCTACCGGATCCGTTGCCACGGCGACTACCACCTCGGGCAGGTGCTGTGGACCGGCAAGGACTTCGTCATCATCGACTTCGAGGGCGAGCCGAGCCGGTCGCTCGGGTGGAGGCGTCTCAAGCGGCCGGCCGCGTTCGACCTCGCCGGCATGATCCGCTCGCTGCACTACGCCGGACAGGCCGCGGCGCTACGGATCGATCTGGAGTTCGGCTCCACCGTCGACCAGGGCCCCGAGACCAGCTACCACGAATGGCTGGGGCTCTGGCACCGCTCGGTCTCCGCTCGCTTCCTCGACAGCTACTTGGAGGTCGCGGGCCAGAGCCGGTACCTGCCGACCGGCAGCGACGAGCTGGCACAGCTGCTGGACTTCTTCCGTCTGGAGAAGGCGATGTACGAGCTCAGCTACGAGGTGAACACGAGACCGACCTGGGTCGACATCCCCGCGCGCGGCATCCTCGACATCTTGGACTCCGAACCGTGAGGGCCTCGAGGCCCGAGCTGGCGGCGCTCGCCGTCCGCCACGGCGTGCACACCCGCTACACCGACGTCGACGGCGTGACCAGGCGCGCGCCCGACGAGGTCGTCGTGGCGGTGTTGCAGGCGCTCGGCGTGCCGTTACGCGATCCGTCCGACGCGGCGGCGGCGTGGCGCGAAGAGCGACGGGCCGCCGCCCGGCGCCCGCTCGAGCCGGTGCTCGTGCACCGCATCGCCGGGCCCGGGACGACCACCGCGACGCTGCCGGCGGGCACGGACCCCCAGGAGGTATGGCTCTCCCTCGAGCTCGAGGACGGGACCACCCGGCGCGACACGCTGGCCAACGTGGAGGTTCGGGTGGATGACGCCACCGCCGTCGAGGGCGTCCGCTACGTGCGCCATGCCGTCGACCTCGGCGCTCTCGCGCTCGATCCCCTCCCGCCGGGCTACCACCGGGTCACGCTGGAAGGAGCGGGACCGCCGACGTCCGCGCTCGTCCTGGCCACACCGAAGTGCCCGGCGCCGCGGCGCGCGTCGATCGCCTTCCTCCCCCTCCACGCCGTCCGCAGCGACGACGACTGGGGGACCGGGAGCTACACCGACCTGGGACGGCTCGGCCGATGGGTCACCGAGCAGGGCATCGGGTTGGTGGGCACGCTCCCGCTGTACCCCGCCCTCCTCGACGCGGTGCCCGCCGACCCCAGCCCGTATCTGCCGGTGAGCCGGCTGGCGTACAACGAGCTGTTCATCGACCCCACCGGCCTCCCCGAGCTGGCGGCCACCCCCGAGGCCCGAGACCTGCTCAGCTCCCGCAGCTTGCGGGCCCGTCTCTCGGCGCTGCACGCGTCGCGCCTCGTCGAGTACGAGGAGGTGGCGCGGCTGAAGCGCCAGGTCCTCGAGCCGATGGCGCGCACCCTCTGCGCCGGGACGTTGCCGGACCGGTTGCGCGAGCTCCAACAGTTCGCCCGCGCCCACCCCGAGCTGGTCGCCTACGCACGGTTTCGCGCCGCCCGAGAGGACGCCGGGCCGGGTCCGGGCGGCGAGCCGAGCGCCGCCCGTACCGGCTACCACCTCTATTGCCAGTGGGCGGCCGCCCAGCAGCTGTCGTTCGCCGGCGCGGCGGCCGGCCTGTACGCCGACTTCCCCATCGGCTCGCACCCCGACGGCTTCGACCCGGTTTGGTCGCCGCCGTCGTTCATGTCCGGCGTCGAAGGCGGGGCACCACCGGACCTGTTCTTCGCCGAGGGTCAGGCCTGGGGCTTCCACCCGCTGCATCCCGAACGGATGCGCGAGGACGGCTACCGCTATCTCATCGCCGCCCTGGACCGGGCCTTCCGGCACGCCGAGTGCCTCCGCGTCGACCACGTCATGGGCCTCGAGCGGCTGTACATGATCCCGGAGGGTTTCTCGGCTCGCGAGGGGACCTACGTGTCGTACCCGGCCGACGAGCTGCACGCGCTGGTGTGCATCGGGGCCGACCGCAGGGGCTCGGCCGTCGTGGGCGAGGACCTCGGCACCGTGCCCGCAACAGTGCGGCGCCGCATGGCCCGCGACAAGATGCTGCGCACCTGGGTCTTCCAGTTCGAGTCCACCGTGGCCGAGCCGCTCCCCGAGCCCCCGCGCCGCGCCCTGGCCGCGCTCGGCACCCATGACCTGCCGACGTTCGCTGCCTTCTTGGCGGGAGACGACATCACCGAGCGCGAGCGCGCCGGGCTGCTCTCGCCCGACGCGGCGAGCGCGGCCCGCGCCGAGAGGGCCGACTGGCGCCGCCGGCTGCTCGGCAAGCTGGGCCTCGTTCGGGACGCCGGCGCGCCCGCGGACGGCGCCGGCACCCTCGAGGCCCTCGGGGGCTGCCTGGCCCACCTCGCCCGCGGCCCGGCCGACCTCGTGCTGGTCGACCTGGAGGACGTCTGGGGCGAGCGCGTGGCCCAGAACCATCCCGGCACCGGACCCGGAGCCGGGAATTGGCGGAGGCGCAGCGCCCGCTCGCTCGAGGAGATCCGCGCCGACCCCGACGTCGCCGCCGTCTGCCGCGTGCTCGAGCGCACCGGAGACGCCACGTGACGGCGACGCGGCTTGCGGTCACCGACCTCACCGAGGAGGACCTGTACTGGTTCAACGAGGGTACGCACCGCCGGCTGGGCGACAAGCTCGGCGCGCATCCCGGGCCCGGGGGCGGCACCCGCTTCGCCGTCTGGGCGCCCAACGCCCGCGCCGTCGGCGTGATCGGGGACTTCAACTCCTGGAACGCCTCGGCCGACCCCCTGCGGCCGCGCGGCGTGTCGGGCATCTGGGAGGGGAATATGACGTCGGCACACCCGGGGCAGGTCTACAAATTCGCCGTCACCACGTCGAGCGGCGAGGTCCTCCAGAAGGCCGACCCGTTCGCCCGCTGCACCGAGGTGCCGCCGCGCACCGGCTCGGTGATCTGGGACCTCGCCTACGAGTGGGGCGACGGCGAATGGATGCGCTCCCGCCGCCAGCGCATGGCGCTCGATGCGCCGATGGCCATCTACGAGGTGCACGCCGGCAGCTGGCGCCGCGACGACTCCGGCCAGTTCCTCGGGTACGCCGGCCTGGCCGAGCCCCTGATCGAGCACGTCCGGCGGTGCGGGTTCACCCACGTGGAGTTCATGCCCCTCATGGAGCACCCCTTCTACGGGTCCTGGGGCTACCAGACGACGGGGTTCTTCGCCCCGACCCGGCGCTACGGCGATCCCCAGGACCTGATGGCGTTGATCGACCGCTTGCACTGCGCCGGCATCGGGGTGATCCTCGACTGGGTGCCCTCGCACTTCCCCTCCGACGCCTTCGCGCTGGCGCAATTCGACGGGACCCACCTCTTCGAGCACGCCGACCCGCGCCTCGGCTTCCACCCGGACTGGAAGAGCCTCATCTTCAACTACGGAAGGCACGAGGTGCGCAGCTTCCTCGCCTCGTCGGCCGAGCACTGGCTCTCCGAGTACCACGCCGACGGGCTGCGCGTGGACGCCGTGGCCTCCATGCTCTATCTCGATTACTCCCGGCATCCCGGGGAGTGGCTGCCCAACGCCGAGGGCGGTCGGGAGAACCTCGAGGCCATCGCGTTCCTGCGGCAGCTGAACACGGGGATCTACGGTGACCACCCCGACGTCCAGACCTTCGCCGAGGAGTCGACCGCGTTCCCCGGGGTGTCCCGGCCCGTCGAGTTCGGCGGGATCGGCTTCGGCCTCAAGTGGGACATGGGGTGGATGCACGACACGCTCGAGTACATGGCGCGCGATCCGATCCACCGGCGCCACCACCACGGCGAGCTCACGTTCAGGAGCGTGTACGCCTACAGCGAGAACTTCACGCTCCCGCTCTCCCACGACGAGGTGGTCCACGGTAAGGGCTCGATGCTCACCAAGATGCCCGGGGACGACTGGCAACGCTTCGCCAACCTGCGCCTGCTGTACGCCTACCAGTCCGCGACCCCGGGCAAGACGCTCCTGTTCATGGGCAACGAGCTCGCGCAACGGCACGAATGGGACCACGACGGCCAGCTCGACTGGGCCCTCGCCGGGATCGCCCCCCACGACGGCGTGCTGCGCCTGGTGACCGACCTGAATCGCGTGCAGTACGACGTGCCGGCGCTCCACGAGCTCGACACGGACCCCCGCGGCTTCGGCTGGACCGAGCCGAACGACCCCGACTCGAGCCTGCTCAGCTTCCTCCGGTTGTCCTCGACGGGGAGCCCGGTCCTCGTCGTGTGCAACTTCACGCCGGTCGTGCGCTCCAACGTCCTGGCCGGGGTGCCGTGCGGGGGGTTCTGGCGCGAGATCCTCAACAGCGACGCGGGCGAGTACGGGGGCAGCGGCACGGGCAACCTCGGCGGCGTCTCGTCGCACCCCTTGCCCAACCACGCCATGTCGCACACGTTGACCCTGACCCTGCCCCCACTGGGCTGCCTCTTCCTCCAGCCCGAGTGAGCGTGGAACTTGGCGCCGTGCCGCAAGGCACGACCGAGACGAGGTTCACCGTGTGGGCGCCGCGGGCGGCGACGGTGGAGCTCTGGCTGACCGACACCGACCGACGCCTCGACATGGCGCCGTGTGGCGACGGCTATTTCCGCGTGACCGCGCCCTGCGGGACCGGCGCGCGCTACCGCTACCGCCTCGACGGGTCGGCCGAACTCGCCGACCCCGCGTCCCGGGCGCAGCCCGACGGCGTGCACGGGCCCTCGGCGGTGGTCGACCTGCGCTCCCGGCGCTGGCACGACGAGGGCTTCGTCCCGCCGCCCCTGCGCGACGCCGTCGTGTACGAGCTCCACGTCGGCACGTTCACCGAGCGGGGCACCTTCGCGACCGCCGCGGCGCGGCTCGACGACCTGGTCGAGCTCGGCGTGACCACGATCGAGGTGATGCCGGTCGCCCAGTTCCCCGGGCAGCGGAACTGGGGCTACGACGGCGTCTTCCCTTTCGCCGTGCAACACAGCTACGGCGGCGCCGCCGGGCTGCAGGAGTTCGTGGACGCGTGCCATACCCGCGGCGTCTCGGTGCTCCTGGACGTGGTCTACAACCACCTCGGCCCGGAGGGGAACGTCCTGGGCGCGTTCGGCCCCTACTTCACCGACCGCTACCGGACGCCGTGGGGCGAGGCGGTCAACCTGGACGGGCCGGGCTCCGACGGCGTCCGCTCGTTCTTCGCGGCCAACGTCACGCAGTGGCTCACCGACTTTCACCTCGACGGGCTGCGGCTCGACGCCGTGCACGAGCTGATCGACCGCAGCGCCCGTCCCTTCCTCGCCGAACTCGCCGCGCTCGGCGCGGCGATCGAAGAGGGCGGTCGCCGGGTCGTCCTCATCGCCGAGAGCGCGGACAATGACCCGAGAGTGGTCACCGGGAGGGAGGCCGGCGGCCTCGGCATGGACGCGCAGTGGAACGACGACTTCCACCACGCCGTCCACGTCGCCCTCACGGGTGAGCAGAACGGCTACTACGGCGACTACTCGGGGCCCGAGGACGTGGCGCGCGCCATGGGCCAGGGCTTCGTCTACCAGGGCCAGTACTCCCGGTTCCGCCGCCGGCGCCACGGCGCGCCGTCCGTGGGCCTCGACCCGCAGCGCTTCGTCGTCTTCGCCCAGAACCACGACCAGGTCGGCAACCGGCCCGACGGCGGTCGGCTCTCGAGCCTCGTCACACCGGACCAGGCACGCCTCGCCGCCGCCCTGCTCCTCCTCTCGCCCGGCGTGCCCCTGCTGTTCATGGGCGAGGAGTACGGCGAGACGGCGCCCTTCCCGTACTTCGTCGACCACGGGGACCCCGCGCTGCTCCAGGCCGTGCGCCGGGGCCGGGCCGCCGAGCACGCCCACGATCCGCGCGCCGACCGGGCGCCCGACCCCGGCGACCCGGCGACGTTCGCCGCGGCCAAGCTCGACTGGTCTTTGCGCCGGAGCGACGACGCCCATCGCGAGCTCTGCGCGCTGTACCGCGACCTGATCGCGCTGCGCTCGAGCGAGCCGGCCCTCCGGCGCTCGTCTCGCGCCGCGTCGGTGGCCCACGCCGAGGCGGGGGTCGTCACGCTCACCCGCGGCCACGGCGGGACGACGGTGGTCGCGCTGTTCAACCTGACGCCGACAGCCGCGATCGGCCATCTCGATCCGGGACCGTGCTGGACGGGGCTCCTGCCCGCGGCGGCCGGGGTCGCACCGGCTCCCGGCGGGGAGGTGCCACTCGAGCCCTGGGGCTTTCGTCTCTACCGGGCCGCCGCCCCGGCTCCGGCCGGAGCGCCATGAGGGTCTGGCCCGGCAGCCCCTACCCGCTCGGCGCCACGTGGGACGGGGAGGGCGTCAACTTCGCCATCTTCTCCGAGCACGCCGCCGCGGTCCGGCTGCACCTCTTCGACGACCCGCGCGCCGGCGTCCCGTCCACCGTCATCACGCTCAACGAGATGACGGACCGGGTGTGGCACGCCTACCTGCCCGACGTCCGCCCCGGTGCCCTCTACGGCTACAAGGTCGACGGGCCGTACGAGCCCGAGCGCGGCCACCGCTTCAATCCCAACAAGCTCCTGATCGACCCCTACGCCAAGGCGGTCAGCGGACCGATCGACTGGAACGACGATCTCTTCGGGTACACCGTCGGCGACCCCGCCGAGGACCTCTCGTTCGACTCGAGGGACTCGGCCAGCGCCCTGCCGAAGTCGGTCGTGGTCGACCCCTCCTTCACCTGGCAGGACGACCGCCCGCCACGGACCCCGTGGAACCGCACGGTCATCTACGAGACGCACGTACGCGGCATGACCATGCGGCACCCCGGTGTCCCTTCCCATCTCCGCGGCACGTTCCTCGGCCTGGCATCGGACCCCGTCGTCGACCACCTCCTGGGCCTCGGCGTCACGGCGCTCGAGATCATGCCGATCCACCATTTCGTGGCCGAACGCCAGCTGGTCGATCGCGGGCTCACCAACTACTGGGGCTACAACTCCGTCGCCTTCTTCGCCCCCCACGTCGGCTACGCCACCGGTGCCCTGGGCGAGCAGGTCAGCGAGTTCAAGTCGATGGTGCGCACGCTGCACCGGGCCGGCATCGAGGTCATCCTCGACGTCGTCTACAACCACACGGCCGAGGGCAACCAGCACGGGCCCACCCTCTCGCTCAAGGGCGTCGACAACGCCGTGTACTACCGGCTGTCGCCCGAGGACCCGCGCTACTACGAGGACTACACGGGCACCGGCAACAGCCTCAACGTCCTTCACCCGCGGGCGATGGGGATGGTGACCGACAGCCTGCGCTACTGGGTGACGGACATGCACGTGGACGGCTTTCGCTTCGATCTGGCGCCGGTGCTGGCCCGGGGCGACGAGGGCCGCCCGAGCCCGTTCTTCGAGATCGTCCGCCAGGACCCGGTGCTCTCGACGGTCAAGCTGATCGCCGAACCATGGGACGCCAGCCCCGAGGGCTACCAGCTCGGCCACTTCCCACAGGGGTGGTCCGAATGGAACGGAGCCTTCCGTGACTGCGTGCGACGTTTCTGGCGCGGCGAGCCCGGCACGGTGCCCGAGCTGGCCTCCCGGCTCAGCGGGTCGAGCGACATCTTCGCCCCCAGCGGGCGTGGCACCTATGCCAGCGTGAACTTCGTGACGTGCCACGACGGCTTCACCCTCAGCGACCTCGTGACCTACGAGCACAAGCACAACGAGGCCAACGGGGAGGACAACCAGGACGGCACGGACAAGAACTTCAGCCGGAACTGGGGCGTCGAGGGCGAGACCGACTCCGCGCGCATCCGGCGCGTCCGTGACCGCATGAAGCGCAACTTCCTCGCCACGCTGTTTCTCTCCCAAGGGGTGCCGATGCTCCTCGGAGGCGACGAGATCGGCCGCACCCAGAAGGGGAACAACAACGCGTACTGCCAGGACGACGAACGCAGCTGGTTCAACTGGGACGTCGGCGAGACGGGCTACCAGCTGTGCAAGTTCGTGAAGGAGGTCATCGCCGTCATGCAGGGCAATCCCATCCTGCGCCGGCGCGCCTTCTTCACCGGCGAGCCGTTCCCGGGTCTGCAGACGAGGGACGTCACCTGGATCCGCCCCGACGGCACCGAGATGACGGACGAGGACTGGGCGGACCGCGACGCCCACAGCATCGGGATGCTGCTTCTGGGCCTGGCCACCGACGAGGTCGACGTCCGGGGACGGTCCTACGCCGGCGACTCGCTGTTCCTCCTCCTCAACGCCGGCAACCGCTCGCGCTCGTACGCCCTTCCCACCATGGAGTTGGCCGGGGTCTGGGAGGAGGTGCTCAATACCACCCACCCGGGGCCGTGGCCCCGCCCGGTCCGCACCGACGTCGTCTCCCTCAACGCGCATTCCGCGCTCTTGCTGCGCCACAACGAGCGTCGTCATCGCTGATGCGAGTCGAGCCGGCGCTCGGGTCGACGTACCGGCTGCAACTCCACGGCCTCGGCTTCGCCGCCGCCCGCCGCCTCGTCCCCTACCTCCATGCGCTGGGCATCGAGACGCTCTACCTGTCCCCGCTCCTCACCGCCGTCCGGGGGAGCACCCACGGCTACGACGTGGTGGACCCGGGAACCCTCGACCCCGCCCTCGGAACGCGCGACGACTTCGAGGCCCTGCTCGACGAGCTCGCCGGCCACGGCATGCGCGCCTTGCTCGATGTGGTGCCCAACCACATGGCGACCGACCCCGCGAACCGGTGGTGGCGGGACACGCTTCGTCGCGGCCGGGCGTCGGACTGGGCGTCGACCTTCGACGTCGACTGGACCCGGCACGGCGGGCGCGTCCTGGTGCCGGTGCTCGGGCGACCGCTGGCCGAGGCCCTCGCCGATGCGTCCGTCCACACCGGGCCAGAGAACGAGGGCGACCGGCTCCACCTCGACGGCCAGAGCTTCCCCCTGGCGCCGGAGAGCGACGTCGGCGCCCCGGTCGCCGAAGTGCTCGCGGCCCAGCACTTCCAGCCGGCCTACTGGCGGCTCGGCGACACGGAGGGCAACTACCGGCGGTTCTTCAACATCGACGGGCTCGTCGGCGTGAGGGTAGAGGATCCCGCGGTGTTCGAGCACACGCACGCGCTGGTGCTCGAGCTGGCCGCGGACGAGCGGGTGGCGGGGGTGCGTGTCGACCACGTCGACGGGTTGTGGGACCCGGCGGGCTACCTGGCGCAGCTCCGCGCGGAGCTGACAGCGCGCCACGGAGGCGCCGTCGTCCTCGTCGAGAAGATCTTGAGCCGGGACGAGCACCTCGACCCGCGTTTCGACGTCGACGGGACCACGGGGTACGAGTTCGCCGACCGGGCCGGGGGGCTCTTCCTCGACGAGGAGGGCTGTCGCCGGCTCGCCGCGCTCGGGATGGAGATGACCGGGCAGCCGGCCTCTTTCGAGGAGCTGGCGCTCGCCGCCAAGGCCGAGATGCTCGACGGCTGCTTCTCCGGGCAGCTCGACCGAGTCGCCGCCCTGGCCAAGGCCGTGCTCGACGCGGGCACGCCGGGCCACGACCTGTCGCTGCGCGACGTGCGCCGCGCCGTGGCACAGCTCACCGTGCACCTCAACGTCTACCGGACCTACCTCGACGGGACGCCCGCTGCGTCGGGAGACGTGTCGACGATTCAGCGCGCGCAAAAAGGGGGATCGACCGGCGATCCCCAGGACGACCGCGCTCTTCGGCTCATCAGCGACGGGATGGTGTGCGCCGACGCGGCCAGCCCGTGGCTCGATGTGGCCCGGCGCTGGCAGCAGCTGAGCGGCGCCGACACGGCGAAGGGCGTGGAGGACACGGCGACCTACCGCTACCCCGGGCTGCTCGCCCAGGCCGACGTCGGCTGCGATCCCGAGCGGGCCGCCACCACGGTCGAGCAGTTCCACCGGTTCGCCCGGGCCAGAGCCGGGCGCTCGGCCACCCTCAACGCCTCGTCCACCCACGACTCCAAGCGCAACGAGGACGCTCGATGCCGGCTGGCCGTCCTCTCCGAGGCCCACGACGAATGGGAGGCGCTCGTGCGGCGCTGGCATCGTCGCCACGCCGGGACCGCCGCCTCCGACGCCCCCGACGCCCTGGCCGAGTTGGTGGCGTACCAGTCGCTGGTGGCGCTGTGGCCACCGGGCCAGGACCGGCTGCCGTCGTCGGAACTGCGCCGGGTGCGCGACTACGCCGTCAAGGCAGCGCGCGAGGCGCGGCGCGCCACGACGTGGACCGACCCCGACGAGCGCTACGAGCGGGCGTTGACCGCGTTCATCACCCGGGTGGCGCGCCAGCCAGAGTCCCGGCGCGAAATGGCGCGCCTCGCCCGCTCCATCGGCTGCGCCGCGGCGACCAACGCGTTGGCCCTGTTGGTCCTCAAGGCCATCGCGCCGGGAGTGCCCGACTTCTACCAGGGCACCGAATTCTTCGAGGCGACCCTGACCGACCCCGACAACCGGCGACCCGTCGACTTCGACACCCGCTGCCGCGCCCTCGCCGCACTGCCGCCGGCCCCGGCCCGGGCCGTCCACGCGGCCCAGGTCGCGCGCCTCCTCGCGGGCTGGGAGAACGGCCACATCAAGCTGTACGTGACCCGCGCCCTGCTGCACTTGCGGCGCGAGCTGCCCGACCTGTTCACCGCCGGCTCTTACGTCCCCCTCGACGCCAGAGGGCCGAGCGCGGCCAGCATCGTCGCCCTGGCTCGTCGCCGGGGCCGGCAGTGGGTCGTCGCCGTGGTCCCTCGTCTCACCCTGGCCCAGGCCGGGCGAGGCCGCTTCCCCACGGGCAGGCGGACGTGGCCGCGCGAGACCGTTGCCCTGCCGGGGGCGGCCCCGACCTCCTTCACCGACATCTTCACCGGCGCGCCCATCGAGGCCGCCAGAGGCAGGGTCAGCGTGGCGGTGGCGCTGCAGACGCTCCCGGTGGCCGTGCTTCGGTCCCAGCCGTAGGGGTATGGCTCAGGCCATGGCAGACGACGACATCCCCGACGAGGTTCCCCAAGACGATTACGTCGAACAGAACACCCCTTCATCACCCGACCCGATGTTCCGTCCCTTGGCTGAACACGAGCACGAACCCGTGGACGAGGCGGACGCCTTGGACCAGGAGCTGCCCCGCTGAACGGGCGGGCCGGGGTCAGCGCGAGCTGAGCGCCCGCAGCAATTCCTCCCGGCCCATCTTCGACCGGCCCTCGATGTTGCGTCTCTTGGCCTGCTCGTACAGCTCCTGCCGCGTCTTCGGGGTGCTCGCCCCGGTCCGCTTCCGTTGAGCGACAGCCGCGCCCTGCTTGCCGAGCGCGGTCCGGGTCTTCTTCGGCATCGATGCGATCGACCGCTTTGACTTCGCCGCAGATCGTGCCTTGACGACGTTGCGTTTGGCTGCCCGCCGCTGCTTCTCCGTTGTCATGGTGTACCTCCCTGAACCGATTCAGCGCGTCGGAAGTCCGGGAGCGAACTCTCAGGGCTTCCGGGCGCCAGCCCCCTGGCCAGGTTGGGCGCTTCGAACATAAACTTCCCCAAGCTCAGGTGGTTCCAAACCCGGCATTCCGCTGGGCTACGTCGCCGATCCACGGCGCCATTCGCCACTCACGGAGTCCCGACCCGAGCATGGGCCAAGGTCCTGTCTGGACCTCAGCGCCGAGCCCGCTTCTTGGCGACGGTGGCGCGTTTTTTCACGGCCTTCTTGGCTCCGGTTGCCCGCTTGTTGGCCGTCTTCTTGACGCCGGTCGCCCGCTTCTTGGCCGTCTTCTTCGCGACAGTGGCACGCTTCGTCGTAGCCTTTTTGGCTCCGGTCGCCCGCTTCTTGGCCGTCTTCTTGACGCCGGTCGCCCGCTTCCTTGCGGCCTTTTTGGCTGCGGCCACCCGCTTCTGGCTGGTCTTCTTGGCGACAGTACCTCGCTTCTTAGCCGTCCTCTTCAGGCTCTTTGCCTTCCGGCCGGCCCGTTGTGCGAGCGGACGAGCCTGCTTCTCCACACGCTCAGCCGTCTTGGATTCTGCGATCACGGTGGCCGCGTCACCGAAACCCTTTCGGACTCCTGACCCAGCTGCCGCCGAGGCCTTCTCAATGGTGCCAACGGCGTCGCCCACTAACTCTGCAGCCTTATCCAGTCCGCTCGGCATGACTCCATCCGTTCGTCTCGATTGGTTTGCGTTGTCGTACGGCGGTTGCTCTACCCCGCATCATTCCGATCTACACCCGTAGCGATTGAAGCAGTGACCCTCGTATGTTCGGCGGCGCCACTGGTACCTTTCAGACGAAGTGACCAACGATGCCAGTCAGAACCTGAGACGAAGAGAGACCGCAGGCGCTCGCGGCGCGGTTGCAGCATTGATCGGGGTGGTCTTTGGGATCGTTGCTGCCTTCTTGCTCACGTGGCAGGCCGCGATCCTGGTGGGCTGGGATGCGGCGGCCATCTGCTACTTGGCCTGGATCTGGTCCATCGTCGGGCATTTGGATCCGAATGAAACAAAGCGACATGCCAACATCGAGGATGGCAGCCGGCGTCCGGCCGAAGCAATCGTGCTTCTTGCCGGGGTCGCGCTCCTCGCGGCCGTCGGGCTTGTGCTCATCAAGGCCGGTCAATCGCACGGCGGCACGAAGGCCTATCTCATCACGGTCGGAATTGTCAGCGTCGTCCTTTCATGGGCCACGGTTCACACCGTCTTCATGCTCCGGTACACGAGATCCCACTACCAGAACTCAGAGGGCGGGGTTGACTTCAATGAGACCGACCCGCCCGCCTACCTTGACTTTGCCTACCTTGCCTTTACCATTGGAATGACGTTTCAGGTCTCCGACACGAACCTGACGACAAAGCAAATTCGCCGCATCGCCCTTTCACACGCGCTCATGTCCTACCTCTTCGGTGCGGTGATCGTGGCGCTTGCCATCAATATCGTGGCGAGTCTCTTGAGCTGACTCTTCGCCCTTTCGGGGGTAGGACACCGTCGTTTGGGGAAGAGCCTCTTCAGTGAGTGCTACGTGCATCCACCTGTCTCGTGTCCCAGATACCCCAGCTTCGGCGGCGCGCTGTGTCGGCCATCGGCACTCGGTCAAGAGCCTCGAACGGCACCCGGGCCGATGAAGCAGATTCAGCGTCTGCTCGTGCTCATCGATGGCTGGCAGCGAATGAGCCGCCCCCTTGGGCTGGTCTACGCCGTGATCAAGAAGTTCGGTGACGACGACGCGAATCAGTTCGTGGTTGCGCTCGGATGGTACGGCTTTGTTGCCATCTATCCCCTCCTGCTCGTCGTCATCACGATCTTCGGGTTCATCGGTGCGGCATCGTTGGGCCACCGAATCGTTTCGACGCTTCATGAGTTCCCCGTCATCGGATCCCAATTCAACCCGGCGTCGTCACAGAGCCTGCGAGGGAGCGGCCTTGGTCTCGCAATCGGCCTCATCGGATCGATCTACGGCGCGCAAGGCGTCACGCAAACGGTCCAGCAGGCGATGGCCGGAGTGTGGAACGTGCCACAGGTCGACAGGCCGGGATTCGGTCCCCGCCTCGCCCGCAGTCTGGTCGCACTCGTGACCATCGGATCGGCGTTTGTGCTCAACGCAGTTGCCGGAACGTTCGTGACGAGCACGAGCGTGGGCGTCGGCGTCCGGGCCCCCGCCTTGGTGGGCATGGTGGTCCTCAACGCCGCCCTCTATTTTGCGGTCTTTCGCGTCGCCACTCCGAGCCAAGTTGCGACGCGGGACCTCCTCCCAGGCGCCGCGCTGGCGTCAGTTGGGTTCACCCTGCTCATCACGATTGGATCTGGCCTCGTGCAGCACCAACTCCGGCACAGCTCTGCGGTCTACGGCCAATTCGGCCTTGTCATCGGGCTCGTCGGATTTCTGTTCCTCCTTGCGAAAATCAGCCTGTACGGGGCCGAGCTCAATCCCGTCGTCTCCCGCCGCTTGTGGCCGAGAGGGATGCTAGATACCAACCCGACCGCGGCAGACAATCAGGTTCTGTCAGACATCGCGCACCAGTACCGTCGCCGGGACGATCAATGCATCGGCGTCGGGTTTGGTGAGAACGCAGCGGACGATGCCGCGCGCGACGCCAGAGGCCAGATCCGACCTTGACCGCTCGGGGCCGTGCCGATGACCAAGACGCGCGACGACGGTTGGTCTGGCGTTCGCGAGCTGCTCGGATTAGTCCTTGGGTTTAGTACGAAACCGTGTTGGTAACTCAAATTTCATGTTGCTCGTACTTGCTTTGTTGCTGGTTCTGGTTCTGTTCGGAGCTGGGTTCGCAATCCACCTCTTGTGGATTGCGGCCGTCGTCTTCGCGGTGTTCTGGGTCGTGGGTGCCGCCCTCGGGCGAGGCGAGGGAGCCGGTCGTCACCACTTCTACCGCTGGTGATCGATCCCGGCGTAGCGAGGAGCTTCGTGCGTGACGAGAACCCCCGATCCTGGACCTACGAATTTTGACGAGCGTCGAATCGAGGCAAACGGATCCGATGCACGGTCTCAGGGCCGGAGTCCGACCGGCGAATCCGAGGCCGAACGCAACAACCGCAACCTCAGCGATCTCTTACAGGAACTGCGGGTCGCGGGACTGGGTGTCCAGGTGCTCTTTGGCTTCTTGCTCTCGTTGCCCTTCACCGTCAGGTTCACCAGGGTCAACGGTGCCGAGCGAGATCTCTACCAGGCGACCGTGCTCCTGGCGGCGCTCGCCATCGCCCTTCTCATCAGTCCGGTCGCCTACCACCGCTGGGTGTTCAGGCGTCACGAGAAGAGCAAGCTCCTCAGGCTGGCCAACGTCCAAGCTCTGCTCGGACTCTTCGCGGTTGCGCTCGCGATCTCGTGCGCGGTCTGGATGTGCCTGACCGTGGTGGGCTTGGGTTGGCCAATTGCCCTCCTTGCTGCGGCCACCACCGGGAGCTTCGCCGTCCTGTGGTTCGTTCTGCCTGTGCTCGACCGACTGTCAGCCTCGTCCCACCATCAGACGGTGACTTCTCCCGCACGGGAGCATTCTGACGTTCGATCCTCGGCCGCACCCCCGTGAGCGCTCGACGCAGGCGCCGTGGGCCGGTTAGGCGGCCTCCGCCGACCGCGTCAGCATCGCGATCACGGCCTTTTCGACCTTCCCTTCGGCAGAGTGGGCGGGGCTCTTCGACGTCGCCAGAGCCGGTCCAATCGTGTCGCCACCGTGAAAGCAGTCGATGACCCGGGGGTCGATGTACGAGGAGCGGCACACGGCGGGCGTATTCCCGAGATGCTCCGCAACCTCGGCCACTGCCGCCTTGACCGTCCGTTTGCGCTGGCGCTCAGACGCGGCCGCATCGGCCCGGGTGGCGAGCTCCGACGCCGCCCGCACAGTGGCGGACCAGGTTCGGAAGTCCTTCGCGCTGAACGGCTCCCCAATCGTCTCTTTGATGTAGGCGTTCAGATCGGCGGAGCGCAGATTCCGCCATCCCCCTCCTTGCCTCCAAGCCAAGAGATCATCACTCTTGCGCCGCGACCTTCGCAGAAGCGACCGCATCACGCGGAGGATCTCGGGATCGTCGATGGCAACGTTGCGCTTGACGGAACCCTTGGCGCGGTAGGTGAAGACCACGCGATCTCCGTCGATGCGGACATGTCGGACCTGAAGTGTGGCGACACCGAAGGTCTCGTGCTCTTCGGCGTACTCCTCTCCTCCGATGCGAAAGCCTCCTATGTGCAAGAGGCGCACGCCCACCGCCAACATTCGCTGTTTGCGGAGCCCGGACGACGCCAGATCGTTCTCGACCCGCCGCAAGAGCGTCGGGAGAGCGCGGCCGAACTCGATCGCACGCTCGAACTTCTCTTGATCCTTCCGCTTGCGCCAGTCGTCGTGGTACCGGTACTGACGGCGGCCGGCGGCATCGGTGCCCATGGCCTGAATATGGCCGTTCGGCCACGGGCAGATCCACACGTCGGTCCAGGCCGGGGGGACCGCCAGCGACCTGATCCGCCGCAGGCAGTCCTGGTCGACCACCTTCGTCCCGTCGACCGCGCGGTACACAAAGCCTCTCCCACATCGACGACGCGCGATTCCCTTGGCGCCGGTGTCCGAACGGCGCAATCGCGGCATGGCCGATGTATGCCCACGTTGCAGGCGGTCCAACCAACTCGAGCGAGTTCCGGCTGAACTCGACGCCTCGCGATCGCACGAACCGGCCACGTCGTCGCCGGGGATTAATCCGAACAGGCCTTTGGGCGAGCGACGCCTAGGTGCGCTCGGCCTGCTCGCCGCCGTCGCCCTCGGCGATGCGGCGGCGAATCTCGGTCACCGTGGGGGCGGGATAGCCGAACATCCCGGGGCGCCAGCCGATCGCGATCTTCTGCACCCCGGGGCCGTCGTCGGCGAAGACGTGACACGTGTTCGACAGGAAGGTCAGGGCGCGCTCGCCCCCCGGATACGAGTCGCCCCGCTCGAACTGCTGCGCGGCGGCCGAGGTGACCGACTGGATGACCGCGGGCCCGACGGCGCGGGCCAGGAATTCGAGGTGGCTGCACCCCCGCTCGCGCCCGAAGCGCTCCTGCACGGCCGACGTGTAGCCCCGCGCCACCGACAGCCCGATCAGCTCGGAGAACTTCGGCTCAATTTCGGTGCACTCGGCGTGCGGGAACGTCTCCATGTCGGCGACCGCGTCGACGATCATCAGGTCGGCGCGGCGGACCACGATCGCCAGCTCCATGCCGTGCAGGTCCCGCGGGCCGAGCGCGCCGCTGGCCCACGGCCGCACGTCGGTCAGCGTGCCGATGACGACGAAGTGCTCGTCGCGGACGAACACCTCGATCCCGATGGAGCGCCGGTGCACGGGCAGCTCGTCGGAGCCCGAAGCGGGGCGGAGCGCGGCGACGGTCGGCGGGGCGGGAGCGGTCTCAGGCACGGCGTGATTGTGGCGTCCCCGAGCGCTCGGGCGCCAACGCAACCTCGTTGAAGCCGTGCAGGATCGGGGCGTTGCGGTTCCAGCTGATGCGGGTGACCGAAGCCGTCCGCAGGTAGAGACGCCAGTACAGGTCGGGCGTCCCGAGCGCCCAGGCGACGGCGGCCTTGATCGGCGTGACGTGGCTCACCACGACGACGTCGCCGTCGGCGCGGCGCGCCCCGCTCCCGTCGGCGGCGAACAATTCCTCGCACGCGGCGGCGACGCGCACGTCCACCTCCGCCAGCGACTCGCCGTCCACGGGGCAAAAGTCACGGTCGGCTTGCCACTTCTGCCAGACGTCGGCCGGGATGTCCCCGAGCGGCTGGCACTCGAACTCGCCGTAGTCGACCTCGACCCAGCGATCGTCGACGACGACGGGGACATCGAGCCCGAGGAGGTTGGCCGTGTCGACGGCGCGGCTCAGGGGGCTCGAGCGCAGCTCGACGACCGGGCGCTCCAACAAGGTGGGCACCGCGGCCGCCTGGGCGCGGCCGTGCGCGGTCAGCTCGGCGTCGGTGCGGCCCAAGAGGAGTCCCTGCGCGTTGGCCACGGACTCGCCGTGGCGAACGAGGATCAGCACGAAAGCGGCGCCGCGCTCAGCTCGGCACGAGGATGCGGCCGCACTGCTCGCACGTCGCGACCTCGCCCGGGGGCAGCGCGCGGATGCGCTCGACCTCGACCGAGGAGAGCTCGAGATGGCACCCGCCGCAGTGGTTCTTGATCAGGCGCGCCGCGCCGGTGCCCTTCAGGCGGGTGCGCAGCTTCTCGTACCGATCGGCCAGCGCGGCCGGCAGCTGGGCCGCTTCGGCGGCTCGGGTCCCGACGGCCGAGGCGATGGCGGCCTCGATCTCGAGGCGGTCGTGCTCCACCTGGCCGCGCAACTCCTTGGCCCGCGCCTCGAGCGGGTCCATCTGTTCCCGGAGCGTCGCGAGCTCGGCGTCGATGGGGTCCTGCTCGAGCATGACGACGAGTTCCTGCTCCTCGAGCTCGGCGCGCCGCTCGGTCAGGTGCTTCACCTCGTCGTTCATGACCTGCAGGTCGCGGCCCGACGAGCTGGTCGCGGCGTAGAGACGCTGCTCCACGTGGTCCCGTCGCTCGGTGACCGCGGCGATCTGCACCTCGAGCTCGGACTGGGTGGTGGCCAACGTCGCCCGGCGCGCCTCGGCGTCGTTGCGCTCGATGCCCAGGCGAGTCAGCTCCGACTCGATCGCGGCCAGACCCGACGTCTCGACCAGCGTGTCGCGCCGGTGCTCCATCTGGATGATCGACGTGTCGAGGTCCTGCACGGCCAGCAGGTGGCCGAGGGTGTCGGTCACGTCGCTCCCCCGTTCGCCTCGTAGGCGGCGCGGGCCAGCGGCAGGGCGTCGGCCAAGGCGGCGTCGGCGATCGCCATCGCCTCTTCCCAACTGCACCAACGGGCGTCGGGGCTCTCGCCCGGCGGGGGGTGCGGGTCGTCGTCGCCGGCGATGAGCAGGTAGCGCAGGTCGAGGTGGGTGTGGCCGAGGGCGGCGTCGTGCACGTCGAGGTGGACCAGGTCCGGGCCGGCCGCCGGATGCTCGACGGCGAGGCCGAGCTCCTCTGTCGCCTCACGCCGGGCCGCCACCGGTGGGGTCTCGCCGGGGTCGATGTGGCCGCCGGGCTGCATCCAGATCCCGAGGCGCTTGTGCCGGTGCAGCACCGTGCCGCGGGTACCGACCACGATGGCCGAGGCGGTGACGTGGGTGGGGTCGGCGTGCTCGTCGCACGGCGAGGGGAGCCGGGCCAGCTCCTCGAGGAACCGCATCTTCGCCGCGGCCTCCCGAGGCGTCGCCGGCTCGTGACCCTCGACCAGTGCTCGGAGGTCCACCGTGGTGGCGCCCATGGTGGGACTGGTTAGCACAAGTGACCCGTCAGCACGGTGGTTGCGTACCCGGCGATCCGCACCCGCTCGCCGTCCGGGCGCACGTAGAGCGTGGCGCCCCGAGCGGAGAGCTGCCGGGCGACCAGGTCGCCCCGCCCCAGCTCCGCCGCCCAGTACGGGCCGGCCGAGCACTGGGCCGAGCCCGTCGCCGGGTCCTCGGAGATCCCGACGTTGGGCCCGAACACCCGCAGCACGTAGTCCGCGCCGGTGGCCGGGTCGGCCGCCGCCGTGAGGAGGAGCGCCTTGGCCCCGGTGGCCGCGATGGCCCCGAGGTCCGGCTCGTAGCCGCGGACCGCCACGGCCGACGACACGACGACGAACGTGAAGAACGAGGTCTCGCCGCAGCTCAGGACGGACCCGGGCCACTGGCCCTCGAGGCACGTGGGCAGGGCGATGGCACGGATGGGGTCGGCCGGGAAGTCGAGGACGATGCGGTCGCCGTCGAAGGCAGCGTGCAGCGGGCCGCTCTTGGTGTGGAAGGTGAGCGGGGCCGCGCCGTCGACCGTCCCCCACCGGCGCAGGGCGTGGGCCGAGGCCAGCGTGGCGTGGCCGCAGAGGTCGATCTCGGTGGCCGGCGAGAACCAGCGCAGCCCGAAGGTCGTCGGGCCGTCGCCCGGCACCAGGAAGGCCGTCTCGGCGATGCCGAGCTCGAAGGCGATGGACTGCATGCGCGCCTCGTCGGCCGGTTGGTCGAGCAGGCAGACGCCAGCCGGGTTGCCACCGAAGGGTGCGTCGCTGAAGGCATCGACCCAGGCGAGAGGAATGGTCACGGTCACCACGATGCTAAGCGGGCGACCGCGTCGCGCAGGACGGCGTCGCGCTTGCAGAAGGCCCAGCGGACGAGTGTGCGCCCCGCGTCGGGGTCGGCCGGGTCGTAGAAGACGGAGCTCGGGATGGCGACCACCCCGCAGCGCGCCGGCAGGGCGAGGCAGAAGTCGAGCGCGCTCAGCCCGGGGGCGACGGCGCCGATGTCGGTCGTGGCGAAGTACGTCGCCGACGGGCGGCACACGGCGTACCCGAGTCCGGCCAGGCCGTCGCAGAGCAGGTCGCGCTTGGCGGCCAGCTCCTCGGCCAGCGCGTGCAGCGTCGGCGGCGGGAAGCCGAGGCCGTGCGCGATGGCGAGCTGCAGCGGCGCCGGGCTGGTGTAGGTGAGGAACTGCTTGGCGGCACGCACGGCGGCGACGAGGGGCGCCGGGCCGCTGACCCAGCCCACCTTCCACCCGGTGAAGGAGAACGTCTTGCCGCCCGACGAGATGGTCAGGGTGCGTTCGCGCATGGCGGGCAGGGTGGCCAGCGGCACGTGCGAGCCGTCGAAGACGAGGTGCTCGTAGACCTCGTCGGTCACCGCCAGGAGGTCGTGGGCCCGGCACAGGGCGGCCGCCTGCCCCAATTCGTCGGCCGAGAAGACCTTGCCGGTGGGGTTGTGCGGGGTGTTGAGGAGGAGGAGCCGGGCGCGCGGCGAAGCGCACGCCGCGGCGAGCTCGTCGGGGTCGAAGGTCCAGTCGGGCGGGTGCAGGCGGACGAGGCGCGGGACGGCGCCGGCCATCGACGCACAGGCGGCGTAGGAGTCGTAGGACGGCTCGAACATGACGACCTCGTCGCCGGGCTCGCACAGGGCGAGCATCGTGGCGGCGATGGCCTCGGTGGCGCCGACGGTGACGAGCACCTCGGTGTCGGGGTTCAGCTCGAGGTCGTACCAGGCGCCTTGGTGCGCGGCGACGGCACGGCGCAACTCGGGGATGCCGGCGCTCGGCGGGTACTGATTGTCGCCGTGGCGGATGGCCTCCGCTGCGATCTCCTTGAGCTCGGAGGGCCCGTCCGTATCGGGAAACCCCTGGCCGAGGTTGACCGAGTTGGTCACGGTGGCGAGCTCCGACATCGTCGCGAAGATGGTCGTCGTGAACGGGCGCAGGCGTTCGGCCAGCTGGTGGACGTGGGCGGGGTCGGCGGGGTCGGCGGGGGCGGTGTGGTCGGTGTGGTCGGTGTCGACGTCCCCGGCAGCCACTCGGCGATCGTACCCGGCGATTTCCGGCGCCTATCGTCTGCGCCCACCGTGCTGAGCGTCGCCAACTACAACATGCACTGCGGGATGGACGGGTGGGGCAGGCCCTACGACCATGTCGCCGTCATCGGGTCGCTGGACGCCGACGTCATCGTGCTCGAGGAGTCCTGGACGCCCGAGGGCGCGTCGGTCGGCCAGGCCGAGGAGGCGGCGCAGGCGCTGGGGTACGAGGTGCTGACCCACCAGCTCGGCGAGGGCCGGCGGATCCTGCCCCAGCCGGACGCGACCGACACCTGGGTCGCCTGGCCGCCGTGGACCGACCACAACCGAGCCCTCTACATGGACGGCGTCCGGCCGACGGCCGCGAGCACGCAGACCCTCAAGCGTTGGCAGGAGGCCGAGCGCGGGACGTGGGGCATCGCCATGCTGCTGCGACCGGCGCTGGCGATGGAGGCGACGCGGCTCGTGCACATGAGCCGGCTGCCCCGCGACACCGTGCGGCGGGCGGCGCTGGTCGTCGACCTCACGGTGGACGGCCACCCCATTTCGATTGCCGGCACGCACATGTCGCATCTCATGTTCGGGTCGCCGCGCAACTGGTCCGAGCTGCGGCGCCAGTTCAAGACCGAGGCCCGGCCCGACACCGTGCTCGTCGGGGACATGAACACGTGGGGCCCTCTGGTGCACGCGTTCCTCCCGGGGTGGCGGCGGGCCGTCGTGGGCCGGACGTGGCCGGCGTGGCGGCCGCACAGCCAGATCGACCACATCTTGGTGCGCGGGGCCATCCGGTCGGTGCGGGGCGCGGTGTTGGCGGACTCGGGGTCCGACCACCTTCCGGTGCGCGCCGAGCTGGAGGTGCGCTAGGTGCGGCGGGCCTCGGTCGTGACGTTGTCGCTGACGGCGGCGGGCGTGTTCGCGGCGGCGTGCTCGAGCGCCCCGTCGACGCCCGCGCCCGGGGGCCGGACCACGACGACCGTGCGGGTGCCGCCGCGCAAGCACGCGACGGGCGTGGCGACGACGACGACGGCTGCGGTGGGCGCGCCGACGACAGCCGGCGGTGGCGGGGATGGCGGCGGGGGTGGTGCGGGCACGGCGCCGACGTTGGGGGTGGCGTCGGCGTTCGGGCCGGCGGCGGTCGGCTTCGGGCAGGTGCGCCCGCCCGAGATCTCGCTCGGGGGCGACCCGACGGGCATCCTGACCGGGATCACCTGGCAGTCGTGGGGCGGGAGCCAGGCCACCGGCTCGGGCACCAGCACCTACGTCGGGCCGAGCCAGACGGTGGCCCAGGGCACCGAGGAGACGGCGACCGTGGTCGCGTCCGGCCTCGGGGCCTGCGGCGGGAAGCCGGCCTACCAGCAGGTCAAGTGGTTCTTCCCCCAACAGGGCGAGACGCTGAGCACGGGGGCCAACGTGACGATCAACGCGTGCACCGGGCCCTAACGGTCGGCTGAACCCGCCGTCAGCGCGCTGACCGCCTCGCCGACCGTCGCGAAACAGTGGTCCTCGCCGATGCGGGCGAGCAGCCCGCTGCGCCGCAGGCTGGCCCGGACGTTGTCGCCGGCGCGGGCCACGCCGAACTCGACGTGCTCGCGGGCGCAGCGGTCGACCACCTGGGCCAGCGCGTGGGCGCCCGTGTAGTCGAGGTCCGTCATGCCGATGGTGTCGAGGACGAGCACCCGGGTGGAGCTGCCCGCGTTGGCCAGCGCGTGCGTGACCTCGTCGCGGAAGTGGATCGCGTTGGCGTACCAGAGCGGCGTGGCGAAGAGGAGGACCAAGAGGCCGGGCTCCGGCACCGCGTCCGCCTGGGCCGACAGCGGTGCCCAACTGGTCGTCCCCGGCACGCGCCCGAGGACGTGGAGCTGCGGCCGCGCGCTGAGCCTGATGCGGTCGAGGATGGCCAGGCCGACCGCGACCGCGATCCCCTGCTCCACCCCGACCAGCACGACCACCAGCAAGGTCAACGCCGCCAGCGCGAACTCGATCAGCCCGAAGCGGGCGATCGAGACCAGGTCGCGCCACTTGAAGAGCCGGAACGCCACGAAGATCAGCACGGCGGCCAGCATGGAGAGCGGCAGGGCCTTGAGCACGCCCGCGGCGGGGATGAGGACGAGCACGGCGGCGGCCGCGCCCAGCGCCCCGGCCTGCGTGCGGCCGCCGGCCGAGACGACCGCACCGGTGCGGGGCGGGCTGGCGTCGACCGGGAAGGAGCCGACCAGCCCCGACAGGATGCTGCCGGCACCGACGCCCATGAAGTCGCGCCCGGCGTCGACGTCGTAGTCGCCCTGATCTGCGAACGCGCGCGTGGTGGCGGCGGTCTGGGTGACGACGACGAGCGCGACGACCGCCGCCAGCGGCGCGAGATTGCGCACCGCCGCCCACGACAGGCCGGTGAGCCCGAAGTGGGGGGCGCCCGTCTGCACCGTGCCGAGCACGGGCACGCCGTGCGCCTGCAGGTTGAGCGCGTTGGAGAGGGCGATGGAGGCAACGAGCGCGATGAGGGCGCCGGGGATGCGCCGGTTGACGCGCAACGACACGATCATCACGGCGAGCACCCCGAACCCGAGTGCGACGGCGCCGGCCTTGGCGTCGCCCAGGTGGGTGGCCACGTAGCCGATCCGGTGCTCGTTGGTGCCGTTGGTCGACGGCAGGCCGAGGAAGTCGGGCAGCTGGTGGACGACGATGATGACGGCGACGCCGGAGAGGAAGCCCGTCACGATCGGCGTGGAGAGGAACTCGGCGATCCAGCCGAGGCGCAGGATGCTGACGAGCATCACTAGCAGCCCCACCATCACGGCCAGGATGCCGACGAGGGCGATGTAGTGCGGCGAGCCCAGGGCGGCGAGGCCGGTCACCCCGGCGGCGAACAGGGGGGCGATCGTCGAGTCCGCACCCACCGACACCTGCGGGTTCGAACCGAGGAACGCGAACACCACGCTGCCGGCGATGAAGGCGTAGAAGCCGGTGATCGGGGGCATGCCGGCCAACCGCGAGGTCGCCAGCTGCTCGGGCAGGGCGATGGCGAGGAGCGTGAGGCCGGCCACCAGGTCGGCGCTCACCCAGGCCCGTTGGTACCCGTGCAACGACGTGAACACGGGGGGTGGCCGCACCGCGACATCTTCGCCCACCTGCGGCGCCGTCCGGCCGATACCTTCACCGCAATTGAATAGTCTCGGACTGAGCCGAGGCGCGGCGCCCGCCCGAATGGTGGCGTGGAGCGGACGAACGAGGCAGCAGGGCTCGAGGAGGCCCCGACACCAATGAGCACCTACCCCTACGCCGACCGCTTCGCCATCCACCGCTCGTTGCCCGAAGAGGGCATGAGCCGCCAGGAGGTGCTGGCGCAGCTGCACGCGATGGCGACCGAGGAGGACGCCTTCTGGGAGACCGGCAAGTGCTCGGGCACCATGTACTGCGGCGACCATGACCACTACACGTTCATGAACGAGGCCTTCGGTCTCTTTGCGCACGTGAACGTGTTGCAACGCGACATGTGCCCGAGCGCCACCAAGTTCGAGGCCGAGATCATCGCCATGACGCTGGGCCTGTTCTCCGGGGAGGCCGCGGCGGCGGCGGGCGACGACCCGTGCGGCCTGGTCACCACGGGAGGGACCGGCAGCATCTTGCACGCGATCCTGGCCTACCGGGAGCACGCGGCACAGACGCGCGGGATCACCCGGCCCAACGTGATCAAGCCCGAGACGGCGCATCCGGCCTTCGACAAGGCCTGTCACCTCTTCGGCGTCGAGCTGCGGCGCGCCCCGGTCGACCCGGTCAGCACGCAGGTCGACGTCGACTGGGTGCGCGACCATATTGACGAGGGGACGGTCGCCATGATCGGCTCGGCTTGCAACTACGGCTACGGCACGGTGGACCCGATCGCCGAGCTGTCCGACCTCGCGCTCGAGAAGGGCATCGGCCTGCACGTCGACGCCTGCCTCGGCGGCTTCATCCTCCCGTTCGGGCGCGAGCTCGGCTACGACATCGGAGTCTTCGACTACTCGCTGCCCGGCGTGACGTCGATGTCCGCCGACACGCACAAGTACGGCTACGCCTTCAAGGGCTCCTCCGTCTGCAGCTTCCGCACCAAGGCGCTGCGCAACGCGCAGTACTTCTACCTGACCGACTGGAGCGGCGGGAAGTACACCTCGCCGGGCATGGAGGGCTCGCGCTCGGGCGGCCTGATCGCCGCCACGTGGGCCTCGATGGTCCAGCTGGGCCACGGCGGGTACCTGGGCTACGCGCGCCAGATCTTCGAGACCTCCTTCGCCATGCAGGAGGCGGTGCGCTCGCACCCCGAGCTGCGCCTGGTGGGCAACCCGACGTTCCTCTTCTCCTTCACCTCCGACGAGTTCGACGTGTACCACGTGAACGACTTCATGCGGCTCCGCGGCTGGCGCTTCAACGGCCAGCAGTACCCCAACGCGCTGCACATGGCGGTCACCCGGCCCCAGACCCAGCCGCAGGTGGCCGCCGAGTTCGCCACCGACCTCGCCGACGCCGTCGCCTACGCCAAGGCGCACGCCGCCGAGGCGCCGAAGTCGGGCGCCATCTACGGCGGGGTCGCGGGCGGGATGACCGACGAGGCGGACGAGTTCATCCGCATGGTCATGGCCGACATGCTCGACGGGCAGTCGACGATCCCGGCGAAGTGACGCCCGGCGGCGCGCCGCGGGAGTGGGTCGCCGGGTGCCTGGCCGCGCAGGCCGCGCTCGAGGCGGATCTGGAGGACCTGGACGACGCGGGGGCGCGGTCGCCCAGCCTGCTGCCGGGGTGGAGCGTCGGCCATGTGCTGACCCACGTGGCGCGCAACGGCGACAGCGTGGTGTGGCGCCTCGAGGGCGCGGCGCGCGGCGAGCTGCGCGACCAGTACCCCGGAGGGGTGGAGCAACGGCGCGACGACATTGAGGCGGGCGCGGGCCGGGCGGCGTCCGAACTCGTGGCCGACGTGCGGACGAGCTCGGCGGCGGTGGCGCGGGCCATGGCCGAGTTGCCCGACGCCGCCTGGGACGCCCCCTCGCGCACGGCGCGGGGCGTGGTGGAGCCGTCGCGCGACGCGGCGTTCTCACGCTGGCGCGAGGTGGTCGTGCACCACGGCGACCTCGGTTTCGGCGCCGTGGCGGTGCCCCCGGCGCTCGTGGACGCGTGGCTGGCCCGCGAGCTGCCGCGGCTGGGCGAGCGCGCCGACCGGGCGGCGCTGCTGGCGTGGGTCATCGGGCGCGGCGAGCCCCCGGAGCTGGCGCCGTGGTGAGGGGTGACGCCGCCCTTCGAATCTGAACGAGGTGAGCGGCTCGCCGGGTGCAGACGCGGCGCTACTCACGAGCAGGATCAGGTCAAAGGCTCTGGCCTTTTCGGTTCACGAACCGAACGAGAACGAATTCCCGTTGGCGTTCACCAACAGGTAGCCGAGGCCACTCGGCGAGAGGAGCATGCCGATGATCGGTACGGCACCCGGTGACCCACCGGTCGAGCCGTAGAAGGGGGCGCCGCCTTCGGCGAAGACCCCGCCGTCAGCTCCGACCAACCAATAGCCCTGGGCGTCGGGACTGGCCATCAAGCCGACGATGGCCTGGTTGAGGACAAGGCTGCCGAGCGAGCCGTCGAAGGGGGCGTCGCCCTCGGCGAAGACCCCGCCGTCTGAAGCCACCAGCCAGTAACCGAGGCCATCGGGGGTCGGAGTGAGCCCGACCACGGGGCGGTTGAGGCCCCGGCCCTCCATGGAGCCGAGGAAGGGGGCATCGCCCTCGGCGAAGACCCCACCGTCAGAGGCGACCATCCAATAGCCCCTGCCGTCCGGGGTGGACGCCAGGGCCACGATGGGAGCGTTGAGAGGCCGCCCGGCCATGGAGCCGTAGTACCCGGCGTCTCCGAAAGTGAAGACTCCGCCGTCCGCGGCCACCAGCCAGTAGCCCTTGCCGTCAGGGGTGGCGGTGATGCCGACAACCGGTGCGTTGAGTGGGCGACCGGCCATGGAGCCGTAGTTGGAGGCCTCGCCGAAGGCCGTGACCGAGCCGTTGGGTTGACTGAGCCAGTAGCCGAGCCCGCCGGCGGCCGGGGCGAGCGCGGAACCCGCACCTCCCCTGGGCGCGACGAGTTGCGTGAGCGGTCCCGACGCGGATGGTTCATGGTTCGAGTCGCCGCCGTAGGACGCGCTGAGCGTGTGGGTGCCGACCGTCAGACTCGAGGTGGACAGCGTGGCCGAGCCAGCGGCGAGGGCCGCCGAGCCAATGGGGGTCGTGCCATCGAAGAAGGTCACGATGCCGCTGGGAGACGAACCGGCGACCAGAGCGGTGAGGGTGAGCGGCGCCCCCTCCAAGGTCGGACTGCTCGACACCCCCAAGGTGGTCGTCGTGGGAACCGCCGAGATGGTGAGGTCGTGGGTGACGTCTGAACTGGTCGTGTAGTCGGGCCCCGGGTTGTAGGTGGCGTCGATCGTGTAGCTCCCCACGGGCGTTCCCCCTGGGATCGCGTAGCTCACGCTGGCCGAGCCGCCGCTCACCGTGCTCGACGTCGTGGGGGTGCCGATCGTGGTGGCGCCCTGCATGAGGGTGAAGGTCACGGACCCTTCGGCGACGGTGCCGGACGCCGGCGCCACGGTGGCACTCAGGGTGACCGTGTGATCCGAGGACGAGTAGGAGGTCCCGAGGTCCGACGCCATGGTCGTGGTGTCTTGGACGAAGTCCACCGACTTGGTGGCGACGTTGCTCTCGTTGGTGCCGTCGCCCACCTGGAACGAGACCGTCCGGGTCGACGTGTTCGGCGTCAAAGACGTGTCGGCGTAGGTAATGGACTCGAGCGCCGTCTCGTAGTCGGCGAGAAAGCTCGTGCCGGTCAGGGTCAGAACCCCGGTCGTCGCGTCGTAGGAACCGGTGATGCCGTTCTGGTTCGTGAACCCCAGCACGTCCTCGCTGGACTGAAAGCCCCCGGTGATGGATACGGAGGCCGAAGCCAGCGTGGTGGACACCAGGTCACTCACCGTCACTCCCGGGTCGACGATCACGGGAGCGGAGGAGGAGCCGAGCGGGACGAGATAGGTCGTCGAGCCGTTCGAGGTCATCACGGTCGGGGACGCGGAGATGACCACCTGGCCGTCCTCAGCCGGACCGGCCCCAGGCGTCGTGGAGGGATTCGTACCCGCGTTCCAACTCCCGCCGCCGCCACCGCAGCCATTGTCGCCGCCACCGCCGCCGCCGCTGTAGCCCCCGCCCCCTCCTCCGGCGAGGTCGGCACCGCCGCCACCGCCGAAGCCGCCGTTGGCGCCGCTCCCGCCGCGGGTGCCGCCCAGGCCGCCGGCTCCGCCATGAAGCACACTGGAGCCAGGTGTGGCGTCGGTGTCGCCGGAGGTGCCGTCAGAGGTGTAGCCGCCGCCGCCAGCGGCGTCAGCGGGTGGAATGAACACCGCACCGGCGCCGCCGTCGCCGCCGCTCCCGCCCGCGCCGCCACCAGAGCCGCTGCCGTTTTGGCCGCTGCTCGACGTTGTCGCGTCGGCGGCGCTGCAGTCGTTTGCTGCCCTGCCCCCGCCGCCGCCGCCGGCCGCGATCAGGGGAGCTGCGGCCCCCGTGGCGTACACGAAACTGCCGCCGCCACCACCACCACCGCTGAAGGAATCGGATTGTCCCTGACAACCCGCGAGCACGTTCAACTCGTCGCCGGCGATCACACTGAACGTGCCGCTTTCTCCGAAGCCGTTGCCTCCTGCGCCAGCGGCACCATCGCCGCCGCCCGCACCTTGTGCGGTAATCGTGATGGAGGTCACGCCGGACGGGACCGTGAAGGTCTGAATGGATCCCGTGCAGCCGAAGGTCGTGGTTGTTGCCCCGACGGGGGTGGGGGCACCAAGGGCGATCAGACCCACCGTGCCGAAGGCCGTCCCCACAAGCAGCCCGAGCGCGCCGCGGCTCCACATACCCGGCCCACCGCGCAACGCGCCGATTGTCCGTCGAAGGATGTTCCTTCGCGACTCGCTTCCCGCCATGATCTCCGTTTCCTTCCTATTGTGAGAAGGAATCCACCCAACGTGACGCCGCGATCCGAACTCCGTCAAAGAACGTGATCGCACAAACGCGGTCGCCCCAGAGTGAGTGATTGTCACAGGAGTCCCCTGTCTCGTCAATCACAAAAGACAACCCCCGTGGCGATCGATGCGACGCGTCGGCACGAATTGCTCGGTCGGCTTGCCGAGGTGAACGTGCGAATCTTCAGGTTTGGCGCTGAAACGAGCGCCAGCCTCAAAGGTGACTAGCTGGAGAAGAACGCCCGGCCGGCGCGGTCGACCGCCACGCAATAGGTGGTCGTCGGGCACGAGATGCTGGTCAGCGCGTGGCCGTTGTCGATGAGCGTGCCGCTGCTCCAGGCCGTCCCGTTCCACGAGAAGGCGCGCCCGATGGAGTCGACGGCGCGACAGAACGTCGGGGTGGGGCACGACACCGCGGTCAGCCCCGACGCGTCGGTGCCGCTGAGGGGCGGCTCGGTCGCGATGGAGGAGGGCGCGCTGAAGCCCAGGCCGTTCCAGGTCAAGACGCCGCCGTTGCTGTCGACCAGGGCGCAGAACGCCGTCGACGCGCACGAGACCGAGTTCAGCTGGCCGGCCGCGTCGGCGTCGTTGGGCTGGGTCCACGTGTGGCCGTTGAACACCGACGGGCCACCCTCGGCGGCGACGCAGAAGCTGGGCGACACGCAGGAGATCTGGTTGGCCGCCCCCCAGGCGCCCAGGTTGCCCGACCAGCCCGAGCCGTCGTAGGCGAAGGAGTTTCCCTCGCCGTCGATCGTGATGCAGAAGGTGGGCCCGGTGCAGTCGACCGCGGTGAATCCCTGGGCCGCCGAGATGGTCGCCGGCGACTGCCACGACGAGCCGTTGTACAAGGCGACCTGATTCTGGCTGGGGGCGGCGGCGCAGAAGGTCGGCGTGGCGCACGAGAGGTACGAGACGCCCTGGGGCGACGGCGAGGGCAGCGGCGGGCCGAGCGGGGTCACCTTGTCGAAGAGGAGGCGGTAGGTCTGACCGCCGTCGGTGCCGACGAAACACGTCCCGGCCGACGGGCACGAGACGACCGACAGGTTGGCGCCCGGCGCGACGGGGATGGCCGGGGACCACTTGCCCGCCGCGGCACCGGACGTCGACGACGACGTCGTGGAGTGTGCGGTGGTCGTGGTCGAGGTCGTCGTCGGCGCGCCGGAGTTCGCGGGCGTCGAGCTGCAGCTCGCGGCCACGAGCGCCACCGTTGCCAGCGCGACGATCGACCGCGCGGCCCGGAACGGGTCGCGGCGTCGGCGCACTACTGCTGGGCGGGGAGGCCGTTGGCCTCGAGAGCCCGGTGGCGCGACCACGTGTCGAGCACGATGAGCGTCTTGGTGCCGGTGACGCGACCACGCCGGCGCAGCTGCTCGATCACGTGCCCGAGCCGCTCGACGTCGGGGACCTGGAGCCAGACCAGCGCGTCGGGGTCGCCGGCGGTGGTGAAGACCGCCTGCACCTCGGCCAGCTGCATGGCGGTCTCCTTGATCTCCTTGAGGTCGGCCGTGCCGGCGAAGCGCACCTCGGTGAACGCCTGGATCGGGCGCCCGGCCTTGCGGTGGTCGACAACCACCGTGTAGCCGGCGATGACGCCCGTGCGTTCGAGCCGCTCGATCCGGCGTGTCACCGCAGATGCTGACAGCGAGACCTGCTCGCCGATGTCGGCCATGGTGCGCCGGGCGTTGTGTGACAGTAACTCGATGATCTGGTGATCAATCGGGTCTAGTTCCTCAGTTCCCATGGCCAGAAGCCTAACGAAATGCGGTTCGTCTGCACGTTCGGTGCGATTTCGGCCGCTTCACGCTTGTCTCCGTTGCGTGAGGGCCCCGGGTCCGCCTGGCTCAGGCCGGGCGGCGGTGCACCGAGACGGCATAGGCGTCGCCCGGCGCGGCGGGGTGGCGGTCCCAGGTGGACCAGCGGTCCTCGAGCTCGAGCCCCGCGGCGGTGGCGTGGGCATCGTGGCCGGGGGGCTGGAGGCCTCCCCGACGGAGCGAGTAGCCGGCGACGAGGCGGCCACCAGGCGCCAGATGCCGGGCCGCGTTGGCGATCACCTGCTCCTCGGTGCCCGTCGGCACGAAGATCAGGACGTTGCCGGCCATGACCACGAGGTCGAAGGTGCGCCCGAGGTCGAGCGCGGGGTCGGTGAGGTCGCCCTCGATCCAGGTGAGGTGCGGCGCCTTGGCGCGCGCCACCTCGAGCATGGCCGCGTCGACGTCGACGCCGACGACGACGTCATGGCCGAGCCGGTGAAGCTCGATGGCGACGCGGCCGGTGCCACAGCCCGCATCGAGCACGGTGGCGGGGCGGTACGACGCCACGAGCGCGGCTTCGCCGTGGACGTCCATGCCGGTGGCGGCGAGGTCGTCGAAGCGACGGTCGTAGTCGGCGCCCCGCGGGACGTCGCTGCGTTGCCAGCGGTCGGGCACCGCGTGCACGGTACCGGGAAGCGGGTCACGGGGCGAGCGGGCTACGCGGCTACCGGGCTACGGGGGCTACGGGGGCTACGGGACCGAGACATCGGGGATGGAGACGTCGGGGATGGACGGGACGGTCACAGTGGTGGCGCCCGCGGGCAGGACGAACAGGCTCGCCGACGGGTTGGACGAGTACTTGGTCATCTTGAAGACGGTCCCGCTGGACGAGCCGACGTAGGCCAAGAGGTCCTGCTTAGTGACGCAGTACTTATCCGACTGGCCGTGGACCGTGGCCGAGATGCAGGTCTTGGGCTGCCCGGCGATGGTCTGCGACGAGGTCGACACCTTGACGCCGAGCACCCGGGCGATGGCGGCGGACTTGTCCTCGTTGAGCACCCCCAACAGCGCCGTCGGGCCGAACGCGCTCTCGAGGCCGAGGAGCGGGCTCGTCCCACTCTCGGTGAGGCACTGCACGACCGCCTTCGAGCCCGAGCCGCTGCTGCCCGTGCTGCCGCTGTTGGAGCTGGAGCTGGAGCTGGAGCTGGAGCTCGGCTGGCAGTAGTACGTCGTCTTCCCGGTGCCGATCACGCTCCCGCCGTCCGAGGTGGTGAAGAGCGACTTGCCGGACGACTGCGCGATGGTCACCGTGGAGGTCTTGCCCCCGTCGACCGACTGGTAGGTGGCCTCGTAGGTCACCTTCTTCGCGTTCTTGAGGTTGTTCTCGATCGTCTTGAGCTGGGACTGGCTGAGGCGCTTGGCCGACGCCGGAACGGCCGGCAGTTCCGGCAGGGCCGGCAGTTCCGGCAGGGCCGGCAACACGACCAGGGCGAGGCCCGCGGCCGCTGCGAGGCTGACAAGTCGGGGTGCGCATGCGAGAACGGTGGTCTGCAACCCCCGTCGCCGTGGTCTCATTTTTCGTGATTTCGCCCGCCATTAGGGTGGCCGCGCCATGTGCCTCCTGGTGGTTGCGTCGCAGACAGTGCCGGGTGAGCCGTTGATCGTCGGGGCCAACCGCGACGAGGTGCTCGACCGGCCCTCCACGTCGATCACGGTGCTGGACGACGGCCCGCCCCGGGTGCTGGGCGGGCGCGACGACCTGTCGGGCGGGACGTGGCTGGCCGTGAACGCCGACGGCGTCTGCGCCGGGCTCACCAACCAGCCCCTCGGCGACCTGAAGGACCCGACCAAGCGTTCGCGGGGCGAGCTGCCGCTCGCGGCGGCCCGGCATCGCACGGCGGCGGGCGCGGTCTCGGCGCTGGTGCGCGAGGTCGACCCGGCCGACTACAACGGCGCCTGGATGCTCGTCGGCGACCCGGTGTCGCTCCACTTCGTGGACTTCACCGGATCCGAGGTTATGGCCGTCGAGCTGGAGCCGGGGATCCACGTGCTGGAGAACCGCGCCGTGGACGCGCCGTCGGCGAAGGTGGACCTGGTCCGGTCGGGCCTGGGGCGCGTGGGTGGGGGGGCGCCGCCGCTCGACGGGGACGACGTGGTCTCGGCGTTCGCGCGCGTGCTGGCCGACCACCGCATCCCCGAGGGAGACGAGCGCCCGAACTCGGCGAACTGCGTGCATCTCGACGGGTTCGGGACCCGGTCCTCGTGCATCGTGCGCGTGGGGGTTGCGCCGAGCGGCGGCACGCTGCCGCGCCCCGGGGTCTGGGTGGCGGACGGGCCGCCGTGCACGGTGCCGTACGAGGACGCGACGCCCTTGTGGGGGGCGGGGTCGAGGGTCTGGCCACGGGCCCTGTGAGGGGTTGGGCCGGGGTGCCCTCGGAGCCGAGGGTCGTGGCTAGTTGCGGACGAGCGGCTTGTAGCGGATGCGGTGCGGCTGTTCGGCGTCGACGCCCAGGCGCTTGCGCCGGTCGGCCTCGTAGTCGCTGAAGTTGCCCTCCCACCACCGCACGGCGGAGTCGCCCTCGAAGGCGAGCACGTGGGTGGCGATGCGGTCGAGGAACCAGCGATCGTGGCTGATGACGACCGCGCAGCCAGGGAACGTCACGAGCGCGTCCTCGAGGGCGCGCAGCGTGTCGACGTCGAGGTCGTTGGTGGGCTCGTCGAGCAGCAGCACGTTGCCGCCGCTGCTCAACACCTTGGCCAAGAGGACCCGGTTGCGCTCTCCGCCCGAGAGCTGGCCCACCTTCTTCTGCTGGTCGCTCCCCTTGAAGCCGAAGCCGGCGACGTAGGCGCGGCCGTGCATCTCGCGGCCGCCGACGACCATGCGGTCCGCTCCCCCGGTGATCTCCTCGAACACCGTGTTGTCGCCTTCGAGCGCCTCCCGCGATTGATCGACGTAGGCGAGCTCGACCGTCGCCCCGGCCGTCAGGGTGCCCTGGTCCGGCTTCTCCTCACCCACGATCATGCGGAAGAGGGTCGTCTTGCCCGCCCCGTTGGCCCCGATCACGCCCACGATGCCGCCGGGCGGGAGGAAGAAGGTCAGGTCGTCGATCAGGAGCCGGTCCCCGAACCCCTTGACCACGTCCTTGGCGTCGACCACCTGGTCACCCAGCCGCGGCCCGGGCGGAATGGTCAGCTCGACGGCATCGGCCCGCCGCTCGGCCGCCTCCGCCTCGGCGACCAGGTCGTTGTACGCGGTGATGCGCGCCTTGCCCTTGCTCTGGCGGGCGCGGGGCGACATGCGGATCCAGTCGAGCTCGCGTTCGAGGGAGGCCTGGCGCGAGCGGTCCGCCTTCTCCTCGGCGGCGAGGCGCGCCTGCTTCTGCTCCAGCCACGACGAGTAGTTGCCCTCCCAGGGGATGCCCGCACCCCGGTCGAGCTCGAGGATCCAGCCGGCCACCTTGTCGAGGAAGTAGCGGTCGTGGGTGACGGCGACGACCGTGCCCGGGTAGTCCTGCAGCGTCCGCTCGAGCCAGGCGACCGACTCGGCGTCGAGATGGTTGGTGGGCTCGTCGAGCAGCAGCAGGTCCGGCTTGGAGAGCAGGAGGCGACAGAGCGCAACCCGGCGCCGTTCGCCGCCCGAGAGCGTCTGGACGTCGGCGTCGCCCGGCGGGAGGCGCAGCGCGTCCATGGCGATCTCGAACGTGCGGTCGAGCTCCCAGGCGCCGGCGGCGTCGATCTTGGTCTGCAGGCCGGCTTGCTCCTTGAGCAGCGCGTCGATGTCGGCGTCGGGATCGCCGAAGGCGGCGCACACCTCGTTGTAGCGGTCGACGAGCTGCTTGGCCTCGCCGACACCCTCGGCGACGTTGCCGGCGACGTCCTTGGTGGGATCGAGCTGCGGCTCCTGGGGCAGGAACCCGACGGTGAACCCGGGCGTGAGGCGCGCCTCGCCGGTGAAGCCGTCATCCTCCCCCGCCATGATCCGGAGCAGCGACGACTTGCCCGAGCCGTTGGACCCGATCACGCCGATCTTGGCGCCGGGATAGAAGGAAAGGTTGATCCCCTTCAGGACCTCGCGGTCGGGGGGGTAGAAGCGCTTGAGCCCGCGCATGGTGTAGATGAACTGGGGGGCCATGGCGTCCAGTGTGCCCGATGCCGAGATGCGTCCGACCGCCGGGCCCGGCAGCCGCCGCTCCCCTCCCTACCGTCGCCCCTTCGTCTCCCTTTCGTCAGGCCTTCGTCAGGCCTTCGTCAGGCCTTCGTCAGGCCGTTGTGGGCGTCCTCCGGCCTCGTGTTCCGACTACCTTTGCGTTGCTGCTGAAGGAAGGGACGTTTCTCCACCGTGAGCGTTCACGCTCGGAACCCAAAGGTTCCAACTTCTCCCATAGGTGCAACCTTTTCGCCGATACAGGCGCGAGAGGCCCCCGGCGCGTTGGCGGCGACTCGGCCCGAGCGGGACCGGTGGATCGCGGTCAGGCGGTGGAGCGGGGCCAGGTGATGCGGTGCAACCGGCGCTCGCTCACCATGCCGCTGTCGGTGAACCAGCGGGCCGAGGCTTCGAGCGCCTCGATGGCCGGCCGCGGCGCGTAGCCGAGCTCCTCCTTCGCCCGGCTCACGTCGAAGGCCATCTGCGACGTCGACATGCGGGCCGCCTCCAGCGGGATCGACGGGTGGCGATGGAGGATCCGGCCCTCGATGGTCTCGGACACGGCCGCCACGACCAACGAGAGGGCACGCGGCACCTTGATCCGAGCCCGGGGCAACCCGGTGATGGTGGCGAGCTCGCCGAGCAGTTGCTCGAGGGTCAGGTTCTCGCCACCGAGGATGTAGCTGCGGCCGTTGCGGCCGCGCTCGAGCGCCAGCACCTGCCCCTCGGCGACGTCGTCGACGTGAGCCACGTTGAGGATCGTGTTGACGAAGCCGGGCACGCGGCCGTTCAGGTAGTCGAGGACGAGCTGGCCGGTCGGCGTCGGGGCGCGGTCACCCGGCCCGAGGGGAAAGGTCGGCAGGATGAGCGACACCGGGAGACCCTCGGCGGCGGCGCGCAGGACCTCGTGCTCGGCCACGTACTTCGACCTCTTGTAGGAGCCGTAGAGGTGTCGCACGTCGGGGTAGGACCGTTCGTCGGCCGCCGTGCTCCCGTCGGTCACCTGCTCGAGACCGAGGGTGCCGACCGTGCTCGTGTAGACGAGCCGCTCGACGCCCGCCTCGGAGGCGGCGCCCAGCACGTTGCGCGTGCCGTCGACGTTGATGGCGTAGAAGGCCGAGGGGTCGCGGGCCCAGAAGCGGTAGAGCGCGGCCACGTGAAAGACGGCACGGCACCCGCCGACGACCTGGCGCACGTCGTCGGCGCGGCGCAGGTCGCCGACCACCTGTTTGACCTCGAGGCCTTCGAGGTTGGCCGTGTCGGCCCCGGGCTCGACCAGCGCCACGACCTCCTGGCCGCGGTTGACCAGATTGCGGGTCACGGCCGAGCCGATGAACCCGGTCGCGCCCGTGACCAGGACGCGATCGCCCGACTCGAGCCTCACCAGCGAGCCCGATGCAAGGTGCCCTTCGCCATGGTCTTGCCGAACTCGAAGATCAGGCTCGATCCCTTCTCGGCACTGGCCAGGACGTCATCGAGCGCCTCGGTGAAGAGCTCGACCTCGTCGTCGCCCGCAATGAGCGGCGGCAGGAGCTTCACGATGTTCACGTTGTCCGCTGCGACCTGGGTGAGGATCCGGTGCCGGTGGAAGAGCGGCACGACGATCATCTGGGAGAACAGTGCGGTCCGGAGGGCCTCGACCATGCGGTACCGCCGCCGGAGGCTGGGCGTCGTGGGCTCGCCGAAGACCAGGCCGATCATGAGGCCCAGGCCGCGCACCTCGTGCAGGAATTCGTAGCGGTCGACCAGCGGACCGAGCGCCTTGGTGAACGCCTTGCCCGTGCGCTGGACGCGGTCGAGGATGTCCTCGTCGTCGAAGGCGGCCAACGTCGCCAGCCCGGCGACCATGGCCAGCTGGTTCTGGCTGAAGGTCGACGAGTGCACTACCGCCCGGTCCATGGTGCTGAAGACGGCGTCGGACACCTCGGCCGAACAGAGCATCGCCCCCACCGGGACGTAGCCCCCCGAGAGGGCCTTGGACACCGTGATGATGTCCGGCGTGATGCCGAACTGCTCGTGGCAGAAGAAGGTCCCGCTTCGGCCCATCCCGGCCTGGACCTCGTCGAGGACCATGAGGGCCTTGTGCTTGCGGCAGAGTGCCTGCGCTTCGAGCCAGAACTCGTCGGGTGCGAGGTTGACGCCCTTGCCCTGAATGGGCTCGATCACGAAGCCGGCCACGTCACCGCGGCGCAGCTCCCGCGCCAGCGCGCTGATGTCGCCGAACGGGATCATGTCGGTCCCGGGGAGCAGCGGCCCGAAGCCGCTACGGAACTCGCGGCCGCCGTTGAGTGCCAGCGCACCGGTCGTCAGACCATGAAACGCGTGGTCGCAGTAGAGGATGCGCGTCCGCTTGGTCGCGGCGCGGACGAACTTGATCGCGCTCTCGATCGCTTCGGCGCCCGAGTTCGTGAAGACGACCCGTTCGATGCCGGAATGCGCGCGCTTCACGAGCTCTTCGGCCAGCACGCCCGGCAAGAGCGCGCAGTCCATCTGCACGAGGTTGGGCAGGTCGGCGTCGAGCGCATCGTGCAGCGCCTGGACGATGGCCGGGTGGCCGCGGCCCAGCGCGAACACCCCGAAGCCGGAGAGGAAGTCGAGGTACCGGTCCCCCTTGTCGTCGATGAGGTAGCAGCCCTCGCCCTTCTCAAAGAAGCGGTCGAACTCGATGGTGCCGAGGACCCGAGGCAGCTGCGGGTTCACGTACTTCGAATAGAGGCTGAAATTCTCGCCCTTGCGCTCGTCCAACACCTTCTTTAGTTCAAAGGGCATGCAGCGTGCTCACGATCGTTCGGGGTCGGGTGGGTCGAGGTTATCGGTAGCCGCACCCGGCCCTGACGCGCTGCGACGCGATCCCTCGATTCGCGTGCTCGGCCGGCACCCTGGTCCCGACCGAGCGACCGCCCGACTTCGGTTTCATGCCAAGATCGGCGCCGGCGCGGCCGCCGGTGCGGCACCGGTGGCCACAAAGGGAGGGAGCGGCACGTGAAGGGGACCAGCCCGAACATCGTGCTGGTCATGTCCGACCAGCATCGGGCGGACATGATGGGCTGCGCGGGCGACCCGAGCATGCAGACGCCCTCCCTCGACGGTCTCGCGGCGACGGGAGTCCGCTTCTCCAGGGTCTCGTGCCAGGGCCCCCTGTGCATGCCGTCGCGGGCGTCGTTCATGACCGAGCGCTACGTCCGTGACCACGGTGTCTTCACCAATTGGGAGGAGATCCCGCCCGACAGCCCCACCTACGTCCGGGCGCTGCGTGAGGCCGGCTACCACACGGCGCTCTTGGGCAAGGCCCACCTCTACCTCGACGAGAACCTTCCCGTGCGGCACATGAACGAGATGGCGGGCCGACTCGAGGCGCTCGGGTTCGCCGAGGTCTTCGAGACCGGCGACAAGTTCATGCCCAAGATCCCGACGCGTTACAGCGATTATCTGGCGGGCGAGGGACTGCTCGACGCCTACAAGAAGCACATCGCCGACCGCAGCTATCAGGGCGAGAACGAGGATGGCCAGAACGCGACCAAGTGCGTGCCCATGTGGGATTCGACGCCGATGCCGTTGCCGCTCGAGGCCTATGTCGACACCTGGCACGGCGCGCAGGCGGTCCGCTGGATCGAGGACTACGAACGCGAAGCGCCCTTCTTCCTTTTCGTCGGGTTCCCCGGGCCGCATGACCCCTGGGACGCCCCGGCGGAGGCCGTGGCCCAGTACGACGGGGTGGACATCTCCATGCCCGCCTCGACGACGCGTCCGGTCGTCGAGGGGACGGGCCGCTACGGCGCGCTGCTGCAAGGTTTCATGTGGGTCTCGGACTCCGAGACCATGACCGACGACGCCATCCGTGGCATGCGACGGTCGTACGCCGCCGACATCTCGGTGATCGATCATGCGGTCGGGCGGATTGTCGACGCGCTGGCGCGGCGCGCCCTGCTGGACTCGACGTGGATCGTGTACACGAGCGACCACGGCGAGATGGCCGGGAGCCACGGCCTCATGTCGAAGTGCGTGCTGTACGAGCCGGCCGTGCGCGTGCCGCTGATCGTGCGGCCGCCGGGCGGCTGCGCGGCGCGGGTCGTCGACTCCCTGATTGAGCAGCTGGACGTGCCGGCGACGGTGCGCCAGATCGCCGGCGCGCCAGAGGTAGCCGGGAGCGAAGGTCAGTCGCTGCTCGGCGCGGTCGGCGGCGGTGCGCCGCCGGTGCGGGACGTGACCGTGAGCGAGAACTGGGGCTTCGCCGCCTTCGAGACGGAGCGGCACAAACTGGTCGTCAACGAGGACGAGGGCACGCCGTGCCAGCTCTTCGATCTAGCCGAGGACCCGGCCGAGGACCACGACCTGCTGCGCGACCCGCAGGCCGCCGCGGTCGTCGAATCGATCATGGAGACGCACGTGCGGCCGTTCTTCCGGACACCACCGGCGCGGCCGCACCCGAGTCTCTTTACGGGCGCGCCCGCGACGTAGGCCGTCGGGGTCGGCCGTTCGGCCGGTTCAGCCCGTGCAGCCGTTCGGCCGTTCGGCCGTTCAGCCGCTCGGCCGCTCAGCCGCTCGGCGTCGGCGGCAGGGCGGAGCCGTACGCGGCGTTGAACGCAGTGAGGGCCGTGTCCGGGTTGCCCGGCGTCGACACTTGCGCGTTGTTCTGGATCATGACGCCGGCGTCCTTCTGGTAGTTGAGCCCCGCACCCGTGTAGACGGGTGAACCGGTGCTGGCGATGCTCGTGAGCACGCCGGTGTTGTCGAAGTCACCCGTCCCCGACGGCGGGTTGACGGTGTAGTGGGCCAGGGTGGCGATCCGGCCGCCGACCTCCGGGGCCTCCATCACCCATTCGGCCGACGAGCCCGCGCCGTTGTACGCCTGGTTCGTCGAGAACGACCAGCCCCGCGTGGCGTCACCGATCGTGATCACCCAGACGTGCTGCGCGGTACCGCCGACGCCGGCCTTGTGCCCCGGACCGCCGGGGCCACCCGGTCCCCCGCCGCCCGACACGGTCGACGTCTCGTAGATGGAGGCCTTCATGCGGTCCCCCGGTGCGACGGCGAACGAGCCCGGCAGGGCCGTCTCGGACGCCGGGAGGATCTCCCACCACGCGTTGTAGTGCGCGGCGCCGTTGTAGTAGTCCTCCTCGGTCCCGGTCTGGATGAGGTTGCTGTTGTTGAACCCGTCGACCCCGACCCAGGCCGACGAGTAGGTCGGCGACGACGACGCGGCGACGGCGGGGACGGTCCACGTCCCCGTGACCCCGGTGAACGTCCCGGTCTCCGCGTAGCCCGACCAGTTCGAAGCCGCCCAGGTGTTGACCACGCCCGGGGCGCCGGGGGCGCCCGGACCGCCCGGGCCGGGTGGGGGGACGGGAATGCGCGGCGGGTGCGAGATGGTGGGCGCGGCGGTGACGGCGGCGCCCGTGCTGGTGCCGGCGGCGAAGACGAGCATCGTGCCGAACAGGCCGGCGGCCGACAGCGCGCCGAGCCCACGACGGGATTTCCCCATGTTGTTCCCCCTTGACCTCGCCCGGGCCTCGCGGCCGGGCGACCGTTGCAATGGTAGGCGCACGCGCCGGTGGTGGCAACGGCACTTGCCGAACAATTGCCCGTGAGCTGGTGGCCTTTTGGACCTGAGGAGGGCCGCCGGGGCACGGTCCCGGCGGGCGCTGCGCTACTAGTAGCGCGCCGCCGGCGTGCCGGGCGGGTTGAAGACGCCGGGCCGAGCGTCCGGGTTGGCGACCACGACCTCGCCCTCGAGCCCGTCGGGGTCGGTGAAGAACATGGAGAGGACGGGCCCGAAGTCGGTGACGAACTCGTCCGCCGCCCCCGCCACGATGAGGCGCCGGCGGATCTCCTCGAAGGCCTCGAGCGAGTCTGCCTGCAGCCCCATGTGGTCGATGCGACCCCGGCCGAACATGGGCGTCTGGCGGTCGGCCTCCGTGTTCCCGTTGACCTCGAATAGGTTGATCTCGGAGAGCTCGCCGATGCGCACGAGGGTCAGCACCCCTTCGCCGCCCATGCGCTGCTCGCCGAGCACTTCGGCCTCGAACATGTCGCGGTAGAAATCGACGAAACGCTCGGTGTTCTTGGTCAAGATCGCCACGTGGTTCACTCCGTTCAGCAGCACGGCATGCCTCCTTGTGTCGCCGCCGCCGTGTTCGGCCCCGGCCGCGGGTGTCGCCTACCCCAAACCTAAAGGGTCGGGGCGAAGCAGGAGGTCGGCCGGCATGACGGCCCCGCGGGCCACCTCCGACTGGAGCCAGGCCCGCTGGGCCTCGACCGGACCGAGGCGTTCCGGCGGCGCCCATGACGCCAGGTCGTCGAAGATCGCCATGAGCTTGCGCGTCACCTGCGGCGAGCCCGACCCGTAGAACGCGACCTCGGTGAGCGCCAGCTCGACGAGGCGGTCCCACCCCGGCACCGGCACGATCAGCCGGACCGTTCCGTGCGCGTCGACGTAGAAGCCCGAGGGGTCGGGGCGCTTCGCGACCGCGCGCAGGACGCCGTGGAGGCGGTCGAGCGCCTCGACGGCGGTCGTGGGGTCGTTGACCGCGGGGGGAAGGGCGCGGATGGCGATGTCGACCAGCTGGCGCACGCCGTAGCTGGGGTCCTGGTAGATGGTGCGGGCGGCCGAGCTGTGCAGCATCCGGCCGACGCTGCGCCCGTCGGGCGGCGTCCCGCCCAGGACCTCCATCAGCTCGAGGCCCCGCGGGAGGTAGGTCCCGACGGGAACGGTCAACCGCAGCACGCACCCGTGCGCCGCCGCCAGCTTGACGAGGCCGTGGGCGTCGATGCCATCGAGCACGGCGTCGGCCTGTTCGAAGCCGATGGTGGCGGCGGGCTGCCGTTTTGCCGTGATCGTCGCGCTCCGTTTCGCGGTTGACGTCCGCGGGGCGCTGCGAAAGCATGGCGCCCTCTTCGAGATGGGGGTCCGGCCTTGGTGGTGCTGTGGGCGACGCACAGGCGGAACATCCGATGACCGACTCGTTCGTCAATCCCTCGTGGATGCCGCACTCGGTCAGCGAGGCGGCCAAGGCCGGCGACGCCACGGCCGACGATCTGGCGTCCGGGCGCGCGTGGTCGCATCTGCTCGACGCCCTCGGCAAGGCCGCCGAGATCGTCAGCACCAACTCTTCGGCGCACAACGCGGAGGACCTCGCCGCCGGCTTTCGGCACCTGCTCGTCCTGTTGGCGTTGGGAGCCGACCAGGCCCTGCGCGCCGAACCCGACCCGGTCCTCGCCGTCAACGCGTCGGGCGTCGACAACGTCTACAAGTGGGGCATGGACTGCCCGGACTGCATCTACATGGGGGCGCCGCTGCGAGGGGGCGAGACCTACAAGATCCGGGGTAACCGCGGCACCGCCCGCTACGTCGGCCTCCAGTCGATGGCCGGCATGGCGTCGTCGGCCAACGTCCTGCTCGACGAGATCGACCTCGGTCCCGGGGGCGAGGTGGACCTCACCCTCTCGGCCGAGCGCCACGACGGCAACTGGCTGCCCATCGCGCCGGACGCGACCATCCTGGTGGTGCGCCACTTCTTCTACGACTGGGACACCGAGGTGGCGTCGTCGCTGTCGATCGAGCGGGTGGGAGACGGGGCCGGTCGCAGCTCGTCGGGGGCGGGGCGGCCGGCCGCCGACCCGAGGGCCGTCGCGGCGCGCCAATTGATCGCACTGGGCGACTTCGTGATCGGCAATCTCGAGTTCTTCCTCCAGTTCTCCCGGCCCGAGACCCCCAACACCTTCCTGCCCCCGCTCGACGGCACGGCCATGGGGGCGGCCGCCGAGAACCGCCCGGTCATCGGGTCCTTCCAACTCGACGCGGATGAGGCTCTTCTGGTCGAGGTCACGCCGCCGACGGGCCTGTACTGGAGCTACTCGCTCGGGAACCCATGGTGGGAGACAATCGACTACGCCCGGCACCAGAGCAGCCTGAACGGGCACCAGGCGGTCGTCGACGAGGACGGGACGTTGCGCGTCGTCATCGCGCACCAGGACCCCGGCTTCGCCAACTGGCTCGACACGGCCGGTCACAGCGCCGGGCCCGTGATCTTGCGCTGCGTGCGCACCGAGTCGGCGCCGGTCCCGACCACGCGCGTCGTCCCGTTCTCCGATTTGCCTTCGACGTTGCCGCCAGACACGCGCCGGGTCGGTCCCGAGGACCGGCGGCGGACGGTCGCGGCGCGGCGGCTCGCCGTCAGCAAGCGCTTCGCGCGATGACCCTCGACGCCGACGAACTCGAAGCGGACGCGCGTGCGTCGGCCGGCCTCTCGGATTTCGGCGACGGGACGCACCGGGAAGGGCTCGAGCGCCTGACGGAATCCATGAACACCGAGGCCGACCTCACGGAGGAGGGCGAGGTCATGCTGCGGATGCGTCTCGCCGGCGCACTGGCCTCCCGGCTGCGGGTCGAGGACACCTACCGGGCTCATCCCGAGATCGACGACGAGCGGATTGAGGGACCCGTGTTCGTGATCGGCCTGCCGCGCACCGGCACCACGGCGCTCAGCCAGCTCGTGGCCGCCGACCCGCAGTTCCGCTCGCTGCGGCTGTGGGAGTCGTCGGACCCCTGCCCGCCGCCCGAGTCGGCGACCGAATATACCGACACGCGCATCGCCCAGACCGAGGCCGGACTGCAGATGATGAACGAGATGTTCCCCCTGATGGCGTCGATGCACCACGAGGAGGCGACCGGACCGACCGAGTGCCAGGACCTGCTCGGCATGAGCTTTCGCACCGTCCACTTCGACGGGTTCGCGCGGGTACCCTCCTACCTCGCGTGGGTGACCGAATGCGACATGGACGCCACCTACCGCTACCACCGTCGGGTGCTGCGGCTGCTGCAGTGGCACTGCCCGCCGCGGCTGTGGCACCTCAAGACACCGGTGCACATGTTCGCGTTGGACTCCCTCCTCGCCGCCTACCCGGACGCCAAGTTCCTCTGGAGCCACCGCGACCCGGCCAAGGTCCTGGGGTCGGTGTGCAACCTGATCCACTACACGCGCAGCTGGGCCAGCGACCGCGACGACTCCCTGGAGCTCGGCGCGGAACAGCTGCGCCGTTGGTCCGAGGCCATCACGCGGGCGATGGACTTCCGGCGCCGGGTCGGTGACGACCGCTTCGCGGACCTGGCGTGGGCCGACCTCCAAATGGACCCCGTCGGTGCGCTCGCGGCGGCCTACGAACAGATCGGCCTCGAGTTCCCCGAGCGGTCCCGGGAGGCGGTGACCCGCTGGGCCGGCAGCCACCAGCCGGGGTCGCGCGGGCGGCACTCCTACGACCTGGCGCAGTTCGGGCTCGAGGTCGACCAGGTGCACCAGAGCTTCGCCCGCTACATGGGTTCGTACGATGCCGCGGCGTAGCCGCCGGGCGCGTCCCGCCGAGGGAGGTTGACGGAGTGGATCTCGGGATCGCAGACGCGACGGCGGTCGTCAGCGGCGGCAGCAAGGGTATGGGGCGCGCCGTCGCGGAGATCCTGGCCGCCGACGGCGCCCGGGTCGCGGTCATGGCGCGCGGCCGCGACGCGCTCGACGAGACGGTGACGGCGCTCACCGCGTTGGGCAGCCCGGACGCCGTCGGCATCAGCGTCGACATGACCGACCCGGCGTCGATCGACAGCGGGTTCCGCCAGGTCCAGGAGCGCTGGGGCCCGCTGAACATCCTCGTGCACACCATCGGGCCCGGTGCCGGCCGCTTCGAGGACCTCGACGACGGCGGTTGGGACGCTGCGTTCTCCCTCGGCACCATGTCGGCGGTGCGGAGCGTGCGCGCCGCGTTGCCGTCGCTACGGGCGGCTGAGTGGGGTCGCGTGGTCATGTTCTCGGCCCATTCGATCCAGCGCCAGAGCCCGATCCTCGTGGCCTACACCGCGTCAAAGGCCGCCGTCACGAGCATCGCCAAGAACCTGGCCAAGTCGCTGGCACCCGACGGCATCCTGGTCAACGCGGTCTGCCCCGGTTCGATCGTGACGGCGAGCTTCACCGAGAACCTGCGCGAGATCTTCGCGGCGGAGGGCCTCGACCCGGCCGACCCGCACGACGTCATGACCTGGATCGAGCGGACGTTCCACCAGCCGGCCGACCTGGGCCGGGCCGGCCTGCCCGACGAGGTCGCCTCGCTGGTGGCCTATCTCGCGTCCCGTCGCAACGGCTACGTCACCGGCGCCTGCGTGAACGCGGACGGCGGCTCCGATTTCGTCTGAACCATCCCCCCCCGTGACCAGGTCACTCCCCCGCCTCGCGGGCCGATCGGGCCGGGAGATAGAGCCCCGCGGGTGCGGGACGCGAGAATGACGGCCGATCCCGGAAGGAGCATCTGTGATTCGAGCCGTCATGTTCGACTTCGGGGGCGTGATCTCATCGAGCCCCTTCGAGGCGTTCGCCCACCTGGAGGAGGAGCGCGGGCTCCCGCCTGACTTCATCCGGACGGTGAACGCCACCAACCCCGACACCAACGCGTGGGCCCGGCTCGAGCGCGGCGAGGTGGACCTGGAGACCTTTGGCTCAGAGTGGTCCGAGGAGGCCGGCGCGCTGGGTCACGAGCTGGATGGGCGCTTGGTGCTCGAGCGGCTGGCGGGAGAGATCCGGCCGCAGATGGTGGAAGCGATCCGCGTCTGCGGGACGAAATTGAAGACGGCTTGCCTGACCAACAATTTCACCCGGGCGGAAGCCATCCTGTCGGACGAGGTGGCCTCGATCTACGCGATGTTCGATGCCGTCCTCGAATCACGCGTGCTCGGGGTGCGAAAGCCCGACCCCCGCTTTTACGAGCTCGCCTGCGAGACGCTCGGCGTGCGTCCCGACGAGTGCGTGTTCCTCGACGACCTGGGGGTGAACCTGAAGCCAGCCAGGGCGCTCGGGATGCAGACCATCAAGGTGATTGATCCCGACGTGGCGCTGGCCGAGCTCGAGGCATTGGTGGGCCTGCCGCTGACCGGGCGACGCGACTGATCTGAACGCGACCGAGTCGCAGTTGCGAGTCGGTCGCAAGGTGCTCGCGACAACCCGCGGTGCGAGGCTGGCGGGATGGCGCATCCCCACGCACACCCACCCGCCGGCTCATGAGCATTCGCATGGGTGGTCTGGGTTCATCAAGAACCTCGCAGGTCGCCACTCACACGACGCCAAGGACTCACTCGACCAAGCGCTCGAAGGCAGCACGGCCGGGATCCGCACCGTGACCGCGTCGTTGGTGATCCTGCTGGTCACCGCGGGCGTCCAGGCCCTCGTGGTCGCCGCCAGCGGGTCCGTCGCTCTCTTGGGGGACACGCTCCACAACGGCGCGGACGCGCTCAGCGCGGTGCCCCTCTTCCTCGCCTTCCGCGTGACCCGGCGTCCGCCCACCCGGCGGTTCACCTATGGGTTCGGCAAGGCCGAAGATCTGGCCGGGGTGTTGGTCATTGCGCTGATCGCCGCCTCGGCCGTTCTCGCCGCCTACGAGGCGGCCGAGCGACTCGTCCATCCGCAGTCCGTGACCCACCTTGGCTTTGTCATGGCGGCCGCCGTGATCGGCGCCGTCGGCAACGAGGTCGTGGCGCAATACCGCATCCGGACCGGTCGCCGTATTGGCTCGGCCGCGCTCGAGGCGGACGGGCTCCATGCCCGCACGGACGGTGTGACCTCTCTGCTGGTCCTGGTGGGTGCCGTCGGGGTTGCCCTGGGCCTTCCCTGGGCTGACCCGCTCATCGGCCTGGTCATCGCGGCCGCGATCGCCGGGGTCGGCTGGCAAGCGGTGCGCAGCATCGGCGGGCGGCTCTTGGACGCGGTCGACCCTTCGGTCATCGAAGAGATCGGTCGCGTGGCCGCAGCGACGCCCGGTGTTCTCAGCGTGAGCGAGGTGCGGGCTCGCTGGATGGGTCATCGTCTCCTTGCGCAGGTTCGCCTTGGCGTCGTAGGAGCTCTCAGCGTGACGGCTGCCCACGGCATCGCGGAAGAGACGCACCATCGCCTCCTCCACGAGATCACGAATCTGTCGGACGCCATCATCCACGTGGATCCCGAGGGCACGAGTGGCGATCCTCACGCCGGCACGCGACATCACACGGAGAGCCTGCCGCCTCCCGCTTGAGGAGAGGCAGCTGCCGAGGGTCGGAATGCCCTCGCGCTCGTGGATCCAAGTCGTCAAAGACGCGATCCAAGGCAGACCGCAGAAGGGCGATCCGTTCGGCACTCACACCACCTTGGACCGCCGGTCGTTCACGAAACATTGAAACCCTCGAGTGGTCCGTGCTCGCCGTGCCGTTCGGCGAGCGACAACCGGTTTGAAACCGTTTTCCGCATGCATTGACGCCGTTTTCGAGCCGATGTAGGTCCAATTGCTCATGCGATGCGCGTCTCAGTCTCTTTAACTTGAGATGAACAACTCGCCCCGTCGGTATCTCACGGTGGCGCCTTGGAGGGGGAAGAACCATTGCAACGACTTGCGTCCACGCGCGCGGCGATCCTTGCCGCGCTCGTACTGTCCGCCTGCACACTGATGATCGGACCGGCCGCAGACGCGACGACCGCGTCATCGCCGACGTACTACGTGTCGCTCGGCGACTCCTACGCCGTCGGTTACCAGCCGAACCTGAACGCGACGCCCGGCTTCACCGGTTACGTGGCCGACCAGACGCACATGACGCTCGTCAATTTCGCCTGCTCGGGTGCCACGACGACGTCGATCCTCGATACGGTGGGGTGTCCGATTCCCATGCCCAACGAGCCCAATGCGGTGGCCTATCCGTTGACGACGCAGATTGCCGCGGCCGACGCGTTCATCTCGGCGCACCAGGGTCACATCGGCCTCGTCACCATTCTCATCGGCGGCAATGACGTCGTGCCCTGCTCTCTCCAGAGCGACTTCGTCCCGTGTGCCAGTGCGGCCATGCCCACCTTGTCCACCAACGTGGCAACGTTGGCGAGCGACCTGCGCACGGCCGCTGGTCCAAGCGTCCCGATCATCGGGCTCAGCTACCCCGACGCCTATCTGGGGTCGTACGCGTACCCGAGCACGCAGCCGTCGGCCGCCTCATTGCAGCGGGCCGAGCAGTCCGTCACCGTTTTCAAGTCGCTGCTCAATCCGACGCTGAAGCAGGCGTATGCCGGCGAGAACATCAAGTTCTTAGACATCACGGCCTGGACCGGGGGCTACACGTCGCTGAGCCAGACGGCGCAGACCGCGGCCTACGGGTCGGTCCCCACCTCCGTGGCCATCGTGTGCTGGATGACGTGGACGTGCAGGAACGGGAACCCCCACGGAACAACCGCCGGCTACGACGTGATGGGTCTGCTGGTCACGGACCAGTATCACGCCATGGCCGGGTAGAGATTCTCATCGCACGAAGTCTGCGGACCGCGGGCTGCGCCTTTACCGAGCACCCGTTGCTGCGGGCATGACGTCATCGGTGACGGTTCTGAAGTAAGGCCACGCGATCTCGGGAGGGACGCCGCCAACGAGTGGCTGGAGCGACAAAGGCGCGCCCGATCGGACCATCGCCACCGCTTCCTCCATCGTCACGATGCGGTGCGTGCGGTCTTCCTGCCGGAGCTCCTCGACCGTTCGTGCGGTGGAAATGCTTGCAGTATGGGTGTTGCCAACGTTGATACTGGCGTAACTGGTCACGTCATGGAGCAAGTAACGACCGAGCTCGTCCCAGGCGCGATCAAGGTCGTCAGCGACGAAGACCGTCGTCGCCGTGTCGATTGGAGGGATCATGCAGAAACCGGGTTCATGTCCACTGGCGCGTGACGCCTCTTCGTACACCTGGGCGAGAGACGGGTCACCACCCTGAGCAATGAAGCTCAGTCCATTCCGGCCCGCACGGGTCGCTGCGGCAACGCTGCCGCCACCCCACGCGACCTGCGGGCCGCCGGGAGTCAGCGGCGACGGCGTCACATGGATCGTCCGGCCCTCGTGCTCGAATGGCTCTCCACTCTTCGCCTTGAGCAGCAGGGCGAGGGCTTCGTCCGCAATCCGTCCGCGTCGGTGGAAGTCGACTCCGTGTTGCTCGTATTCGTGAGGGACGTAGCCGATGGCGGCGACGTAGCTGACCCGGCCGCGGCTGATGATGTCCAGGACGGCCATGTCCTCGGCGAGCCGAATCGGCTGGTAGAGCGGCAGGACGACCACCGCCACGGTGATGGGCAACGTGGTCGTGCGTGCGGCAAGGGCCGTGGCCAAAATCAGCGGGGAGGGAAGGTAGCCGTCGCTCATCGCATGGTGCTCGCAGACCACGGACGCCAAGGCCCCTCGGCTCTCGCCCCAGGCGGCCATTTCGATGGCGGCGGCGTACAGATCCGGCGCCGAGCCGCCCCAAGCGGGTGCTCGCATATCGAATCGCATCATGAACATGGGGTGTCCTTTCGGGCGTCGAGCGCCGGGCGGAGGGATCATCGGCCCGTCTTCGTTGCCTGCCGTATCCTCGCTCTTATCTTTGCGGATTCCAGCCCTGCACCGCCCATGACCAAGGGGTTCTGAAGTGGCCAAACTGATCTACACAGCGATCACATCCCTCGACGGATGCATCGAGGACAAGGCCGGCAACTTCGACTGGTGCGCCCCCGACGAGGAGGTCCACGCCTTCATCAACGATCTCGAGCGGCCGATCGGCACCTACCTCTATGGACGGCGGATGTACGACACGATGGTGTACTGGGAAACCCGCGGTACTGGTCCCGACGACCCTTCGGTCTCCGCCGACTGGGCCCTGCTCTGGCGTGCGGCCGAGAAGATCGTGTACTCGCGGACGCTCACGTCAGCGCGGGGTGCACGGACGCGGATCGAACACGATTTCGACCCGGCTGCCGTCCGGCAGCTCAAGCAATCGTCGGCGCTCGACCTCAGCGTCGGAGGCGCTGAGCTCGCCGCGGTGGCGATGGCGGCGGGTCTGGTCGACGAGGTCCACTTGTTCGTCAGCCCCGTGCTCGTCGGCGGGGGAAAACGCGCCCTGCCCGACGACGTGCGCCTCGATCTCGACCTGCTCGACGAGCATCATTTCGGTGGCGGCGTGGCGCACCTCCGCTACGCCGTACGTGAGCGAGCCGTTCACGCGGGTACCTAGGATCGCCCCATGAAGCCGTCTTCCTCCAGGTGGTCGTTGGCCTCCGAGAGTTCCATCCTCTCGATTGCCTCAAAGGGGTCGATCCTCTCGATCGGGTCCGTGGGATCGGCGCTGTCGGTGGGATCCGTCGGTTCCTTTCTTTCCGCCTTCTCGATCGGATCTTCCGGATCCGTCTTGAGCCTTCTTTCCTCGCGCTCGCGCTGGTCGGTGCTGTCGCATCGCGGCCGGATGGACGTCCTCAACGGGCCGGCCGACCCGGGACGCACTCCGTAGTCGGCGACGGACACGCTCGTCGGCTCGGCGACAACCGATCCGGGTCAGATCAAGAGGGATGGGCCGCTCCCCATCCCTCGGGCGACGGCGGTGGCGCCGTCGGTGCGCGTCCGTCAGGTGCCAGCTGGAGCATTGGGCACCTCTGCGGGCTCCATCCGCCCGGCGATGCGTGTGCCGATGACGGGGACCACGAGGAAGAGGAGCCAGACGTACCGGGCCAAGCTGGTGTCGGTCCAGGCCATGACGAGCGACAGCGACACCACGGCGACGGTCAGCAGCGCCCGGACCCGTCCCACCCGTTCTTCGTAACGGGAGTACCGCTCGCCCGCGATGAGCCTGTGGTGGGCGGCGTAGATGCGAATCCACTGGGTCGAGAGGCTCAGCGCCATCAGATTGACGCCGAAGAAGGTGACGGCGAGGGGATTGTCGCTGAAGCGGCCCATCAGGTCGGAGGTGAAGGGCATCAGGGTCAGCGCGAGGAGGAAGGCGAAGTTACGCCAGGCCAGTCCCTCGCTGTGGCCCCGCATCGTCCGCAGGATCCGGTGGTGGACCAGCCAGAACTGGGCGATGACGACGAACGACACGAGATAGCTCGTCAGCTCCGAGCCGTCGCCATCCACGCTCAGCGCGCGCCAGAGCGCCGACGCCGAATTCACGTCCTGCTTGAGCAGGCTGTTGACCGGGATCTGCAGTTGCAGGATGAGCAGCGTGAGCGCAATCGCGACGACGCCGTCGGTCAGCGCAAGGAGCCGATCGATTCCCGGCATGTTGTCTTCGTCGGTCACCCGCTCGGCGGTCGGCATCCGTTTAGAGCTTGGCAGACGACGGGACGCGCAACGCGGAGCATGAGACTGGCAGCGACTGCTCAGGAGGGGTCGTCGTTGGAATGCCCACGCATATTTCTGGCGGCGTTAGTTGCTCTGAGTGGCGTCGGTCTTGGGGAGGTTGGAGCGGCCAAGAACTGTGCGACGGCATCTCCGATGAGGACTACCGGCGACTCGAAGCGGCACTTTGCCTGACGATGGGAGGAGAAGCGTTCATCGTCCTTCGAGATCTGCGAGCTCGACTCAGAGCAAGTAGTTGCCGTGGCGCAGTGGGCGACCGAGGTCATCGATACGGCCGGACCTTCCAAATCACAAGAAGCGAACCGGCCCGAATGACCTATCGGTATGGATTCCGCCATGTCGCTGCGCCGTATGGATACCCACCGACGATCCGGCACGACACCCGACGGGCTCCGAGATCCTGGTCAGGTACGACCCTGAGAGGACGTCCAGGGTCCAGCCCTTGGTGGACGTTCCAAATCCCTGGGCGTTGGACCTTTTTACCGCAGCCTTTTTTGGAGGGCTCTCTTTGTCTCTCTGCGCTGCGTTCGAATTGGCGAAGTCGACGCGAACGGCGATCGACTCGCGCCTAGCCCGGCTCACGGATCAACCGTTACGGATCTGACCCACTTCAGGATGGCTCCACGTCCTCGCTCGTGGGCCGTAGGTAGTGGTATTCGAACTGGTCCGAACCGATTGATCGAGCTACAGACGCTGACGGCGACAGCCCTTGCTGGCGCCTTGTAACTTGGCTTGTGTTACAATGCACTCATGAGCGCTCCAGTGATGTCAGCGAAAGTCTCGAACCGAGGCCAGACCAGCCTGCCCGCCGAGCTGCGTCACCGGTGGGGCATCGAGACCGGCGGTGAGGTGGCCTTCATCGACCTCGGCGACGCGGCATTGGTACTGCCCGGCGGGACCGATCAAGCCAGAAGCGAGCTGAAGCGCGTCCTTTCCGAGCGGTACAACACTGGCTTGGCGCTCATCGATGATCCCGACCTCGCCGATCAGTAGTGGAGGTCGTCCTCGATGATCGACTCCTGATCGAGGAACTGTTGGTCGGAATTGATCGGCGCGGAGCACGGCTGCACACGACGGCATATTGGTACTACCGAGCATGCCGCGCTGCGGTGGCTGGCGCCGGGGGGCATCTGATAGGACCGTTTCGAGACTTGTTGGTCGACGAGCAACAACGAGCAGTGGCCTCGATGCTCCAGCTTCCCGACGAGATCGGCCTCTCCCCGGCCCGATCCGTCGTTCCGCTCATGGTGAGCGTCGCGGGCCGCCATCCGAAGCTGAACCTGGTCAACCTTGAAGCCGTAGGTACTGCGCAGCTCCTCCAGGCAACGGTTTGGCTGTCGCCGGAGGGAGCGTCAGGCATCCTCCCTGCCGTCCTGGATTCAGAGGACCTCGAGTGGGAGACGGTCATGCCAGCCTGAGCCGGGTCGCCGAGCGCGAGACCCGCTGTCATTTGCCCAAGTGGAAACCACACCCCGCGCCGGATGGCATGGGTCAAGAGGGCGAGTCGCATCGCCTTCTCGGCCGGCGCCGACTCAACCCCCATCCGCTGCAGAATCCCAGCCACGCGCTGGTAAAGGCAGCGGCGACGGAGAAGATAGAGACCATCCGTACGCTCCGGCGACTATTCCGACGTCCCGCCAGGAGCGGGGTCCGGTGCCCGCAGTTCATCGGACCGGCCGTCACCAGCCGTGGTGGGGTGCGTCATGATCGCTGGAGCGAGCCAGCGCGCGAGGTACTGCCGTAGTTGGTCACCTGTGCGAGGGGGCGTGCCCGGATGTTCGAGGAATGACCCGACCATCCTCAACATGCACTCAACCAGCTCGTCGAGGTCCTGGTCGCTGAAGCCATGAGCCGACCACGCCACCGGAAAGCGTTCGATCATTGCACGACCAAGTGCCAGTGACGTCTCTGACGTGAGCCCGCGGCTGAAGATACTGATGCGACCTGGTGCCAGCAGCATGCCGAGATACGGCTCCCGGGGGAGTTGCTCAAGGGTGTACGCGATGCCCTCGACGACCGCCCCCGCCGGCGTCCAGTCCTGTTGGCGGAGATGGTCTTCAAAGCGTTGCAGAAACGCTGCCGCAGCGTCCAACGCAGTCCACGTCAGCAGGTCCTCGGTGGTCCGAAAGTACCGATAGACGGTTTGGCGCGTGACGCCGAGTTCCCGAGCGACGTCGACAATGCCGATCTCGGCACCGTCGCGGTCGATGCACGCACGGCTTGCATCGAGAACCCGCCGGATCGCCTCATCTTCGGACTGAGGGGGGTCCCCTCCCCAACCGCGCGTTCGCACGTCCAACCTCATGGCTCGTCTCTCGACCCGTATCGTACACCTACGAGGGTTTGGATGGACAGACGGTACAAAGTGTATGGTTGGCTGGTCGGCAGCACTTGACCATCGTGTCGGCGACAAGATCGTCCGACCATGCGACCAAACGGACGGTCGAGAACGAGTGGGAGGTAAAGCTGTGGGGGGAAGCCACCGGAACCGACGGGGCCGGGCTCTGGTCGGTACCGCAGTAGCGGCTGTACTGGCCACCGTGCTCGCAGTCTTGTCGGTGGGCGCGTCGAGCAATGCTGCGCCGATCAGGCCGGTGCACAAGGTCGGCTCCTGGATCGTGGACAGCGAGGGCCGGGTGGTCATCACCCATGGCCTCAACGTGATGTGGAAGACGCTCCCCTACTACCCGCCCTCGTTCTCGGCGAAGGACGCCAGGTTCCTCGTCAGCCAAGGGTTCACTAGCGCCCGGATCGGGTTCTTGTGGGCCGGCGTCGAACCGTCACCCGGGCGGATCGACTCGGGGTACGTCGGACAGGTCGCCCGCCTCAACCGGACGCTGGGAAAGTTCGGCATCCGGACCCTGGTCGACTTCCACCAAGACCTCTACTCGGCCACCTACGGGGGCGACGGCGCCCCAGCGTGGGCCTCGATCGGAAGCGGGGCAACGCAGGCGTTCCAGAGTCTGTGGGATAACCAACCTGTCAGCGGCAAAGGACTGGTGCAGCACTTCGACGCTGCCTGGACCGCAGGTGCGAAGGCGCTCGGGAGGTCGCCCAACGTTTTGGGGCTCGACCTCTTGAACGAGCCCTATGCCGGATCGAACACTGGGTGCGCCCTTTTCTCACCGTGCCCTCAGTTCGAGCAGACGTTGCTGCCGTCGTTCTACCGCCAGTTGGTCAACTCGGTCCGCAAGGTTGCTCCGAACCCGATCATCTTCTACGAGCCCGTCCCCCAACTGACGGTCACACCCACGGCGCTGCCGGCGCCCCTCGGTCATAAGCGAAGCCTTGGAAGCCTCGGCTTCACTTTCCACTTCTACGACCGCTCATGCGGGGAGGCACCGGAGCCAACGACGCCCGCCGCGCAGCAAGCACAGGATGCCCGTTGCACGCCCGGCGAAGCGCACGGGCTCGATCTCGGCATCGCCTACGCCCGCCGGGCCGGTGTGCCAGCCGACCTGGGCGAGTTCGGTGACAGCACGAACACCACGGACGACGCCAACGTGGTCGATCTCGCCGACCAGCGCTTCTTGAACTGGACCTACTGGGAGTACTACCAGACTGGTTCCAGCCTCTCTCCAGGTTTGCTGCTCGATGATAAGGAGCCAGGCTCGGAGGCGAACGCCCGCCAAGACCTTCTCGATGCACTGGTGGTTCCCTATCCCGAGCTGGTCGCCGGCACCCCAGCCACCTACTCGCTCGACCGCTCCAACGATGTGATGCGGTTCACCTATCGAACCTCTCCGGTCGACCGCCATCTGTCATGCCCGGGCGCTGCAACGCAGATCTTCGTTCCTCGGCGGGACTATCCCCACGGCTATCGGGTGACGGCGGCCGGCGCAAAGGTGGTCTCGGCGTCGACGTCACCATGGGTGGAACTTGTTACTCGGCCCAGGGTCGCCGAGGTCACCGTGACGATCAGCAGGGCGACTGGGTCATCCACCCGGGTCCCGACCACGGCCATGGACCCCGACGCGCCTTCGCCTCACTGCTCCTCGCGGCGCGGATAAGCGCTGTACAAGGTCAGTCAGTCCTCCGGGTGCAGAGCAACGAATGAGCCTTGGGAAGGCGCGAGCCACCCGATTCGCTTGCTGGCCGATCGTTTGGACGCTGGTTGTCCTCGGCAGATTGGCGAGTGGTGGTGGTCGTTCTCAGGACCTCCACGACTCTCAACGGGATCGCCCCCAGAGTGTCGACCGAGACCCTGCGGCGAGCAGAGCGCGACGGGCTGATTACCCGGCACCTCGACGCCGAACACATCGAGGCTGCCACGCTGTACGAACTGAAGCGGGTCATGGTGGGCCGTAGTCGCTCGTATTCGAACTACTACGACCTGCAGGTTCTCACCAAAGCGCTGCGCACGTGATCGCAGAGGGTCGGACCGAAGCGAGCTCGATCCTGTGGCCTGGCGCGGCATGGACCCGTCGTTTGGCGTGAGCTCAGCGGCTGCGGTCAGGCGTTTTGAAGCGTTCGGCCTTGGACAGACAGCCAGGCGCGCCGAACCTGAGTTCATTCAGCCGGCAGCTCGTCCGCCGGGGTGCGGCAGCCCCGAGTGCCACCCGACATGGCGACCCCGTCGATCACGCTCCCCCGTGCCCGCAGGCGATGCTGACGCGTGCGGTACCGCCACTACGACGGCGAGCCGACCTACGGCGCCAACCGAGTGTTGATCGGCAGGACGCGTGGCTGCGGCGCACGATCGAAGAAGGAGCGCTTGCGCTGACGCATCAGCTTCTCACCGTCGCGTTGCCAGTTGAAGCTCTTGCGGCCAAGCACCCGGCGCAACACCTCATTAGCGCGAACTGGATCCCGATCGGCCATCCGCCGGAAGGGAAGCGGTGAGACGCTGTCGTCGTCGAGGTAGTCGACGACCCGTTGGCGGTAACGCGGTTGATCGAGCAGGGATG
>DASZMN010000028.1:0-4417 GCA_035551835.1 Acidimicrobiales bacterium | reverse complement strand
CATCGCCGCCGCGCCCAGCGCTCCTAGCAGGGCCACGCGCCGGCTTAACCGGGCGCTCGAGGAGCCGGGCCGTCGACCGGCTGGGCCGGGACGCGCGACGGGCGCACCGCGACCCTTCAGAAGAGCGGACGCCGCGACGCCTCCATGCATCGGCGCCCGTGAACCGGATACCAGCGCCCGGACCATGCGGTTCATCAAGATCCTCTCCCCTCAGGCGCGAGAGGCAATAGGCCCCCGCACAAGCCGGATCATACAGCGGAGTGGGCTGCCCGATGGAAATCAGCCGGTTTTGGCCTCCACGGCCGGGGACCGGGGGCCGGGTCGGGCGGTGACGTTGTCGAGGGCCGCGACAGCATAGTAGTAGCTGGTGCGCGGCTTCAGGTTGTTGACAGTGAGGATGAGCTTGGTGCCGATCTCGGAGACGGCGAAGCGGCAGGCGCCGTGGCACAGGGCGGGCGCGTGAGCGAAGGTGAGAGTGGTGCGGAGGGGGTGCTTGGCTTGCCTGATCACGTAGCTCGTGGCGGCCGGGCCGCCGTCGCCATCGGTCCCGGGCGCGCTGAACTGAAGCGCGATCTTGGTCCTGCCGCGCGCGATCGCCTTCAGGCCGGTGACGCGTCCTGGGGTCCGTCCCCAGCGTCGGACGCACCCCGCGCGTCCGGCGGCGAGCCGGCGGGCGAGTTGGCGGCGGGCTCGGGCGCGCTGGCGCTTGGAGCCAGGATGGGTGAGCGCGCGCAAGTGCTTCACCGATGCGCTCACAGCTGCCAGGCAGGCACGAAAGCTGCGCGCCCGCGCCGCGTCGGAGTTCGGGACCGCGGCTGCTTTCACCACGCCGGTGGGAGCGGAGGTCGCGCCCGCGCTGCTGCCGGCGCCGTCGCTCACGCTTTCGAGCACCCTGATCGTCGAGCCCACGTCGATGGCCGCGAGCGTGTAAGTCTGGCCGGTGGCCCCCGTGATAGAGCCACAGTTCGCGCCGGTGGGGTCGCAGCGCTCCCATTGGGGGGCGTAACTCGTCGGAGTCGGGGACCACGAGCCGTGCCCCTCGGTCAGCGTGCGCCCGGCGACGACCTGACCGGAGATCGTCGGCAGCGAGGAGCTCGTGAGCCCTGGCGGTGCAGGAGGCGCGCACACCTCGCCCCCGTCGCCCGGGATGAGATTGACGGGCCCGAACACGTCGGGTGTGCTGGAGGGCGTGTCCCCTACATTGGCCTCGCTGCAGTACCCGAGCCGTCCGTTGGCGCCGTAGCCCCAGCAGCGGATGCTGCCGTCATCGAGCCGAGCGCACGTGTGCATCCCGCCCGCGGTGATCGCGACCGCGATGCGCCCGGGGCCGAGGTTGACCGGTCCCACCATCCCGGGCGTGTCGGTCGGGCTGTTGCCGACATTGCTCGTATTGCCATAACCGAGCCGACCATACGCGCCGTAGCCCCAGCATTCGACGCTGCCGTCGTCGAGCAGAGCGCACGTGTGGGCGCTCCCTGCGCTGATGGCCACCGCCTTGCGGCCAGGTCCGAGGTCGACGGGCGCAAGCATGTCGGGCGTGTCGGTCGAGTTCTCACCCTCGTTGCTCTGGTTTCCATAACCGAGCTGCCCGTCAAAGCCGAAGCCCCAGCAGCGCACGGTTCCGTCGTCGAGGATCACGCACGTGTCCTCATCACCGGTGCTGATGGCCATCGGAGTCCGTCCCGTAGGTAGAAACACCGGACCGTCGACGGCGGGGCTCGCGTCCGTGCCGCCGTCGCCGACGTTGTTCGTGTTGCCGTAACCGAGCTCGCCCACCGTTCCCGTGCCCCAGCAGTAGACGCTGTGGACATCGGGGACGCTGTGCTCATCGACGATCGCGCACGTATGCGTGGTCCCGGCGCTGATGGCCAGGGCGGTATGCCCCGGCCCCAGGTTAACGGCGCCAGCGGCACCGGGGCTCTGATCTGCGCCGCCGTCGCCAACGTTGTTTCGGTTACCGTATCCGAGCTGGCCGTCATAGCCGAAGCCCCAGCACGTCACCTGACCGCTGGCGAGGATCGCGCACGTGTGGGCACCCCCGGCGGTGATCGCCACCGCCTCCTGCCCTCCCAGGTCCACCGCGCCCGCGGAGGCCGGGGTTCCGGTGTCCCCCACGTTGCTCGTGTTTCCATACCCAAGCCGGCCCTCCGCCCCGTAACCCCAGCACACGACCCTGCCATCGTTGCGAATCGCGCACGTGTGATAGTCGCCCGAGCTGATCGCCGTGGCCGTATACCCCGCGCCGATATCCACCGGCCCCACCGAGGCCGGGGTGTCGGTCGCGCCGACGCTGCTCACCCCGGGATACCCGAGCTCGCCCTGGCCGTTCCACCCCCAGCAGCGAACCTGTCCGGCCGGGGCGATGGCGCAGCTGAACACCCCACCCGCGTCGAGCTGCCCGGCGGTCAGCACCCCGGGCTCGGACGCCTGCTCCCCGGCCGCCGCGGCGGGAGCGAGGAGGACGATAAGGGCCACCAGAACGACCCACCTCCATCGCACGCCTCGGCCGGCGTCGCTACGCCGGCACGAAGAGACGATGAACTTGGTCTTGTCGGTGGCGGACACCTTGGCAGGAGCTCGACGGGTCGCGATCCTATGCCATGCCGCTCGACGACGTCAAACCTCCAGGGCAAGCGTCTGCCTGTAGATCCCGAGCCTCGGTGGCGGCCCTAGAGACTCGCGCGGCCGCCTCGCCGCGCGGGCATGTGAATCTCGCTCACCGCCGCATTGCCCGAGGCACCGCTCATGAGCTTTCCCTTCGCCGCGCTGGTGGTGCCGAGCACGCAGGGCTGGTTCACGGTGATGAGGATGCTGCGCAGCCAGGTGGTCGTCGCGCATCCCGGACTGATGTCGAACCCGTCCGTATACGGAGGCTCGGAGTCGTTGATCGTCTGGTTGCCGAAGCCGTTGCCCGTGGCGGTGTTGTCCTCGACCGTGTTGCCCTGCGAGGCGTCGAGGGCGATGCCGTGCGCGGGGTTGTCGTCGAACACGTTGTGGACGACGGTGGTGCGGGTGGGGCAGCCGATGAGCGGGTGACGTTGGCGCTGCTGTCGTTGCCCGTGATCAGGGTGTCCGTGTTCGGAGGAATGTTGGCGCCGGGCGCGCTGGCCAGACTGAAGGTGTTGAGAACGGAGATGCCGTCTCGGCCGCTGCCGGTCACGTCGTTCTTGGCGACGGTGTTGAAGTCGGCCTGCGGCCCCTCGATGCGAACGCCGATGTCCTCGTTGAAGACGGGCTCACCCGTGACGCACGTGCCCAGATAGTACGTGCCGGTGTTGGGGCACACGTCGGGGACGTTGTTGTCGACGATCTCGTTGTCTTTGATCACGTTGTGCTCGGGCGGGGGGCCGGTGATCGCGCCCGTGGTCCCGTCTGTGAACGTGAAGAGCGAGATCCCGCTGAAGGGACCGTTCTGGTGGACGTAGCTGTGCGCGACTACGTCATAGCTCGAGCCTACGACGTCGATCCCGTCGCCGAACAGGGCCAGGCTCGGGTTGTCGTTGACGAACTGCGTCGAGTTGTTGTCGTGGACGTTGAGGGCCTTGATCGTGTCGTTGCTTGCGCGCATGATCGCCACCCCGACCGCGAAATGGTAGATCTCGCCCGGACCCGCGACCGTCATCTTCTGGACATTCTCGAGCCGGGCCCCGGCGACGGTGGTCGACTGCTCCGACGCTCCGAAGATGCAATGGCCGTTCAGGTCGAGGGTGGTGCCGCTCGCGGCCACCACGAGCCCGTCGCCGGGCACGGGCCGACATCGGCGGTGAGCGTCGTGCTCTGGGTGATGGTGTCGCCGCACGCGGGCGCGCTCTTGACTGCCGCGATCGCGGAGGAGGAGCCGAGGGCCACCTGGGAGATGGCAGCAAGCGTCGAACCGACAGCGATGAGTCGTGAGCAGCGCAACACCGTTTCTCCCTCCCGTAGGCGCAGCCGGTAACCGACCCCCGGTGCGCGCGGCCGCGAAGCTAATCGTGGCACACCTATACTGTCAGGATCCTTAGTCAGGGCTGGTTCTCGTCTGGTCGCCGGCGAGACCGAACTACAATCCACAGCCGTGACCACCACCTCCGTCCAGGATCAGGGCGCCCCTCTGTGCGCCACCCTCGAGCAGGCATGTGAGCGCTGGCCCGACCGCCCGGCGGTCACGGCGGGCGAGACGACCATCACCTACGCCACTCTCTGGCACCGCGTGCGCTCGCTGGCCGCCGGGTACGAACGGCTCGGCATCGGTCGTGGCGACCGCGTCCTGTGTCAGCTCCGTAACTGCTCGCAGCACGTAGTGGCCATCGGCGCGACCTGGATGCGGGGAGCGATCCAGGTCGGCGCCGACAACGATCTCACGGGAGCTGAGCTGACCCGGCTCGTCCAGCGCCTGGGGGCCCGTGCCCTCATCTTCCAGCCCCGGCCCGGCGCCGAG
>DASZMN010000027.1:0-16292 GCA_035551835.1 Acidimicrobiales bacterium | reverse complement strand
GATCGGAGGCTGCGCCGGGGCTGCGGTGGCCGTCATGCCCGACGCCAGCGGCAACGGCTACTGGCTCGTGACCCAGAGCGGGCACATCTACACCTTCGGCGACGCGTCGTACTTCGGCGCTCCGGGTCCGCAAGCGGTACCAGTGACGTCGGCCGTGCGGACGCCAGACGGCAAGGGCTATTGGATCCTCTTCGCCAACGGCGCCATCGCCAACTACGGCGACGCCGGCAACTTCGGCAGCCCGGCCGGCCAGCTGGGCGGTCTCAATCCAGCCACCGCCATCTTCACCACGTCCGACGGCGAGGGGTACTGGGTGGCCGCGGCCGACGGTGGGGTTCAGAACTTCGGCGACGCGCCCAATGACGGCTCCATGCTCGGCACCAACCTCAACGGTTCCATCATCGCGGCTACCGGCTGGTAAGCGCACCTGGCGCCGTCGGGGGCGGCGCCAGGTCTCGAACTCGATCACGCCGACGGACCCTGGCGTTCGGTGTCGCCCGGAGGCAACGCGTTGAGCTTCGATCGCCCGCCACGCCCGCCCGACACCCTGGTTTCGCCGTCGCGCCCGTCGGGCAGGATCGAGGGGTGCCCGACGCCGACGAGACCGGCGTCGGCGCGGCCGGGGGCGGCCGGGCCCTGTAGGCCGCGTCCTGGAGCCTCGCCGCCCTTGGCGTGGCCACCGCGCTGGCCGGAGCCGTCGCGTCACCCGCCGACGCGCGGGCGGCGGCGTCGCAAGACTGGCCCGCCTTCGCGCTCGTCAGCGGCCTGCTCCTGGTCGGTCTCGTGGCGCACGAGGACGGCATCTTCGAAGCAAGCGGTCACCTCCTGGCGCGGTTCGCCCCGAACGGCTGGGCCCTCTACGCGGGCAGTGCCCTCCTCGTGGTCCTAGTGACCACGCTGTTGAACCTCGACACCTCCGTCACCTTCCTGACGCCGGTGCTCGTGTACGCGGCGCGGCGTCGTGGCGAGGGCGAGGAGCCGCTGGTCCTGGCCTGCCTGCTCCTGTCCAACGCGGGATCGTTGCTGCTGCCGGGGTCGAACCTCACGAACGTGATCGTGCTCGGCCACCTGCACCTCTCGGGCCGGTCGTTCTTCGAGCACATGGCGCCCGCCGGCCTCGCGGCCGCCGCCGTCACGGCCCTCGTGATCGCGGTCGCGCACCGCTGGCCCCTGCGCACCATCGTGACGGTCTCGGGCGACGGCGCCCGGCCGGTGGCCGGTGTCGGCCTGCTCGCCGTCGCCGCGGTGACCGTACTCGTGCTGGTCCTGCGGTCGCCCGCGCTGCCCGTGCTCGGTGTCGGGCTCGTGGCGGTCGGCCTGCGCGCCCGGCGTGGGACCCCTTCGCCGCGAGAGGCCGTGGGGATGCTCGGGCTGCCGGTGTTGATCGGGCTGTTCGGCCTCGCGGTGGCCTTGGGGACGCTCGGACGCGGGTGGTCCGGCCCCGCCACCCTGCTCTCGCACCTCGACGGCTGGGGCACCGCTGCGGTGGCCGCGCTGGTCAGCGTGGCCGTCAACAACCTTCCCGCCGCGTCACTGCTGGCGGCCCGTCAGCCACCGCATCCCTACACGCTCCTCGTCGGCCTCAACGTGGGCCCGAATCTCTTCGTAACGGGCTCGTTGGCCTGGGTCCTCTGGTGGCGCGCCGCCCGCGCGACGGGGACGCAACCCGACATCCGACGCGCGGTGGTACTCGGGCTTGTCAGCGTTCCGATGGCGATCGCGGCAGCCGTGCTCGTGCTCGGCGCCGAAGGCCTGCACTAGTGCGACGTCGCTCGACGGGTGCGGACGATCCGTGACCCGTTACTCGTCGGCTACCCCGAGGGCTCGGCGCAGCACCACGGCCGCCTCCTTCTGGGCCCGGCGCGACACCGCCGCCCGCGCCACCAGCGCGGAGCCGTGGAAGGTGCCGGGGAACTGGTGCAACTCGACCGACACGCCGGCCCGCAAGAGTGCGAGTGCGTAGGCGATGCCTTCGTCGCGGAGCGGGTCGTTCTCCGCGGTGGACACGTACGCGGGCGGCAGCCCGCTGAGATCGGTGGCCCGGGCCGGAGCGGCGTAGGCCGGGATGTCCGCGGTCCCGGCGAGCCCGCCGAGGTACGCCTTCCAGCTCTGCACCGCCAGCGGCGTGTTCCAGACCGGGGCGTCGACGAACTGGCGCATCGACGGCGTGTCGAGGCGATCGTCGAGCTCGGGGATGTGCAGCATCTGAAAGCAGACCGCGGGGCCGCCCCGGTCGCGGGCCAGCAGGGCCGTGGCGGCGGCCAGGCCTCCCCCGGCGCTCGCGCCGACGAGCGCGATGCGCGCCGCGTCCACGCCCAGCGCAGCCGCCTCGGCGTGGAGGAACGACAGCGCGGCGTAGCAGTCGTGGAGGCCGGCCGGGTAGGGGTGCTCGGGCGCCAGCCGGTAGTCCACCGAGACGAGCACGGCCCCGGCGTCGACAGCCATCATCACGGCGCCCACGTGTTCGGCCTCGACGCTCCCGACGATGAAGCCGCCGCCGTGGATGAGGAGGATGCCCGGCACGGCCGAGCCCGGGGCTGCCGCGGCCGCCTTGGGCCGGTAGACGCGCACCGGCACCTCGGGGTCGCCGTCCCAACCCGGCACGAGCCGGTCCTCGATGTCGAGCTGCTCGGCCTCGGGCAGCGGCGTCCGCATCGAAACGAGGAGCTTCTCGAACCCGTCGCGCGCCGCCACCGGGTCGTCGAGGTCGATGACCGGCATGAAATCGAGGAGCGCGGCCAGCTCCGGGTCGATCATTGTCGCGCCTCCCCCCGTGTGCCGGTTACTTGGGCTGCATCCGGATGCCGGCGTCGAGGCGGATCGACTCGGCGTTCATGTACGAGTTGCTCAGCAGCTCGAGTGCAAGCGTGGCGAACTCGGTGGACCGTCCGAGACGGTGCGGGAACAACACGTCCTGCGCCAGCTTGCCCTTGAAGGCGTCCGAGCCCTCGCCCGCACCGTAGATCGGCGTGTCGATCAGGCCTGGGAGGATCGTGTTCACCCGGATCCCCACCACGGCCAGGTCGCGCGCGACCGGCAGCGTCATGCCGATGACGCCACCCTTGGACGACGAGTAGGCGGCCTGGCCGATCTGGCCGTCCTCCCCCGCCACCGACGAGGTGTTCACGATGGCCCCGCGGGCGCCGTCCTCGTCCGGCTCGTTCAGGCTCATCTTCGTCGCGGCCAGCCGGATGCAGTTGAACGTGCCGACCAGGTTGATCTCGATCACCCGGCGGTACAGGTCGAGGTCATGTGCCGATGCGTAGTCACCGTCGCGCCCGATCGTGCGGGTCGCCCACCCGATGCCGGCACAGTTGACCAGCGACTTGAGCGGTGCCATCTCGATCGCCGCCTCGACGGCGGCGATGACCTGCTCGGGGTTGGTGACGTCGGTCTGGACGAACAGCCCGCCGAGCTCCTTGGCCAGGGGCTCGCCCTTGTCGGCCTGCACGTCGGCGACGACGACGCGGACCCCGCGCCCGGCCAGGAGGCGTGATGTCGCCTCGCCCAGCCCCGAGGCCCCTCCGGTGACGATTGCCGACGTGCCGTTCAGATCCATCTCTCTGCCGCTCCTTGAGGGTCGTGGTGTGCCGGGCCGAGGATACGGTCCGGACCGGTCCCGGTCACATCTGCGCAGGGGCCTCCATGCCGAGGAGCGACAGCCCCTGCTCGAGCACCCGCGCCGTGAGGTCGCACAGGGCGAGCCGCGAGGTCCGCACGGCCTCGTCGGCCACGAGCACGCGGCAGGCCTCGTAGAACGTCGTGAAGACCGTTGCCAGCTCGAAAAGGTAGGTGCACAGCTTGGACGGGCTGAGCGACCCGGCCGCCGTCCCCACCGCCTCGCCGAAACGGAGGAGCTGCAACGCGAGCGCGCGCTCGGGTGCCTCGTCGAGCCGCGGCCGCGTCCCGGCCGGCGGCGGATCCGCCTCGGCGCGGCGGAAGATCGAGCGGATGCGCGCGTGCGCGTACTGGAGGTAGGGCCCGGTGTTGCCCTCGAAGGCGAGCATACGGTCCCAGTCGAACACGTAGTTCGTCATCGGCTCGGTGGAGAGGTCGGCGTACTTGACGGCGCCGATGCCGAGCGCGCGTGCCACCGCGGCCTGCTGCTCGGGCGAGAGTTCGCTGTCACGGTCCTTCATCGCGGCGGCGGCCCGGTCGACCCCCTCGGACAACAGGTCGATCAGGCGGTCCGAGGCGCCGCCCCGGCTGGCCAACTTCTTGCCGTCGGTGCCGAGCACCATGCCGAACCCGACGTGGACGGCGTCGGAGAGGTCATGGAGGTACCCCGCCAACACGGACGTCGCGAAGACCAGGCGCAGGTGCAAGGACTGCTCGGCTCCCACCACGTAGAGCAGGCGTTGGGCCCCGAGGCGGCCGGTGCGGTCGCGCACGGTGGCCAAATCGGTGGCGGGGTAGCCGTAGCCACCGTCGGACTTGCGCACGATGAGGGGCAACGGCTCGCCTTGGCGGTTCTTGAAACCTTCGGGGAACACGCACAAGGCGCCGTCGTCCTCGACGAGGAGGCCCTGGGCTGTGAGCTCGTCGACGACCACCGGTAACAGCGGGTTGTAGAAGCTCTCGCCGATCGTGTCCTCGTCGGTCAGGAGGACGCCGAGCATGTCGTACACCTCGCGCGCGTGGCGCATGCTCTCGGCCACGAAGATGCGCCACAGCCGAATCGTCTCGGGATCGCCGCTCTGCAACAAGACCACGCGGCGTCGGCTGCGCTCGGCGAAGTCAGGGTCGCCGTCGAACTCGATGCGGGCGGCGGCGTAGAACTCGTTCAGGTCGCGCACGCTGAACGACTCCGCGTTGTCCGCCCCGTCCACATCGAGCAGGTACTCGATGAGCATGCCGAACGGCGTCCCCCAGTCGCCGATGTGGTTCTCCCGGAGCACCGTGTGCCCCTGGAACGACAGGATGCGAGCCAGCGCGTCGCCGATGGTCGTGGTCCGCAGATGGCCCACGTGCATCTCCTTGGCCACGTTGGGCGAGGAGTAGTCGATGAGCACCGTCTGGGGGGTCGTCACGGCGTCGACCCCGAGACGGGGATCGGCGGAGACCACGGCCGCCTGTTCCGACACGAAGTCGTCCGCCAGCGTGAGGTTGATGAACCCGGGCCCGCTGACGTCCACCGCCGAGCAGATCCCGTCGAGATCGGCCGCCGCCGCCACCTGCTCGGCCACCTCGCGCGGCGGCCGGCCCAGCTGCTTGCCCAGCGGGAGGGCCCCGTTGGCCTGGAAGTCGGCCCGGTCGGAGGGGCGCAGCACCGGGTCGGCCCCCGGCGACACCGTGTCGAACGCGGCCTGGAGGCGGCCGGCGAGCAGACTGACGGCGTCGGGCATCCCCCATCTTCGCATGCCCGCGCGGCCGCTCACCTCGGGCGGAGCGAGCGCGCGTCCGGGCCGGCTTACGTCGCCGGCGCGCCCATCGCCCCGTCCATCAGGCCGTACCGGCGGTAGGGGCCGAAGAAGCCGTGCTCGAGCAACCCGTAGCCGACCTGGTTGCCGTAGGAGAACTCCGCGACGTGGTCGACGATGCCGTACTGCGCCAGGCCCTCGATCTCCTCGACCGAGAGCACCAGTCCCTGCGTCACGGTCTCTGGCCCGTGGTACATCCCGTGGCGCCAGTCGGCGTCGATGCCGTAGCCCGTGCCGACCGACACGAAGTTGGCCAGGATGGGCCGGCAGCCGATCTCGAGCTCGACCTCGGGGAAGCGCACGACGGAGCGCTCGATGACCCGGGTCCCCGGGATCAGGTGGTGCTCGTGCTCGGCTCGGCCGAGGTCTTCGACGCCTTTGGCCGGGTCGGACCACACCCGCTCGGACTGGACGAGCGGACGCTCGCCGTCGTCACGCTCATGGCAGATGTACATGATGGTGTGGTCGGCGAACTGCATGGGGAAGTAGTTCCACATGCCGGCCAGGACGAGCTCGCCCTGGCGGATGCCGTCGCTCTCGGGCTCGCCCACCGGGCGGACCCCCCACGAGCGGTCGCGGGTGCCCCAGCAGCGGTCGGGGGTCACCGCGAGGTCGTTGCCGCCGGCCGACAGCGTCCCCGACCACACGCCGGTCTGGGCCAGCCGCTGGGTGTCGAAGACGACCTTGCCCTTCGAGCGCAGGTATTGGCGGGGCTCCTCGACGGCCGGGATGTGACCCTCCCAGGTGACGTCCATGGCCACCCGGTCCTCGGTCGGCTCGACGATGACCCGCAGCTTGCGGAGCGGCTCGAGCACCTCGATCCGGAAGGGCCCGACCGCTATGTCGCCCCGGTCCCGCAGCGGGGCCGAGGAGCGCACGATGTGCTGGGAGTCCCCGAGCCGCACGTCGATGAACGCGTCGACGACGCCGAGGTTCGGGTACTGGCCCATCCCGAAGATGGCGAACCAGTCGTCGTCGCACGGGTGCATGTTGAAGTAGTAGCGGTCGTAGAAATTGCGATCACTGGTGGCGGGGTGGGCGATGAACTCGGACGCCTGGTGGACCGGGTAGTCATCCATTGAGCTGAGCGACATGGCGGAGAGATCTCGGATCTCAGCAACAGGCGCAGCCGGAGCCGCAACCGCCGGCGACCGGGGCGCCGCACGCGCCACCGGGCGGCGCCACGGCGCGGCCCGTCGTGGCGAAGACGGGCAGCAGGCGGTGCGCCCCGACATGGCCGTCGGGACAGCTGGCCGGCGCATCGGCATCGGCCATGGGACGGCGCACGTCGAAGACGGCGTGACAGGTCGAGCAGCGGTAGTCGTAGACGGGCACGGTGAGGACCTCCGGGGGGAGCCTACGCAAGGCCGTCGAGGTGGTGCCTACGGCTGGGCGTAGGCGTAGATCGGCGTCCCGTTGTACGAGCTCGAGTCCGCCGGCAAGAACGGGCCGTCCAACGCGACCGAGAGGTAGCCGTCTCGACCGGGACCCGAGTCGCCGGCGACGGTCATGACGGCGCCGTCGGGCCAGACCTGGGTGACGACGCCGACGTGCACCGAGGTGGCGGTGTTCTGCGGCCCGGTGCCGTAGAGGACGGCATCGCCCACCGCCGGCAGCGCCGTCGGCGGGAGGACGGCGCCGTGGAAGGCGGCCCAATTCCAGATGTCGCCGGTGAAGGCGTAGCGCGGGATCGGGATGCCGGCCGACTCCCAGGCCCAGGTGGCGAACAGGGCGCACCACTCCTCGCACGGACCGTACGGGTTGCAGTAGGCGCCCTGGGTGTCGGGGTCCGGCTCGATCTGGGAGGCGACCGCCGCGTCGATCGCCGCCGACTGGGGCAGCATGGGCTCGGCGGTGCTGGTGGCAAAGCTGTACTGCCAGGCCTCCGGGTCGAGCAGCCAGTAGCCGGTGCCGTGGTTGTTGCCGATGATGCCCGAGATCTGCGTAGCCGTCGGGTCGAGGCTGAGGCCGCCGAAGGACTGCGCGTCGCCGTAGTTGAGGACGACGCCGTTCTCGGTGGCCAGCAGGTACCCCCCGCCGTCGGGCGACGCCACCATGCCGACGACCGGATCGGGCAGGTTGGCGCTGCCGGCAGAACCGTGGAACACCGCGTCGCCGAACGCGAAGATGCCCCCGTCGGCGGCCACCAACCAGTAGCCCCCGCCGTCGTGCGTCGGCGCCATGCTGACGATCGGAGCGTTGAGGGTGATGTTGCCGGTGCTGCCGTAGAAGCCGGCGTCGCCGAACGCGAAGATGCCGCCGTCCGACGCTACGAGCCAGTACCCGTTGCCGCCGGGGGTAGCCGCCATGCCGACGATGGGCTGGTTGAGGTGCGTGGCGCCCATGGAGCCGTGGAACGGCGCGTCACCGTAGGCGAAGACGCCGCCATCGAGCGCGCCGAGCCAGTAGCCCTTGGCGTCGAGCGTCGGCGCCATCGCGACGATCGGTCCCTGCAGCGGCACGTTGCCCGCGGACCCTTCGAAGCTCGCGTCGCCGAACGCGAAGACGCCGCCGTCTGCACTGGCCAAGAGATACCCGTTGCCGTCGGGCGTCGCCGTCCCCGAGAACACGGGCGAGTTGAGCGGCTGGGGCATGGCGGGGGCGTTCTGGCTCACGCTGCCGAACCCGATCATCCCGTTGTCGGGGTAGACGTGCGGCTGCTGAGCCGCCCCGGCGGGGCCCGCCGACGTGGCGACCGCCAGGCCGGCTGCGGCCAGCCCGATCACGCCGGGTGCGACGAGCGCGGCGAGCGCGGCCATGGACAAGGCAGCCAGCGCGACGGCCGACGCCGGCCTCCGGCTGTGCCCGCTCGCTCCCCTCGCGTTGCCGCGTCCGCGCACGGCCTGCATCATGACCGCTCGTCGGGCGCGGAACCGGCAGGTGGGGTTACGAAGTCGTTACGTTTTGGCCGCTCAATGCGGGTTTCCCTCGGGCGTCACGCCGGTCCCCGAGACGTGTCGAGGGCCCGCGGCGCCCGCCATCCGATCCTCGGCGCATCAATTCGGGGTGTATACGCGCTGCGCCTTATGCCCCGTGATGCCGACCTGCGGATTCGCCTCGTTTTCGCCCCGTGTCATAAGGCCGAACCCGTATACACCCGACCCTTGCCCGACCGACCGGCAGCTGCACCCGTTGCCGCGCCACCCGGTCGGCCGGTCGCCAAACGGTCGGCCAAACCCTCGGCCAAGCCCCCGGCCAAACCCTCGGCCAAACCCTCGGCCGTGGGCGCCCACGGGGGACCCACGGCAGAATGGGTCCATGAGCCCCGAACCCCCGACCGAAGCACACCCAGACACCTTCGGCGCCCGGACCGACCTGGTCGTCGGCGACCGCACGTACGAGATCTTCAACATCAAGGCCGCCCCGCTGGCCGAGCGCCACGAGATCGACCGCCTGCCCTATTCCATCAAGGTCATCTTGGAGAACCTGCTGCGCCACGAGGACAGCCCCCACGTCTCGGCCGACGACATCGTCGCCGTGGCGGCCTGGGGCCAGAACCCAGAGGGCCACGGGCAGGGGGCGGGCGACGCCGCCTACGAGATCGCACTCACGCCCGAGCGCGTCCTCATGCAGGACTTCACCGGCGTGCCGGGCGTCGTCGACCTGGCCGCCATGCGCGACGCGCTGGCCCGGCTGGGCGGCAACGCGTCGCGGGTCAACCCGCTGGTCCCCGTCGAGCTGGTCATCGACCACTCCGTCATCATCGAGCGGTCGGGCGACCCGCAGTCCTATGACACCAACGTCTCCATCGAGTACCAGCGCAACATGGAGCGCTACCAGCTGCTGCGTTGGGCCCAGGGAGCGTTCGACGGCTTCCGCGTCGTGCCGCCTGGCATGGGCATCTGCCACCAGGTGAACCTCGAGTACCTGTCCCGCCTCGTGTTCGCGTCCGACGACGGGCGCGCCTTCTGCGACACTCTCGTCGGCACCGACTCGCACACCACGATGGTGAACGGGCTCGGCGTGCTCGGCTGGGGCGTCGGCGGGATCGAGGCGGAGGCGGCGATGCTGGGCCAGCCGCTCTCCATGCTCCTGCCCCCGGTCGTCGGCCTGCGCATCGACGGCCAGCCCAGGGCGGGCATCACCGCCACTGACGTGGTGCTCACGGTGACCGAGCTGTTGCGCGACCACGGGGTCGTCGGGGCGTTCGTCGAGTGCTACGGGCCCGGCGTGGCGGCCCTCCCGCTCGAGACCCGCGCCACCATCGGCAACATGAGCCCCGAGTACGGCGCCACGTGCACCATGTTCCCGATCGACCAGGTGACCGTCGACTACCTGCGCTTCACCGGGCGCGACGAACCGCACCTGGCGCTGGTCGAGGCCTACGCCAAGGCGCAGGGGCTCTGGCACGACCCCGACGCGCCCGAGCCGGTGTACTCCGAGCACCTCGACCTCGACCTCGCTGACGTGGAGCCCTCGCTCGCCGGCCCTAAGCGCCCACAGGACCGGGTGCCCCTGTCGACGGCGAAGGACGCGTTCCGCGTCGCGCTCGAGCGGACGCCGCTGACGGCCTCCGGCGAGCCCGCCGCGGCGCCGCACCACCAGATGACCGACGGCGACGTGGTGATCGCCGCCATCACGAGCTGCACCAACACCTCCAACCCACAGGTAATGGTGGGAGCCGGCCTGCTGGCCAAGAAGGCGGTCGCCCTCGGGCTGACGTCCAAGCCGTGGGTGAAGACCTCGCTCGCCCCCGGCTCGCGGGTCGTGGTCGACTACCTCGAGCGCGCCGGCCTGACCGAGCCGCTGCAGCAGCTCGGGTTCTATCTGGTCGGCTTCGGGTGCACGACGTGCATCGGCAACTCGGGCCCGCTGCTCGATGGGGTCAGCGACGCCGTCAAGGAAGCCGATCTCTCTGTCGCGGCCGTGCTGTCGGGCAACCGCAACTTCGAGGGGCGCATCCACCCCGACGTCCGCCTGAACTATCTCGCCTCGCCGCCGCTCGTCGTGGCGTACGCGCTGGCCGGCACCATGGACATCGACCTCGGAACCGAGCCCCTCGGGCACGACACCGAGGGCAACCCCGTCATGCTCTCCGACCTGTGGCCGTCACTCGAAGAGGTGAGCGACACGATCCGCTCGTCGCTCACCTCCGACATGTTCCGTTCCCGCTACAGCGCGGTGTTCGACGGCGACGACTACTGGCGCCAGGTCGAGGTCGAGGGCGGCGAGACCTACGCGTGGCAGGACTCCTCCACGTACGTCAAGAACCCGCCGTTCTTCGAGACCATGACGATGAAGCCGGCGCCCGTGACCGACATCGCCGACGCGCGGGTCCTGGTGATGGTCGGCGACAGTGTCACGACGGACCACATCTCCCCGGCTGGCTCCATCGGCCCCACCACGCCGGCGGGCGAGTACCTCGTGGCGCACGGCGTCGAGCGGCACGACTTCAACTCCTACGGCGCACGCCGCGGCAACCACGAGGTCATGATGCGCGGGACGTTCGCCAACGTGCGGCTGCGCAACCTGCTCGCGCCGGGGACCGAGGGCGGCGTGACCGTGCACCTGCCCGACGGCAGCCAGACCTCCATTTACGACGCGGCCATGGACTACGCCACCGAAGGGGTACCTCTGGTGGTGTTGGCCGGCCGCGAGTACGGGACGGGGAGCAGTCGCGACTGGGCGGCCAAGGGCACGGCGCTCCTCGGCGTGCGCGCGGTGATCGCACAGAGCCTCGAGCGCATCCACCGCTCTAATCTCATCGGCATGGGCGTGGTCCCGCTGCAGTTCTACAAGGGCGACTCGGTCCAGAGCCTCGGCCTGACCGGAACCGAGCGCTACACCATCACCGGCCTCGACGTGCTCAACAAGGGCGAGCTGCTCAAGGAGGTGGCGGTCAGCGCCAAGGCGGACGACGACTCGGTCACCGAGTTCCGGGTCATGGTGCGCATCGACACCCCGATGGAGGCGGAGTACTACCGCCACGGTGGGATCCTGCAGTACGTCTTGCGCCAGATGGCGGGCTGAGCGCTGCGCGCGGAGCGCGGCGCGGCGCGCGGCGCGGCGCGTCGCGTCAGACGACGTCGACCAGGCTCTTGGGCGCCTTGGCGCGCCACGACTCGCCGATCAGCTCGCGCACGAGCGCCCGGTCGGCGCGGGCCAGCACGACCCGGCAGCCCCTGAGCCGCTTGCCCCACCAGAGCTCCTCCACGGCAGCGGGGAACTCGACGCAGTAGGACGCCACCTGGACCTCAGCGAGGAAGACGTGGAGTCGGCCGCCCTCGGGTGGCATCGTGGCGAAGACCTTCCCCCGCACCCTGAACGAGGTCATGTCGTGGTGCGGTTGCTCAACGGCCTCGGGCAGGGCGAGCGCGAGCTTGCGCACGGCGGCGGCCGAGACGCTCACGATCCGTCCGCCAACGCGACGAAGCGCCGCACGAGCGCCTCGCCGGCGCGGCTGACGTGCGCCACGTCGGCGGCGCGCACGAAGACGCCGGCGGGCAGGTGGGGACCCCAGTGCGCCACGAGGCTCCCCGTGACCTCCACGTGGAACTGGAGACCGTAGGCGCGGGCGCCGACCCGGAACGCCTGGTTCTCGTAGGCCTCGTTGCCAGCCAGGCGAACGGCACCGTCGGGCAGGTCGAAGGTGTCCCCGTGCCAGTGCACACACGGCAATGGTGTCGGAGCGGGGCCGAAGACCGGGTCGGCGAGCGCGGCGGTCGTCAGGTGCACCTCGCCGACCCCGCACTCGGGCTCCGGTCCCGTCGTCACCTCGGCTCCCAGCGCCGCGGCCAGCTGCTGGGCACCGAGGCACACGCCGAGCACCGGCCGACCGGCCTCGACGGCCGCACGCAGCAGGACCCGCTCCGGCTCGAGCCAGGCCAGGTCGTCGTGCACCCCCATCGGCCCGCCCATGACGACGAGTCCCGCCATGGCATTCGTTGTGTCGGCGGACGGCACGGCGTCACCCTGGTCGATGCGCACCACGTCGAGACTGGCGCCGCTTTCGCGGATCGCCGGCGCGAACGCGCCCGGTCCCTCAAACGCGACGTGCTGGAGCACCACCCAAGGGTCCGCGCCCACGGTGGCTCAGGGGATGCGGGTGACTCGGAACATCTCGGCCGAGCTCCCCTCGGGGAGGCCTGCCGCCTCGGCCTGCGCCCGCGCGCCGAGCCGGATCCGCTCCGCGATGGCGTCGGGGTCGGGGAGCTGGCTCTTGTGGCACATCAGCGCGGCCACCTTGCGCTCCACCGTGGTCGTCGTGTCCACGGCGATGGTGGAGCTGGACGGCTTGCCCGGGCCCATGATCCAGAGCTCGTTCACCGTCCACGGCTCGAGGCCCTCGGCGTCGAGCAGCTCGGGGTGGGCGAACGGGTTGCGGGCGTCGGGGTACACGGCGCACACCGCGGCCTCGCCGGCGGCCATGTGGTCGGGATGGCTGGCGAAGATGAAGTCCCAGTTCCTTTCGGGCGACTGCGTGATGACGCGCTCCGGGCGCACCCGGCGTATCACCCGGCTGATGTCGCGTCGCAGTTCGAGGGTCGCCTGCACCATGCCGTCGGGGTGGCCGAGAAACCGCACGTCGGTCACGCCCACCGCGGCCGCCGCGGCGCGTTGTTCGTCCTGGCGCAGCGCGGCCATCTCTGTGCGCGACATCTCGCGGTCCGAGCCTCCGGCGTCGCCGTTCGTGACGATGCAGTAGGTGACCTCGACGCCCGCCGAAGTGAACGCAGCGGCGCTCCCGGCCGAGCCGAAGTCGACGTCGTCGGGATGGGCCGTGACGATCAGGACCCGCCCGACCCCGTCCTCGGGTGACCAGAGCGTGACCGGGGTGGCGACGCGCTCGCTCTCGCTCAGACTCAGAGCACGCTCTCTTCCGGCGCCGGCGTCCAGGCGGCGAGGTCGGCCAGCCGGGGGTCGTTGGAGAACATTTCGACGATCGGGATTCGCAGGCCCAACCGGCGCTGGATCACTTCCATCTCGACGAGCTGGTTCCACAACGACAAGCTCACGACGACGCCGGCCCGGCCCGCGCGCGCCGTGCGGCCCGAGCGGTGCAGATACGCCTTGTGGTCCTCGGGCGGGTCGAAGTGGATCACGCCGTCGACGGCTTCGATGTGCAGGCCACGGGCAGCCACGTCGGTCGCCACCAGCACCGGAAGCTTGCCGCTCTGAAAGTCGGCCAGCGCCTTTTCCCGGCTGGTCTGGCGCAGGTCGCCATGGATGGCGGCGGCACGCACGCCCTCCTTGCCCAGGTTCTCGACCAGGCGGTCCGCGCCGCGCTTGGTGCGGACGAAGAGCAGCGACTTTTCCTGGCTGCGACAGATGGCGGCGGCGACCTTGACCTTGTCCATCTGGTGCACCTGCAAGAAGCGGTGCTCCATGAGGGTCACGGTCTGGGTCGACGAGGCGACCTCGTGAAAGACCGGGTCGGTCAGGTAGCGCTTGACCAGGCGGTCCACCGCGCCGTCGAGGGTGGCGGAGAAGAGGAGTGTCTGGTGCGCCTGGTCCAGCCGGCGCAGCACCCACTCGACCTGAGGCATGAAACCCATGTCGGCCATGCGGTCCGCCTCGTCAAGGACGAGGGTCTCGAGCCCGTCGACGGCAACCTCGCCGCGGTCGCCCAGGTCGATCAGGCGGCCCGGCGTGGCGATCACGAGGTCGACGCCCTTGCGCAGCTTGGCGACCTGGCGGTCGATGTCCGCCCCGCCGTAGACGGCGACCGCCCGCAACGACAGCTTCTGGGCCAGCGGGGCCAGCACGTCGTGGACCTGCACCGCGAGCTCGCGTGTCGGCAGGAGCACCAGCGCCAGCGGCCGGGCCGGACGGGCGGCCTTGACCGGGCCCTCGGCGTCGCGGGTCGCTCTGGCCCGTTGGAGCAGCGGCACGCCGAAGGCCAGCGTCTTGCCGGACCCCGTCTTCGCCTTGCCGCAGACGTCACGCCCGGCCAGGGCGTCGGCGACGGTCAGCGCCTGAATTGGAAAAGCGCTGACGATGCCCTCATCGGCCAGCGCTTTGGTCAGTGCTTCTGAGACGCCCAGGGACTCAAAGGTCCTGGCGGTCTCATACGTATCATCGCCCGGAGCGTTACCGGCTTCCGGGGGTGTGCCGGCATACGCGCCGGGCAAGGCCTCTACGGTCATGGACCCTCTCTGTGTTCAACGGCGGGACCGGTGCGCCTGCCACAGGAGTGAGAAACGGCCCCGACTCGCCAGCCCCTGCCGGCGGTCGCAGTCCCCATTGTACCAGCCCAGAGCGGGTGTCCCGCGGCACACTCTGTGCAAGAGTGATCGCTCCGACGAACTGAGGAGGACACCGACGATGGCGAATCTCGAGGCCGGCGCCACCGCCCCTGCGTTCACCCTGCCTGACCAGGACGGAAAGCCGGTCAAGCTCTCCGACTACAAGGGTCAGCGCGTCATCGTCTACTTCTACCCCGCCGACGACACACCCGGGTGCACCAAAGAGGCGTGCCAGTTCAACGACAACCTCAAGACCTTCGAAAAGGCCGGGGTGGCGGTGCTGGGGATCTCGCCGGACAAGGCAGAGAAGCACGTCAAGTTCCGCACCAAGTACAAGCTCAAGTTCCCGCTCCTCACCGACGCCGACAAGTTGGTGATGGAGAAGTACGGCGCCTGGGGCGAGAAGACGATGTACGGGAAGAAGACGGTGGGCACCATCCGCTCCACCTTCCTCGTCGGACCCAACGGCAAGGTGCAACGGGCCTGGCACCACGTGAGGGCGGACGGCCACGCGGCCAAGGTGCTCGAAGAGGTGGCCGAGGGCTGAAGCCCTATCGGGGCTGGCGACCCACGGGGTCGAGGAGCGGGGCCGGCTCGGCGTTGCGCCCGGTTCGGGATTCGTGACCTTCGACCCTGACGCCACATGCGCCAGGGCGCAACGCCGGTGACGCTGTCCGCCCCGGACAGTTGGCGTCCCGGGAGCCCAACGTCCCAGGGACAAGGGGGGAAACGTGGCACAAGGGATCGGTGAGGTCCTCACCCTCGCGGTGGCTGTGGCGATCAGCCCCATCCCGATCATCGCGGTGATCGTGATGCTGCTCTCGGCGCGGGCCCGCGTGAACGGGCCGGCCTTCCTGCTCGGCTGGGTGGTGGCCCTCGCCGTGGTCAGCACGGTGGTCTCCGTGGTGGCGCACGACGGGAACGTCGCCGCGACCAGCTCGACGGCGTCCGACTCTGTGTCGTGGGGCAAGGTCGCGCTCGGCGCCGTGTTGTTGCTCCTGGCGCGGCGGATTTGGCGCAACCGCCCGGCGTACGGCGAAGTGGCGGCGATGCCGAAGTGGATGGCCCACATCGACACGCTCACGCCGGTCAAGCCCGGCTGGGCTCGGTGTCGTGCCGGCCGCGGTGAACCCGAAGAACCTGATCCTGACCATGGGCTCGGCGGCCGGCCGGGCCCAGCTCGGCCTGACGACGAGCGACGCGATCGTGGCCACCGTGATCTTCGTGGTGATCGCCAGCCTGACCATCGCCGGCCCGGTGCTCTACGCGACGTTTGGCGGCGCGCGGGCGAAGACGTCGTCGCTCGGCTCGGCCAAGGGCTGGCTCGGCGAGCACAACGCTGCCGTCATGGCGGTGCTCTTCCTCGTGTTCGGCGTCGACCTCATCGCCAAGGGCCTGCCGCCGCTGAGGTGACGGGGGCGACCCGGGTGCCCGGTAAGGGGGACAGCCGCCTTGACACCCGAGCGCGCGAGGTGCATATTTATCTAGTCACCTAGATAAATGAGGTCCTCGTGATCGAGTTCCATCTCGATAGCCGCTCCGGAGTGTCCCCCTATCTCCAGATCGTCCAGCAGGTCCGCCAGGCGCTGCGCCTCGGGCTGTTGCACCAAGGCGACCAGCTCCCGACGGTCAAGGAGGTGGTCGCGCAGCTGGCGATCAACCCGAACACCGTGCTCAAGGCGTACCG
>DASZMN010000026.1:0-40023 GCA_035551835.1 Acidimicrobiales bacterium | reverse complement strand
GCGTAGATCGTGCTCACCACGAGCGCGAAGAAGATGGTGGGGGAGAGCAGCGGCACCGTCATGCGCCAGAAGCGCGACCAGGCGTTGGCGCCGTCGATGCGCGCCGCCTCGATCAATTCGTCGGGGACCGACGACAGCCCGGCCGACATGATGATGAAGGACAGGCCGAGGAACTGCCAGATGGTGATGATGGCGACCGACGGCAGGGCCCACGTCGTGCTCTCGAGCGCCGGCGGGACGGGGTTGAGGCCGAGCCACGGCAGCAGGCCGACCACCGGGTTGAGCAGCGTGCCGAAGACGACCGACGCCACCGCGACCGACGAGACCACGGTGGAGGAGAAGATCATCCGGTAGATCCCCATCCCCCTCAACTTGCGGTGCGCCGTGACCGCCAGGGCCAGCCCGAGGATCAGGCTGATCGGCACCACGAGCACCACGAAGATCACGGTGGTGACGAGGCTCTGCGTGAACTGCGTCGAGGTGATGGTGGGCCAGATCTGGTGCAGCCCGACGTAGTGCGCCGGCAAACCGGGCACCGGCGGCGTCTGGTACAGCATGAGCTTGAAGTTGCGGATGAAGGGATAGAAGGAGAAGATCCCGAACAGCGCCAGCGCCGGCAGGAGCAGCAGGTAGGCCAGCGCCGCCTCCTTGCGCAGCCGCCGGCGCAGGCCGTGCCGGGGTTCGGGCGCCAGGTGCGCCATCGTCACCCCGGACTCCGCCGGCTGGCCCGGCACGGCCGTGGCGATCGTGGTCACGCCGGCCCGATCATGACGGCCCCAGCCGCGCCCCGGTGGTCGCGTGGAACAGGTGGTACGCCCGCGGGTCGGCCGAAACGCCGATGCGCACCGCCTCGCCGATCGCCGGCTTCGCCGCGGCGGCGCTCTGCCGCACGATGATGCGGGTGCCCATCTCGGTGGCGCAGATCACGTGCGTCTCCGCGCCGAGCAACTCCACGATGACGACCGTGGCGGCGATCACGCCGTCCTCGCTCAGGTGGACCGATTCGGGGCGCAGCCCGAGCACGACGTCGGGGCCGGCGCCGCGCACGGCGTCCGCCGCCTCGGGCGGCAGCGGCACCGAGGCGCCGGGGAAGGCGACGCACAGGGTGCCCCGCCCGCCGCCCGGCGTTCCTGGCTCGCCCCCGTCTTCGTCGCCGGTGGGGCCGCTCTCGACCAGCATCCCGTCAATCAGGTTCATGCCCGGGCTCCCGAGGAAGTGGGCGACGAACGCGTTGGCCGGCCGCCCGTAGAGCTCCTCGGGCGGCGCCACCTGCTGCAGGCGACCCTCGCTCATGACGGCGATGCGGTGGCCCATCGTCATCGCCTCGACCTGGTCGTGCGTCACGTAGAGGGTGGTCGTCGAGAGGCGGGCCTGCAGCTCGACGATGTCGGCCCGCGTCTGCACGCGCAGAGCGGCGTCGAGATTCGACAACGGCTCGTCCATGAGGAAGACCAGCGGCTCGCGCACGATCGCCCGGGCCAGCGCCACCCGCTGGCGCTGGCCGCCCGACAGCTGCGCCGGCTTGCGCCCCAGCAGCTGGCTCAAGCCGAGCGTGTCGGCCGCCCGTTTCACCTTGGCTGCCCGCTCCTCCTTGTCCACGCCGCGCTGGCGGAGCGGGAACTCAATGTTCTTCGCCACCGTCAGGTGCGGGTAGAGCGCGTAGCTCTGGAAGACCATGGCGACGTCACGGTCCTTGGGGTCGACGTCGTTGACCACCCGCTCGCCGATGCTGACCGTACCCTCGCTCAGCTGCTCGAGCCCCGCGACCAGGCGTAGCGCCGTGGTCTTGCCGCATCCCGAGGAGCCGAGCAACACCAGGAGCTCGCCGTCGGAGACCGTCAGCGACAGCTCGTCGACCGCGGTCGTCTCGCCGAAGCGCTTCGTGACCCCCTCGAAGCTGACCTGTGCCAAACGTGTGCTCCCTCCCGCCGCGATGCGGCCCGGACCCTCAGCCGGTCAGCCGCACGGTAGTTGGGGCTTCGGGGCGCGGCACGGACTCGCCGCAGTCTTATCCCGACGGCAACCCGCATGGAAGAGCGATCGGGTACCCCTTTTCCGCGTACCTATGCGGCTTTGCGGCGCGCTCGTGAAGGTTTCGCGCACCCACGCCCCTTCGCATTGCTGAGGCTTTCGCGCAGCAAAGCGGCGTAGTCACCCAACATCGGCACCCGGCCGCTCCGCCGCCCAGATACGGCAACCCGCCCCGCCACCCGCCACCCGATCTGCCCCGGCCGAAGCCGCCCCCCTGCCGCCAAGAGCGGCTCAGCCGGCGCTCAGTTGGCCGGGATCTTCCAGCCCATGCCCTCGGCGATCTCCTTGCACGTGGGGCACAGGCCGTAGCGCTTGGGGTCGCGCCCGGGCACCCATTCCTTGCCGCAAAGGGCGCGGACCGCGGTCGAGTTCACGATGCCCTCGACGACGCTCGGCCCGGCCGAGACGAACTCGCCCTTCTGCTCACCCTCCTTGGGTGTGTAGCCCTCCAGCACGATGTGGGCCATGCGGTCGTGGTCCCCGTCGTCGAGCTCGGGCCGGGGCCGTGCAGGCGCCAGCGTTGCCGACCCGGACTCCTCGGGGGCCATCGACGCGCTGAAAGTCGGATCCACGTCCCTAGGCTAGATCCCTTCACTTTTCGAGGCGCCGCCTGGCCGCCCCGTGGGCCCTCCGGACCGGGGAACGGGCGGCTGACCAGGTCCGCCGGACCGGGGAACGGGCGGCTGACCAGGTCCGCCGGCCGGGGGAACAACTCCCGGGGGGAAATGGTTTACCAATCAGAGGAATTCGTGCTTACGTCATTACGTACGAACTGACCAGAAGGAATCCGATGACGAACGAGAACTTGACACTCCCGTTGCTCCCACTCACCTCCGGTGTGGTGCTGCCGGGGATGGTGTTCTCCATGGCGCTCGAGTCCGACGAGGCCCGTGCCGCTGTGGAGTCTGCCCGCTCCGCGGGTGGACGCCTGCTGCTCGTGCCCCACATCGACGGCCGCTTCGCCAAGGTCGGCGTCGTCGCCGAGGTGATGGAGGAGGGTGACCTGCCGGGTGGTCTGCCGGCCGTCGCCATCCGCGGTGACCACCGCGCCGTGATCGGAACCGGCGTCCCCGGGACCGGGAACGCGCTCTGGGTCGAGGCCGAGTCGCTCACCGAGCCCGAGGCCACGCCCGCCGCCAACGAGTTGGCCCGTGAGTACCGCGCCGTGCTCGAGAACATCCTGCACACCCGTGGCGCCGGTCGCATCGCGGCCCAGTTGCGGGACATCACCGAGCCCGGGCTGCTGGCCGACGTGGCCGGCTACTCGCCCGACCTCACCTTGACCCAAAAGGTCGAGGTGCTCGAGACGCTCGACGTCGAGGCACGGCTTCGCCTCGTCCTCGGCTGGGCGCGTGACACCTTGGCCGACCTCACCTTGCGCGAGAAGATCAAGACCGACGTCGAAGAGGGCATGGAGAAGACCCAGCGCGAGTTCCTCTTGCGCCGCCAGCTCGATGCCATCCGCAAGGAGCTCAACGGGCTCGACGGCGACAAGGACGGCGAGGACCCCGACGACTACCGGGCCAAGCTCGAGGCACGCGAATTGCCCGAGCACGTCCGCAAGGCCGTCGAGCGCGAGGTCGACAAGCTGGAGCGCACGAGCGACCAGAGCCCGGAGACGGGCTGGATCCGCACGTGGCTCGACACCGTGCTCGAGCTCCCCTGGGGTGAGGAGTCCGAGGACCGGCTCGACATCTCCGAGGCGTCGCGCATCCTCGAGGCGGACCACGACGGGTTGGCCGACGTGAAAGAGCGCATCCTCGAACACTTGGCCGTGCGCAAGCTCCAGGCCGAGCGGCGCCTCGCTCCGGTGGACGGGCGCGGCTCGGGAGCCATCTTGGCCCTCGTCGGTCCCCCTGGCGTCGGCAAGACCTCGCTGGGTGAGTCCGTGGCCAACGCGCTCGGGCGCAAGTTCGTCCGCGTGTCGCTGGGTGGCATCCGCGACGAGGCCGAGATTCGCGGCCACCGTCGCACGTACGTCGGCGCCCAACCGGGTCGCCTGGTCCGCGCCTTGCGCGAGGCCGGGACGATGAACCCGGTGATCGTGCTCGACGAGGTCGACAAGATCGGCACCGACTACCGGGGCGACCCCTCGTCAGCGTTGCTCGAAGTGCTCGACCCGGCCCAGAACCACACGTTCCGTGACAACTACCTCGAGATCGACCTCGACCTGTCGCGGGTGTTGTTCATCGCGACCGCGAACGTCAGCGAGACGATCCCCGGACCGCTGCTCGACCGCATGGAGGTCATCCGGATCGACGGGTACACCGAGTCCGAGAAGGTCTCGATCGCCAAGCACCACCTCATCCGGCGCCAGGTCAACCGGGCGGCGTTGCGTGAGGACGAGGTGCGGATCGACGACGAGGCGCTGCGCGCCATCGTGGCCGACTACACCCGGGAAGCGGGCGTGCGGAACCTCGAGCGCGAGCTCGGCAAGCTCCTGCGCAAGGTGGCGACGAAGCTCGCCTCCGGCGAGCGCACGGCACCGGTCGTCGTCGAGAAGGACGACGTGCGGACCTGGCTCGGCCGGCCGCACTTCTTCTTCGAGGCGGCGGACCGCACCAGCGTCCCCGGCGTGGTCACCGGCCTCGCCGTCACCGGTGCGGGCGGTGACGTCCTCTTCGTCGAGGCGAGCGTGTCCGACGGACCCGAGGGGCTGACCCTCACCGGTCAGTTGGGCGACGTCATGAAGGAGTCGGCGGAGATCGCCCTCTCCTACGTGCGCTCGCACGCCACCGAGCTCGGGGTCGACCCGGCGTCGTTCGCCGGCAAGCGCTTCCACGTGCACGTCCCCGCCGGGGCCGTGCCCAAGGACGGGCCCTCGGCCGGCGTCACGATGACGACGGCGCTCGTGAGCCTGTTGCGCGACGTCCCGGTGCGCTCGGTCGTCGGCATGACCGGTGAGGTCACGCTGCAGGGACGGGTGTTGCCGATCGGCGGCGTCAAGCAGAAGGTGCTGGCCGCCCATCGGGCCGGGTTGACCGAGGTCATCCTGCCCGAGCGCAACGGCCCGGACCTCGAGGACGTCCCCGAGGAGGTCCGCGACGTGATGACGTTCCACTTGGCCGCCACCATCGCCGACGTGCTCACCCCGGCTCTGTCCGGGGCGGGCGCGGCGGCGCCGGCCGCCGAGGCCTCGCTGGGCAACGCTGCCTGAGTCGGGCAGACTGGCCCGAGGACACACGTCGATCTGAATCGGAGTGCGCATGGACGACAAGGACATCGTGAGGCGGATCAGCGAGCTTGCTGCCGAAGAGCAACAGCTCGAGGAGGCGCACGTCGGCGAGGGCCTCACGGAGGACGAGGTCAAGCGCAAGCGCGACCTCGAGGTCTCGCTCGACGAGATGTGGGATCTCCTTCGCCAGCGCCGCGCCAAGCGCAGCGCCGGCCAGGATCCCGACGCCGCCGCCCAGCGCTCCGCCGACACGGTCGAGGGCTACCTGCAGTAGGCCGGCGTGAGCCGACGAGGCCGGAGGATACCCCCCGAGTCTCGAGCCCGACCCTGCGGCTCAGCGCCCCGGCATGCGCCGGTTGAGGGCGGGGGCGACCACGCCCACGAGCCCGCGCAGGCTGCCGATCGTCACGTCCAGCCAGTCGAACGAGTCGCGCCAGACGGCGATCCGGCCGTCGCGGACGACGAAGCGCCCGTAGACCCAGAAGCGGGCCGCGTAGCGCCGAAACGTGATCTCGTCCACGCGGTCGGTGAGCACCACGTTGCCTTCAGTGGCCACGTGGTGGAGATACGCGTTGAAGCCCATGCGGTCGGGGCGGATCATCGGATGCGCCAGGCGCTCGAGCCGTTCCCGCCCGTGGATCGTCGGCAGCGACACGTTGATGTACTCGAGGTCCTCGGTGACGAGGTCGAGCGCGGTGTCGACGTCGTAGCGGGCCCACGCCTCGAGGAACGCGACGACGACGTCGGCCGGCTCGGACGGGGCCAGCTCTGCCGGCGTGGGCGGTTGGGAGCGCTGCGGAGTGGACACGGCAGCCTCGCTTCCTGGTCGGGCTCTCAGCTCAGACGGTAGCGGTGCGCCGGTACCGGCGCCAGAGGAACGGCCCGAGTGCGAGCGCGACGAAGACGGCGATGGCGACCACGAAGAGCAGGGTGTACGTCCCGTAGCCGCCGTAGGCGAACGTCACCGTGTGCACGCCCGGCCCCACGACGACGCCGACCACCGCCGGCGCCACCATCACCGTCGGCGCCGGATGGCCGTCCACCGTGGCGGTCCAGCCCGGGTCGAAGGACGCACTGAGGACGACGGTGGCCCGCCGGTTGGTGCGCACCACCGCGCTCGCCTTGCCTTGGGCAAGGTTCGCGTGCTCCACCACGACGTGACCCGGGGGCCCGGTGAGCTGCGTGGCCTCGGTGGCGGTGGGCGGCGACGCCCGGCCGCCGTTGAACGCGACGGTGAAGTCTCGGTGGTTCGAGAGCAAGTCGGAGTCCAAGAGGTCCACGCTCTGGGTTCCCACATCGGCCCGCGTCGCAGTGAGCACGCCGGTCGTGTCGTAGACGTGGATGTACCCCGGGTCGGGCAGCTCCCACAGGCAGTAGTTGCCGTTGCACCCGACCTGGTGGGCCGGGACCGGTGGCTGCCGGTTCAGTCCCGCCGACGGCGTGATGACGTACCCGATCCCGAAGAGCGGGTAGTCGCCCGGGTTCGTGTCGTCGAAGTAGAACTCGGGATCGGTCATGAGCGACGCGGTGCGCAGCGTGTAGCCGACCTCGTCGACGTCCTTGCTCTCCAGGTACTTGAAGACCGGGACGTCGCCCACGCTGAAGTCGGCGCCCCAGTTGGTGGGCTGGCCCGCGTAGACCCGCCCGCGGGGGTGCGCCTGGACGTAGGCGAGCAACGAGTCGATCTGGGGGTCGAGCGTGGCGTCGGCGGCCGCCTGCAGCGTCACGTTGCTCTGGTTGCCGCCGTTGTAAGTGTCCATCGACGTCCAGGCCGGGACGAGGAGCACCACCAGCGCGGCGATGCAGAGGCCGGCCACGAGGCCACGCCCGATGGGTTCGTCCAGACGCCGCCGACCTTCCTCGGGCAGGTGCTTCTGCGCCTGGTCGACGACGAACCGCCCCACGAACACGATGCCCACCCCGGCGATCAAGATGCCCGACAGCTGCACACCCATCTGGAAGCGCCGGATGAAGACGTCGGAGCTGCCCGGGAGGATCGAGTACAGGCCGCCGAAGGTCGTGCGCCCGAACGTCATGAGCAGGGTCACCACGAAGATGACCAACAGCGCGCGCCCGGCGACGAACGTTCGCCACCGCCACGCGCACACGACCAGCCCGACGCCGAAGAAGATCGTGATGATCGGGAACCAGTGCAGGGAGTCGAACACCCGGCCGGTGATCAGCAACCAGAGGAAGTGGCGGGCGCCGTAGCCGTTCTCGAGCCCCGTCCCTTCCAGGACCTGGTTGCGCGCCGCCCAGTGGGACTGCGCGAGCACGGGCACGATCACCCACGCCGACGCCAACACGGCCGCCGCGCCCACGAGCACGGCCCGCCCGAGCCGGCGCCACAGGTCGGTCGGGACCAGGAAGGGCCAGACGACCACCGCAACGAACGCGAGGTACCCCGTCTCGAAGTGGAGCGCCACCGTCGCCATGATGAAGAAGGCGGCCGGCAGCACGGATCGGCGGATCGAGTGCCGCGAGTCGAGGGCGCGGTAGGTGAAGGCCCAGGCGAGGGGCAGCGTCCACGACGCCCACAGCTGCGTCCACACCCCATAGCCACGCCAGATGTAGGCCATGTCCTCGTAACCAATCCCCGGAGAGGAGGCGAGGAGCGGCGACACCGCCGCGGCCGCGGCGGCGGCCCAGCGGCCCAGTCCGAACAGCCGCGCCGACCAGTAGACGACGAGTGGCCAGAGCGCGAGCAGGAGGTACATCGACCAGCGAAAGACCGTGTCGGGGTCGAAGACGGTGCCGAAGGCGCCCGCGATCATCGAGGGCAGGCTCTGGTAGTGCAGGAACTGGGGCGAACCGAGCCCGAGGTAGGGGAACCAGCTGGTCAAGGGCGAGTGGCCCTGGCTCAACCGGGCCGCGGCGAAGCGCGTCATTTGTTCGTGGATGGAGCTGTCGTCGAGATACGGCACCGCCCTCAGCTCGGGACGCAGTTCCCACAGGCCCCACAGGACGGCGACGACCACCAGCAACCACGGGGCGAAATCGAGCCACGATCGCTCCGGCGGCGCGGCGCCGACCAGGTCGTCCAGCGGGGCCGCCTCGTCCCCCGCGGTCATTGTTGGCGTCGCCGTCACGACGGCACGACGAACGGTCTGATCGCCGCGCTGGACTCATGGGTCAACACGACCGGGCCCCCTCGTCCCGCAGGTCTGAAGCCGGGTACTCGGCCACGTTGAAGTTGAACATCGCCCCGCTGTAGCCCCCGTCGGTCCCTGTGCCGGTCGTGTCGCTCGATCCCGTAGCCGGCGATTGAAGACGGGCGCATCGATGAGAGACGGATCGGCGTCGTTGTCGTCATTGTGCCCCGGATCGATGCCGACGACTCTGCCGGCCGGGGGCAACGTACCTCTCGAACGCTCCTTCGCCTTGTCAATTCCCGGTCCCCCCCGCCTGCACCCCCGAGTGCCCCCTTGGTCGCGGCGGCGCACCCGGTCCGCCGCCCACGCCCGGGCGGCTCCGTGGTCCCGCCGGGATCTGGCGGCCGGTCGGCGTGGCGTCGGCACCGCGTCATGTTGTCAAAGGATCCACGCCCGCGGCCCCCTCCGGTACCGGGCCCAAGGTCGTGGCGTCGGTAACATCGCCCCAACCCGGGGCAATCCGGGGCAACCCAGGGGCTGTAGCTCAGTGGTCAGAGCAGAGGACTCATAATCCTTGGGTCGTGGGTTCGATCCCCACCAGCCCTACCGACCCCGAGGCTTCTCGGGACCTTCCTCCCGCTACTGCGGGTCGCCGGCCGCCCAGGCCACCGCGCCGCCGGTGAGGTTCTCCGCCCTCCAGCCGGCGTCGCTGAGCGCCTTGGCCGCCGCGGCGGAGCGGCCACCGACGTGGCAGGCGACCACGATCGTCTCGTCCCGCGGCAGTTCGTCGAGGCGGTCGCCGAGCTGGCCGAGCGGGATGTTGACGCCGATCGGGTAGGCCCACGCCGCCACCTCGTCGGGCTCGCGCACGTCGAGGAGGAACACGTCCTCGCCGCGGGCGAGGCGCGCCTTGACCTCTGCGGGCTCCACCTCGGCGTAGGGCATCCGCCCACCTTATGAGCCCGACACGTGGGGGGCCCAGCGGTCCGAGCGTCCCCGCACGCAAAGGCCCCGCCGGTACTCTGGCGTGATGGCCCTACCTCGGAAATTCCTCAACGAGGACGAGGAGTTGCTGGCCGAGCTGCGCCCGCACTGGATCTTCCTCTTCGGCCCCCTCTTCACCTCCATTGGCGTGTGGGCCGCCATCATCGTCATCCTGATCGTGTGGCAGAACCCGCCGGGCTGGACGAACTATCCCGTCGTGATCCTCGCCCTCATCCCCGGGCTGTGGCTGCTGGGCCGCTACGTCCGCTGGCGGTCGTACGACGTCGCGCTGACGTCGACGCGCATCCTCGTCCGCCAGGGCATCTTGGGCCGCGACACGGTGCAGCTGCGGCTCCAGCGTGTCACCGAGGTGAACATCCGCCAGGAGCTCTTCGAGCGTGTCCTCAACACGGGCAGCCTCGTCATCGACGTCCAGGGTGAGGACGACTCGATGACCCTCGAGTACATGCGCAAGCCGGCGGTGGTCCAACGCGTCATCAACTCGCAGATCAACGAGATCGTCGGCGGAGGCCGCCGCGAGCCCATCCCCGCGGACATGCTGCCCCATGAGCAACGCGGCCACGGCCGGCACGCGCCCGACGACTACTACGACGAGCGCCCGTACGACGGGCCCGACGACCAGCACGACACGCCGCCCTTCGGCGTCGGCGGCGCAGCGACCGGCGCGTCCCGCACGCAGAGCGCGCCGAGCACTGCGGGCGCGCCGAGCACTGCGGGCACGCCGAGCACCTCGGGCACGCCGGCCCCCGGCGCCCTCCCCTTCGAGATACGCGACCGCCTCATCGAGCTCGACGACCTGCGCCGCCGGGGCATCCTCTCCGAAGAGGAGTTCGCCGCCAAGAAGAGCCAGCTGCTCGATCGCATCTGACGGCCCGCCCGCAGCCGCGGGCTACCGTGGTCGCGGTGAGCACCCCTCGATACCGCTGCGACGCCTGCGGGAACCTCACCCGCTTCGACGTCACGATCTCGCAGACGACCAAGTCGTTCCACCACTACACCGTCGGCGGCGACCTCGAGATCGAGGAAGAGGAGATCGTGGCGCGCCAGGTCGACGACGTCGTCTGCCGCTGGTGCGGGCACGGGCGCAGCGTCGTTGACATCACCGACGAGGAGCACACCGAGCCGGACGCGCCGTCGAAGGCGTCGTGACCGAGCCGCCGGCCGACATCCTGCGCCGGCTGCGTCCCATCCCGACCTCGAACGGCCCGCCGACCACGCGTCCCCGCGACGTGTCCGGCGTCGCGCCCGACGGCCGCGCCGTCCGCATCGACGTGGTGGAGGCCACCGCCCCGGTGCTGCTCCTCTTCCTCTCGGCGGACTGCCTCGGCTGCCGCGACCTGTGGGCGGGCCTCTCCGAGCTGCAGGCGGGTCTCGGTCGCGACGCCCGCCTGGCCGTGGTGACCAAGGAGCCGCCCGCCGAAGACCCGGCCGCGATCGTCGCCCTCGCCGCCGACGCCCAGGGTCGCCTCCGGGCCCCGGTCGTCATGAGCGCCACCGCCTTCACCGACTACCGGGCCGCGGCGCCGTTCCTCGCCGTTGCCTCGCCGGGCGCCGTGCTCGCCGAGGGCGTGGCCTGGGGCGTCGAAGAGACGCTGCGCACCGCCCGCGGCGCACTCGGCCGGTCGAGCGCCGGCGACTGAGCGGTGCCACGCCCTGTCACACGCCCTGTCACAACCCCTGGTCATCCTGGACGGGAAGAGAGAGGGTCAACGCCATGCCGCTTTCCAGGGAGACCGACACCGAGCCCGAAGGCGGGCTCATCATCGACTGCGACCGCTGCTCGCTGCAGTCGACCGACGCGTGTGACGACTGCGTCGTCAGTTTCCTCCTCGGGCGCGAGCCCGACGACGCCGTCGTTATCGACGCCGACGAGGCGCGGGCCATGCGCATGCTCGGCCGGGCCGGCCTCGTGCCGACGATTCGGTTCGACAACCGGGCCGGCTAGCGCGCCTTGGGGTGGCGCGTGAAGCGTCACCTGCTCGTCACCAACGATTTCCCGCCGAAGGTCGGCGGCATCCAGAACTATCTCTGGGATCTCTGGAGCCGTCTCGACCCCGAGTCCTTCGTCGTGCTGACGGCCAACTCGGAGAGCGGGGCCGCCACCTTCGACGCCGCCCAGGCCGCCCGCGGCGTGCGGATCGAGCGCGTGCCCGGCTCCATCCTGTTCTTCCCCACCCCGCAGGCGCAGCGCGCCGTCGCCGAATGCGTGCGCGCCCACGGCATCGACCTCGTCCTCCTCGACCCGGCGCTGCCACTGGGCCTGCTCGGGCCGCGCCTCGGCATCCCCTACGGCGTCATCCTCCACGGCGCCGAGATCACGGTGCCGGGCCGCCTGCCCGGTGCGCGCGCCGCGCTCGCGCGCGTCCTGCGCGGTTCGTCGATCATCGTGTCGGCCGGCGGCTACCCGGCCGCCGAGGCGCGCCGCGCCGCGCCCGACCTCACGGCGCCGATCGTCGAAGTCCCACCCGGCGTCGACACGACTGCCGTCGCCCCGCCGAAGGCGCCCGAACGACGCGCCGCCCGCGCCCGTCTGGGACTGCCCGCGACCGGACCGCTGCTGGCGAGCGTGAGCCGTCTGGTGCCGCGCAAGGGCATGGACGTGCTGATCGAGGCGGCCAACCGCCTGGCGCCGTCGTACCCGGACCTCGTCGTGGCCATCGGCGGCGACGGGCGCGAGCGCCCGCGGCTCGAGCGCCTGGCCGCCCAGAGCCCCCTCGACGTACGGGTGCTCGGGCGGGTCAGCGACCAGGACCGGACCGGCCTCCTCGGCGCCGCCGATGTCTTCGTGATGGCGTGCCGCAACCGGTGGGGGGGCCTCGAGCAAGAGGGGTTTGGCATCGTGTTCCTCGAAGCCGCTGCCGCGGGGGTGCCCCAGGTGGCCGGCGACAGCGGTGGTGCCTCCGAGGCGGTGCTCGATGGCGTAACGGGCCTGGTGGTCGGCGATCCCTCCGACGCGGGGCTGGTGGCCGAGGCCATACGCACGTTGCTGGCTGACCCGCCACTCCGGCGCCGGATGGGCCGGGCCGCCCGAACTCGGGTGCAGGAATCCTTCGACAACGACGTTCTCGCTTCTAGGCTGGCCGATGCGTTGGCTGGAGTGGCAGTCTGACGCTCGCCGGGCGGAACGGCAGGAGAGGAAGGAACCAGCACCGTGGCCGATCAAGCCACAGAGCACATCTCGGTGGTGGCACCGCCCGAGCGGTGCTTTGCCGTCGCGGCCGACATCGAGCGCTACCCGGAATGGGCCGCCGACATCAAGGAAGTTGATGTCAAGGAGCGCGACGATCAGGGTCGGCCGCTCCTCGTGACCCTCCGTGCGGCTGCCTTCGGCCGCAGCACAAGCATGACCCTGGCCTACGACTTCTCGGAGGCTCCGCGCGTTCTGTCCTGGAAGCTGATCCAGGGCGACATCACCACGAAGTGGGACGGCACCTACGTCTTCGACCCCGGCGAGGGCGGGAGCACCGATGTGACCTACCACGTCGAGGCGGAGTTGCGAGTCCCCATCCCGGGGTTCATCAAGATGCGGGCCACCAGTCGCATCATGGCGACGGCCATGCGAGAGCTGAAGGCGCGGGTCGAGTCGATCTCGTGAGTCCTGGCGCGCGCCGGCCCGACGAGGCCGGCGTGACCTACGGCATCGACATCGGGGGCACGAAGGTGCTGGGCGTCGCGCTCGGCCGCGATGACGCCATCGTCGGCGAGGCGCGCGTCCCCACTCCGACCGGGAGCCGCGACATCGTGGGCAGCCACGTCGCCGAGGCCGTCGCACTCGTCACAGCAGAGCTCGATCGCACCCTGGGCGCCGGCGCGGCGGATGCGCCGATCGGCGTCGGCGCGCCCGGCATGGTCGACCGCCACGGCCGGTTGTGTTTCGCGCCGAACCTGCCCCAGGCGCACGGGGTGGACTGGACGGAGCTGATCGGTGGCCGGCTGCCGGGACGGGCCGTCGTCATCGAGAACGACGCCAACCTTGCCGTGCTGGCCGAGCACCGCCTCGGCGCCGCGCGCGGCATGCACCACGTCGTCATGGTGACGCTCGGCACGGGGATCGGCGGGGGCATCGTCGCCGGCGACCGGGTGCAGGTGGGCGCGGCCGGTTTCGCCGGTGAGATCGGTCACATGGTCGTCGATCCGAACGGACCTCCCTGTCCGTGCGGCCGGCGCGGCTGCTGGGAGCGCTTCGCCTCGGGTGCCGGGCTGGGGGTGCTCGCCCGCGAGGCGGCGATGGCCGGCCGGCTCGGCGAAGTGGTGCGCCTGGCGGGCGGCGATCCCGAGAGCGTCCGCGGCGAAGACGTCTCGGCCGCGGCCGCCGCGGGTGACGCCGCGGCGCGGCTCGTCATCGAAGAGGTCGGCTGGTGGATCGGGTTCGGCCTGGCCAACCTCGCCTCCGTCGTCGACCCCGAGTGCTTCGTCCTCGGCGGCGGCGTCGTCCGGGCCGGCAGCCTGCTCGTCGATGCGGCGCGGGCAACGTTCGAAGAGCTCGTCGAGGGCGGCGACCGCCGGCCGCTGGCGACGGTCGTGCCCGCCGCGTTCGGTGAGCGGTCCGGCGCCGTCGGCGCCGCGCTGGCGGCGCGCCAGGGTGGGCTGTGGTGATGCGGACCGGCATCGTCCTGCCGACGTTTCGCGACACGCCCGACGAGGCGTTTGCCGCCGCCGAAGAGGCCACGGCGGCGGGTGTGGACGGCGTCTTCTGTTACGACCACATCTGGCCCATCGGACAGCCGGAGCGGCCCGCGCTGGCGCCGTTCCCGTTCCTCGGTGCGCTCGCCTCGCGGCTGGCTCCCAAAGGTGACCGGGACGGCGGCCCGTTTCTGGGCACGCTCGTCGCCCGCGTCGGGCTCGCTCCGCACGCCGTGCTGGCGGCGCAGTTCGTCGCGCTCGAGCATCTCGCGCCCGGTCGCGTCATCGCCGGCCTCGGCACGGGGGACCGGCTGAGCGAAGAGGAGAACCGGGCCTACGGCATCCCGTACGGCACGGCGGCCGAGCGCCGCACCGAGATGGTCACGCTCGGGCGCGAGCTCGTCGACGCCGGCCTGACGGTCTGGATCGCGGGCGGGACGGTGGGGCGTACCGAGGAGGCGCGCGCCGTGGGCGCCGCGCTCAACGTGTGGGACGCCGAGCCGGCGCTGGTGGCCGACCGCTCGGCCGGGCCCGGCGGGATCGAGGTCACGTGGGCCGGTCCGCCGCCGGCGGCGACGCCCCCGTTGGCCGACCGCGTGCGAGAGCTGCACGACGCGGGGGCGAGCTGGGTGATCTTCGGCTGGCCGGTCGACCTCGAGGAGCTCGTGACGGCCGGGCGCGGCCTGGCCTCGGCCGTACGGTCCGGGGAGACCAAGAGCGGGTCGTAGACTCGACCGATGGAGTTCCGTCGGATTAACGGGCTGCCGCCCTATGTGTTCGCGACCATCAACGACCTGAAGGCGTTGTCGCGGCGAGCCGGCCGAGACGTCATCGACCTTGGTTTCGGCAACCCGGACCTGCCCTCTCCCGACGTGGCGGTTGGCAAGCTGTCCGAGGCCGCCTTCAACCCGCGCAACCACCGCTACTCGGCCTCGCGCGGCATCCCGAAGTTGCGCAGCGCTATCACGGACCTCTATCTGCGCAAGTTCAACGTCGAGCTCGATCCCGAGTCCGAGGTGGTGACAACCATCGGCGCCAAGGAGGGCTACTCCCACCTCATGTGGGTGTTGGTCGGTCCCGGCGACACCGCGCTCGTGCCCTCGCCCTCCTACCCGATCCACATCTGGGCCCCTCTCTTCGCGGGGGCCGATGTGCGCCAGGTGCCGCTGCGCGGCCCCGAGGTCACCGACGACGGGGCCCCCGACCCGGGCGAGGCGTTCTTCGACGGCCTGATGCACGCGTTCGAGGAGTCGTGGCCCAAGCCGCGCGTCATCGTGCTGTCGTTCCCGCACAACCCGACGACCGCCTGCGTGGACCTGTCGTTCATGGAGCGGCTCGTCGCGTTCGCCCGCGAGCACGGCGTCGTGCTGGTCCACGACTTCGCCTACGCCGACCTCGGCTTCGACGGCTACGAACCGCCGTCGATCCTCCAGGTTCCCGGGGCCAAGGAGGTGGCGGTCGAGCTCTACACCCTGACCAAGTCCTTCTCCATGCCCGGCTGGCGCGTCGGCTTCCTCGTGGGCAACCGCGAGATCGTCCAGGCGTTGACGAAGCTCAAGACGTACCTCGACTACGGGACGTTCCAGCCCATCCAGATCGCCGCCATCGTGGCCATGAACGAGGCGCCCGACTACCCCAAGGAGATCAACGAGATCTACCGGTCGCGCCGCGACGCTCTCTGCGACGGCCTCAACCGCATCGGCTGGCACCTCGTCCCGCCCAAGGGGACCATGTTCGTGTGGGCGCCGATCCCCGAGCCCTACCGAGAGATGGGCTCGCTCGAGTTCTCCAAGTACCTGGTGAACGAGGCCGACGTCGCCACCTCGCCGGGCGTCGGGTTCGGTCCCGGCGGTGACGGCCATGTCCGTTTTGCCCTCATCGAGAACGAGCAGAGGATCGGCCAGGCCGTGCGCAACCTGCGCACGGCGCTGACCAAGCTCGGCTGACGCTCCACGGAGGTCGCACAAGAGCGGGTTTGCCCGCTGCTGCCGCATTCACAGCTCGTCTCAAGTCGGCTGCTTCGCGCTCGCCCTCGCCGCCGACCTGCACTACACGCAGTATTTCGGGGTCGTCGAGCACTCACCCGCTCGATTGCATCGGTCGCCTGGGCCCGGGACCCATCATGTCGACGTGCGCACCCGCGCAAACTCATAAGGGCCACAGACGGAGATCGTGCGCCGCGCCGCCCGCGATGGCCTGACCCGCGCGCTCCGGTGTGCGGCATCACAAAATCCTTACCGGATCCTCATCCACCCCTATCCTGCCTCCCAGTAGGCACTCAGCGTGAGCCGTCAGTGTGGAAGGCAGTGAAGTCCGGTCACCCACAGCACACGATCTGGCTGATGCGCCACGGCGAGAGCACGTGGAACGCGGCCGGTCTGGTGCAGGGTCAGGCCGACGGCCCGGTGCTGACCGAAACGGGACGTCTCCAGGCCGAGACCGTGGCCGAGGTGGTGCGCTCGTTGCCGATCCGCACCCTCGTGACGAGCGATCTGGCCCGAGCACAGGAGACCGCCGCCATAATCGGCAAGAAGCTGAGCGTCCCCTGGGTCGACGACGGCCAGTTGCGCGAGCGCAACTTTGGCAGTGCCGAGGGGACCCCGCTCGGCGAGCTGCCCACCGAGTGGTCCGGAATCCGTGACGGCCTCGTCGTCGACGCCGAGGCGCGTCCTCCCGGCGGGGAGTCGCTCGAGGGGTTGAGCCGGCGCGTCCGCACCTTCTTCAGCCGACTGGCACAGGTCGAGCACGACGGCGGCGTGCTCGCCGTCACCCACGGCGGTTTCATCAGGGTTGCCCTGGCGCAGTGCGACGGAGTGCCTGTGGCGGGAATGCCGTGGGGCGACGCGCCCAATGGCGGACTCTGGTCGTTCGGTTTCCACGAGATCTGTCCACCCGCCCTGCTGCAGGGCACCGGAGCACTGTGAGGAGCGATCCGTGAGGCCAACTGCATTGGAACTTCCGGCGAGGGCTTCGAAGCCGAGGGCAACGGGTCTGACGATGGTGGTCGACGGAGGGCTGCCGACCCGCAGCTTCGCCGACATCGTGGAAAGCGGCGCCGAGTATCTCGACTTCGTGAAGTTCGGGTGGGGGACGGCCATCGTCACCAACGACCTGCGCCGTAAGATCGACATCCTCGCCGACGCCGGCATCGACTACTACTTCGGCGGCACGCTGTTCGAGAAGTTCGTCTTGCAGGACCGTTTCGACGACTTCCGGGACCTCTGCGTGAGCTACGGCTGCCGGTACGTCGAGGTCTCCAACGGCACCATCAGCCTCTCGAGCATGGAGAAGGTCGGCTACATCACGAAGCTGGCCGCCGACTTTCGCGTCGTGTCCGAGGTGGGGTTCAAGGATGCCGAGCGCTCGGAGCTTCTCGCGCCCGACCGGTGGATCGAGGACATCCACGACGACGTCAACGCCGGGGCGTTCTTGGTGACCCTGGAGGCACGAGAGAGTGGCAAGGCCGGCATCTGTCGCCCCAACGGCGAGCTCAGGTTCGGCCTGATCGAAGAGATCCTCGCCAGCGACGTCCCCGTCCGGCGCCTGCTCTTCGAGGCGCCGTCGAACGAACTGCAGTGCTACTTCGTGCGCCGCGTCGGCACCGACGTCAATCTGGGGAACATCCCCTCGACGTCGATCCTCAACCTCGAGACGATTCGGCTCGGGCTGCGCTCCGACACGCTCGAGTGTTTCGAGGCCAAGGTCTCATGAGGGAGAGCCGCGACGTCTTCCACCTCGCCGTCCCCGTCGACGACCTCGACGCGGCCCAGGATTTCTACGTCGGGGCACTGGGATGCAAGCTGGCGCGTCGCTACGCCGACCGCATCACGATCGACTTCTTCGGCGACCAGCTGGTGTGCCATTTGGTGGACCCGGCCGAGGACGCCCCGGCCGAGCTCGTCTTGTACCCGCGCCACTTCGGTGTCACCTTCCGAGAGGCACGTGATTTCGACGCGCTGCACGAGCTCTGCATCCAGCGCAAGATCGAACTCTTTTCCGACGTGAGCATTCGCTTCGAGGGGCTCGTGGAGGCACACCGGACCTTCGTGCTGCGCGACCCGTCGGACAACCTCATCGAGTTCAAGCACTACGTCGACCCGCGGATGATGTATTGACATGAGGGCACCCGTTCCATCGACGCGCGTTGCTCCCGAGCGGATGGCGGCGACCCGATCGGCCGAGGGCGTCTGCGAGCTGGTGCGGCACCGGGCCGCCGCGCTGGGGGAGAGGGTCTACGTCGAGGACGCACGGAGCGACACCGTCCTGACCTTTGGCGCCCTCGAGCATTGGCGAGCCGCCTTCGCCCGCTCGCCGCTTCGAGCGGGCACCACCGTCGCCTTGTCGGTGTCCGACCCGTTGCTGTGCGCGGCGGCCTTCGTCGGGGCGATGGCGTCCGGGCTCTGGGTCGCACCGCTCGATCCCTCGTCGCCGGACACCGGGCCGAGCGGTCTGGCATCGCTGGCGGCGAGGGTCGGGGCGGATGTCGTCCTCTCCGACCGGGCCGCTCCCGCCGCTGCGTCCTCCTGTCCCTGGGTCGAGCTGGCGTCGCTCGCGCCGCGCCCCGTCGCATCCTTGGACCTCGCCGAGCCGGTACCCGTCGCAGCCTCGGCCGGCGTCATCCTCTCCTCCTCTGGCACGACAGGTCCGCCCAAGGTGGTCCGTCTGCACCAGGACAAGCTTCTCCACACGGCACGTTGCGTGGTCGACCATCACCGGCTGACCGAGCGCGACCGCGGCTTCAACCCGCTGCCGCTCTTCCACATCAACGCCGAAGTCGTGGGCTTGCTCTCCACTCTCCTCGCCGGCTCGTGCCTCGTGCTCGACGACCGTTTCCATCGCGCCGGCTTCTGGCAGCTCATGGGTGAGCGCCGCGTCACGTGGATCAACGCGGTCCCCGCGATCATCTCGCGTCTCGCGGAGCTGCGGTCCGGCGAGACCGTCCCGGCGGGCATCCGCTTCGTCCGCTCCGCGTCGGCACCCCTTCCGGTCGCCACGGCCGATCGGTTCGAGGCGGCGACGGGTCTCCCGATCGTCGAGACCTACGGCATGACCGAGGCCGCCAGCCAGATCGCGGCGCACCCGCACTCGTTGCCGCGACGCGCCGGCTCGGTGGGGTTGCCGATTGGGCTCGAGCTGCGAGTCGTCCGCGACGATGCGGGCGCTGCTGGTCCGGCGGTGTGCCTGCCCGGAGAGGTCGGCGAGGTCGAGATCCGCGGTGGCGCCGTGATCGAGTCCTACAGCGGGGGCGAGCACGCCGATCGCTTCCGCCCCGATGGTTGGCTGCGCACGGGGGATCTCGGCCAGCGCGACCCCGACGGCTACCTGTACCTCGTCGCCCGGACCGACGACGTCATCAATCGCGGCGGCGAGAAGGTGTTCCCCCGCGAGATCGAAGAGATCCTGAGTGCGGACCCCGCAGTGGCCTCAGTCGCCGTCATCGCCCAGGAGGACCCCGAACTCGGCCAGGTGCCCGTGGTCTTCGTGGCCCTCGCCGGTCTGGGTGCCGGTGACGTCGAGGGGACCCGGTGTGTGGCGGCGCGCATCAACGAGACGCTCGCGCGGAGCCTGGTGCCCGCCCGACGGCCGGCGGCCGTGCACGTAGTGGCCGCGATGCCGGCGGGTGCGACGGGCAAGGTGCGCCGGCGTGCGCTGCGCGAGCCCGGTCTCGCCGTTCTGCACACCTTCGCCGGCACCTGATGGCCGACGAGTCGCCACTCGCACCGGCTCTGCCGGTGCGAGGCACGCGCAAGAGGCTCGATCACATCGATGCAATGCGACCCGTCAAGCAGGTCGGCGTGGTGTCGACCCACACGTTGCTGTTCTTCGCCCCGCTGACCGCCGCGGTGGCGGTCGGGGCGTCGTTGCAACTCCTCCACGTGACCCGCGAAGCCTTCCTCTTCGTCTCCGCCTGCATGCTCACCTACAGCGTCCGGGACCTCCTCAGGATCGATCACCGGACGTTCTGGCGTCGCCGCTTCGCGCTGGTGGCCGTGCCCTACCTGTGCTGGAGCGTCATCTACTTCTTCATGACGATCGGGTCGGCCCCGGGCAGCGTCGGCGGCGATGCCCTTCACCTGCTGTACCTGGTGGGCACCGGCTACTACCAGCTCTACTACCTGCTGGTCCTGCTGGAGTTCTACGCCGTCTTCCCGCTCAGCCTCATGCTGGTGCGACGCACGGCCGGGCACCACGGCCTCTTGCTGCTGGCCAGCGGCGCCGCCCAGGTGCTGCTCGTCTCGGCCATGCACTGGGGTCTCGCCCCCGCGTCGATGACGGGCTACTGGGCGACGCGCGAGGTGACGTCGTACCAGTTCTATTTGGTCGCGGGCATGGTCATGGCGATGCACCTCGACGAGTTCCACCATTGGTTGCGCACGCACGTGTGGACCATCGTCATCGCCACGGTGGCCGCCGCCGGCGTGGCCGAGGCGTGGTACTACCTTTCGGTCGACCACGTCGTCTCGTGGCTCGGCTCGAGCTCTGACCCCTTCCAGCCGGTGGTGATCCCGTTCAACGTGGGAGCCATCGCCTGCATCTACCTGATCGGCGTCGCGCTGGTGGATCGACGTCGCTCCGCCCGCACGCGGCGCGCCGTCCGTTCGGGCTCGGACAATTCCTACGGTGTGTACCTGGCCCAGCTCCTGTTCATCACCATCTTGAGCTGGCTGGGCTGGCACAACCTCGACAGCGTCCTGCCGTGGCCGCTCGTCAGCGTGCTCACGGTGGTGCTCGTCTTCTTGGCCTGCGTCGGCCTCACCGAGCTTCTGGCCCGGACCCCGTGGTCCAGGCCGCTTACGGGACGCTCGCGCGTGACGTGGCGCTCCTCGCCCGAGGCGGCTGGGGACCCGTCGTCGTCGGCTCCGGAGTCCGGCCTCGTGGTGCCGGCCGACGACCGCGTCGCGACGGGCCGGGTGGAGGCGCTCAGCGCGACGTGACCCGCGTCAGTGGGGCGCGGGCGACGCCAACGCGGCGGCGATGGCGTCGCTCACCACCCGGTACCCGTTGTCGTTCGGGTGGCTGTTGGGCCCGAGCGGGCGCGGCATGCACATCCAGGTCAGCGCGCAGGCACGGGCGACGTTGGTGGGGACGGTCCCCAGTCCTGGCACGTGGACCGGGCTGGTGTCGTGGAGTTGGAACGCCGCCGCGACGTCGGCCATCGGCATGTCGGCCTGCGCGTACGCCGCCCGCAGGACGGCGTTCAGCCGGTCGATGATCCCCAGGCTTGCTTGCGCGAAGGCTTGCCCGACGGGACCGCGTACGGCGTCGCCCAGGAACGGGTCGTAGTGGCCCACGCCGATCAGGCGTGCCCCGGCCGGTGCCGCCTGGCGGAGCGCGCGCAAAATCTGGGGCAGCTGAGACTGCACCGTGGCCAGCGCGCTGTCGACGCACTCGGCCCTCACCTCCATGTGGTGCAGGCAGGACACGACGTCGTTGAACCCCAGGTCGACGGTGACCAGGACCGTGGAAGGGTGGGTGCGGAGGAACGACAGGGCCGTCTGGAGTTGGGAACCTGCCTCGTAGGAGCAGTGCCCGCGACCGCCGATCATCGTCTGTGTCGTCATGCCGGGACAGCCCATCCGCACCAGCGTGAGCCCGGGCCAGCGCGTCGCCTCGCGCGCGGCCAGGTCGTCCGCGTAGCCCGAGCCGGTCGGCTGGCCGTGGGGGTGGGCGAAGGTGGGTTGGAAGCCGACCGAGCCCGAGCCGCCCAGCGCGGTGTCGAAGGGCGGGGGCGCGGTGGTGCTCGCCCCGGCCGCTGACGTGGGAGCCACGACGGCGAGAGCGGCCAGCAAGGTGAAGGCGGCCCCCGCAGTCAGCCGCCTCACAGCGGACCACCCGCGGCGGCGTCCGGGCGGCCGCGGGCCGCGTCGTGCCCCCGCCTGGGTCTCGCTCGTCACAGCCACCTCCAACGCCGGCACTGGATTTCAGCACAGCCTGGTGCCCGCGGGCGCGCGCGAGGCGGCGGGTGGATCGCCACCGTGTCCGGCGGGGACGCCCGCCCGGGGCGCGGCCGGCTCAGGGGAGTCCGGCCCCCCGAACGGTGGTCCGCACCTTCTCGATGGCGCCGCGGCGCTCGACCCGCGCCTTGGCGTCGTGGCTCTCGGGCGCGGTGACCAGGTAGAGGGTGCGGCGGTCGTCGTCGCCCAGCATGCAGGCGAAGCAGGTCGTCGACGTCGCCACGCGCTCGAGCACCTCGCCGCCCTCGGCGATGCGGACGCACTCGGGCGCGAATGCGTTGGCCACCCAGATGGTGTTGTCCTCGCACAGGCAAATGCCGTCGGGCGCCACGCCGGAGAGCGCCGCCCATTCGCGCCGGTTGGTCAAGGTGCCGTCCGCCGCGCGATCGAACGCCGTCAGGCGACCGCCCATGCTCTCGGCGATGACCAGCGTGGCGCCGTCCTCTGTGATGACCGTGCCGTTGGGGAAGTCGATGCCGCCGGCCGCCTCGCAGCTGGTGCCGTCCGGGTCGACCCGCACGAGCGAGGCCGGCCCGATCTGGCTCGCGGCCACCGTCCCGGCATAGAGGCCGTCGAGGTCGAACCCGAAATTGCCGGCGTAGGCCTGGCCGTTGGTCGCCACGACCATGTCGTTGGCGTGCCAGGTCGCCCAGGGCCGGAGGTCCCCGTGCCGGACCACCGTGCCGTCGTCCTCGCGGCGCATGACGGCGCGATCGAGGCGGGAGTTGATGAGCAACCGGCCGTCGGGCAGCCAGCCCAGGCCTGCGGGCTCGCCGTCGAAGGCCATCTCGAGGCGCCGCTCGCCCTCGGGCGACACCGAGAAGACCGCGTGGTCGAAGAAGTCCGAGTACCACAGCCGGCCCTCGTGCCAGCGCGGGCACTCGCCGAAGAAGAGGCCCGAAAGGAACGGCTCGGCGGACAGGGTCTCGGTCGCCACTGCTGCACCTCCTGTGGGCCGGCGAACGGCTCGCAGTTCAGCACACGGCCTGCCCGGTGCGTCGGCGTTGCCGGGGCGGTACGTTTGACTCCGTGACTTACTGGCTGCTCAAAGCGGTGTTGACCCCGATCTTCTACGTGCTGTTCAGGGTCAAGGTCGAGGGGCGGGAGAACATCCCCAAGCAAGGCCCGGCCGTGCTGGCCGCGAACCACCAGTCCTTCTGCGACTCCTTCTTCATCCCCCTCGTCGTGAGGCGCAAGGTGACCTACTTGGCCAAGGCGGAGTACTTCGACTCCCCGAAGACCGCGTGGTTCTTCCGAGCCGCCGGCCAGATCCCGATCCGGCGCGGCGGCGGGAAGGCCTCCGACCGCGCCCTCGAGACGGCACGGTCTGAGGTGCTGGGCCAGGGACGGCTGCTCGGCCTCTACCCCGAGGGCACCCGCACGCTCGACCAGCAGGTGCACAAGGGGCGGACGGGCGTCACGAGGCTCTCCCGCGAGTGTGGCGTGCCGGTCATTCCGGTCGGCGTCATCGGGACAGTGGACGTGCAGCCGGTCAACTCCAACTTCATGCGGCCGTTCAAGACGGTGCGGATCCGCTTCGGCAAGCCCATGCAGATGGACCCACCCGAGAACCCCGCCGATCCGCTCGACCACGACCACACGAAGTGTCGGGACTTCACCAACGAGTTGATGAAGGAGATCGCCCGTCTGTCCGAGCGCGAGTACGTCGACGAGTACGTGCCCTCACGCACGAGCGCGGCGGCGTCTTGAACGTATCCGCAGCCCAGGGGATTCGTGGGCTGTTCGAAACAGTCAGTTCACATTGACCACGTAACGTCTTGGGTATGGCCGGCTACGTCGTTCGGATCGCCCTGCCTGACAGGCCCGGCGCGTTGGGCCTCGTCGCCAGCCGCATCGGTGCCGTCGGCGGTGACATCATCGCCATCAACATTTTGGAACGCGACGCAGGAAGCGCCGTCGACGAGTTCGTCGTCGAGATCGGCGGGGACGATCTGATCGAGCTGCTGCAGAGCGAGATCCACGAGGTCGACGGCGTCTCGGTCCTCGAGATCCGTGCCGCGGGCACTACGACGTCGGCGGGCTGACCACGTAGGCGCACACGTGTGCGCCGTCCATGAGGTGCGCGACGCGCTGCACCTTTGCGCCCGGGAGCGCCTCGCGGATGAAGGCGAGCTCACTCGTGCACGCCTGCGAGAAGCCGTGCGCAACGCTCAGGATGGCGCAGTTGTGCTCGGTGATGCGCCAGCTGCCGTCGGGGAGCCGTTCGGCCTCGGCCAGGTAGCCGTCCTCGTCGAGGATCGCGGTCAGCGCTGCGACCTGCTCGTCGAAGGGGAGGTTGGCGGTGCGGGGGAGGGCGCCGGCGACGCGCCGCCGCCGGCGCTGTTCGAACAGCTCGTCCACCTGGCTCGCCTGGGGCCCTCCGAGGTACCCGAGCAGCTCCGTCGTCAGGTCGCCGTAGCGCTTGGGGTAGAGCGCCTCGGCCGCCAAGGTCAGCTCGTAGACGTGGCGGGGTCGCCCGCGGCGAGCGCCTTCGGCGACCTCGTCGCGGTGGAAGAGCAAGCCGTCTTCTTCGAGCCGCGCCAGCTGCAGGCGGATCGCGGCCGGGGTCAGCGCGAGCTCCTTGGCGACGGCGAGCGCGTCGAGCGGTCCCCGGCGCTTGAGCAGGTTGAGGATGGCGCGCCGCGTCGTCGGCAGTTGTTCGATCGGCGACTCGTCGCGCGCCGTCTCGTCGGCGGCCGTCTCGGCGGTCACGGCAGGATGAGGTGCACGTCGCCGAACTCGTGCCACAGGTAGCCCTCGGCGAGGGCGGCTTCGTAGGACGCCTCGAGCAGCGGTCGGCCGGCGATCGTCTCGAGCATGGCCAGATGCGAGGCCTCCGGCTCGTGCCACCCGGTCAAGAACCCGTCAATGGAGCGGACGGGCCGGGCGGGTGACACGACGGTCTCGGTCCAGCCCTCGCTCGGGTGCACGTGGCCATGTTCGTCGACCACCGACTCGAGTGCGCGCACCACGGTCGTGCCGATGGCGACGACCCGTCCGCCCGAGCGCCGCACGTCGTTGATGCGGTGGGCCGTCGAGAGCGAAACCCTGAAGTACTCGGCGTAGGGCGGCTCGTTCGCCTCGAGCGAGGCCACGCCGGTGTGGAGGAGCACCGGCGCGATGCCGACGCCCTTGGCCACCAGGCGGGTGAGCACCTCGGGCGTGAAGGGGCGGCCGGCACTCGGCATCTCGGCCGACCCGGGTTCGGTCGCGTACACGTTCTGGTAGGCGGTGATCGGGTAGCTGCCGCGCACGTAGCCGTACCGGATCGGCCGGCCGTGGCGGGCCAGATAGCTGTAGAGGCGCTCGGGCGTCTCGATCTGGGACACCCACAGGCGCACGCCGGCCCCGCCGGGGCCGGGGGAGTAGGCGGCGAGCAGGCCGACCTGGCCGCCGCCTGGCAGCGCGATGACCTCGCCGGGCGACGCGCCGAGATGCGCCCGGCCGTCCCGCCGGACCTCGACGGTCCACAGACCGGCCGGCAGCTGCGTGGAGAGGTGCACCTGGACGGGGGAGCCGTCGGGCGCCGTGCCGTCGAGCTCGGCCGCCAGCGTGGCGGATGTGTTGATCACCACGAGATCGCCCTCGTCCAAGAAACGCGGCAGTTCCGAGAAATGCGAATGCACGAGCGTGCCGTCGGACCGGGTCGCCACGAGCATGCGCACCGCGTCGCGCGTCATGCCGCGGTATTCGGCTGGCGACGGCGCCTCGAGTTCGGGTGGCAGGGAGAAGGAGAGCGGATGGAGCTCGGGCAGCCGGGCGGCGAGCGGTTCACGTGTAAGCGGGCAGGGCGTCGGGGTCGGCGTCGCGGCGGGCGCGGGGACCGGGGTGGTGACAGCGGTCATCTCACTGCTCCGGTCGAGACGAGCTCGGCCGCCCGGTAGCGGCCGCTCGGGCGGGCACTCTCGATGAGGTCGAGGAAACCGGGCACGACGGTCGCGGGTTCGGGTCGGTCCGAGATGTCCTCGCCGGGGAAGGCGGCCTGATGCATCACCGTGCGCAGGTCGCCCGGGTCGACCGACCACACCGTGAGCGTCGGGAACTCGACGGCGAGCACGGCGCCGAGATGCTCCAGCGCCGCCTTGCCGGCGCCGTAGCCGCCCCAGCCTTCGTACGCCTCGACGCCGGCGTCGGAGGTGACGTCCAGCACACGCGGGTGCGTCGAGTCGAGCAGGAGCGGGAGCGCGTCCTGCACCAGTCCGAGTGGTGCCACGACGTTGATCTCGAAGGCGACGCGCAGTTCGTCGAGCGGGTAGTCGGCCAGGGAGGGGAGGGGCGACGCGCCCAGGGTGCCGGCGTTGTTCACGAGGAGGTCGAGTCCGCCCAGCTCCGACGCCGCGCCGGTCAGCTCTTGGCGATGGTCGGCGTCGGTGATGTCACCGGCGAGCGCCACGACGCGCGCGCCGTCCGTGGCGTGGGCGCGGATGCGGTCGGCGGCGTCGTCGAGTGTTCGACGGTCCCGCCCGTCGATCACCACCGACCAGCCGGTTCGCACCAGCCCCGTCGCCAAGGCCTGTCCCAGCCCTCGGGATGCCCCTGTCACGATCGCCACGCTCATGGCTGCCCACCCTTCTGAAACGGGAAAAGCGTCTCCGCCAATATAACAAGGATTTCCTTGCTTTATTTCGGAAGAGTTCGGAAGAGTTCGGAAGGGCTCAGCCGGGGGTGGGATCGACCTCCTGGGACCAGGCGGACGTGGTGGCGCTGCCCGCGAAATTGCCGTCGCCCCCGTAGGTTGCGGTGACGGAGCCGGTACCGACCGGCAGGGTCGCGATCGTGAGGGTCGCCTGGCCGTACGACAGGCTGCCGGTCCCGATCGCGGAGCCGTTGTAGGAGAACGTCACCGTGCCGGTCTCCCCCGAGCCGGTGGACGGGAACACGCTGGCCGTGAACGTGACCGGGTGGCCCGAGGTCGACGGGTTGACCGAGCTGCCGAGGCCCACTGCGGTCGTCGCCTGGCTCACCGTGACCGGCGCGGTCCCCGACGCGCTGGCCCCGAAGTCGGCGTCCCCGGCGAAGGAAGCGGTGATGGAATTGACGCCCAGCGGGAGCGTGGTGAGGAGCATGCTGGTGGTGGTCACCCCGTCGCTCGTGGTCAGCGTCGACGTGCCGATGGGCGTGCCGTCGTCAGCGAAGGTGACGCTGCCCGTGGGGTTCAGCGTCGCGGCGTTCGCGGCGTTCGCGGCGTTCGCGGCGACGGTGGCGGTGAAGGAGACGGCCTCGCCGGTGGTCGACGTGCGAGAGGACGTCGAGACCGACGTGGTGGTCGGCTGCGGTGCGACGGTCTCGGTCCGCCCCGCGGCCGAGGGCAGGAAGTCGGCGCTGCCGCTGTAGGTCGCGACGACGGAGTGGGTTGCGTCGGCGTCGTAGGTCTCGCTGCAGGTGGCCTGGGGCGGACTGCTCGACGAGAGAGCGAGCGACTGGCAGCCCGTGACCGGATTCCCGTCGTCGCTCAGCGCGACGCTTCCCACAGGCACGCCGGCGCCGGGCGCGGCGGGTGCCACCGACACGGTGTAGGTGACCTGTTGGCCCGGGACGGTATTGGCGGGTGCGGCCGCGAGCGTGACGTTGGTCTTGTCCGGGTGCACGGCGTGCGCATCGGCCGGGGAGGTGCTGGGGGCGAAGAGGACGTCCCCGCCGTAGGAGGCGGTGACCGGCTGCGGCCCCACCTGGAGGTCCGCGGTGTCGAGGATGGCCGTCGTCACGCCGGCGGAGGTGACCACCGGTGTGCTGCCGAGCACGACGCCGCCCGCGGTGAACGACACCGAGCCAGTCGGCGACGACCCCGACGCGGGCGTCACCGTGGCCGTGAAGCGCACGTCCTGCCCGGACAGCGACGTCGCGCCGTTGCTCGTGAGCGCGACGGCGGTGGCCGGGGCCGGCGCGCCACCGACGAGGCCGAGTGCGCCCGGGTGCGAGTAGTCGGCCGTCGCACCGGGGCGCACGGTGGCGAACGCGCCTCTGAAGGCGGCGGACGCCACGACGTACTCGACGCCGGAAGAGGGCGTGAACCCGCCCTCGAAGACCGGGGCGACGCTCCCGTCGAGCGACAGCGACCCGTTCGCGATCCGGCCGTAGTCCGACGCGGAGGCCGGCGGACCATCGATTCCGAAGGCGAGTAGCCCGTTCGGCTGGTTCGAGAGCGTGGAGGCCTTCTCGAGGTCGATCACGCCACCCGGTGCGATCCCGACGGTGCCTGCGTTGGTCAGGCTCGACGTGGCCGCGGTGCCGATGGCGACCGTGCCGAACGCCTCCAACGCCCCCGTGTTGGTGATGGGACCGCCGAGGGTGAGAGTGGCCGTGCCGGGGCCCGAGCGCCCGGCGGTCAGCGTCCCGTCGTTGTCCAGCCCGGAGGAGACCGACAGGGTCGCGCCGGCGGATCCCCTCCCGGCGATGCCCCCGGCGCCGACGGTCAGCGAACTTCCCTTCGCAACGGTGAGCTCGCCCACCACGACGGGGTCGCTCTGGTCGACGACCGTCGCGCCGCCGGGGATGCAGGCGTCGACGCCGGGGGCGTCGGGGACGCCGGTGGTCCAGTTGCCCGCGGTGGCCCAGTCCGTCGTCCCGGCTGCGCCCGTCCAGATGTCCGTGCAGTTGAGCACCGTGTCGGCCGCGGGCGCCACGCCGATGCCGATGGCGCCGGAGATGGCCAGGCCACCGGCGGCGACGACGAGGCAGGCCACGGTGGTGCCCAAGCCCCGGACGGCGCGCCGATGCGCCCCGCGGCGCGAGCCCCGCGGAGTCGGATGGCGAGATCCCACATGCCCTCCCAGCGTCGGTGCCACCTGGCACGCCGGCCCCATCGCGGACGGCGTGCGGTGTTCCCCCTCCAGTCTGCTCCCCCGGGCGGCGGACCGGGAGGGAAAACACCAGCCCCTGACGCAGCATTCGTGCGCCCCCCTCCGTCCGTTGCTTGCCCGCCCGCCGGCGAACACGGTCCGCAGACGACGCGGCCGGGCACCCGGCCCGGTGAAACGTTCAGGCCCGTTCGGTGGCCGCCCACCCTCGGGACTTTTCCACCGCACGGCCCCAGACGGCGTAGGTGGCGTCCGCCAGCTCGACGGGGAGCTGGGGCTCGAAGACGGTGTCGGCCGCCCAGAGAGCGGCCAGCTCGTCCAGCGAGGACCAGACGCCCTCGACCAACCCGGCCAGGGTGGCGGCGCCCAGCGCGGTCGACTCGAGCGCGCGCGGTCGCGAGACCGGCATGCGGCTCTGCTCGGCTTGCAGCTCGAGGAGGAGGTTCATGGCGGCGGCGCCACCGTCCGCCCGCAACGCGGACGGTGGGAAGGACGACGCGGCGGCCATGGCATCGGTCATGTCGCGCACTTGGAACGCCATCGCCTCGACGCAGGCGCGGGCGAGTTGCGCGCGGCCGGCGCCGCGGGTGAGGCCGGTGATGATGCCGCGCGCCTCGGGGTCCCACTGCGGGCTGCCGAGGCCGGTGAGCGCGGGCACGAACGTGACGCCGCCGCTGTCGGGCACCGACTCGGCCAGGGGCCCGACCTCGGCGGCGCTCGAGATGATGCCGAGGCCGTCGCGCAGCCACTGGATCGCTGCGCCCGAGACGAACGCCGAGCCCTCGAGCGCGTAGGCGACGGGGCCGTGCGCCGGGTCGGCGTGTTCGCCCAGGTCCCAGGCGACGCTGACGATGAGGCCGTCGGGCGGGGGCGGGCGCGTCGGCCCGGCGTGGGCCAGCGCGAAGCTGCCGGTGCCGTAGGTGACCTTCACCATCCCCGGCTCGAAGCAGGCCTGCCCGAAGAGCGCCGCCTGCTGGTCGCCGAGGATGGCCGAGACCGGGACGCCGTCGAGCACCGACGAGGCCGCGGGGCCCAGGGCGCCGAGGTCGCCGAGGTCGCCGAGGTCGCCGAGCGCGGCGGTGCCGAAGCGGCCGGCAGAGGGGCGCACCTCGGGGAGCGTGTGGGCGGGGACGCCAAAGAGCTCGCAGAGCTCGGGGGACCAGGCGAGGGAGGCGGTATCGAGCAGGAGGGTGCGGCTGGCGTTGGAGGGATCGGTGGCGTAGGTGCCGCCGGCCGGCCCCCCGGTCAGGTTCCACAGCACCCAGGTGTCGACGGTGCAGAACGAGAGGTTGGGGTCGTCCGGGGCGAGGGCGAGGTCGCCGTGCTCGAGGAGCCAGGCCGCCTTGGTGGCGCTGAAGTACGGATCGAGGACCAGGCCCGTCGTGGCCCGCACGAAAGGGAGGTAGCCGTCCTCGCGCAACCGCGCGCAGAGGGGGGCGGTGCGGCGGTCCTTCCACACGATGGCGCGGTGCAGCGGCCGCCCCGTGCGGCGGTCGAACGCGACGAGGGTCTCGCGCTGATTGGTGATGCCGATGCTGGCGACGGCGTTGTCGTGGTCGCGGCCGTCGTGCGGCCCGGCTTGGGCGAGGCGGTCGCCGACCTCGGCCAGGGTGGCGCGGACGGCCTCCCAGATCTCGGACGGGTCGTGCTCCACCCAGCCCGGCTGGGGGAAATGCTGGGTCAGCTCGCGGTAGGCCACGTCGACGACGCGGGCCTGCTCGTCAACGACCAGGGCGCGGACGCCGGTCGTTCCCGCATCGATGGCGACCACCTTGGCCATGGGGGGCCGACGCTAACGCCGCCCCGATGCCGCCCGCCGGGTGCCTCCGGTGCAAACCATCGCGAACGGTCCGTGACCTGGTCCGACGCGGGACCACATTGGTTGACAAGGGCGTAACTACAGTGCTGTAATGACACAGCATCTCGCGTCTCGGGGGCGGGCGGACCACTATATATTGTGGTGAGGCGTTTCCGGTCCCCTTCAGTCGCTTGATCGGGAGAATTCCGCAGCACAGCGTCCTGAGACACCGCTCCGCTGAAATGGGCGGGGCCGACGGGCGCCGCACGACCAACGCAGGACCACTTCAGGACCCAATCGACAACGCAGGCAGAGCGGGCGGCAGCAAGCCCCCCAGCACCGAGCCACCAGGAGGACCTCAGCGCCATGGCCATCGCCCCCCAGCGATCCGAAATCGGCATCCGCCGCCATTACACAACCGAGGGTGTCCACCCCTACGACACGGTCCGGTGGGAGCGGCGCGACGCCCGCATCACGAACTTCCGGGACGGCACGGTCGCCTTCGAGCAACTGGGCGTCGAGGTGCCCGAGTCCTGGAGCGTGAACGCCACCAACATCTTGTCGCAGAAGTACTTCCGCGGGACGCTCGGCACCGCCGAGCGCGAGTCGTCGCTGCGCCAGGTGGCTGACCGCGTCGCCGACACGATTACGGCGTGGGGGATCAAGGACGGCTACTTCGTCGACGACGAGGAGGCCCAGGTCTTCAACCACGAGCTGAAGTTCCTCATCATCCACCAGAAGGCCGCGTTCAACTCGCCGGTCTGGTTCAACATCGGCGTGCAGGGCGTGCCGCAGCAGGCCGCGGCGTGCTTCATCCTCTCAGTCGAGGACCGGATGGACTCGATCCTGAACTGGTACACCGAAGAGGGCATCATCTTCAAGGGCGGGTCGGGGGCGGGGGTCAACCTGTCGCGCATCCGTTCGTCGCACGAACTGCTGAAGGGCGGCGGGACCGCGTCGGGCCCGGTGAGCTTCATGCGGGGCGCCGACGCGTCGGCCGGGACGATCAAGTCGGGCGGCAAGACGCGCCGCGCCGCCAAGATGGTCATCCTCGACGCCGACCACCCCGACGTCGAGGACTTCATTTGGTGCAAGGCGATCGAGGAGCGCAAGGCGCGCGTCCTGCGCGACGCCGGCTTCGACATGGACCTCGACGGCGCCGACAGCCACTCGACCCAGTACCAAAACGCCAACAACTCGGTACGGGTGACCGACGAGTTCATGGAGGCCGTGCTCGACGGGCGCGATTGGAACCTGACGGCGCGCACCGACGGCTCGGTGGTGCGGAAGGTACCGGCGCGTGACCTCTTCCGCCAGATCGCCCACTCGGCGTGGGAGTGCGCCGACCCGGGCCTGCAGTACGACACCACGATCAACCGCTGGCACACGGCGCCGAACACGGGCCGGATCAACGGAAGCAACCCGTGCTCAGAATATGTTCACCTAGACAACTCCAGTTGCAATCTGGCCTCGATGAATCTGTTGACGTTCTTGGACGGGAGTGACGCATTCGACGTCGAGGGGTTCAAGGCCGCCGTGGCGGTGGTGTTCACGGCGCAGGAAATTCTCGTGGGCAACGCCGACTACCCGACCGACAGCATCGGTGAAACCACGCGAGCGTTCCGCCAGCTCGGCATCGGGTACGCCAACCTCGGTGCATTGTTGATGGCCGAGGGCCTGCCCTACGACTCCGACGCCGGGCGGGCTTGGGCGGCTGCCATCACCGCGCTGCTGACCGGGCACGCCTACGCGACCTCGGCGCGCATCGCAGCGCGCATGGGCCCCTTTGCCGGCTACCACGAGAACGCGGAGCCGATGCTCAACGTGCTGCGCATGCACCAGGCCGAGGTGGCCCGGGTCGACGAGGACGTCGTGCCGCCCGACCTGCTCTCGGCCGCCCAGGAGGCCTGGGACCGCGCGGTCGACCTGGCCGAGGCGTACGGCGTGCGCAACTCACAGGCGTCGGTGCTGGCCCCGACGGGCTGCCTCGTCGGCGGCTCGCTTGTGTCGACCGGCCGAGGCTTAGTCCGGCTGCACTCCTTGGGCGACCCCGACGGGCCGCAGTGGCAGGACTTGGGCGTCGAGGTGGCGACCGACGAGGGGCCGCGGCTCGCGACGCAGTTCTACGTCAATGGCGTCGAGGCAGTGGCCACCGTGGAGACGACGCGGGGCTATCAGATCCGTGGCACGGCGACCCACCGGATCCGCGTGCTGGAACCGGAGACCGGCGCGTGGGAGTGGCGCAGGTTCGGAGACGTCCGGGAGGGCGACCTGGTTCCCCTCGCGCTGGGTTCACTGGTCGGCGAACCGCAGGACGTCCCCTTGCCTCCGCTCGCCGACGCCTACTGGACCGGTGAGCACCACGTTCGTGTGCCGCGCCAGATGACTCCTGCGCTGGCGGAGGTCATCGGCTACTTCATGGGCGACGGCTCGCTGCACAGCCGAGGCCTGCGCTTCTGCGTCGCAGAGGCTGACTTCGACGTGGTCGAGCGTCTGCAAATTCTGGCCAAGGAATGCTTCGGCGCTGAGGCCAAGGTCGCCCCGAAGCGCGGGTACCGCGAGGTCCGTATCGATTCGGTCCGCCTGGCGCTGTGGTGGGAGGCCTGTGGCTTCGCCAAGCACCCGCCTTTCGAGGGCCACACCGGCAAGGGCTACGAGGCTCACGTGCCGGACGCATTGCTGCACGCCAACGACAGCGAGGTCTACGCAGCATTCCTGCGCGGCCTCTACGAGGCGGATGGCGACACCAGTGCCGGCTACCCGACACTGAAGAACACGTCGCTGCAGATGGTGCGTGACGTCCAGACGATCCACCTTGCGCTGGGATTCCCCACGACGTTCTCGTTGCGCACTCGGACCGAGTCGAGTTGGGGGACCGCCCCGCTGGCCACGCTGAGGCTGCTCAATGCCTCGTATTCAGCCCGATGGCTCGACGAAATCGGCTTCATGGGCGACCGCAAGAACGCGGGAGTCCATCATGCCGATCCCGCCGTTGCCCAGACCGGCCGGCACGACCATGTGCCCTTGCCCCGGACCCTCATCGACCGCCTGGCCCCGGAGAACGACCGGCTGCGCCGGGTACTCCTCATGGAGCACAGTCGGGGTCGGGTCAGCCGCCAGATCGCGATGGAGCTCTTCGAGCGGACGGGTGACGCGGAGCTCGAGCACTTGCTCAGCTTCTTCTACGACACCGTGCGGTCGGCGGAACTCGGGGACGAGGAGTTCACCTACGACGTGTCGGTGCCCGAGAACGTAACGTACGTGGCCAATGGCTTCGTGAGCCATAACACCATCGGCCTGTTGATGGACTGCGACACCACCGGCGTCGAGCCCGACCTCGGGCTGGTCAAGACCAAGAAGCTGGTGGGCGGCGGCACCATGTCGATCGTCAACCAGACGGTGCCGCGTGCGCTGACCAAGCTCGGCTACAACGACGCGCAGGTCGACGAGATCGTGTCGTACATCAACGAGCACATGTCGATCCTCGGGGCGCCGCACCTGAGCGCCGAGCACCTGGCCGTGTTCGCCTGCTCCATGGGCGACAACACCATCCATTACACGGGCCACATCCGCATGATGGGGGCCGTGCAGCCCTTCATCAGTGGAGCCATCAGCAAAACCGTAAATATGCCCGAGGACGTGAGCGTCGAGGACGTCGAGCAGCTGCACATCGACGCCTGGCGCCTGGGTATCAAGGCCGTGGCGATCTACCGCGACAACTGCAAGGTGGCCCAGCCGCTCTCGACGACGAAGAAGGCGAGTGCGCTCGTCACCGGCGAGGGCGGCGACGTTGCTCCGGCCGGGTCGGACGCCGAGGCGCGTGACCGTGAGATCGCGGCCCGGATCGCCGAGCTCGAGGCCGCGCTGGCCAACGAGCGCGAGCGCTCCACGGCGTCGGTACTGGTGGGCGCGGTGCGCGAGCGCCTGCCGCGCAAGCGCAACTCGAAGACGTTCTCGTTCCGGGTGGCCGACTGCGAGGGCTACGTGACAGTGGGCGAGTACGAGGACGGGCGCCCGGGCGAGGTCTTCATCAAGGTCTCGAAGCAGGGCTCGACCCTGGCCGGGATCATGGACGCCTTCTCCATCTCCTTGAGCCTGGGTCTCCAGCACGGCGTGCCGCTGGCCACCTTCGTACGCAAGTACGCCAACATGAAGTTCGAGCCGGCCGGCATCACCGACGACCCCGAGCTGCGCATCGCGACGAGTCTGATGGACTACATCGCGCGCCGCCTGGCCCTCGACTACCTCTCGGTCACCGAGCGGATCGAGCTCGGGATCCTCTCCACCCAGGAGCGGACCCAGCCCACGCTGCCCGGCGTCGAGGAGATGGCGACGCCGTCGGTCGGGCTGGTCGACGACGGGTTGAGCGGTGGCGGTGCGCTGGGCGGGCCGGCCCCCGGGGGCGCCGGATCGGGCGTGGCGGCGGGTGCGGCGGGTGCGGCGAGTGCGGCGAACGGGGTCGGTGCGGTGCAGCCGCTCGCCCGGGCCGAACAGCGCGACGCGCCGTTCTGTTACAACTGCGGCAATCACATGCAGCGGGCCGGGTCCTGCTATGTCTGCGGGAGCTGCGGGACGACAAGCGGGTGCTCGTAAGAAATTCGCGGGGCCGCGGCCTCACCTGATCCCGGGTCGGTGTGCGCAGCGGGGCTTCGTCGCTCCGGCGTTCGACGACGTCCATCAGCATGTCGCGCCGGGCCGCGGACACGCAGGGGATCACACGCCACGCGGTAACGGGCCCGTTGCGCGATGGTCACCCGTCTGTCACACCCAGCGCCCTTCGTCCGAGCCAGCGGTCACGAGCATCCGTCACCGGCGTTGTCGGGCGGTCTATCGTGCGGCGTCGGGGGCGTACGAAGGGAGTCCACTGTGCCGGGCACCTATCCGTTGACGATCGATGTCCCGACCGGTCCGGAGAAGATCCCGCCGGTCAAGGTCCTGACCAACTGGCTGATCTTCATCCCGCAGTTCGTCTGGGTGTACATCCTCAGCCTCGTGGCCTTCCTCGCGGCGATCGTGTGCTGGTTCTCCATCGTGTTCACTGGCACGGCACCGGAGGGCCTGAGCGAGTTCATCGCCGGTGTCCTTCGCTACCAGTGGCGGGTGACGACCGGCCTGTTCGAGTGGGCCGAGCCATACCCGCCCTTCGCGCCGATCCCGCAAGGGTTCGCCGATCCGGGCGGCTACCCGGCCGTGTTGAACCTCACGCCCGTGAGCGGGGAGCGCAACCGGGTCACCGTGCTGGTGCGGATCATTCTCTGTATCCCGCAGTTCATCGTGTTGTACTTCGTCAACATCGCCAGCGGAATTTGCCTCCTCATCTCGTGGTTCATCGCCCTGTTCACCGGGCAGTGGAACCCGTCATTGAAGAACTTCTGCATCGGCGTCTTCCGCTGGCAGCTTCGGGTGGCGTCGTACTACCTGTTGCTGAACGACGAGTACCCGCCGTTCAGCCTGGAACCCTAGGACCGATCGACGGCCGAGTCCGGTGGGGAGTCGGCCACCGGGCCCGAGGCCGCGCTCCGCGGTCACCCGCTCAGCCGGCCGACGGACGGTGCCCCGCCTGCTGCTTCGGCGGGGTCTGGAGCGCACCGGGGAAGGCCGGCAGGATGATGTTGGGCTCACTGATGCCCGTGACGCGCTCGATGAAGTGCAGCGCGGAGGTGTGGTCGAGGGGATCGGAGCAGACGAAGCCGCCGACACACCAGGGCGACACCACGATTGCGGGCACCCGGAAGCCAGATCCCAGATCCCAGGTTGAGCCCGCCGCCCGGGGTGCCACCCGGTGAGCTCAGGGTCGTGAACTCGTCCGCCGTGCCCCTGGGGGTGTGATCGGCGGGACGTGGTCGAAGAAGCCGTCGTTCTCGTCGTAGTTTCAAGATGAAGACGGTCGAGTTCCACAGGTCCTCGTTGGCAGCGAGGGCCTCGATGTTGGAGGCCACGAACTGCGCGCCCGCCGCCGCAAGGAAGGCCGGGTGCTCCGACGCGACGCTGGTCGGGAAGAGCCAGCTCACCGCCGGGAGGGCGCCGTTGGCGCAGTCCTCCTCGAAGGCCATGGCAGGTGGGCATGGCGTGGCACCTTTCCGTTTGGCACCGTGCGAGTGGGAGTGACCACGCGTGGGTACCCAGACTCGGCGACGCCGGTGACGACCCGTGCGACGGCGTCGCGGTCGGATTCACGAGGGCTCCTTCCCTTCCTGTCGGGCTCGGTGCTCGGGCCCTAACCTGAGAGCTCGCATGAGTCAGACGAGAGAGCCGCTCGGGACCATCGGCGCCTTCGTGGACGCGTTCGTCGCCGCCTGGCCCACGGGGGAGGCCGGTTCGTTGGGCGACTTCTTCACCGAGGACGCCGTGTACCAGAACGGACCGCTCGCACCGGTCGCGGGCCGCGCAGCCATAGTCGAGACGCTCGAGGCCCTCATGGCGATGGGCGGCCGCGTCTCGGTGGACATGGTCAACGTGGTGGCCGGCGGCGACGTCGTCATGACAGAGCGGGTCGACTTCTTCGAGACCAACGACCGTTCGGTCGCGCTCCCCGTCTTCGGCGTGTTCGAGATGACGGGTGGACGCATTGCGGCCTGGCGGGACTACTTCGACCTGGGCCAGTTCACCGCCCAGCAGGCGGAGCGAACCTGACGCCACGCGCGGGCTCTGACCCGGCAACAAGGGGTCGAAAAATTCCGCGGCGGAAACTAGAGTGACAGTTGCGGGTTGGGAGGAGGTGGGCGTGCCGGTGCAGTGTCAGCGCTGTCGTTCTGAGTACGTGGCCGCATGACGGTGAGAAGCAGCCGATCGCGTCGGCGCCGGCGCTGGACCGCCGCCATCAACGCGATGAACGGCGTCCTTGTCGTCTCTGCGGTCGTGGCGGTCATCGAGCTCGGGGCACCCGCCGCCAACAACCTCGGTCTGAGCGTGGGGTCGACGTCGGCCGCCGGCCAGTCGCGGGTCCTGCAGAACGTCGCCATCCCCAGTTGGGCGCAGGGCGAGACGTCCGGTGCCGAGGCGAGTACGCCGGGCATCGTTGCTGTGACCGGGAGCGACGCCACCCTGGCCTCGAACGTCACCGGCGCAGCCGTCGCCGCCGGGCCCGCCGCCCTGACGCCGGCTCCGCTCGCCCCTGTCGCCGTGACGGCATCGCCGATTATCGTGCCCACCCCGGCGCCGGGGCCGATCGCGTCGGCGGCCGTCGTCTCGTCACCAGCGCACGGTGACGCCGCCGCGGATGCGGCGGGGGTGCAACACGGGAACACACAAGCGGGTGCGCCACACCGAAACGGTCCGAACGGTGACGGACCGCCGGGCCAGAGCGGCGAGGTTGCCGGGCCCGCGCAGGAGATCGTCGGCGGCCCTCCGGGCCACGAGGCGGCGCCCGTTCAGAACGGACCGGGTGGTGGTGGTGGCGGCCCGATTCATCCGCCCCCGGGCGCCGAAGGCCGCCCGCCGCCGCACCACTGACGCACGCGCCCAGCGCCCGTGTGGCGCCGGAGGTTCAGTCCTTCGGCGTGATCTGGTAGGTGAAGGGCGCCGACGGCGGGAGCAGCGTCTGGCTGTGGCGTCCGGAGGTCACGGTCACCTTGGTGCCGCCGGCACCGATGCTGACCTGAGCCGGCCCGAGGAGGATCTCGTGCTGGCTGGTGTTCGGCTGCAAGATGCCCGCGTAGATGGGGTTCTGACCGACCACACCGATGCTGACCCAGGAGATGCCGGGGCCGGCCGTGACCGTCACGGCGAAGGCGCGCGCCGCGATCGTGTAGCTGGCCGACTGGGGCCCCGCGAACGTCTGGGCCGGGGTCAGGAGGACCTGGGCGGTGTTGGCGACGGTCGGTGCGGTCGTTGTCCGGGTGTGCCCACCGACCGGGGGGCTGGTGGTCCGGCCGATGACCCCGGATTCGACGAGGGCGAGTGCCGCCCCCGCCGCCACGATGGCGACCACCACGACGGCCACCAGGCCCCGCAGCCACCGCGGCGCACCGTAGGGGCGCGCCCCGCCGTCACGGCGCGAGACGACGGGAAGCTGGTCGGTGTCGGGGAAGGACGGTGCGGCGGTGGGATCGTGGAAGAGGCGTCCCTGGCCGGCGCCGGCGGACGCCGGCACGACACCGGTGACAGACGGATCCGACCGGTATGTCGTCTCACCGGTGTCCACGTCCATGGCCGCTCCTCGACCTCCCGCCCTGGACCCCGAACGGGCCTGACCCTCCGCCCGCCCGCCCAGGAGGGACGGGCGGCCCCACGGACCTTCCGTGTGGGCCCCTCTAGGATCGCACGCGGCGGGGTCGAATGGGTAGCAGGTCGGCCGGGTGGGCGCCTCCTCACCGGCCCGTGCGCCCGTCGAGCAGCTCCCGGGTGATGTCCATGTGGCCGACGTGCCGCGCCGTCTCCTCGACGAGATGGGTAACGGCCCAACGCAACGTGGTCGGGCGCAGATCGCCGGCGGACGGCTGGTCGAGCGACGTCGCCCGGTCGAGCACCGCATCCGCCGCTGCGGTCTCGCCCCGGTAGAACGCGACGATCTCGTCGTGGCCCCAGCCGTCGGGCAGCTCGAACATGTGGGAGCGCCAGGCCATGTCCATGGGCTCGCCGGCGTAGATGGCGCGGATCCAGAGTCGCTCCGTGTAGCCCAGGTGGACGACGATCACCCCGAGCGAGTTGGCCGTGGGCGCGGGCTGCCAGCGGAGCTGCTGGTCGGACAGCCCTTCGAGCTTGAAGATGGCGCTCTCGCGTAGGTGCCGCAGCCAGGCGCGGCCCATCGGCATCTCGCCGAGGGGCGTCGACTCGTCGGGCCTCGGCACGGCCAACCTCGGTGGTGTTTCGGCCATTGCGCTCCCTCTCGCGTGCGTTACCGGGTGCTCGGCGTGGTGGCGTTGGACGTCCCGCACGCGGACGAGTCCCACTGCTCGATCGTCGCGCCGTCACCCACCAGCCGCGGGTCCTTGGCCAGTCGCTCGAACGACGAGAGCAGGCCCGGGAAGTTCTTCGATGACTCAATGTCGCTTCTGACCCGTCGCACGAACGAGAGAAGGTTCGTGAAGGCCGAGCGGACGGCGGGCGGTGCCGCCTTCGCCGCGCCGAGCGCCGCGGCGACGTCGCGTTCGTCCGCGCCGTAGGCCCGGAGCATCGCCTGCTTCGATGCCACGAAATTGCCCGACGCCACGGCGCGCTCGAGCGAGAGCCCCACCGTGTCCGAACTCGTCTCCTCGGCCTTGACCGCACGGCACAGGGCGATCTTCGATGCCGCCCCCGCGCTGGCCGTCCCCAGGCCCGGGGGGACGAGCGTCACGACGCCCGCCCCGACGATGCACAGCCCCGTCCACCATCGACCGCGTCGCATGTCTCCTCCGGTGTCGGGTCTCCCGCCTCCGAGCCCGCCCGCGGACGCTACCGCACGCCCCGTGCGCTCTCGGGGCCATTGCCCCCGGGCCTTTCGGCCCAGAGCGTTAACGTGGGCCGCTGACACGAGGGTGCCGGTGACTGGGGGCAGCGCAGTGGACGAACTGAGCGGCAAGGTGGCCGTGGTGACGGGGGGAGCCGGCGGCATCGGCCGCGGCAT
>DASZMN010000025.1:0-13659 GCA_035551835.1 Acidimicrobiales bacterium | reverse complement strand
CGAGTACGAGGTCAACGAGACGGTGCGGGTCAAGGAAGGCCCCTTCGCCGACTTCTCGGGCCAGATCTCCGAAATCAACGAGGACCAGCTCAAGCTCAAGGTGCTGGTCAACATCTTCGGCCGGGAGACCCCGGTCGAGCTGGAGTTCAGCCAGGTCGCCAAGCTCTAGGCGGCGTCGGCAGCAGCACCAGCACCGACACAAGACGCACACAGGACGAAGAAGGAGAAGGTACAGACGATGCCACCGAAGAAGAAGGTGCTCGCCGTAGTGAAGATCCAGCTCGACGCCGGCGCGGCCACGCCCGCGCCCCCCGTCGGCACGGCGCTCGGCCCACACGGCGTGCAGACCATGGAGTTCTGCAAGCAGTACAACCAGGCGACCGAGAACATGCGCGGCCAGGTCGTGCCGGTCGAGATCACGATCTACGAGGACCGCTCGTTCACCTTCATCCTCAAGACGTCGCCCACCCCGGTGCTGCTGCGCACGGCGGCGGGCCTCGACAAGGGGTCGTCGACGACCGGCCGTGAGCAGGTCGGCACGATCACCGACGCCCAGCTGGCCGACATCGCCACCACCAAGCTCAAGGACCTGAACACCGACGATCTCGACGCGGCCAAGAAGCAGGTCGCGGGCACCGCGCGCTCCATGGGGATCAAAGTCGCCGGCTAGGCGACCCCATCACGCACGCCCGAGCACGCGCAGAGGAGAAATGCCATGACCCAACACGGAAAGAAGTACAAGGAGGGCCTGACCAAGGTCGACCGCGAGGAGCTCTACGGCCTCGGTGAGGCGGTGGACCTGGTGAAGCAACTGGCCAGTGCCAAGTTCGACGAGACCGTCGAGCTGGCGGTCCGGCTCGGGGTCGACCCGCGCAAGGCCGACCAGATCGTGCGCGGCACGCTGTCGCTGCCCGAGGGCACCGGCAAGACCAACCGGGTGGCCGTGTTCGCCAACGGTGACGCCGCCACAGAGGCGCGCGCCGCCGGTGCGGATGTCGTGGGCGCCGACGACCTGGTGGCCCAGATCAACGGTGGCTTCCTCGACTTCGACGTCGCCATCGCCACGCCGGACCTCATGGGCCAGGTGGGCTCGCTGGGCCGGGTGCTCGGCCCCCGTGGGCTCATGCCCAACCCCAAGACCGGCACCGTCACGACGGAAGTGGGCAAGGCGGTCACCGAGTTCAAGGGCGGCCGGGTCGAGTACCGCACCGACAAGGTGGGCAACGTGCACCTGCGGGTGGGCAAGGCGTCGTTCACCAAGGAGCAGTTGGTGGCGAACATCCGCGCCGTGGTCGAAGAGCTGCAGCGGGCCAAGCCCGCGGCCGCCAAGGGGCGCTACTTCCTCTCCATCACCGTGTCGACGACCATGAGCCCCGGCATCCACATCGACCCCGCCCGCGCCCGCCTCACCGACGAGGAGCTCGCCGTCCCGGCCTGAGCGGCACCCTTTCTGCCGGGTGCTCGAGGAGCTGGCCGATCAGCCGATGCCGGCACGTGCGAGGGCAGCGACGAAGTCCCTCGCGATCCGCTCCGGGGCGTGCCGGGCGTGCAGACGAGCACCCAGCCCGGCCGCCCGTTGTTGGGCACCGCTCGGGTCGGCCGCGATGCGGCGCAACGTGCACGCGGCCGCGCCGATATCGGGCTGCACCCAGACGCCGCCGGGGAGTCCAGGGATGGGGACCAGTTCTCCGGACACCAGCCAGCCATGGCCGTCGCCGAGGTACTCCAGCGGACCGCCGTGTCCGACCGTGACCACGGGGACCCCCGCCACGGCCGCGTCGAATGCGCCGAGGTCCCAGCCCTCGGCGTGCGGCAGCGACAGCCAACAGTTGCTTCGGCGGTGCAGTCCCTCTACCTGAGGGCTGGTCAGAGTGTGGTGAACCAGATCGACGGCCGGGGCCGGGTGGTGCCGGTGGAGGATGTCCGCAACCGTCCACGAGCTGAGCCAGCGACGCTGTTCCGGGCCGGGTGGCGGACCGAGCGCCCGATCGATCTCGCCGTCTGTCTTCAAGACCAGGCGCGCCCGATCCTCGGGCCCGAACGCGCGGGCGAAGGCCTCGACGGTCGCCGACGGGTCTTTGCGCGCGCTCCACGCCGCGACGGAGTGCACTACGAACTCGTCGGAGAGGCCGAGGCCACCCGGCCCGAGCCACGCGAGGTCGGGGAGAAAATTGGACCGGGCGTGCGGCACGACTTCGATCGGGACGCGCACACCTGATGCATGCAACGCCGCCGCGTTCCATGCCGTCGGCACCACCACCGCGTCGGCCGAGTTGAGCAGATCGGGCCAGTGGTCCTGCACCTTCTCCGCCTCCCACACGGTGCAGATCACGATCGCCGTGCCTTCCGGCCGGTGTTTCTTCAGCGCGGGCAGCAACTCGGGCACGCAGTGGGCGACGATCGCGTCAGGCCGATCGAGCCGGCGGGGCAGACCCCCGAGCAGTTCGGGTGCAGGGAACTCGTCGGGCAGGAACGGTGCCCGGGCGTCGAAGGCGATCGGCGCCCAGGTCGTTTCTCCTCCCGCATCGGCCAAGCCCCGGATGAGCCGGGCCGCGGCGATCCCGTAGCCCGTAGGCCAGGGGTGCGAGAAATGGTGCAGTGCGGGCACATCGATGCTCATGGCCGGACGTCGCTCCCCTGCGCCTCGAACAGCCCGTGTGCGGGAAGGTAGGGCCGGGCGAGCCAGCCGAGCGGGGTGTCCGCCTGGCGCAGAACGGCCTCGGACGCATCGCAGGACGAGAAGCGGACAAAGTCCCTGCGGTTGCGGCTCCACCAGAGGTGCGCGCACAGATGCACCGATGAGGTGTGCGCCAGCACCGAGGGCACCAGGGGCTCTTCCAGCAGGGCCCGCATCCCGGCCGGGGAGTGGGCAAACGGAGAGAACCGCTCCTGGGGCTCGACCTGGACTTCGGCGTCGAACTCACCCGCCAGCCGGGCTGCCAGCCGGCATGAGTGGTTCGACCAGGTCCCGTCCATTGCGCCAATGATCTGCGCGCGCCACCGGGCGATGAAGGGCGCGCCCGGCCTGGCCATGATCCACGCATTCGAGATCGACGGCTCGGGCGCTGCGCGCGACGGGACGTCGACGTCTGCTTCCGCGCCGATCACGGTTGGCTGGTCCCACCACGCGTCAGGCGGGCGCCGCAGGAAGAGTGTGTCGATATCGGCGTACAGGCCGCCGGCGTCGGCCAGCACATCGAGGCGCAGGACGTCGGCGTGGTGGGCATAGGTGTAGGGCCGAACCTCCGGAGCGACGGGCACTGCGTCCACCGCCGCGACGGGCTCGATCCTGCGCAACGTCACCATGGGCCGTGCGAGATCCCAATACAGTCCGTACGGCAGCTCGTGGACATGGAGCTGGATCTCGTCGGGCGCCACGACCTTGTGGCACGACGCGATGGCGAGATAGTGCAGCAGGTGGAATGGTTCGTCTTGGGGGCGGAGGCCGAAAATGAAGTGCACGATGCGCGCCACGGCTTCATCATGACCCGGCCGAATCTGGTGGTGCTGGCTCCGATCGCACCGGCGCTCACGGGCAACGGGCTGGCGATGCGGGCGCACCTCCTGGCCGAGGCGGCCGGACGCGGCCACGACGTGCACGTGATCGTGATCGCCGTCGCCGGACACCAGCCGGCGCCCTCCAACTTCGGCAAGGGCACCGCGTCGGTCGTCGACGTCGCACCGGCCCGACCGGTGTCGCTGGTGCCATGGGTCGCGGACCCGCGGTGGCGGGAGCGCCTCGGGCGGCTTGCCCCCCTCCCGGCCCCCGTGCTCGCCGCGCCCCCCTCGCTCGCCGCCGAGCTGGCTTCCGGGCTGCCCGCCTCCGGGGCCTCAGCCGTGCTCGCTCTGCGCCTCAGCCTCGCTCCCCTCGGCCTGGCTCTGGCCGAGCTGCTGGACGTTCCGCTCATCGTCGATGCTGACGACGACGATGCCGACTTCCTGCGCCAGTCGGGCCAGCCCGACGAGGCGGCGGCATGGGACCGGGTGGCGCAGCTGTGTCTGCCTGCGGCGTCGCTCGTGACGGCGTCGTCGGCCGCGGTGGCTTCGACCCTCTCCGCCCGCCATCATCTCGTTCCACCCGTCCAGGTCGTGCCGAACGCGGTGAGCATCCCTGACCGGGTTGCCGAACCCGAAGCGGCGTCCGTCCCGGCTCGACTGCTCGTGGTGGCCAATTTCACCTACCCGCCCAACAGCGCCGGGGCCCGCTGGCTGGTCGGCAACGTGGTGCCGCTCCTCGATCCGCCGTGGTCGCTCAATCTCGTCGGCGCGGCCGGGCCGGAGGTACGAGCGCTGGCCGGCGACCGGGTGGTCGTGCACGGATGGGTGCCCGACGTGGCGCCGCACTACGAGAGCGCCTCGGTGGTTGCGGTGCCGGTGATGGCGGGGTCGGGCACCAGGATCAAACTCCTCGAGGCCATGGCCCGGGGGCGCCCGGTGGTGACCACGACGGTCGGTGCGGCCGGGCTGGCCGTTCGGCCCGGCCTCCACGCCCTGTTCGCGGACAATCCGCCCGCGTTCGCCGACGCCGTGCGAGCGGCCAACGACCCGGGCCGGTCTCGACGCCTGGTCGAGGCGGCGTCCCTGCTGGTTCGCGAGCAATACGATGCGAGCGTGGTCGCGGCGTCCGCCGCCGGCCTGCTGTCCGTCGTCACCGACCCTTGAGAAGGAGTCAGCCGTGCGCGAGGCACGTGCCACAGAACGCCCCGTGGCAAGGCCGGGTCTCGAGATCAACGAGGTCGCGGATGGGCTCGTCATCTACGACGGCGAATCCGAGCGCGTGCACTACCTCAACGTGACCGCAGGCGTCGTCTTCTCGCTGTGCACCGGCACATCGACCGCCGAGGAGATCGCCGACGAGGTGGGAACCATCTTCGCCTTGGGGCGGCCGGCCGAGCCTGATACCTCTGAGTGCATCGAGCAACTCCGGGCTGAGGGGTTGATCCACTGAGTCGCTCCGCCCGAGCCGTCGAGTTCCAGCTGTTGTGGCACGACGTCCGGATCGAGGTTCCCGATGAGGCGGTCGAACACGCCGTAAGGCTCGTCGCGCAATCGGCGACGCACCCATTCGAGCCGCGAGCCACGATCGAGCTGACCGTGCTGGAGCGCGACTGCGACGATCACTACATGCTGCTCGACCGAGGTGATCGAGTGACCGCACTGCGGTCTCCCCGCGAAGTTCTGGACGCCACCTTCCAGAGGGTGCATCGCCGAGCCTTCGAGCTGGCCTCACTGCTCGGCTGGGTGCGCTTCCACGGGGCGGTGGCCCGAATCGGCTCGACCCGTCTCGTCCTGGCGGGGCGGAGCAGTTCGGGCAAGACCACTCTGGCTGCGGCGATCTTGGCCTCGGGTGGTGTCGTGGAGGCCGACGAGAGCTTTCTCACCCGGGACGGGCGCGTCGTCGCCGTGCCCCGTCGCTGGCACGTCCGCCCGCCGACCATCGACCTTCTCCCCCGAGCGGCGTGGATGCTCGACGCGCCATTGCTCCCCGCGGAGCCGCCCCTCCGAATGGTGGACCCCACGGAGCATGGCTTCGAGTGGTCCTTAGAGGACGGGCCGGTCGACGGTGTCGTCGTGCTGATGGCCGGCGAGGACCTCCATGCCGCCGTCGGCGACCTCAAGGGTCCTGAGGTGGCGCGCGCGCTGATCGATGAGTCGTTCCCGGTGACCGAACCTCGCGCCGCCGTGGTCCGTCACGCGTCCGCCCTGGCACTGCGGAGCCCGGGCTACGCCCTGAGGGGCCACGCTCCCAGCCCGATCGAGATGGTGCCCATCCTTGCTGCGCTGGGCCGGTCGCACTAATTTCTGCCAGACCCCCCGCCTTTGACATGACGCCGCGCAACGAACGTAAGAATGAGGTCTCCCATGGATGATGGATCGCAGGACGCTTCTCAGGCGAGCGGGCCAAAATCCTTCGATCGCCGCCAATTCATGACGCGGGTCGGGGTCGGGGCGGCGTTTGCCGTGCCCGTGGTGACCTCGTTCTCCATGGTCGGAGTCAACACCGTCTTCGCGGCCGAAACTGCGGTGTCCGGTACAGAGGGGACGACCGCCTCGTCGTCGACGACGACGACGGCTCCGACGTCCAGTGCCTCAACCACGACGACGACCACGGCCCCGCCGGAGTCGACAACCACGACCGCGTCGACGACCACGACGACCACGGGGGGTGGCGGCAACCTCGGGGGTGGCGGCAATCTCGGGGGTGGCGGCAACTTCTAAAGGTTCTGCTAGTCGCTTGGCTCCCCTCCTGAGCGCCGCGCTGATCGTGCGGGACGAGGCCGAGCACCTGCGGCGCTGTCTCGAGTCCCTGGCCGGCCTGGTCGACGAGATCGTCGTGGTCGACACCGGTTCCACCGATGCGTCCCCCGAAGTCGCCGCCGGCTTCGGCGCGGTGGTCGTTCGACGCCCGTGGGACGACGACTTCTCCGCCGCTCGCAATCACGGTCTCGACCACGTCAGCGGCACGTGGGTGCTCTACATCGACGCCGACGAGTACGTCGCCGAGGCCGATGCTCGTGCGGTGCGAGACGAGCTCGAGTCCGACACCCGCCACGTGGCCTACCGCCTGCGGTTGCGAGCCAACGCCGGCTTCACGCCGTACTGGGAGTACCGCGTCTGGCGGCACCGCAGCGACCTGCGCTTCCGGGGCGTCATCCACGAGTCCCACGTCAGGGCCATCCGACGCATCGCCGAGGCCGAGGCTTTGCTCGTCGGTCACCTCGACGTCCTCGTCGACCACGATGGTTACGAGGGCGACCAGACCGCCAAGCATCTGCGCAACCTGCCTCTGCTCGAAGCTCAGATCCGGCAGGACCCCAAGCGGACCTACCTGTGGGATCACCTCGCTCGCGTACACCAGGCCCTCGGCCACGACGACGAGGCGCTGGCCGCCTGGCGCCATGCGGTCGCCCTCGTACGCGAGGAGGGAGTGCAGGAGCAGGTCGACTGCCTTTGCTATCTGGATCTCATCGTCGTCGGCGCGTCAGCGGGCCGGCCCGATCCGGAATTGGTCGGGGAGGCTGACCGCCTCTTCCCCGAGAACGTGCTGATTCTGTGGGCGGGCGCCCTCGATGCCGCGGCTCGAGGCAGTCACGCCGAGGTCATCGACCGCATCGACCGCATGTGGGCGGTAGATCCCGAAGAAACCGCCCGGGCGGCCTTGACCGTCAATCAGCGGATTCTGACCGACTGGGGTCACCATGCTCGTGGCCTGGCCTGGTTCCACCTGGGGGACTTTGCGGCCGCGGCGGCGGACTTCTCGTCGGCCGAAACGGCCGCACCGGAGGTCGCCGAATACCGGGTGAAGCGGCTGCTGGCCGACGCCCGCCTGAGGTGACGGTCGCCGCTAGGGGCCCGATCGGCCGCCTGGCTGCGCTGCTCGCCCCCGGAGGGCCGAACGCGCCTGTCCCGACCACGACCAATGAGTGGCAGCCGGTGCTCGAGGCGGCGTCGCGCCACAAGCTTGTCCCGGCTCTCTGGTCAGCCCTCCAGGCCGACGACGCCGTCGTGGCCGTCCCCGAGCAACTGGCCCGTCAGTGGGACCCCGATGCGCACGGGGACATCCCGGTCGAACTGGCACTGGCCTCGATCCACCATCACAACGTGGACCACGTCACCAGCATGTGCCGACAGGCCTCCGAGATCCTGTCCGCGCTCCATGCGGAGAACATCCGCGCCGTGCCGCTCAAGGGAGTCGACGCCATCTTCGCCGGCCGGTACCCGGATCCCGGGGCGCGGACCATGGTCGACGCGGACATCCTGATCGACCCGCCGGAGGCCGGCGCGGCCGAGACCGTCGTCTACGGACTCGGGTATCGGTCGGTCCCTGTCCCCGTGTCCAGCCACCAGCTGTCCCCCGTGGTCCGACCCGGACAGCCCGGATCGGTGGAGCTCCACCGGGCCCTGACCTCCGAGCGCTGGGCCGCGATTGCGGACGCGTCTGAGGTTCTGGATCGCAGCCGGGTCGGGCGCGAGGGCCGGCGCCAGGCCAGCCGGACCGACTCGGCCACCCACCTGGTGGCCCACGCCCAGCTGCACGACGAGGCGTACCTGTTGTGGCGGTTGCCTCTGCGTGCGGCGCACGAGACCGCGCTGCTGGTGTCGGGGGCGGAGGAGGTGGACTGGGACGACGTGGCCCGGGCGTTCTGCCGCGTGCGTCGCCGCCGCGCCTTGGCCGCCCACCTGGATCTGACGGCCCACCTCTTTGGCGTGCCCTCTCCGTTGCGCGCCGGGCGGGTTTGGGGGTATCGAGCCCGGGCGACGGTGAGTCTGGACCGCCGCCCTGCGACCCTTCAGCTCTTGGACCAAGTGGTCTTTCTTCCCAGGGCGCTGAGCTCGGCCCGGATGACCGAGCTGTACGAGGCGACGGACCGACGCTCCATACACCGAGCCAGGATGCGGCACGTTCGGCGCGCCCTCCGACGGAGGCTGGGGAGCTCCGGGGGAGGTGACGGTGCCACCGGGAGCCTCTCGCCTTCGCCGACGGAGTGAGCCGGTCGGACCACCCGGGCGCGGGAGGATAGAGTTCCACGACAGCTCGCCCGCCGAGGCCGAGCACTGAATCCGAACGCCAGAGACCTCCGGTGCACCTGCGGGTGCTGAAACGGCCCACCGGGCCGGCCCGACGAGGCGACACCACGCAGGCAACCACGCCGCCCTGCGCCGTCGCACACCGGAGACTCCTGGCCCGCTTCCGGGCACCGATCCCGGTGGAGGAACCGATGGCAACGCAGAACGCACAGATGACCCACAAGGTCGAGGTGGTCGACGAGGTCAAGACGCGCATCAGCGCGGCGACCGCGTCCATCGTCAGCGAGTACCGGGGCCTGACCGTCGCCGAGCTGGCCGAGCTCCGCCAGGCGCTGGCGGCCGTCGGGGGCGACTACAAGATCTTCAAGAACACGCTCGTGCGCCGATCCATCGACGGCGGCGAGTACCAACCGCTCGGCGAGTACCTGAGCGGCCCGAGCGCCCTGACCTTCGTCCAGGGCGACATCAGCGCGGTGGCCAAGGCGCTGCGCGACTTCTCGCGGGCCAACCCGCACCTCGTGATCAAGGGCGGGCTGGCCGACGGCTCGCTGCTCTCGACCGCCGATCTGGCCGCGCTGGCCGAACTGCCGCCCCGCGAGGTCCTGCTGGCCCGCCTGGCCGGTGCCCTGGCGGCACCGATGCAGCAGATGGCCGGCCTCCTCAAGGCGCTGCCGCAGAACCTGGCCTACGGGATCTCGGCGCTGATCGACCAGCACGGCGGCGTCGAGGACGTCGCGCCCGCTGACGCAGCGCCTGAGGCTGAGGCCGAGGCCGCTGCGCCCGAGACGCCGGACTCCGCCGAGGCAGCCGCACCCGAGGCACCCGCACCCGAGGCACCCGAGGCCGCGGTGGAGGAGCCGGTGGAGGCCGCCGCGGACGCGGGAGGCGACGCCGAGGCGGCGGCCACGCCAGAAGCGGCCACGCCAGAAGACGCCTCGGCTGAAGAGCCGGCGGCGGAGTAGCGCAGCAAAAGGCCGAACCCGCAAGACCGAATCCCACAAGACCGAAGGAAAGAAAGGAAGGCCACGGAGATGGCAACCCTGACCAAGGAAGAGATCCTCGACGGAATCGCCGAGCTCTCGGTGATCCAGCTGAGCGAGCTGTTGAAGGACTTCGAGGAGAAGTTCGGCGTGACGGCGGCCGCCCCCGTGGCGGTGGCCGCGGCGGCAGCTCCAGCCGGCGGCGGCGACGGCGGGGCCGAGGAGGAGAAGTCGGACTTCGACGTCATCCTCACCGGTGCCGGCGACAAGAAGATTCAGGTCATCAAGGAGGTGCGCGCCCTCACCAGCCTGGGCCTCAAGGAGGCCAAGGACCTGGTCGAGGCGGCGCCGAAGCCGGTCCTCGAGAAGGTCAACAGGGAGGACGCGGACAAGGCCAAGGCTGCCCTCGAGGGCGCCGGCGCCACCGTCGAGGTCAAGTAGCTCGTCGGCCGTTCCGGCCGTGGTCCCGGACGCGTCCGCTCTGGACGTGGCACCACGGCCGGGGCGCCGAGGGTGAGCCGGGCTCCCCGCCTGGGCCGATACCTATTGGTCCAGGGTCCTTGACGCCGGGGAGGGGCACCTTTACCCTGTCGGGGACCCCGGGCGAATGCCCGTGTAGCCCGTCGCGGCCGAGGGGTTGTATCCAGGCACGCCCCACGATAAGATGCACGGTTGCCGTGCGTCTCCGTGTGCTTGAACTCGTAATTCTTGCGGGTCGGGCCGCGCCCCGGCAGCCCTGGTAGCCCCGACAACCCGTCCTCGTCCCTCCACCCCGCAGTCCCGCAACATCGCAGTCCCGTCCTCAGCCGCCGCTTTTCTCTCCTTGGAGGTGTTGACCGTTGTCATCACGGTCCCGCAGCCCCGAACGCGTCTCCTTCGCCAATATCAACGAGGCCCTTCCGCTCCCTGACCTGATCGCGATTCAGCGCGACTCGTTCCGGTGGTTCTTGGACAAGGGTCTGGCCGAGGCGTTCAACGACATCAGCCCGATCGAGGACTTCACCGGTCAGCTGAGCCTGGAACTCGAGTTCGACCCGACGGACGCCGACCTGCGCCCACCGCCGAAGTTCTCGGTGGAGGAGTGCAAGGAAAAGGACATGACGTACGCGGCCCCCGTCTTCGTGCGCGCCCGTTTCCTCAACGCCACCACGGGTGAGATCAAGGAGCAGACGGTCTTCATGGGGGACTTCCCGATGATGACCGACCGCGGCACGTTCATCGTGAACGGTACCGAGCGGGTCGTCGTCTCCCAGCTCGTCCGCTCGCCGGGCGTGATCTTCCAGCCCGGTCGCGACGCCAAGACCGTCTTCACCGGCACCATCCACCCCTACCGGGGTGAGTGGATCGAGCTCGACATCGAGGCCAAGCCGGGCAAGGACGTCACCGCGGGCTGCCGCGTGGCGCGCAAGCGCCGCCTGTCGCTTTTCGTGCTGCTGCGCGCGCTCGGCTACGGCGACGAGGCCTTCCTGGACCGCTTCGTGCGCCACTTCGACTTCCTCGAGGGGCAGTGGGAGAAGGAGCGCAACCTGGCGCCGACGCGCGAGGAGGCCCTGCTCGAGATCTACAAGCGCGCCCGCCCCGGCGAGCCGCTGTCGGCCGAGGCTGCCCGCGTCTACTTCGAGAACGCCTTCTTCAACCCGAAGCGCTACGACCTCACCCGGGTAGGCCGCTACAAGTTGAACCGCAAGCTCGGCCCGGAGATCGACCGCCTGAGCGAGCTCTTCGGGATCGAGATCGAGAAGCCGGCCCCGGACCAGTCGGTGCTCTCGCCGTCGGAGATCCTGGCCTCGGCCACCTACATGCTCCACCTGGCGCTGCACATGGCCGACGGCGAGTCGACCTACCGCATCGACGACCAGGACCACTTCGCCAACCGGCGCATCCGCTCGGTGGGCGAGCTCATCCAGAACCAGGTGCGCGTCGGCCTGTCGCGCATGGAGCGCGTCGTCCGGGAGCGCATGACGACCCAGGACGTCGAGGCCATCACGCCGCAGACGCTGATCAACATCCGCCCGGTCGTGGCCGCGGTCAAGGAGTTCTTCGGCACGTCGCAGCTGTCCCAGTTCATGGACCAGACCAACCCGCTGACCGGCCTGGCCCACAAGCGCCGCCTGTCGGCCCTCGGGCCGGGCGGCCTCTCGCGTGAGCGCGCCGGCTTCGAGGTGCGTGACGTCCACACCTCCCACTACGGCCGCATGTGCCCGATCGAGACGCCGGAAGGCCCGAACATCGGCCTGATCGGCTCCATGGCCACCTACGCCCGGGTCAACGAGTACGGCTTCATCGAGACGCCCTACCGCACCGTCGTCGACGGGAAGGTGACCAACGAGGTCAATTACCTGGCGGCCGACGAGGAGGAAGAGCATGTCATCGCCCAGGCCAACGCACAGGTCGACGCCGACGGCCGCCTGACCGAGGACCGCGTCCTCGTGCGGCGTGGGCCCCAAGGCACCGGCGTGCGGATGGGCGCCGTGGGCGGCTCGTACGGCACCACGTCGGAGATCGACTTCGTGCCGCCGTCCGAGGTCGACCTGATGGACGTCTCGCCGAAGCAGATCGTCTCGGTCTCGACCGCGCTGATCCCCTTCGTCGAGCACGACGACGCCAACCGGGCCCTCATGGGCGCCAACATGCAGAAGCAGGCGGTGCCGCTGGTGATGCCCGAGGCGCCCTACATCGGGACCGGCGTCGAGGCGCGCGCCGCCCGTGACGCGGGCGACGTGCTGCTGGCCGAGGGCAACGGCACGGTCACGGAGATCAGCGGCGACACCATCACCATCGAGTACACCCCGGGCCAGAAGGACCGGCTGGGGACCTCGCTGGCGCGCAAGGTGTACCGCCTGTCCAAGTTCCGCCGTTCCAACCAGAACACCTGCATCAACCACCGCACGCTGGTGGCCGAGGGCCAGGCGGTCTCGACCGGCGACCTGCTGGCCGACGGCCCGTCGACCCACAACGGCGAGCTGGCGCTCGGCAAGAACCTGCTCGTCGCGTTCATGCCGTGGGAGGGCTACAACTACGAGGACGCCATCATCCTCTCGGAGCGCCTGGTGCGCGACGACGTGCTGACGTCCATCCACATCGAGGAGCACGAGGTCGACGCCCGCGACACCAAGCTGGGCGCCGAGGAGATCACCCGGGATATCCCGAACCTCTCCGAGGAGATCCTCGCCGACCTCGACGACCGCGGCATCATCCGCGTCGGCGCCGAGGTCGAGCCGGGCGACGTGCTGGTCGGCAAGGTCACCCCCAAGGGCGAGACCGAGCAGACGCCCGAGGAGCGGTTGCTCCGGGCGATCTTCGGTGAGAAGGCCCGCGAGGTGCGGGACACCTCGTTGAAGGTGCCGCACGGCGAGTACGGCAAGGTGATCGACGTCCGGGTGTTCAGCCGGGAGGAGTCGCACGAGCTGCCGCCCGGCGTGAACCAGCTGGTCCGGGTCTACGTGGCCCAGAAGCGCAAGATCTCCGAGGGCGACAAGCTGGCCGGCCGCCACGGCAACAAGGGCGTCATCTCGAAGATCCTCCCGGTCGAGGACATGCCGTACCTGTCCGACGGTACGCCGGTCGACATCATCTTGAACCCGCTCGGCGTGCCGAGCCGGATGAACGTGGGCCAGGTGCTCGAGTCGCACCTGGGCTACGCGGCCCGCCACGGCTGGGAAGGCGTGGTGGTCAACGACGGGGTGGGCACCTCGGCCAAGGGCGACGGGGCGGCGCGCAAGACGCGCCCGCGGACCGAGCCGGCGGCGTGGGTCTCGACCCCCGTCTTCGACGGCGCCCACTGGGACGAGACCGAGGACGCCGGCGCGCACCCGACGATCAAGAAGATCTTCGGCCAGCTCAACTCGGACTCGGCCAACGGCAACGTGCAGCTGGGCACAGACGGCAAGGCGACGCTCTACAACGGGCGCACGGGCGAGGCGTACGACAACCCGATCTCGGTCGGCTTCGTCTACATCCTCAAGCTGGCCCACCTGGTCGACGACAAGATCCACGCCCGCTCGACCGGCCCGTACTCGATGATCACCCAGCAGCCGCTGGGTGGGAAGGCCCAGTTCGGTGGCCAGCGCTTCGGTGAGATGGAGGTGTGGGCGCTCGAGGCGTTCGGCGCCGCCTACGCGCTGCAGGAGTTGCTGACCATCAAGTCCGA
>DASZMN010000024.1:0-6073 GCA_035551835.1 Acidimicrobiales bacterium | reverse complement strand
TTCTCAGCCGCTCGAAGTCGTCGATCATGCTCGGCGATGTCGGCGTCGACGTGCTGGGGGTTCCGGAACGGTGCCTGCACATGGCCGTCCACGCCGTGCAGCACGCGTTCGAAATCGGCGAGGCAAGTGGGCCCTTTGAGGATCTCCGCCGCGCCGTCGCGGCGGGGACGATCGAAGAATGGTCGGAGGCAGCGACGGTCAGCCGGGTTCTCGGTGCCGAGGATGCGATGGCGGCGGGGCTCTGCCTCGTCCCCGCGGGCGAAGCGCTGTGCGCCCGCCTGCGCCTCACGACGGCTCGACGCGGCATAGTGCGCATCGCCACCACCGTCGACCACAACGATCTGCCCGCCTACCAGTTGCAGCGATTCGTTGACGCGGAGAACCTGGGCGAACGGCTGCGCCTCTTGGTCAACCCGATCATGCTGTCGCCGGCGAACCTGCGGCAGGTGTCCCCCTTGGCCCGCCATGGACGCGTCGGCCTGGGGTTGGCCTACGCCGCCCGCCCGTTCGTCGTTGCGAGTCGCGTCGGTTCGGCCCTCATCTCCCGTCGGCGTATCCTCAAGCCCTGATGACCGATCCCATCGTCGCCCGATCCGATGACCTCGAGACACGATCCGTCGAGAACGAGCTGGTCCTGCTCGACCTGCGCACGCAGACCTATCTCAGCCTCAACCGCACCGGCGCCCGCCTGTGGCCGCTGATGGTCGAGGGGACCGACAGAGCAGCACTCGTCGATGCCCTTCGCCAGCGGCACGACGTCCCGGTCGAGACGGCCGAGCGCGACGTCGACACGCTGGTCGCGCAGCTCCGGGAGGCCGACCTTCTGCTGCCGGCGGAGGGACATGCGAGCCCCGACGCTTAACAACCTGCGCGCCCGCGTCTGGACCCTGCGCTGCCGCGTTCGCTGCCGCCACCTCGACGAGCACGACGTCCGCACCGTTCCTTTTCCGTCCTCGGCCCAGATCCCTGCGCGCGGTGGGCGCGTCGTCGCCCGCCTGTTGCGCGACCGCAAGGACAAGTGCTTGAGCAATTCCCTGATCACCCAGGCGTGGCGCTCCGATCACGGTGACCCGGTGGACGTGGTGATCGGGGTGACGGCCCCCCGTTCTGGCTTCACGGCGCACGCCTGGCTGGCCGACGAGCCCGCCGCCGCGAGCGGCCACAAGGAAATCCACCGGATCTCGCCGAAGGCGCCCGTCGTCTCGCGGCGTGACTGAACTCGAGGCGACGACGGGCGAAATACGCGCGCCCGCGCTGACGCGGCTCGAACGCGCCGCGGGCGTTGCCCTGGGGGCGCAGCCGATCGGGCCGCTTCCACAGGGCCCGACGGGGTCCGCCCGCGCCGCGCTCGAGCGCGTCATCGGGCGCCTGCTCGAGCGCACGCCGTGTGTCGTGAGCTTCTCCGGCGGACGGGACTCCTCGGCCGTTCTCGCCGTCGCCACGCACGTCGCGCGCCGCGACGGGCTGCCGCTCCCGATTCCGTTCACTTTCCGCTTCCCCGGCAAGCCGTTGACCGAGGAGTCCGAATGGCAGGAACACGTCATCAGGCACCTTCGCCTCGACGAGTGGCAGCGCGTGGAGCTGCACGACGAGCTCGATCTCCTCGGCGACGTGGCGCGCCGTTGTTTGACCGAGGTCGGCCTGATGTGGCCGGCCAATGCGTACCTCCACGTGCCGGTCTTCCGCGCCGCCGTCGGTGGCACGGTGCTCACCGGCCTCGACGGGGACGGTCTGTTCGGCGACTGGCGCTTTGGCCACGCGCAGGCGGTGTTACACCGACGGATCGCCCCAAGGCCGCGCGACCTGATCCGGGTCGGTTTCGCCGTCGCCCCCACTCCGCTGCGGCGGGCGGCCTACAGCCGTCGCGGCGTGTACGTCCCCGGCTGGCTCTCGCTGGCGGCGGGCGCCGAATACGCCCACGCGATGCTCGACCGTGTCTCGGGTGAGCCACGCCGGTGGGACCGGCGCGTCGCCTGGCACGCCGGGGCGCGCGCTCTCTATCTGGCCCAACGCAACCTCGAGGTGATCGGCGCACGCGACGACGTGCTCGTGGGTCACCCGTTGCTCCATCCCGAGTTCCTCGCCGCCCTGGCCCACGAGGGCGGCGCCGCCGGCCTCGGCGACCGGACGCAAGCCATGCGCCACCTGGTGGGCGACCTGCTCCCGACCGAGACGGTCGAGCGGGTGAGCAAGGCAGTCTTCGGGGACGCCGTGTGGCTCGACCAGGCCCGTGCGTTCGTCGAGACGTGGGACGGGCGCGGGCTCGACCCCGAGCTCGTCGAGCCCGAGCCGCTCCGGATCGCCTGGCGGGCCGAGTATCCCGTCTTCCACAGCTGGACCATGCTGCATGCCGCCTGGCTGGCCTCCCAGGAGGGCCCTCAGGAGAAGTAGTCGACGAGGGCGCCGCAAAATTGGCCCAGCCCGTCGGGATCCCGCGGGCGTGAAGCCCGAATCATCGGGACGCTGGCGAGCTCCAACAGGGCGGTCGGGTTGGCGGGGACGGTCGGGAAGGTCCGCTGGCGCCCGATCAGCTCCATGCGGCCGGCAAAGCCGACGGGGGCGAGCTCGAGGCCCGGCCCCCAGTCGAGGACGACCAGCCCGGCGAGCGGCAGAGCCGGCGCGGCCGCCGGCAGCCGCACGCGGTGGCGCTCGCCCGAGCGGACGAGATGCTCGGACACGCCGGGCAACGTGCCCTCCACGCGCAGGTCGATGCTGCGCGGCCCGACGAGCACCGTGTTGCCGTCGAGGACGGCCAGGTCGTCGGACAGGACGGGGGTGTCGGCCTGGGTGGCCATCCAGGCGAGTGTGGTGCTCTTGCCCGCCTCCTTGTCGCCCAGCATCAAGATGGCGCCATTTCCGGCCTCGAAGACCCCGGCGTGAATGGCCTCGCGCCCCGACCACTGCCAGTACAGGGCGGCCGCCGGAGCGAGGTAGGGGTGCAACAGGTCCTCGTCGGGCGGGCGGGCGCCCAGGTGGAGGTGCGCCTCGGTGTGCCGGCGCTCCTGTCGGAGCCGGCCGCCGCCGATCAGGGGGAAGTCCGCCCGGTTCTCGGTCAGGACCGGATCCGAGACGTCGTCCGCCCGGTCGTCGACGTGCACCCGCAGCGAAAAGGTGGGCGCCTCGCTCAACTGAGGTTGCATCCAGGGGCTGGCGCCCGGGATACCGTCTATGACCAGGCCATATGCGCCCAAGGCCGGCGTGGCGTGAGACGCATCGCTGGCCGTGGGCACGCCGAAACCTTACGCATGGCCCGCACAACAAATGCGCAAGGGTTGCGCACCTGTTGCGTTTCCTCATTGCAATACAGGTGAAAGCACCAGTATCGTGCGCTCAGGCGAACACACACCGAAGGGAGATTCACCAGTGGCGGACCATGTGGCGGAGCAGTACGAGGCCCCAACGCTTACCAAGCTCGGGACGCTCTCGGAGCTGACGAAGGGCGGAAGCGGCATTATCCACGGCGACCTTCTCCTCAGTGTCGGGTCGCTGCTGAACATCATCGTCAAGCTCGGCCTCTAGGGCGGAGCGCCGCCGGTTCTCCAACCGCCGGCACAGATCAAATTTTGACTCAACCGGCCCGCCTCGCGCGGGCCGGTTGCTTTTTTTGGGCGGACGTGCTCCCTCGCCGGCCGGTCTACGCCGAGGCGGCGAACTGCGCGGTGTAGAGCTCGAAGTAGCGGCCCCGCTGGGCCAGGAGCTGGTCGTGCGTGCCGCGCTCGACGATCCTTCCGTGGTCGAGCACGAGGATCAGGTCGGCCCGCCGGATGGTCGACAGCCGGTGGGCGATGACGAGGGACGTGCGCCCGGCCAGGGCCGCCTCGAGGGCGCGTTGGACGGCCTGCTCGGTCGCCGTGTCCAGCGACGCGGTGGCCTCGTCCAACACCACGACGGAGGGCGTGCCGAGCATCATGCGGGCCAGCGCCAGGCGCTGCTTCTCACCGCCCGAAAGGCGGAAGCCGCGGTCGCCGACCACCGTCTCGAGGCCGTCCGGAAGCTCGTCCACCGTCGCGAGCAGTTGGGCCTCTCCGAGCACGCGCCGCAGGTCCTCGTCGGACGCGTCGGGTCGCGCGTACAGCAGGTTGGCCCGGATCGTGTCGTGGAAGAGGTGGACGTCCTGAGTGACCATGCCGATGCGCTCCTGGAGCGAGCGCGCGGTCGCGTCGCGCACGTCGACGCCGTTGATGGAGACCGAGCCGGCCGAGACGTCGTAGAGGCGGCGGATGAGGTAGCTGACCGTCGTCTTGCCGGCGCCGGTGTGGCCGAGCAGCGCGACCAATTGCCCCGGCGCGACGTCGAAAGACACGTCGGACAGGACCGTCGTTCCGGGCTCGGTCTCGCCCCCGCTGTCAGGCTCGAGCGACGGGATGGAGTTGCCTTCCCGCCCGGGGTAGGCGAAGGCGACGTCGTCGACCAGCACGGTCGCGGGTCCCGGCGGGATGTCGATCGCGCCGGGGCGCTCGCTGAGACCGACGGGCACGTCGAGGACCTCGAACAGCCGCTCGAAGGAGACCAACGCGTTGACCACGTCGATGGGCAGGCCTCCGAGCGAGATGAGCGGTCCGTAGATCCGGCCCAGGTAGGTCGCCAGGGCCACCACCGTGCCGGCCTTGATCGTGCCGTTGGCCGCCAGCACGCCGCCCCAGCCGAAGATGAGCGCGGTGACCAGGCCCGACACGACCAGCAGGATCGCGGAGAAGGAGCGCGAGTAGACCGCCACCTTCACCTGGACGTCGCGGACCTCACCCGAGAGCCGGTCGAATTTCTCGGCCTCCTCCTGCCGCCGCCCGAAGAGGGTGACCAGCAAGGAGCCACCCACGTTGAAGCGTTCGTTCATGTGGGTGCTCATGTTGGAGAGCGCCTGCAGGTTCGCCCACGACAGGCCGGCCACCCGCCTGCGGGCGAACCGCACGATCAGGCCACCGACCGGCAGGGCGACCAGCGTCAGAAGCGCGAACTGCCACGAGAGGGCGAACATGACGGCGAACGACACGACCAAGATGAGGGCGTTGCTGACGACGACCGACGAGAGATCGGTGAAGGCCTGCTGCGCCCCGGCGACATCGTTGTCGAGACGGCTCATCAGGGCGCCGGTCGGGGTGCGGGTGAAGAACGCGAGCGGGAGCTTCTGGGTGTGCTGGTACACCGCCGAGCGCAGGTCGAAGGTGATTCCCTGCCCGATCCTCGCCGAGAGGAAGACGCTCGTCACCCCGAACACCTGGTCGAGCACCGCAACGACGGCCAGCGCGATCGCCAGCCCGATGATCTGGCCGTGGTTCCGGGCGAACATGGCGTTGACGATCAGACCGAAGAGCAGCGGGACCGACGCGGCCAAGAGTGCGTCGAGCACGACGATGCTCAACAGGAAGGCAAGGCGTCCCCGGTAGGGCCGGCCGAAGCGCACCGCGCGCTTCGCCGTCCCGCGGGCCACCCCGTGCTGAAGCATCGGTGGCAGACGCAAGGTCTTCACCACGGCCGTCCCGCGCGTCGGTCGCTCACGATGCGCCCAACGATAGGGCGGCGCGCCGGGGCACCCCGGCCTTTGGTCAGGGGCGGCTCAGGTGGGCGCGGGGACCGAGAGGCCGAGCCCGTACCCGGCCAGGAACACCCCGGCCTCCCGGTGGCGCGGGTAGCCGTCTGCCAGTCGGTGGAAGGCGGGGGAGTGATCGGGATGCGTGAGGTGGGCCAGCTCGTGGACGAGGACGGAGTCGAGGACCCAGTCGGGCACGACACGCAACCGGTGCGACACCCGGATGTCGCCCGAGTAATAGGAGCACGAGCCCCAGCGCGCCGTCTGGTTGGTCACCCAGCGCACCGATGCAGGCCGCGCCCCGACGAGATAGCGCTCGCTCAGCGCCACGGAGCGAGCGAAGAGGTCGTCGTCGCCGAGCCTTGACGGCAGCCGGTGCCGGGTCATCAGCCGCTCGACGAGCCAGTCGATGGTGGACTGGCGCGACTCCACGTCGAGGTGCGCGGGCAGCGACACCACGATGCGGTCGCCCTCCCACCGCGCCTCCGAGGTCTTCTCCCGGCGGGCGCTGATGCGCACCTCTACTCGTGGGCCGGCGTCCGGCGC
>DASZMN010000023.1:0-9371 GCA_035551835.1 Acidimicrobiales bacterium | reverse complement strand
TGGCTCAAGGAACGCATGCAGTGGTACCTCGACCTCGGCATCGCACCGGACAAGTTGCGGCTGCGCCACCACGACCCCGAGGAGCTGTCGCACTATTCGCGCGGCACCGCCGACGTCGAGTTCCAATTTCCCTGGGGCTTCGACGAGCTCGAGGGCATCGCCAACCGGGGCGACTTCGACCTGACGGCCCACGCGAAGGCATCGGGGGAGAAGCTGGATTACTTCGACCCGACCACCAACGAGCGCTACACGCCCTACGTGATCGAGCCGGCGGCCGGTGCGACCCGGACGATGATGGCCTTCCTGCTCGACGCCTACGACGAGGACGAGATCGGGGGAGAGGCGCGCACGGTGCTGCGCCTGCACTGGCGCCTCGCTCCCTACCAGGTGGCCGTGCTCCCGCTCTCGAAGAAGGACACGCTCGAACCGTTGGCCCGCCAGGTGCTCTCGACCCTGCAGCCGCATTTCATGTGCGACTACGACGTGACCCAGGGAATCGGGAAGCGCTACCGGCGCCAGGACGAGATCGGGACGCCGTGGTGCGTGACGGTCGACTTCGACTCGCTCGAGGACGAGGCCGTCACCGTGCGTGACCGTGACACCACCGACCAGGTCCGCGTCCCGATCGTCGGCCTGCTCGGCGAGCTGCGCCGGCGCACCGGCGAGGGGTAGCTCAGGCGACCCGGCGGTACTTGCGCACCGCCAACGGTGCCAGCACGATCAGGAGCCCGAAGCACCAGGCAAGCGCCCCCCAGACGGCTCCCGTGTCGTGCAGCGGGCCGCCGGTCATGAGCGAGCGACAGGCGTCCACGACCTGGGTCACCGGTTGGTTCTTGGCGAAGGCCTGCAACCACCCGGGCATGTCGCTCACCGGCACGAAGGCCGACGAGGCGAAGATGAACGGGAAGAGGATCGGGAAGACCATCGTCTGCGCCGCCTCGGCGTTGGGCGCCGACAGGCCGATCGTGGCGAACCCCCAGGACAGGGTGTAGGAGAACAGCAGGACGATGAGGGCACCGCAGAGGAACAGGCCGAAGTTGGTGCCGATGCGGAAGCCGACGGCGAACCCCACCGCGGTGATCAAGATCACCACGAACACGTTGCGCACCAGGTCGGCCGTCGTGCGCCCGGCCAGCACGGCCGAGCGCGCCATCGGCAAGGCCCGGAACCGCTCGATCAGCCCCTTGTGGAGATCCTCGGACAGGCCGACCGCGGTCGCGACGGCGCCGAACGTGACCGTCTGGACGTAGACCCCGGGTATCAGGTAGTCGACGTAAGGCACGCCGGGGATATGGATGGCGCCGCCGAAGACGTAGACGAACAGCAGCACGAACATGATCGGCTGGATGGCCGAGAAGACGATGGTCTGCTGGTTGCGCGACAGCGCGATGATGTTGCGCCACGTCACCGTGAGCGCGTCTTGGATCGTCCAACCGAGGCGGCTGCCCTGGTTTCGCTCGACAGGCCCTTCGATGGTCTTCGGGAGTGCGAGGGTCGTCACGCTGCGTCCTTTCCGTCGGTCTCGGCGGCGCGACGGCGTCCGGCGGCTTTGCGTGCCTGGCGCTCCTCCTCCGTCTCCGCTTCGGTCTTGTGGCCGGTCAGGTCGAGAAACACGTCGTCAAGGCTCGGTTCCCGCAAGGCGAGACCAACCACCGCGATCTGCGCCGCGTCGAGCGAGCGCAGGACTTCGGCGCCGACAGCCGGCCCGTTCTCCACGGTCAACTCGACGATGGTGCCGTCGATGACCGGCTCTCGGTCGGTGAGGGGCACCAGCAGCGGCACGGCCCGCCGCACTTCTTCGTCGCCCAGCATCGTCACGGCGACCACCGAGGTCCCGAGGTTGGCCTTGAGCTCCGCCGGGGTGCCTTGGGCGATGACGTTGCCGTGGTCCACCACGACGATGTCGCGGGCCAGCCGGTCGGCCTCCTCGAGGTACTGCGTGGTGAGGAGCACCGTCGTCCCTTCGGCCGTGAGGCCTTCGATGACGGCCCAGAGGTCCTGGCGACCCGAGGGATCCAAGCCGGTCGTCGGTTCGTCGAGGAAGAGCACCGGCGGGTTGGCGACGAGCGCCGCAGCCAGATCGAGGCGCCGTCGCATGCCGCCCGAATAGGTCTTCAGCGGGCGGTCCGCCGCGTCGTGCAACGCGAAGGAATCGAGCAGCTGCGCCGCCTGGTCGGCGGCCACCTTGCGGCTCAGGTGCGAGAGCCGGCCGATCATGCGCAGGTTCTCGCGTCCGGTGAGGTTCTCGTCGACCGTGGCGTACTGGCCAGCCAGCCCGATGATCCGCCGGATCACGTCCGCCTCTTTGACCACGTCGTGGCCGAGGATCGTGGCCGTCCCCGAGTCGGGCTCGAGGATCGTCGAGAGGATGCGCACAGCGGTGGTCTTGCCGGCACCGTTGGGTCCGAGCAGGCCTAGCACGGTGCCGGCCTCGATTTGCAGCGAGACGCCGTCGAGGGCGCGCACGTTGCCGCGGGGGAAGACCTTGACGAGGTCCACTGCCTCCACGGCGACGGAAGATTTGAAAGAATCAGCCATTGACAAAGAAACTTAGTGCTAAAGTGTCTTAGGTGTCAAGACAATGGTCGAGGATCGAACTCGTGCAGCAATTGCGCAACGAGATCATGGGCTACTTCGGCGCGGCCAGTGACTTCGACGAGCGGGTGGCCAAACGGCTGAAACTGAGCAGGACCGACATGCGCTGCCTGGACCTTATTGGTCGCCTCGGCCCGATGACCGCGGGCCGGCTCGCCGAGGAGAGCGGGTTGACCACCGGGGCGGTCACCTTCATCTTGGATCGTCTCGAGGAGGCCGGCATGGTGACCCGCCGGCGCGACACCGATGACCGCCGCCGGGTGTGGGTCGAGATCGAGCCCAAGGCACAGGAGCGGCTCCTCGAGGTGCAGCAACCGCTAGTGGAAGAGATGCGCGAGGTGACGCAGCGATTCAAGGCCGACGAGCTCGCCATCGTGCGGGACTACATGCGCTTGGCGAAGGAAGTGTTCCAGCGACAGGTGTACGGAACGGCGCCGGGCGACGGGGAGCCGGCGGAGGACTTGCCGACGGGAAAGTAGGATCAGATCCCCGTCCCAAATCGGGACGAGTGCGACCGCCCGTCGTCCGCGCTCGCCACGCGGTCCGCCCGACCACGGCAAGGAGGCCCGATGCCGTACGTCTTCGACTTCGACCACACGCACCCACGCCCGCCGATGGAGCTCAAGGACCTCCTGGGTGGCAAGGGTGCCAACCTGGCCGAAATGACGTCGGTACTCAAGCTCCCCGTGCCGCCCGGGTTCACCATCTCGACCGACGCCTGCCGGGACTACATGACCGGCGGCTGGCCCAAGGCGCTCGACGCCGAGGTGGCGGCCGCCCGCACCCGACTCGAGAGGTCGATGGGCAAGGAGATCGGCGACGCCGCCGACCCGCTGCTCGTCTCCGTGCGCTCGGGAGCCAAATTCTCCATGCCCGGGATGATGGACACGGTCTTGAACCTCGGCCTCAACGACGACTCGGTCGAGGGACTGGCCAAGCAGACGGGGGACGAGCGCTTCGCCTTCGACTCGTACCGCCGCTTCATCGCCATGTACGCCCGCATCGTGCTCGAGCTGCCCGGTGAGGAATTCGACTCGCTCTTCGACGCGGCCAAGGAGCTGGCGGGCACAGAGTCCGACGCCAAGGTCCCGGTCGAGCTGTTGCGCTATCTCGTCGAGTCGTACCAGCAGATCGTCGAGCGCCACACCGGCAAGCCCTTCCCGCAGAAGCCGGTCGACCAGCTGCGCGGTGCGATCGAGGCGGTGTTCCGGAGCTGGAACGGGCCGCGGGCCATCGCCTACCGCGAGCGCGAGCACATCGCGCACGACCTCGGCACCGCCGTCAACGTGCAGGCCATGGTGTTCGGCAACCGCGACGACAACTCGGGCACCGGCGTCGGCTTCACCCGCGATCCGGCGACGGGCGCCAAGGGCGCCTACGGCGACTTCCTCGTCAACGCGCAGGGCGAGGACGTGGTGGCGGGCATCCGCAACACCGAGCCCATCGCCGAGTTGAAGAAGCAGTTCCCCAAGGTCCACGCCGAGCTGCTCAAGATCTTCGGCCGCCTCGAGTCCCACTACGGCGACATGTGCGACACCGAGTTCACGATCGACCAGGGGAAGCTGTGGATGCTCCAGACCCGGGTCGGGAAGCGCACCGGGGCCGCCGCCCTGAAGATGGCCGTCGACATGGTGCGCCCGAGCGACCTCGGGATCTCCAAGTCCGAGGCGGTCTCCCGCATCACCGAGGACCACCTGGACTCGGTGCTCCACCCGCAGTTCGCCGGTTCGGGCTACCCGGTCTGGGCGAAGGGGCTCGGCGCCAGCCCGGGGGCCGCCGTGGGCCGCGTCTACTTCACCGCGGACGACGCCGCTGCCGCCGCCGAGCGGGGCGAACAGGTCGTGCTGGTCCGCAACGAGACGTCGCCCGAGGACGTGCACGGCATGCTCGCCGCCGAGGGCATCCTCACCGCCCGGGGCGGCCTGGTCAGCCACGCCGCCGTCGTGGCGCGCGGCTGGGGCAAGCCGGCCGTCGTCGGCGCCGAGGTCCTGCGCCTCGGCGACCGCCAGGTGAGCGCCGGCGGCACGACGGTCGTCGAGGGCGACTGGGTGTCCCTCGACGGCGCGGCCGGCATCGTGGTCGCGGGCCAGGTGCCGCTCACCGCGGCCTCGCCGCCCGCCGCCTTCGACACCGTGCTCTCGTGGGCCGACGACATCCGCAAGGGGCACCTCAACGTCCGCGCCAACGCCGACACGGGTGACGACGCGGCGAACGCGCGCAAGCTCGGCGCCGAGGGCATCGGGCTGTGCCGCACCGAGCACATGTTCTTGGGCGAGGACCGCCTGCCCGTCGTGCGACGGATGATCCTGGCGGAGACGCTGGCCGAGGAGGCCGACGCGCTCGAGGAGCTGCGGCTCGTCCAGCGCGAGGACTTCCTGGCCATCCTCGCGGCGATGGACGGGCTCCCGGTGACCGTTCGCCTGCTCGACCCGCCGCTGCACGAGTTCCTGCCCTCGACGGAGGAGCTGGCGCACAAGGACGCCACCGTGGGCCTCAACCCCGAGGAGCGGCGCCTCTACGAGGCGGCGCTGGCCTGGCGCGAGTCGAACCCGATGCTCGGGACCCGCGGCGTCCGCCTCGGCGTCATCAAGCCCGGGCTCTACGCCATGCAGGTCCGCGCCCTCATGGAGGCGGCCCGCCAGCGGGTGGCCGACGGCGGGCACCCGATCGTCGAGATCATGATCCCGCTGACCGTGACGCGCGAGGAGCTGGCGCTCGCCCGCGGCTGGGTCGAGGACGCCGTCGCCGCGGTGAACAAGGAGCGGGCGCCGCGCCCGTCGAAGGGAGCCAAGGCCGGCCCCGCCAAGGGTGGCAAGCTCGACGTGACGATCGGCACGATGATCGAGACGCCGCGGGCCGCCCTGCGGGCGGACCAGATCGCGGAGGTGGCCGACTTCTTCTCGTTTGGGACCAACGACCTGACGCAGATGACGTTCGGCTTCTCGCGCGACGACGTCGAGGGGCGGATGATGGACGCCTACCTGGAGCTCGGGCTCCTGCCGCGCAACCCCTTCGAGGTGGTCGACGCCGGCGGGGTCGGCGAGCTCGTGCAGATCGGCACCGAGCGCGGGCGGGCCACACGTCCCGGGCTCAAGGTCGGCGTCTGCGGCGAGCACGGCGGTGACCCTGCCTCCATTGACCTCTTCTACCGGGCCGGTCTCGATTACGTCAGCTGCTCGCCCTTCCGGGTGCCCGTGGCCCGCTTGGCCGCCGCACAGGCGGTGCTGGCCTCACCGGTCCAGGGCGGGAACGGCTCGGCCAAGTCGGCCAAGAAGGCCAAGGCGAGCTGATCAGCCGGCCGCCTCGGCCGGGCGGCCCGCCGCGAGATAGCGGCGCAGTGCGATGAGGGTCCAGATTCCCTCGACGACACCGAAGGGCCAGGCGCCCGACAGGAAGCCGTAGGTGCTCGAGAGGGCACAGCCCAGGGCGAAGGCCAACACGAACCTGCGCCCCCGTCCCTCGAGCGCGTACATGAGCATCATGAAGGTCAGGGCGCAGACGCCGTAGATGGTGACGACCATCCACCGACGCTACGCCAGCACCGATGGGGCTCCGTTCGAACCTGGACAACGCCGCGGTACCGTCAGGGGCCGTGGGTATCCCAGACGAGGAGGTCGCTCAGGTCCGGGCCGCCACGGACATCGTCGGCCTGATCAGCGAGCACGCGGCGCTGAAGAAGGTCGGGCGGCGCTGGAGCGGGCTGTGTCCGTTCCACGCCGAGAAGACGCCGTCTTTCAGCGTGAACGCCGAGGAGGGCTTCTACTACTGCTTCGGGTGTCACGCCTCGGGCGATGCCATCTCCTTCGTGCGGGCCATGGACCACCTCGACTTCGTCGACGCGGTGCGCTTCCTGGCTGACCGGGTAGGTATCACCCTGCACGAGGACCAGGAGAAGGGGCGCGACCACCAGCGACGCTCCGAGCTGCTCGACGCCATGGAGCGTGCGGTGGCGTGGTACCACGACCGCCTCCTGCGCGCCCCCGACGCGGGGCCGGCGCGCGACTACCTGCGTTCGCGCGGCTACGACGGCGAGGTGGTGCGGCAGTTCCGCCTCGGCTGGGCGCCCGACGACTGGGACGCGCTGGCCAAGGCGCTCAAGCTTCCGACCAAGGTCCTCTCCGACTCGGGCCTTGGCTTCATCAACCGCCGCGACCGCGCCCAGGACTTCTTCCGCGGCCGCATCCTGTTCCCGATCTGCGATCCCTCCGGCCGCCCGGTGGCGCTCGGCGGCCGCATCCTCCCGCCGAGCCCCGGTCAGCGCCCGCCCGAGCGGCCCGAGCCCAAGTACAAGAACTCGCAGGAGTCGCCGATCTACACGAAGCGCAAGACGCTCTACGCGCTGAACTGGGCCAAGCAAGGCGTCATCACCCAGGGCGAGGTCGTCGTGTGCGAGGGCTACACCGACGTCATCGGTTGCTTTCAAGCTGGCGTGCCGTGGGCGGTCGCGACGTGCGGGACGGCGTTGGCCGAGGAGCACTTCACGCTCCTGCGAAATTTCGCCAAGCGCATCGTGCTTGCCTACGACGCGGATTCGGCCGGCCAGAGCGCGACGTCGCGTGTCTACGAGTGGGAGCGCAAGCACGAGGTCGACGTCGTGGTGGCGGACCTGCCTGGCGGCAGCGACCCCGGGGACCTGGCGCGCACCGACCCGGCGTCCCTCGCCCACGCCATCAAGGAGGCCCGCCCCTTCCTGCAGTTCCGCGTCGACCGCATGCTGGGCAGCGGCGATCTGACCACGGCCGAAGGGCGGGCACGCGCCGCGGACGCGGCGTTGACGGCGGTGGCGGAGCACCCCGACGACCTGGTGCGTGACCAGTACATCATGCAGCTGTCGGACCGATGCCGCCTCGACGCGGCGCGGCTCCGGGAGCGACTCGAGTACGTGCGCGCCCACCCACCGGCCGAACCCCCGGCCCGCCGCGCGCGCTCGGGGCGCGACGAGGCGCCGCCCATGGACTACCCCGCCGACGACGACGATCGATTCGGGCCCGACGACGGGAGCGAGGCAGCGGTGGCGTCGGCGCTGCGACGTGGACCGGGACTCGAGGCCTTGAAGTTGGCGGTGCACCGGCCCGAGGACGTGGCGGACCGCGTGCACGCCGTGCTCTTCGCCGATCCGGTCCAGCGCGGTGCGTTCGTCGCTCTGCTCGAGCACGACAGCGTCCAGGATGCGGTGGAGACGGCGTCACCCGAAGTTGCAGTCGTGTTGCGGCGCGTGATCGTCGAGGAACCGCTGGCGGGAGACCCTGAACTGGGCGATCCGGTCGACGTCGTGGTTGCCGGGTTGCTCCGCGGCGCAACGCAGCGGGCGCTCGCAGAGATGGAGATCGAATCGCGCACCGGGGACGACGCCTGGCAGTCGCGGGCGGCCGACACCGCCCAGGTGCGCCTTTGGCTGGACGAATTGGAGGTACCGGCGGTTGGGCGCGATGCCGCCAACCGATTGGTAGCGTGGTTGGTTGAGAGGGAGGCATAACCAGCGTGGCAGGGGCAGGGTGAGCGAAGATTCGGCGATTGCGATCGACAACGAAGGTGTCGACTCAATGTCGCCTGCCCCGTCTTCGGATGCCCTGGCACCAATCGCGCACGTTGCGCTTCCACCCGGAGTGTCCCAGGTCGACTTCGATTCCGCGTTGGCGACCGGTCGCGAGAAGGGACATCTCACTCAGGGCGAGCTGATCGAGGCGCTGCACACGGTCGAGCTCACACCCGAAGTGCTGACCGTGTTGATCAGCCGGGTGACCGCCGAGGGAGTGGCGCTCGTCGTCGAGGAAGAGGAAGAGGCGGAAGAGCTGGCCGTCGACGTCAAGCCCCGTAAGGAGCCGCGCGCCCCTGCGAAGTCCAACGGGAGCGTCCGCGCTGAGCAACGACGAGAGTCGAACGGCAAGCGCGCCAGTTCGTCGGGAGAGTCGGGTGGCAGCGCCGAAGACCCTGTGCACACCTACCTCAAAGAGATCGGCCGCGTCCCCTTGTTGAACGCCGAGCTCGAGGTGGAGATAGCGCAAACGATCGAAGAGGGCAACACGGCGGCGGCCCGGCTGGCCGCCCACGAGATGGCGGTTGCCGGCGACGGCGACCAGGCCGACTTGCTCGACACGGCCGAGCTGGCGCGGTGCCGGCGGCTCGTCCGCAAGGGCCTCAAGGCCAAGGACGAGTTGATCGAGGCCAACCTGCGCCTGGTCGTCTCGATCGCCAAGCGCTACCGCAACCGCGGGCTGGCCTTTCTCGACCTGATCCAGGAGGGCAACCTCGGCCTGATGCGTGCGGTCGACAAGTTCGACCACACGAAGGGGTTCAAGTTCTCGACCTACGCGACGTGGTGGATCCGTCAGGCCATCACCCGCGCCATTGCAGACCAGGCGCGGACCATCCGGATCCCGGTGCACATGGTCGAGACGATCAACAAGGTCGTGTGGGCCCAGCGCCAACTGCTGCAAGAGTTGGGCCGCGAGCCAGGGATCGAAGAGGTTGCGCAGCGAGTCGAGCTACCGATCGAACGGGTGCGAGAGATCCTGCGGATCAATCAGGACACGGTCTCGCTCGAGCAGCCGGTGGGCGACGAGGACGACTTCAATTTGTCGGACCTGATCGAGGACAGGGGTGCCGTGGTCCCCGACGACGCGGCGACGCGCTCGTTGTTGGACGCGGCGGTGCGCGAGGCGCTCGGCCACCTGTCGGAGCGGGAGCAGGACGTGGTCCGCCTCCGCTTCGGCCTCGACGACGGCAAGATCCGGACGCTCGAGGAGGTCGGCAAGGAGTTCGGGGTGACGCGGGAG
>DASZMN010000022.1:0-23579 GCA_035551835.1 Acidimicrobiales bacterium | reverse complement strand
CGACGGCCGCGGGGTCGGGCGACGATAGCGACGTGAAGACCGCGGCGACGAGCTTGGGCTGGCGGCCCATGGCGCGCAGGGCGCGATCGAGGACCTCAAGCACGCGGTCGGCCGGATGGGCGCCGCCGGGCGGGTGTTGTCCGATGCGCGTGTCGAGCATCTCGATCCAGTGGGCCAACGTCGCGGCCAAGAGGTGGTCCTTGCTCGAGAAGTAGCGGTACACGGTGCCCATCGCGACGTCGGCGCGGGCCGCCACGTCGCGCATCTGCACGGCCTCGTACCCGCCTTCGAGCCCTAATGCCATCGCCGCGTCGATGACGCGCTGGCGCCTGGCCTGTTGCGCGCGAGTGAGCGGGCGGGCCAGCGTCTGCTCCATTCCGACAGCGTATCCGCAGTGTCATCAGGGCCTTCGGGACAGGCCCACTACGCTGGCCAGCCATGCCAGCACAGCAGCCGGCACCCGACGCCGTCATCGTCGGGCTGGGTGACTACGCCGGCGCCGTCGCGACCACCGACGGCCGGGTGCCCGGCGAGCGGGGCCGCCAGACGCGCCAGCGCCTCCTCGACGCCACCGTCGAGCTCCTCACGACGACGTCGTGGCGGTCGGTGAAAGTCACCGACATCGCGCGGCAGGCCCGCACCTCGCCGGCCACTTTCTACCAGTACTTCGGCAACGTGGAGCAGGCCATCCGCGTCCTCGCCGAGGGCATGGTGGACCAGGCCGCGCAGCTCGCGGAACTGGTCGGGGGCGACTGGTCGCCCGAGGCCAGCTGGGACACGGCACGCGCCGTCGCCGAGGGATTCCTCTCCTACTGGGAGGACAACCGCGCCGTGTTCCGCGTCGTCGACCTGGCGACCGAGGAGGGCGACGCGGAGCTGCGCGGCATCCGCGTCCGCGCACTCAACGCGGTCACCGTCGCGCTGGCCCAGGTGATCGTCGCGGCGTCGCCGTCCGGCGAGGGCGCGCCCGGGACCGCGACGAGCTCGCCCGCGGGCGCCGACCCGATGGCCGTCGCGGGGACCCTGGTCGCCATGTTCGCCAGCGTCTCGGCCCACCGCTACGGCTTCGAGTTCTGGGGCATCCGGACCCGGCACCTCATCGACACGCAGGCCCGCGTTCTGCACTGGGCGGCGACCGGGCGCGAGGCGCCGGCGGGGGAGCCCCTGCCACGCGGGTCGATCCGCCCGCGCACCGGGCCCGTCCTGGGGGGCGCCACGGCCCGGCGCCGCAGCGGCGCGGGCGCCGGCAGCGCCGGCGGTGCCGGCGGGGGCGCCGGCGGACCTGGACCTACCTGAGCGCCACCGGCTGCAGCGGCGACCCCAGGCCCGCGGTGAGGGGGAGCGGGGTGGCGTCGAGCAGGAAGGTGTAGCGGCCGTCGGCCGCGCACTCGGCGGCCAGGGCATCGAGCACCCAGTTCTGGCCCTGGGTCAGGCCCATCTCGACCAGGTGCAGCACGTGCACGGGCAGGTAGGCGTCCTCGTACTGGCAGGGGTAGACCTCGAAGACCAATGTGTCGGTGGCCACCGCGGCCACATCGTGCGCGCGGAACCATTCGGCCGTCTCGATGGTCAGGCCCGGCGACGGCCAGGTGTACGCGACCAGGTCGCGCCGGTCGGGCTCCAGGTGCAGCATCTGACCGGTCCGCACGAGCACGATGTCCCCCGACTCGACCGACACGTTGCCGAGCGAGCACGCCGCGTCCAGGTCCGCCGGGGAGATCGGGTGGCCCGGCGCGAGGACGTCACGGCCGAGGGCCCGGGCCACATCGAGCAGGACGCCCCGGCTGATCACCGTGCCGGCGCGGTGGATGCCGCACCTGGATGCCCCCTCGGCGGTCACGCTCGAGGCTGGATACCCGTTGTAGATCGTCCCGGCATGGCTGCAGTGCGCCAGGGCGTCCCAGTGGGTGGCGGCCTGGGTGGCCATGGAGAAGACGTCCTCGCTGAACGCGATGAACCCGGGGTCGGGCCCCTGGGGCTCGTTCACGTGGACCATCGTGCGGGTGGGGTTCACCCGTCCCGGCACGAACCCGAGCTGGATCCCCTCCGCCTCCGACAAGGGCAGCCCGAGCCCGAGGGCCTGCCCCGAGATCACCGCCGCCGCACCACGGCGGCGCGCCGCGTCGTCGATCAGGTTCAGCGTGCCGAGCTCGTCGTCGGTCCCCCACCGCCCCCAGTTGCGCACCCGGGCCGCGACCTCGGTGAACGCGGTGGAGTCGGCCACGCGGGCACCTTACCGGCCGGTCCTCAGCCGCCCCTCCGGCCCCTCGACGCCGGCGGGACGACCCCGGTCCGCCGCGGGGAGCCCGGCGGTAGCGCTCGGTTGTCCCCGTCGGGGCGGCAGACGATACTGAGGACAGCGGCGGACCACCGGATCGGTCCACGGAATGCAAGCCTCAGGGAGGGATTGCCAATGACGACGACACGTGCGGTGGTGTGCACCGGACTCAACGAGCCCTGGAAGACCGAAGAGGTCGAGATCGACCCCCCCGGCAACCGGGAGATCCGCGTGAAGATGGTCTATTCGGGCATGTGCCACTCCGACGAGCACCTGCGCACCGGTGACATCAGCGCCCCGCCCGAAGTGCTCGAGATGATCGGCGTCAAGTCGATGTTCCCGGTCGTCGGCGGGCACGAGGGCTCGGGCATCGTGACCGAGGTGGGCACGAACGTGACGCAGGTCGCACTGGGCGACCACGTCGCCGTGGCCTTCATCCCGTCGTGCGGGACCTGCTTCTGGTGCGCGTCGGGCCGCCAGAACCTGTGCGACCTCGGGATGATGACGCTGGCTGGCGGCATGATCAGCGACGGCACCTACCGGTACCACCTCGAAGGTGAGAACCTCAACCGCATGGCGCAGCTCGGCACGTTCGCCGACGAGATGGTCTGCCACGAGAACTCGGTCGTCCGCATCAACGCGTGGGACAACATGAAGGCGGCCGCGCTCATCAGCTGTGGCATCGCCACGGGCTTCGGCTCCGCGGTCGACCGGGGCAAGGTGAAGCCCGGCGAGACTGTCGTCGTGGCCGGCTGCGGCGGCGTCGGCTCGGGTGCGATCCAGGGCGCGCGCATCGCCGGGGCGCGCCACATCATCGCGGTGGACCCGGTGCCCTACAAGCTCGAGAAGGCCAAGGAGATCGGCGCCACGCACACGGCGGCGTCGCTCGCCGAGGTGCCGTTCCTGCTGCCCGAGCTCACGATGGGCCGCAACGCCGACGTCGTGATCCTCACGCCCGGCGTCCTGCACGGCGACATGATCGCCGCGGCGGCGGCGTGCGGCTCGAAGGACGCGCGCATCGTCGTGACGGCTATCTCGCCGTTCTCCGCCATGGACGTCCAGCTGAACCTGTTCAACCTGGCCATGTTCAACCAGTCCGTTCTCGGCACCGTGTTCGGCTCGCAGAGCCCGCGCGTCCAGGTCCCGAACCTGCTCAACCTCTTCGAGGCGGGCCAGCTCAAGATCGACGAGCTGATCACCCAGGAGTACACCCTCGACCAGGTCCAGCAGGGCTACGACGACCAGGCCGCCGGCACGATCATCCGGGGCGTGGTGAAGTTCGACAACTGAGCGGGCTCAGCCGCCGAGGTGTCGGCTGAATCCGTCGGGCACAACGATGTCGTGGGGCCCGAGTTGCTCGATGGTCGAGTGCCCGAGCCCGAGGAGCGCGGACTCGATGCCGCTGCGCAGGATGTCGAGCACGTTCTCCACCCCGGCCTGCCCGTTGGCGGCCAGGCCCCACAGCGAGGCGCGCCCGATCATGACGGCGCGCGCGCCGAGCGACAGCGCCTTCACGACGTCGCTGCCGCGGCGGATGCCGCCGTCGAGGAGCACCTCGATGTCGCCGCCAACGGCTTCGGCGACGGCGGGCAGCGTGCGGATGGTGGCGGGCGTGCCGTCGAGGTTGTTCCCTCCGTGGTTCGACACCGAGATCGCCGTCACCCCGGCGTCGACGGCGCGCTTGGCGTCGTCCACCCGGGTCACGCCCTTCAACATGAACGGCCCGCCCCACTGCTCGCGCAACCAGGCCACGTCCTCCCAGCTAGGCGGCGGCGTCCCCATCCACTCGCCGTAGGCGCCGAAGAACGTCGGGCCCTTCTGTCCCTTGGCGACCATGTTGGGCGTGGTCAGGTCCGGCGTCCTGCCCGTCCTGGCGAAGGCCCAGAACCAGCGCGGGTGGGTCAGCGCCTCGGGCGCGAACCGGAGCATGGTGCGCAGGTTCACCGACTCGGGGATGGTCGGGCTGCCCCAGTCGCGCCCGTGGGAGAACGACCAGTCGAGCGTGGCGATCAGCCCGACCGCGCCGGCGGCGCGCGCCCGTTCGGCCCGGGCCAGGATCTGTTCGCGCGACCCGATCCAGTAGATCTGGAAGAAGGTCTGGGCGTTGGCGGCGACCACGTCCTCGACCGGCATGCTGGCGAACGAGCTGAGCCCCATGGCGGTGCCCCGCGCCGCGGCCGCGCGGGCCATGGCCACCTCGCCGTCGGGGTGCACCGCCTGGACGCCGGTGGGCGAGATCACGACGGGGAAGGAGATGTCCTGACCCATGACCGTCGTGGCGAGGTCGCGCTTCTCGGACAGGCCGGCCACGTGCGGGGCGAAGCCCAGCTCGCCGTAGGCGGCGACGTTGTCCTCGACGGTGATCCCGCGTTCGGAGCCGGCGATCAGGGCTCCGTACACCGACTTGGGCAGGCGTTTCTTCGCTCGCCGCTGCGCCTCGGCGACCGTCTCGAACCACTTGTTTGCCATGCCGACCCTCTCGTGACGACCCGCCCGGCTTTCGCCGGACGCGTCCGTGACCGGGAGACTTTAGGCGCCCGGCCCGGCTCCTCCCCCGTCCCGCCGGTCTCGGCGGCGAGGCGCCGGCCGTCCGGCGCGTTGTTAGGGTCGGCGGGTGACCCCGGACGCGGCTGACGCGGCTGACGCGGCGGACACCGCGACCCTGACCCCCGAGGAGAAGTCGCGCCGCGCCGCCAGCTTCGGCGGCATCGCCTCGGCGTACGAGCGCTACCGCCCGGGACCGCCGATGGCCGCCGTCGACTGGATCCTTTCGGACGGGGCACGGACCGTCGTCGACCTCGGCGCGGGGACCGGCGCCCTGACCCGGCTCCTGGTCGGGCGGGTGCCCGACGTCGTCGCCGTCGAGCCCGACGACCTCATGCGAGACGTCCTGTCCGAGGTGGTGCCCGCAGCACGGGCGGTCGCCGGCCGCGGCGAGTCGATGCCGCTGCCCGATGCCAGCGTTGACGCCGTCTTCGCCTCGACATCGTGGCACTGGATGGACCTGGTCCCGACACTGATCGAGGTGGCCCGGGTGCTCGTTCCGGGGGGCGTCCTCGGGGTGTTGTGGTCGGAACCTGACCCCAAGGCACCCTTCATGGCCCAGGCGCAAGCGGCCATGAGTGCGTTCGGAATGAGCGACGAAGCCGGCGAAGGCGCCGCCGTGCTCGCCAACGCGATCAACGACCCGGCGGCGGGGCACCAGGTGCTCGAGATCCCGCACGGCGTCCCGTTCGACCAGCCCGAGACCACGGAGTTCAAGTGGGAGCAGGCGCTGACGGCCGACGACCTGCTGGGGCTGCTCGGCACGTTCAGCTGGGTGATCACGATGGACGACGACGCGCAACGTGGCCTCTACGAGATGGCCCGGGCGCTCCTGCACCAAGAAGGGATCGACGGCGACGTGGCCATCGACGTCGGCTACCGCGCCGTCGTGTGGAAGGCGCGGCGACACTCCTAGCCCGTCGTCCATCCCGATCGGTCGTCCCTACCATGACCGGATGGTGATCGATATCCGGACCGCAGGCCTCGAGGACACAGCGGCCGTCCTGGCCTTCTGGCGCGACGTCGCCGCACCGACGACGACCGACGACGCCGACGGCGTCGCCGCGCTCTTGGCCCGCGATCCCGGGGCCCTCTTGATCGCACCGTCGTCGGGTCGAATCGTGGGGACGGTGATCGCCGGCTGGGACGGGTGGCGCGGTTCGATTTACCGGATTGCGGTCGCCCCGGACTATCGCCGGGAGGGATTGGGCCGGCGCCTCCTCGACGAGGCCGAGCAGCGGCTCCGCCGACTCGGGGCACGCCGCATGCACGCGATCGTCGTCGGGACCGACGAGCGCGCCATCGGGTTCTGGCGTGCCTCGGACTGGGAGCACCAGAGCTCTCAGTTGCGCTTCACGCGGGGGTAGACGCGGACCCGGCCTTCACCTCTGAAGCCAGGTTCTCCCGCAGCGACCGCGCCGACCACACCCTCGCCCGGAACGACACTCGCGGCACCAGCGGCGCCACCGTGCGTTCCCGCGCGCAGCCGAGCCAGACGCCGGCTCCGTAGGCGACGTCGTCGCCGACGTGCAGGGCGGTGTACGACACGGGATCGAGGCCGCTCAGGCTCCGGTCCTTTCGCCAGTCGGCCAGCGCGGGCAACACCAGGGCCAGGGCGGCCGCCCGCCGGGTGCGCCGGAAGACCAGGCCGGCGACCAGCGCCGGGCTCCCGGTGCGGGCGAGGCCCGCCAGCGCGGGCAGGGCGGCGCGCACGGTCCCGTCCCCCGCGATCCGTGTCGCAAGGGCGATGGGGTCGTCCGTCAGGCCGCGCAGCCGGTGGGCGAGGAGGCCGACGGACGCGGCCAGCGTCGTCAGGGCCAGCGCGGGCCGGCGCGCCGCCGCCAGCAGCCAGACCGCCAAGGACCAGGCCGAGACCTGGACCGGGGGGAGAGACCGGGGGTGGCGGCGGGCCAGCGCCGCCGCCGAGGACCCGTAGAAGCAGCGCCGGCCCAGGAACTCCGTCAGCGTCGCCGGCCCGTCGTGCTCGACCGTGCTTTCGGGCACGTAACGGACGTCCCACCCGGCGTCGGCCAGGCGCCAGACGAGGTCGACGTCCTCGCCGCGGCGCAGGGTCGCATCGAAGAGGTCGGGGCCGGCCGTCACCGCCGTGCGCACCACCAGGGCCGCGCTCGGCACGTACGGGATGGGCGAGCCCCGGCGGACCGGGCCTTCGAACGCCCCCCGGTCGAGCGAGGAGCGCACGCGCTCGTACCCCTCTAGCGCGCGGCCCGGGGTGCGGGGCAGTGGGACCACGCGCGGCGCCACCGCACCCACGACGGGGTCGTCGAAGTGGCCCAGCAACGGGCCGAGCCACTCCGGACTGGGCACGCAGTCGGAATCGACGAACGCGACCAAGGCCGTCTCGACGAGCGCCAAGCCAGCGTTGCGGGCGCCCGCCGGACCGAGGTTGTCGGCCAAGGCGACGAAGCGCGCGCCATGGCGCTCGGCCACCTCCTTGGTGCTGCCTGCGTCGGCCGACGCGTCGTCGACCACCACGCAGGGCAGGTCGGCGGCGGCCGCGAGTCCCGCGAGGAGACGGTCGAGTTGCGCCGCCCGGTTCCGCACGGGAACCACGACCGTCACGTCCTCGTTGCGCAAGGTCGGCGCCGTCGTCGGCCGCGGCACGTACGCCCCCGACGAGACCAGCCGTCGCGCCAGAAGGCGAGCTCCCGGCCGCTCGCCCACCGGGTGCCCGACCCGCCACCACGCCAGCAGCTGGCGGGCGCGCTCGGAGATGCGGAACAGGCGGATCGGGCTGCCACCGAGCACCACTGTCCCCCCGTCGAGGTGCACCGTTGACGGGGCCGGGTGCAGGGTGAACGAGCCCGGGAGCGGCGTCGCGCGCCGGTCCGGTGCGGGCCGCAGGAACGCCGGCCGCTCGGGTGTCGCGGGGGCGGGCACGCCCAATCTTGGCAGCGGTCGCCGGCGATAGGCTGGGCCTTTGCCCAGAGGAGGTCGGGATGCTGGCTGAGGACCAAGACACCCAGGACGTCGAGGACCTGTCCGAAGAGGACATCGACGAGCTGTTGGTGGAAGAGGTCTCCATCGACGGGATGTGCGGCGTCTATTGAGCGTGACCGAAGCGCGGTCGGCCGAGACCGCGTTCGCAGTCGAGAGGGCGTGGCGGCTCAATCCCCAGGTCGCACTGCGCGACGAGTCGTTCGGCGCGCTGGCGTACCACTACGGCAACCGCCGATTGGTCTTTCTCAAGTCGCGCACGCTGGTGACCCTCGTGTCATCGCTCGCTGAGTACCCGAGCGCGACCGCAGCCCTTGCCGCGTGTGTCCCCGAGGGCAGCCGTGCCGCGTACGCGCGGGCGCTGGCCCGCCTGGCGGCTTCGGAGGTGATCGATGCCCGGTGACGTGGCGCCGCTCCCGCTCAAGGACCAGTTCAGCCGCGGCCTCGACGCGCCCATCTGCCTGACCTGGGAGCTGACGTACGCATGCAATCTGGCCTGCGTCCACTGCCTGAGCTCGTCGGGCCGGCGCGACCCCGCCGAGCTCACCGCGGCCGAGGCCCGGCACATCGTGGACGAATTGGTCGGCCTCAAGGTCTTCTACGTCAACATCGGCGGGGGCGAGCCGATGCTGCGCCCGGACTTCTTCGACCTGGTCGGCTACGCCGTCGAACGTCGCATCGGCGTCAAGTTCTCGACCAACGGGACTCGGCTCACGCCCGAGCGGGCGCGGCAGTTGGCCGCCCTCGACTATCTCGACGTCCAGGTCAGCCTCGACGGCGCCACGGCGGCCACGAACGACGCCGTGCGCGGCGAGGGCTCGTTCGCCGCCGCCCGTCGGGCCATGGACAATCTCGCGGCGGCCGGCTTCGGTCCGTTCAAGGTCAGCGTGGTCGTGACGCGCCAGAACGCAGAGGAGCTCGACGCGTTGGCCGCCATCGCCGAGGGCTACGGCGCCCAGCTGCGACTGACGCGGCTGCGCCCCTCCGGGCGGGCGGTCGACACCTGGGACGCGCTGCATCCGACGGCGTCGCAGCAGCGCCAGCTGTACCACTGGTTGCTCGAACGCCCGGGCGTGCTCACGGGCGATTCGTTCTTCCACCTGTCCGCGCTGGGCGAGCCGCTCGACGGGCTCAACCTGTGCGGGGCGGGACGCGTGGTGTGCCTCATCGACCCGGTCGGTGACGTCTATGCCTGCCCGTTCGTCATCGACCGCCAGTTTCTCGCCGGCAACGTCCGCGACACCGGCGGATTCCCCGCCGTGTGGCGGGAGTCCGCCCTCTTCACCGAACTGCGCGAACCGCAGAGCGCTGGCGCCTGTGCGTCCTGCGGATCGTTCGACGCCTGCCGCGGCGGGTGCATGGCGGCAAAGTTCTTCACCGGGCTGCCCCTCGACGGTCCCGATCCCGAGTGCGTGCTCGGGCACGGCGAGGTCGCCTTGGCCGCGCTGGGGGCGCGGCCGCGGGCCGAGATCGGGCACTCCAAGGTGGCGCGGGACGGCACCCCGGTCCCCGTGCCGACGCCCGTGCCGGTGCCGGTGCGTTTCCGCTCGCCCGCCCGCACCTGATCGACGTGGAGCTCGGGCGCGCCACCTGGAGGCAGGTGGAGGCGACGGCGGCCGACGGCCTCCTCGCCGTGCCGCTCGGGTCACTCGAGCAGCACGGGCCGCACCTTCCGCTCGACACCGACACTCGGATCGCCGTGGCCGTCGCGCGCGGGTTGGCCGAGCGGAGACCGGGCGTGGCCGTGGCGCCCGCCGTGGCCTACGGGGCCAGCGGCGAGCACGCCTCGTTCCCCGGCACCCTCCTCGTCGGGCACGAGGTCCTGGCCGCGCTGCTCGTCGAGGTGGTGCGCAGCGCACGGAGCGCGTTCCGCGGCGTCGTTCTGGTCAACGCCCACGGGGGCAACGAGCCGGCGCTGGCCGCGGTCGAGCAGCGGTGCGCTGCCGAAGGCGATGCGGTGTTGGTCTGGCGCGCCGCGGTCGCAGGCGGCGACGCGCACGCAGGCAGGACCGAGACGTCGCTCCTGCTAGCGCTCGATCCCGCCGCCGTCCGTTCGGACTTGGCGGAGCCCGGCTGCACCGAACCGATCGATCGCCTGCTGCCTCGCCTGCGCGCCGAAGGGGTGCGACCGGTATCGTCCAACGGAGTGTTGGGCGACCCCACCGGAGCGAGTGCCGAGGAGGGCTGCGCCCTGCTCGACCGATTGGTGGACGATCTGGCGGCCTCCGTCACGCGACGCTGGTCCGCCCCGTGAGTCCCGTCGCCGTCGTCACCGGTGCCGCCCGTGGCATCGGCGCGGCGACGGTCGATGCGCTCGTGGCCGGTGGCTGGAACGTCGTCGCCGTCGACCGCTGTGCGGACGACCCGGCCCTCGACTATGCGCTCGCCACGAAAGCGGATCTTGAGGAGGTCGCGGCCAGGAACGGCGGGGCCGTCCGCACCATGGTCGGCGACGTCCGGAGCACGTCGGACATGCGCGCCGCGGTGGACGAGGCGTTGCAGCGCTTCGGTGGGCTGCAGGCGGCGGTCGCTGCGGCGGGCGTCGTCGGCGGTGGCCCCCCGTTGTGGGAGACGGCCGACCCGCAGTGGGACGTCCTCTTCGACGTGAACGTGCACGGGGTGCGCCATCTCGCCGCGGCCGCGGTGCCGGTGCTGTTGGAGAATCCGGCGCCGCGCCAGGGCCGCATCGTCGCGGTCGCGTCGGCGGCCGGGCTGCTTGGCCTGCGCCGCCTGAGCGGCTACAGCGCGTCCAAGCACGCGGTGATCGGGCTGGCCCGCGCCCTGGCCGCCGACCTGGCGGGCACGGGCATCACGGCCAACGCGGTCTGCCCCGGGTCGACCCGTGGTCCGATGCTCGACGCGTCGGCCGCCGTGTACGGCCTCGCCTCGGCCGAGGAGTTCTCGAGCCAGCAGCTGGTCGAGCGCCTGCTCGAGCCATCCGAGCCCGCCGCGCTCATTGCCTGGCTCTGCGGTCCCGACTCCAGCGGCGTGACCGGGGCCGTGCTCCCGGTAGACGGGGGTATGACGACGTCCTGACCGAAGCGAGACGGGAGGATTCATGGCAGCGGCCGAATGCACGCATCTGGACCAGATCGAGGATGTGACCCCGCTGACACAGGGGTGCGGTGAATGCATGAAGACCGGGGACCGCTGGCTGCACCTGCGCCTCTGCCTGACCTGCGGGGGCGTCAACTGCTGCGACTCGTCCCCCAACCGCCATGCGACGAAGCATTTCCACGCCTCGGGTCACCCGATCATGCAGTCGTTCCAGCCCGGCGAGGACTGGATGTGGTGCTTCGTCGACGAGCTCGCCATGGAGCCCGCTTAGTCGGTCCGCAGGTGAGCCGGTGAGCCGGTGAGCCGGTGAGTCGGTGAGCCGGTGAGTCAGGAGCTCGCGCCGTAGGTCGTGTCGCGCCGATCGGTGCGCGTGGAGCCGACCGCCGCGACGGCCCGCGCCAGGTCGACGAGCAGGGCGGGCACCGTGGCCGCACTGCCGGCGTGGACGGTGGCGTGGAGCGAGTCGGGACGGTTCTGCCGGTCGATGTACCACCCGTTGGCGGCCAACCGTTCGCCGACCGCGAAGACATCGAGGGCATCGGGGTCGGCGGCGCCGAAGGCCAAGACCGTTGCCGGCGGGTCGCCCCGCACCTCGAGCGCCTTGATGTCCTCGATGCCGGCGCGCAATTGGCGGGCCGCGTCGTGGGCCACGCGGGTGAGCTCGAGGTAGCCCTGCCGTCCGATGTGCATCATGGCGGCCCACGCCGCGGCGATCGGGCCGGCCGGGCGGGTGCCGGCCATGGCCGTCGACGCGTAGAAGCCGCCGAGCCAGTCGCTCGTGACGAAGAGCTGCTTGCGGGCGAGCTCGTGGGTCCGGTAGAGGATGACCGAGACGCCCTTGGACGCGTAGCCGTACTTGTGCACGTCCGCCGACATGGAGGTGACCCCTGGGAGGCGGAAGTCGAACGTCTCGCCCAGCCGACCGAGGTCACGCAGGAAGGGGAGGAGGAAGCCACCCATGCAGGCGTCGACGTGGCACAGGATGCCGCGCCGCTGGGCCAGGTCGGCGATGTCGGCGATCGGGTCGATCACGCCCTGGGGGTAGGTGGGCGCGGAGCCGACCACCATGATCGTGTCGTCCGAGCAGGCGGCCTCGAGCGACTCCGCACTGGTCCGGAAGTCCGCGCCCACGGCGACCCGGATCAGGTCGATGTCGAAGTAGTCGGCCGCCTTGGTGAAGGCCGCGTGCGCGCTCTCCCCGACGACGACGCTCGGCCGGGCGATGCCGCGTTCGCGCCCGACGTCGCGGGCCGTCTTGACCGCCTGGAGCAAGCTCTCCGTGCCACCTGACGTCAGACAGCCCTCCACCGCACCGCCCGCGGCAGGCTCGTCGCCCCCGAGCAGTGTCGCCGTGTTGCAGATGATGTCGTGCTGCATCACACCGATGCTCGGGAAGGCGAGCACGTTGAGGCCGTTCTCGGCGCTGAAGAGCGAGAGGGCGTCGGACAGAAGCTCGTGCACCTCCTCGCCCGCCGAGTACACCAGGGAGAAGACCCGGCCCCCGCGCCAGTCCTGGTCGTCCTGTTTCAGCGTCAGGAGCTGCTGCATTACTTCGGCGCGCGGGAGGCCCTGCTCGGGCATCGGGGTGTGGGGAAAGACGGCCACGTCGCGTTCTTAGCCCAAGCCCAAGGAATCCGTCGTCGTGCGCCCCCAAGGGCCCGGGCGACGCCGACCTGCTAATGGCTAGGAGCCCCAGATGATGGCCTGGGGCTCCGTGTAGGCCAGCAGCCCGTAGTCGCCCCCGTCGCGGCCGATACCGGACATCTTGAAGCCGCCGAACGGCGCGTCGTGGTTGCGCTGCGCGGTGTTGACGCCGACGTGGCCGGCCTGGAGGCGCTTCGCCACGCGCAGGGCACGGGCACCGTCGCTGGAGAAGACGTAGTCGTAGAGGCCGAACTCCGTGTCGTTGGCGATGGCGATCCCCTCTTCCTCGTCGTCGAAGGGGATCATCGTGATCACGGGCCCAAAGATCTCCTCACGAGCGACACGTAGGTCGTTCGTCCCGGTAATCAGGGTGGGTGCCACGTAGAAGCCCGTCGGGAGGTCGGCCGGCCGCTCGCCGCCGACCACGACCTCTCCGCCATCCTCCGTCGCCGTGGCGACATGCGCCTCGATCCGGCCGCGTTGGGCGGCCGAGATCACCGGGCCGATGATCGTCTTGGGGTCGTTCGGGTCGCCCACCTTGAGGAACCCCGCCATCTGCGCGAGGCCGTCGCGCACCTGGTCGAACACGCTCCGGTGCACCACGGCCCGGGTGGGCGCCGTGCAGATCTGGCCCGAGTGGAACGTCCACGTCGAGCCGATGCAGCCGATGGCGCCCTTGATGTCGGCGTCCTCGAAAACGACGCAGGCTCCCTTTCCTCCGAGTTCGAGCAGCGTGCGCTTCATGGTCCGCGCCGCCTTCTCGGCGATCGTCACGCCCACCTGCGTCGAGCCGGTGAAGCTCACGCAGTCGACGTCGTCGGCGTCGACCAGCGCGGCGGAGGCGGCCGGGCCGTTGCCGTTGACGAGGTTCACCACGCCGGGCGGGAACCCGACGTCGTTGAGGATGCGGACGAGCTCCACGATGGCGAGGGGGTCCTGCGGCGCCGGTTTGATCACGACCGTGTTGCCCGCGGCCAACGCCGGTGCGACCTTGCCCGCCATGTTCACCATCGGGAAGTTGTAGGAGGTGATGCAGGCCACCACGCCGAGGGGCTGGCGATTGACCATGCCGCCGATGATCCCGCCGGGCGCCAGCGGCGTGGCCTGCGCGGGCTGGGGCAACAGCGGCGTCTGCAACACCTGGCGCGGGTCGCGGGCGTAGCGCTCGAAGCGGTCGGCCGCGACCGGTACCTGCATCCGCGAGCCGACCATCGCAGTCGCACCGGTCTCGGCGATCACGAGCGGCAGCAGTTCGGACGACTTGGCCCGAATGGCCGCCGCCGCCTCGCGCATCAGGGCACTGCGGTCCTCGACCGACCACGCCGCCCAGCCCGGCTGTGCCTCCTTGGCCGCCGCGGCCGCAGCGAGCGCGTCGTCGGCACCGGCGTTCGGCGCCCGGCCGACGAGCTCCTCGGTGGCGGGATTCACGATCTCGTAGGCGCCCTCGGCGGCGTCGACCCACTTGCCGCCGATGAGGAGCTGGTGCTCGTTGCGCGTCGTCGTCTCGGCCATATGGACTCCCAGGTCGGCGGTGCGCCAGCACATCTGACGCCCCGTCACATTCAACTCGGCACCGGCTCCCTCCGCCAAAATGGCAGCTCGCCCCGGCCAGAGCCGCGCCCGGCGGTGCGCGAGAGGGGCCGCGCGCGCCGAATTTGGGCGTTTCGTGACCTTTGACACTTCGCAAGGTCACGGGACCTGCGCGATTCTCTAGATTGGAACAGTCCACGGGGGATGAACGGAGTCTGGTCATGAGTCGGCCTGCCGATTTGGTCCCTAGCCCGCCGCGCCCGGAGACCGATCGCCCGGATGACGTATCCGCGATCGTGGGCGACGCCATCTTGGGCAGCGCCGACGTCACACGGGCCCGGGAGCGACGCCGCCTGACGCGCCTGCGCCGACTCGTGGCGGTCGGTGCGCTCTTCTTGGGGTGGGTGGTCATCCGTGCCACGAGCGGGCGCAGCGTCGTGCCCTCACTGCACCTTCCACACGGGCTGGGCACCGCGCTGCCCATCATTCTCATCGTGCTCATGCTGGGCGCCGTCATGGCGGCGCCGTTCTTGGGCGCAGGGCGGTCGCCGCACACGCTGGTGCGTCCGGGAGAGACGGCCGTCGGGCTCCACGACCTTGTCGGGATCGATCCGATCAAGGCCGAGGTCGTGCGTTCCATCAACCTGTTCCTGGCCCACAAGACGTTCCGCGACACGATGGGCGGCTCTGCCCGACGAGGCGTCCTGTTCGAGGGCCCGCCGGGGACCGGCAAGACGTTCGTCGCCAAGGCGATGGCCAAAGAGGCGAACGTCCCTTTCCTCTTCGTGTCGGCCTCCGCGTTCCAGTCGATGTACTACGGCCAGACCAACCGCAAGATCCGCTCCTTCTTCAAGCAACTGCGCAAGCACGCGCAGAAGGAAGGCGGCGCCATCGGCTTCATAGAGGAGATTGATGCGATCGGCGCGTCGCGACGCGGCCTGGGCGGGAGCGGCGGGACCGAGGGCGTCACCGGCGTGGTGAACGAGTTGCTCGTGCAGCTCCAGTCGTTCGACACCCCGAGCCGCGGCCAGCGCTTCGCGTGGGCTTGGATCGACCTGCTCAACCGCTACCTCCCCGACCGGTCGAAGATCCGCAAGCCCGCGGTCGTGCCGGCCAACGTGCTCGTGGTGGGTGCGACCAACCGCAAGGACGACCTCGACCCGGCCCTGATCCGGCCCGGCCGCTTCGACCGCACCATCTACTTCGGCCTGCCCGGCCGCAAGGCGCGGGCCGACATCGTCGCGTACTACCTGGGCAAGAAGGCGCACGACGCGGACCTGGACGAGCACGGCGCGGTGGACACCGTGGCCGGCATGACGTTCGGCTACTCGCCCGCCGCGCTGGAGCGCCTCATGGATGAGTCGCTGGTGATCGCCCTCACCCACGGGCGCGCCGCCATGACCATGGGCGACGTGGCCGAGGCCAAGATGCTGGTCGAGCTCGGCGTCACGGACGAGACCATCTACACGCCCGACGAGCGCGATCGCGTGGCCACGCACGAGGCCGGCCACGCCACGGTGGCGTACTTCGTCGGGCAGACCCGCCAGCTCGATGTCCTCTCCATCGTCAAGCGCCGCGACTCACTGGGCCTGTTGCAGCACTCGGACACCGAAGAGCGCTTCACCAAGAGCAGCGAGGAGATGCACGCCCTGCTGCAGATCGCCATGGGCGGCATGGTGGCCGAGGAGCACTGGTTCGACGACCTGTCCACCGGGCCGGCATCGGATCTGGCGGCGGCGACCAGCATCGGCGCCCAGATGATCGGGTCCTGCGGCATGGGCAACTCCCTCATCTCCGTGGCGGCTGCCGGCAACGGGTATCTCGAGGGCAGCGTCGTGGACAAGGTGCTCGGGGACAAGGACGCGCGGGCCGAGCTCGACTCGCTCTTGATGGGTGCCTGCGACGCGGCGAAGCAGATCGTCACGGCGCACTCCGAGGTCGTCGAGGCGCTGCGCGACCACCTCCTCGAGCGCGACGAGCTCGTCGGTACCGAGATCACCGACGTCATTGAGGCCGCGCTGGCGGAGGCGCCCGAGTCGGCCGTGATCACGTCGCTGCCCCGCCCTGCGGCCGCCGCCTCACAGGGCTGAGTCGCCGAACCTTCGGACAACCGTAAGAATTTCGACAACACCGGGCTCCTGGCGTCGCTCGCGCGGCGAATCGGCCTGGTCCGGCCGGTACCATCGCCCAGAACATCCGGCGACCGCCCACGGCAAAGGGAGCAATGACCGCAAGCCAGCACAGACGAGCGCGCGCCTGGTGCCCGGCCGCGCGCTCGGGGCTGCTCGCACTGGGCGTCCTGATGGCCGCGCTCGTCCTTCCGATCGGCGCGGCTGCGGCCGACGCCGCGGCGCCGACCACGACCCCTCCGACCACCACGACCTCGGAGCCGGTTCCCGTTGCCAGCTCGTCGGGGTGCCAGCTGGCGCGAGCGCCGAAGCCCGCGACGACCATCGTGTACATGAAGGCCGGAGGTGACTCGGGCGGGTACATCCGACAGCTGCCCTCGTCGTACACCGGGCGCACGCCCATGCCGGTCGTGGTGGACCTCCACGGCTACGGCGTCTCGGCCGCGGACATGATCCAAGTGACGCAGCTCGGCACGTACGGCAATCGCGATGGTTTCATCACGATCACGCCGCAGGTGGCACGGCACATCCCGTACTGGCAGACCGGCTACAAGAGCAAGGACCTCGCCTTCCTGCGCGGCGTGCTCACCAACGTGACGTCCGCGTTGTGTGTCGACCAGAACCGGATCTTCGTCACCGGGTACTCCAACGGCGCCATCATGGCGTCGGTCCTCGCCTGCGTGGACGCAGCCCAGGTGGCCGCCATCGCCCCCGTGTCGGGCATCGCCAACCCGTCGCATTGCGACCCGTCGCGCCCGGTGCCGGTAGTTGCCTTCCATGGGACGAGCGACCCGCTGGTCTCCTACACCGGCGGGCTCGGTTCCTTGGCCTACAAGCTGCCGTTGCCGCCGGGGACCAAGGGCACCATCGGCCAGTTGCTCGGCAAGAACGCCCCCCAGTCGACGACGGGGCCGTCCATCCCGAAGACCGCGGCCGCCTGGGCCAAGCGCGACGGCTGCTCGTCGACGTCGACGACCCGCGTCGTGGCCAAGAACGTCGCGCTCATCTCCTACCCGTGCGCCAACGGCAGTTCGGTCGAGCTGTACCGCATCCGTGGTGGTGGCCACACCTGGCCGGGCAGTGTCCTCGACAGTAAGTCGAAGTCCCTTGGGACCACGACGTTGGCCATCAACGCCGACAAGATCATCTGGAACTTCTTCAGCGCCCACCCCCTCAGGCCCTGACTCCGCCCGCGGCGGCGGGCGCGCCTGACCGCAGATCGTCACAGATCGTCACAGATCGTCACACAACGACAACACGATTCTGACGGGGTCTTTAACTGGTGGGAGCACAATTCGGCGTGGCCGCGACGGTGTTCGAGTCTTGCAACAGCACCTGGGTGTTCGACCAGGAGCACATGAGGTTCCGGCGGATCCTCAAGGGCATCGAGGTGGACGATCGTGCCGTCTTCACCGAATGGCGGCCTTACTTCGGCGTGGAGGTCGCGGACGACTCGGAGTCCTTCACCGTCTTGCTGAACGCCGAGGGCACTCGGCTGATCAGGTCGTGGCGTCATACCGGTGACTGCGCGCAGTGCGGCGGCCACGTCACCGCCGAGCTGTCACTCGACGACATCGAGACCGCACCGGCCTAATCCGGTGAACCGGTTGGGGGCCCGGGCCGGGGCCCGGGCTTCTGGCCGAGGACGCGCAGCACCACACGGCCTACCCGGCCCGGCGAACGGCGCCGCCTTGCCGCCATGGCCTCCTTTTCGTGGGTGCGCGTCAGCGGGCCGCCCAGTCGCCAGTAGCGCCGACCCCCGCCGGTGTAGCGGACGTAGTCGGGCACCGGCGGCAGCTCGGCCTTGGGCTTCCGGCGGCGCGCACTCTTTCCCTTCCCCTTTTTTTGTCCCACGGCGATCGACGGCTCACCCCGCCAGGTGGGACGTGTCGTTGAAGCCCCGCAGGACCCACCGTTCCGCGGCGACGACGATCTTGGAAATCGACGCGTTGTCCGCACCGAGGAAGGCAAAGGGCTCGGACCCGGTGGCCTGGGCCAGGATCTCGCCGATCGCGGCCCCATGGCTGAAGACGACCACCCGCCCGCCCGGGTGGGCCGCGGCGATCCGCTCCACGGCACGCCGCAGGCGCCCGCCGAACTCCTGGCGGGACTCGGCGCCCGCGACCACGTCCCACCGTTGCTCGGCGAAGACCCGTTCGAACAGCGGGTCCCGGTCGGCCGCCTTCTGGCGCAGGAGGCCGCCTTCCCATTCGCCGAGGAACACTTCGCGCAGGTCCGCGTCGACGACCGGTGTCATCCCGGTGCGCTCGACCAGGGGGGCGGCGGTCTCGGCGGTGCGCCGGAGGGTGCTCACGTGGATCCCGTCGAACAGCTCGTGGCCCAGTCGCGTCGCCACCAATTCGGCCTGGTGGCGTCCCACGTCCGACAGCGGAGGGTCGCCCTGGCCCTCGACCAGCTCGAAGGTCTCGCCCTCGATGGAGTCGGCCGACGCGCCGTGGCGCACCAGGACCAGCTCGGTCGAGCCCGGAGGACCGACGTAGGGGCGCTGGCTGAAACTGCGCGGCGACGTCACAGTCGCCGAGTGTAGGAAACGATCAGCGCGGCACGTGGAGCTCGGGTGGGCCGTGGTCCTCGTCGTCCTCGACCACGTCGACATCGATCACGTTGGGATCGTGCGCCGCCGGACTCGGACCCCGGCCCGTCGGATCGCCGGGGGCGGGAGCCCCGGTGCCGAAGGTGGCGAAGAACGCGCCCGGGCCCTGCGAGAAGTTCACGACGAGCGGTCGACCGGCGTTCGGCCCGAGGCGGGCCCACAGCGGCTGAGCCCGACGGAACTCCACGTACCGCTGCACGGCCAGGGTGAGACCGAGGTAGAGCAAGAAGCTCGACCCGACGAGACCGGCCGCGCCGGCGTCGCCGCCGAAGTGCACGAGCAACGAGACCAGCCACAGCCCCATCGTCACCACGTTGCCCTGGCGCACCACCCAGCCGTTGGCCTCCCAGACGCGCGTCGACAGCCCGCGCAACGCGCCGACGCCGAGGGCGCCGACCACCAAGGTGCCGACGACCCAGAGCCAGTCGCCCGCGCTGACGTGGTGGTCGCCCGCGTACGACGTCATGGTGAACAGGCCGATCACCCCGAGGACGACGGGCAGGCGCGGCACGTAGGCGCGGGGGACCGGGACCACCCTGATCTGGCGGAGCAGGACCAGGGTCAGCAGCGCGACGCCGACGACGTAGGAGAACACGACCATCGGCTTCCAGCCTATGGCTGGGGGTGCCTCAGCGGTTCAGCAGGGGGCCGACCTCGGCGCCGAACCGCGCCGTCTGCTCGCAGAACTCGTCGGCGCTCCGGGCCATGAAACGCACCTGGAGGTGGTTCACCCCCATCGCCACCAGCTCGCGGAGCGAGTCCGCGACCTGGTCGGCCGACCCGGTCAGCACCCAGCCCGGCAGGTCCCAGCGCGAGCCGCTCGAGCGCAGGTACATCGGCTCGACGATCGTGCCGATGTCGAGGGGCGCCCCGGCCCGCAGCTCGGCCCGCAGCTCACGCAGCCGAGCGATCTGCCCCGGAAGGTCCCGACGCCGCGTGCCCTGCGGGAGCCACCCGTCGCCGTAGGCGGCGGTGCGGCGGATGGCGGCCGGCGACGAGCCGCCGATCCAGATCGGCGGGCGCGGCTGGCGCACCGGACGCGGCGCCAGGCCCATGTCGCGGACCGCGAAGCGCGGGCCGGGCAGCTCGGGGAACTCGGCGGTGAAGCATCGGGCCAGCGCCGCGACCGCCTCGTCGGTGTGCCGGCCCCGCGCGGGGAAATCACCCGTGAAGAGCTCGTATTCCTCGGGCACATGTCCTGCGCCGACGCCGACGATGAGGCGACCTCCCGACAATGCGTCCAACGTCGAGAGCTCCTTGGCCGCCCGCAGCGGATGGCGCTGGGCGAGGACCAGCACGTGGGAGAGCAGGTGGGTGCGCGTGGTGAGGGCGGCCAGCCAGCCCAGCGTCGCGGTCGTGTCGTACCAGATGGTGCCCATCGCGTCGGCCAGCCGGCGTGGGATGGCCGTGTGGTCGCAGACCCCGAGGTAGAAGAAGCCCGCGTCGTCGGCCGTCCGGGCGATGCGCGCCAACTCGGCCGGTCCGGCCTCCTTCTCCCAGTCGGCCACGTACAGGGTCGACTGGGACTGGATCGGCAGCTGCATGCCGTAGGCGACCCGTCCCTCCGGGACGGTCCGGACCACGTCGGCGGGGAGCTGGGCCGGGTCGGTCATCGCGATGTCTCCGTTCGGACGGGCGGGCCCTGCCGCTCAGGCATAGGCGGCCAGGGCGAGCGCGGCGGCGGCCGGGGTCCCGAAGCTCGTCGAGAGCACCCGGGCCCGCTTGAGGTGGAGGTGCAACGGCACCTCCCAGGTGAACCCCATGCCGCCGTGCACCTGGATGGCGGCCCGTGCGTTGGCCAAGGCCGCCTCGTCGGCCAGCAGCTTGGCGCCCGAGACACTCCGCTCGAGCATCTGCCCGGGTGCGCACCCCGCGGCCGCGGCCTCCGACCCGACGACGTCGGGCGCGTCACAGAGACAGGCGGCGGCGTGCACGGCGGCCCGCGCCACCTCCGCCCGCACGAGCATGTCGGCGCACAAGTGCTTCACCGCCTGGAACGAGCCGATCGGCTTGCCGAACTGCTGGCGCTCCTTCGCGTAGGCGACCGCCAGGTCGAGCGTGGCCACCGCGTGGCCGACCTGGAGCGCGGCGCTGAGCACCGCGCCGTGGTGCCAGAGCCGGCCGTCGTCGTCGGCCACCGCGCCGCCGAAGGGGAGCGCGTCGAGATGCCACAGCGGCGTCAGCGGGTCGAGCGGGTGCTCCACCCGCGGCGCACCCCCGACCGGCGCCGGCGACAGCAGCTGACTCGTCCCGCCGCCGTCGAGGACGAGCAGCGCGTCGAGAGAGCCGAGGTGCTCGACGAGCACCGGTCCGGGCCGGCCCGTGGTGTGCAGGCCGACGCAGGCGCTGCCCTCCGCCGCCCCGGCGACCAGGCCGCCGCTCGCGGCGAGGAACGTGCCGACGAGCGGGCCGGGCACGAGGGCGCGGCCGAGCTCTTCGAAGACGACCGCGGCATCGGCCAGCCCGAGACCGGTCCCCGCCGGCTCGGGCAGCGTCAGCGCGAAGACCCCGGTCTCGCCGAGCGCGGCCCAGTCATCCGCTGCGATCGCGCGCTCCTCGCCCTCGCGCGCCCGCAGGTGCTCGAGTGGCAGCCGACCTTGCACCATGGAGCGGATGCCCTCGGTCAGCTCGCGCTGGTCGTCGCCGACCCGGAAGTCCATCAGCGCGCCTTGGGCAGGCCGAGGATCCGCTCGCCCACGATGTTCCGCTGCACCTGGGAGGTCCCGGCCGCGATGGTCAGCGAGATCGACTTGAACCACGCGTGCAGCTGCTCGCCGTTGCCGAGCGCGCCGCCGCCGGGGCCCTCCAGCGGGTCCGCGCACAGCGCGGCCCGGTCGAGCACCTCGACGGCGAGGTCCCCGAGGGCCTGCGCGTGCTCGGAGAACGACAGCTTGAAGACCGAGCCCCCGATGCCGGGGATCCCGGTCTGCGCCGCCTCCGAGACGTTGCGCTTGGTCAGCGCCCAGAGCGCGTCGAACGCCGCCACCAGGTGACCGATTCGTCGCGCCAGCCCCTCGTCACCGAGGAGCCCGAGCCGGTGGGCCACCGCCCGCACCTCGCCGAGCAGGCGTACGGACTCGAGGAGATCGCCCACGAAGGCCGTCCCTCGCTCGAACGACAGGGTGACCATGGTCACCCGCCACCCGTCGTTCTCCTCGCCCACCCGGTTGGCCACGGGGACGCGCACCTCGTTGAGGAACAGCTCGGCGAACTCGGTCGTGCCCTCGATCGTGCGGAGAGGGCGGATCTCGATCCCCGGCGCGTCCATCGGCATGATCAGCCAGCTGATGCCCCGGTTCCCCGCGTCGCCCGTGCGCACGAGGAGCTCGCACGAGTCGGCCACCTCGGCGTGCGAGGTCCAGATCTTCGACCCCGTGACCACGTAGTCGTCGCCGTCGCGCACGGCCCGGGTGCGCAGCGAGGCCAGGTCGCTCCCCGCGTCGGGCTCGCTGAAGCCCTGGCACCACACCTCCTCGCCGCGCAGGATGGCCGGGAGGTAACGCTCCTTCTGCGCCGGTGTGCCCTCGGCGATGATCGTCGGGCCCGCGTGCAGCAGGCCCACGAAGTTGACCCCGACGTAGGGGGCACCCGCTCGCTCGCACTCCTCCTTGAAGATCAGCTGCTCGACCGGTGAGGCGCCCCGCCCGCCACCCTCGGCCGGCCAGTCCACGCCGGCGTAGCCCGCGTCGAACAGGAGGCGCTGCCAGTTCAGGTCGTAGGCGCGCCGGGCCGGCCAGTCGTCGTGGGGGGGTGGCGCGCCCACCGTGGGCAGCGTGGCCCTGAGCCAACGGCGCAGCTCGCTGCGGAAGGTCTGCTCGGACGCGGTGTAGCGGAGGTCCATGTGGGGGACGGCTCAGCCGGTCGGCGGCCGGGATCAGGCGACGAGGTCGAGGCCGAACAGCCTGATCGCGTTGCCCCGCACGATCTTGCGGCGCTGCTCGTCGGTGAGATCGGCCATCTGCTCCTCGGCGATCTCGCGGGTGCGCGGCCACGTCGAGTCCGAGTGGGGGTAGTCCGACTCGTAGGTGATGTTGTCCTCGCCGATCTCCTCCACCGACTTCAACCCGTGCGCGTCGTCGAAGAAGCAGCCCCACACGTGACCCTTGAAGTAGCTCGACGGCTTCTCGGGCACGATGTCGGCCACGCCGCCCCAGCCGCGGTTGTCCTCCCACACCCGGTCGGCCCGCTCCAAGATGTAAGGGATCCACCCGATCTGCCCTTCGGAGTAGGCCACCTTCAGCTCGGGCAGGCGGACGAACACGCCGCTGAAGAGGAAGTCGACGAGCGAGAACGTCGCGTTGGTGTGCGTCAGCGTCGAGCCGACGGCGGGCGGCGCGTCGGCCGACGTCGATGGCATCTTCGACGACGACCCGATGTGCATGTTGACCACCGTCTGCGTCTCGGAGCAGGCCCGGAAGAACGGGTCCCAGTAGTGATCGGGGTCGTGCACGCTCGGGAGGCCGAGAAAAGGCGGGATCTCGCTGAAGCACACGGCGCGCACGCCGCGCTCGGCGTTGCGCCGCACCTCGGCCGCCGCGAGCTCGGCGTCCCACAGCGGGATCAGGCACAGCGGGATGAGGCGGCCACCCGAGTCGCCGCACCACTCCTCGACCATCCAGTCGTTGTAGGCCTTGACGCACAGCAGGCCGAGCTCCTTGTCCTTGGCCTCGGTGAACGTCTGGCCGCAAAAGCGCGGGAAGGTCGGGAAGCACAGCGCCGCCTCGATGTGGTTGGCGTCCATGTCCTCGAGCCGGGGCTTCACCTCGTAGGAGCCCGGCCGCATGTCCTCGTAGGTGACCCCCTTCATGGTCACCTCGTCGCGGGG
>DASZMN010000021.1:0-25166 GCA_035551835.1 Acidimicrobiales bacterium | reverse complement strand
GCGTCGTCCAGCGCCCCGACGGCAAGCTCGAGGTCGTCTCGGTGGCCGACGTCGGGCTGGACGCGGTGTTGGTGCACGACGAGGCGCGCCCGGACCCCGGTTTCGCCTTCCGGCTGTCGCGCCTCGCCAACGGTCCGTACGAGCCGACGCCGATCGGCGTGTTCCGCGCCGTGGAGCGCCCCGAGTACGGCACCCAGATGGCCGAGCAGATCACCGAGGCCCAGGCCAAGCGAGGACTGGGCGACCTCGGGACCCTGCTCCGCTCCGGCTCGAGCTGGACGGTCGAGTAGGAGCGACCACCTCGGGCTGTCGCACCGTCGCCATGCTCCTGCAACGCCCGTGGGCTAATTTCAGGCCCAGAGCCATCGGCACGCGACCGGGGACCCCGGGCCGCGCCGATCGGCTCGGGAACCAGGCGGAAATGGGAAGGCGGGCGACGTGGGCGGATCGCGGATTGCAAGACGGGCCTCGGGGCGCGCCGTGGGCACGGGGTGTGGCCGGCCCCGGCGGGCCAGGCTCCTGACATCGCTCGCCGCCGGCGGGCTCGTCCTGGTCGGCGTGCCGCTCGTGGCGGCCGGCCCGGCGGAGGCCACCGGAGGGTCGGTCTCATCGGTGATGGTGACCCAGACCACGCCGGTCACCGACGCGCCGTCCGATTATTCGGTGACGTTGGTGGTCTCGCCAACGGGCGGCATGGCGGCGAATGCGGGCAACACCGTGACGTTGACGTTCTTGAACGGCGTCAACCTCGGCTTCTTGACGAGCGGCATCATCGCCGACCAGACCACCAGCGTCGTGCTCGGCAAATGCGGCCCCAACGCCGCGGCGGAGATGGTGACGTGCACGATCGACGACGGCAACCCGGTCAACGACAACGACAAGATCCTCGTCACGCTCGACGGGGTGATCAACCACCCCAATGTGAACACCGATGACACCGTCCAGGTCGAGACGACGGCCGACAACGCCGGTCCCGTGACGTCGAACCGCTATCCGATCACCGCCGCCCAGCAGGTCAGCAACGTCACGGTCAGCCAGACCGTGCCGGAGACGAACGCGTCGTCCGACTACACCGTCACCTTCGACGCGTCCTCGACGGGTGGGATGGTCTACAACGCGGGGGACACCGTCACGATCGGTTTTCCCTCCGGCACCAACCTGTCGCACGTGCACAACGGCACCCTCGTCGACGCCACGACCGAACAGATCCTGGGCAACTGCGTCACCTCCTTCACGTCCACCGAGACGTGCGACGTCAACAACGGCCAGAATTCCAACGCCGGCGACGCCATCTCGGCCGACCTCTTCGGCGTGGTCAACCCCGCGACCGGGGGCCCGAACGAGACCGTCAGCGTGCTCACCAGCGTCGACAACGGCGGCGCGGCGTCGTCGAATGCGTTTGCCATCACGGCGGCCAACGAGGTGTCGAACGTCACCGTGGCCCAATCGGTGACCTCGGCGACGAACGGCGTGGCCACTTACACCGCCGGCTTCACCGCCTCCGACGTCGGCGGCGTCGCTCCCGGCGGCACCTACTCGATCACCTTCCCCGACGGCACGAACGTGAGCAACGCCAAGGTGGTGGCGACCGACACCACGACGAACGAGACCCTCACCTCGGGCGGCTGCGCGGGCGGGGGATCGACCGTGACGTGCCCGGTCGGCCAGCCGATCAACGCAAGCGACATCGTGTCGGTGGTCCTCTACGGCGTCGTCAACCCGGCGGCGCCGAGCACCGGCGACACGGTGAGCGTGCAGACCAGCACCGACGACGGGGCCGTGATCGCCTCCTCGAACACGTTCGGCGTCACGGCGGCGCAGCAGGTGTCGGGGGTCACGGTGGCACAGGACGACACCCCGGCCGCCGCCGGATTCGGCGACTACGCGGTCACGTTGACCACCTCCACGACGGGCGGGCTGGCCCCAGCTCCGCCCGGCTTCGCGCTGCCCGGCGGGATCTCGTTCAGCTTCCCGGTGGGCACGAACCTGCGCAACGCGGGACTCATCGAGCAGGACACCACGACGAACGAGGCCGTGTACGACGGCGCCTGCACCAGCAGCACCGACGCGGTCACGTGTGGGGTCACCGGCCCGGTCAACGCCGGGGACACCGTGCGTGCCACCTTCGTCAACGTCGGGAACCCGAGCACGACGAGTGCGGGCGACACCGTGGGCGTGAGCACGTCGTCGGACACCGGCGGCGCCGTGTCCTCGTCCGACACCTACGCCATCGACGCCGCGCAGGCCGTCTCGGCTGGGTCGGTGGCGGTCAGCAACCCGGCGGTGGATGCGACCGGCGTGAGCTACTCGGTCGGCTTCACGGCCTCCTCGACCGGCGAGATGCCGGCGACTCCCGGCTTCACCAACAGCGGGACCTACATGTTCACCTTTCCGACAGGCACCGACCTGTCTGCGGCCTCCGTCGAGGTGCGGGACGCCTCGACCGGGGACAACGTCGTCTCGGCCAGCTGCGGGCCCTTCAACACGGTGACCGCGATGTGCGGGATCGGTGGGGCGGGGATCGGCGCGGGCAACACGCTGGTGGCGGAGTTCACCGGGGTCACGAATCCGGGATCGAGCACGTATCGCGTCATCGTGGCGACGACGTCGGACACCACCCCCGCGCCGTCGGAGAGCTACGTGATCGGGACGGGGGTGCCCACTCCCATGGTCGACCTGCTGGCGCCGGCCCAGGGCCCGGTGGCGGGTGGGAACCAGCTGACGATCGATGGGTCGGACCTGCTGGGCGCGTCGGGGGTCATGTTCGGGAGCGTGCCCGGGACGAACATCTCGGTGAACGGATCTGGGACGCAGATGACCGTGACCGCACCCCACGACGCCGGGACCGCGCCCAACGCGGTCGACGTCACGGTCATGACCCCGGGGGGGACGAGCGCCACATCGAGCTCCGACCGCTACGACTACCTGCCGCTGCCGAAGGTGACGAGCCTCACGCCCACGTCGGGGACCGCCGCCGGCGGCCAGTCCGTCACCATCAAGGGCACGGGCTTTTTCGGGACCAACGTCGGCGTGACGTTCGGCTCAGGTGACGCGGCGGTGCAGTCGATCAACGCGGCCGGGACCGCGATCATCGTCCAGACCCCGCCGTCGCCGAAGACGGGCAAGGTGGCGCTGTCGGTGACGACCGGTGGTGGCACCGCCACGAAGGCGAGCGCGTACACCTACCTCACAATCAAGACGGTGACGAAAGTGACCGCAGTGCCGCAGAACCCGGTGTTCGGGGAGCCGGTCACCTTGACGGCCACCGTCAACCCGACCCCGGACGGTGGCACCGTCCAGTTCGTGGTGAGCGGGACGAAGGCGGGCGGGGCGGTGACCCTCTCGGGTGGCACCGCGAGCACGACGGTGGCCAACCTGACCGTGGGGAGCCACACGGTCGAGGCCGAGTATTCCGGCTTGGTGCCCTTCGGGAAGAGCACCGGCACGCTCAGCGAGAAGATCGGAAAGGCGGGCACCACGGTCACCGCGCAGGCCGCGGTATTGGCCAGCGGGAGCACGCCTTCCTACACGATGGACGCCACCCTCAAGTCCAATGTCACGGGCGCCGGCATCGTGGGCCGGTCGCTCGTCTTCAAGGCCGACGCCACCACGTTGTGCACCGCGACCACCGGCGCCGGCGGGGTGGCCGTCTGCACGGCCTCGACCGCGACCAAGGTCAGAGCAATGCAGCTGGCCGGGGGCTACAACGTCTCGTTCACCGGCTCGACCGACTACGCGGCGAGCTCCGCCAGCGCCGGGCTGTTCAACTAGCCGCTCGACGTCACCGCTCGACGTCACCGCTCGACGTCATGTCGGACCCGCCGTGCGCGAAGAACGGGGTCGGCGCGCGGGCCAACCCCGTTCTTCGCCGGCGACGCAGTGGGGCTATTCGTGCGCCAGCTCCAGCGCCGCCCGTCGGTCGCCCATCAGGCGCGCTCCTGCCCAAATGAGCAGCGAGCCCACCCGTTGCCGCGCCCGAGGGAGGCGCATCGAATGGTCATCACGTTGGATCCTGGGCTGCCAGGAGGTTCGGCGTTCGTCGAGGAGGTCCTGATGTCTGGCCTCGGCGAGCGCCCGTAACAAGTCGGGGTGCATGGGGTACTCCTTGAGGACGAAAGAGAAGCATGAACGAAGGTTGTGACAGGGGGCCCGGCGACGACGCGCCGATGGCCCGAAAAGGGGCGGGGCGGCGCCGTCAACGCTCGCCCGAGAGCTCGATGCCGGTCAGCCCAGCAGAGCGTGCATGTCCGCGGCGGCGGAGGCGCGCAGCATGGGCTTCTGACCGTTGGTCGAGTCGAATTTCATGTGCACCTCCTTCAGTGCTCGCGATCGAACCGTGATGAAAACATACCGACGCAGAAATGGCGAGGGCTTCGCCGAAGAACGCAATGAACGTGCGTCGCCGCTACGCGACGCGCCACACACCACGGTCCGCGGCGACGGCGACGGCGACGACGACGCCGACGACCTACGGGGCCGTTGCCTCCGCCGACTCGGCGTCGGCGCGCACGCGTTCGAGGGTGGCGCGCATCCCGTCGTGGTTCGTCTTGCCGCGGGCCCAGCCCAACAGCGTCCAGTAGAGCCTGAGGCCCGCGGTGGGGGAGAGCGTGAAGGACTCGGTGACGTCACAGCCGTCGCCGGACGCAACGATGTCGTAGCGCCACACGTTGAGCGGCTTCGCCGGGTCGTTGCCCACGCCGAACTCGAACGTCTTGCCCGGCTCGCAGGCGGACACGGTGCACGTCGTCCAGTAGTGGAGGGGCCACCAGCCGTTGCGCTTCACGTGGCCGCGGAACGTTGCCCCCACCGCGGGCCCGGTGGCACCGTGCTCCCACTTGGCCTCGTAGGTCTCGGGGCTGTACCGCCCGATACGCGTGACGTCACTCACCAGGCCCCAGACCCGCTCCGGCGGGGCCACCATGTGCAGCGTGACCTCGCCGCGCATCGCTCGCCCGCCGCCGGCCGCCACTAGGAGATGTCCAGGGAGCGGAAGACCATTCCCGTCCTCGGCTTGGGGCTGAAGTAGGTCGTCTTGGGCGGCATCCGGCGGCGGTCGTTGGCCCAGTTCTCGATCTGTTTGACGGTCACCGGCCGCAACAGGAAGGCCGCCTGTCCGTCCCCCTGCTCGACGGCCTCGAGCGCCTCGGCGACGCTGTGGCGGTGCATGACCTCGTGCGGGGGCAGCCCGGCGAGCACCGTGGCGATGAGGTTGGAATCGAGGTCGTTCCCGTCGTGCTCCAGCACGTCGGCGTGGGGGAGCAGCAGGAAGGCTTGCCCGCCGGTGACCAAGGCCAGCGAGGCCGACTCGGACAGCGCCGACAGGGTGCGCGCATCGGCGGCCCCGGCGCGCACGACGTCGAACCATTGGCCGAGCGCCTCCGCCAGGTCGAAGTCGTCGGGCAGCCCGCTCACCGTGCGGTGGATGGCGCCGACGGTCAGCTGGTCCTCGGAGAGCTCCACCACGAGCGCCAGCACGAGGTCGTGGGGCCCCGGCTCGTTGCCGTTGGCCTGGCGGGCCTCCGCCTGATACGTCTGCGCCGTCGAGTAGCGGTGGTGCCCGTCGGCCAGCACGACCGGGGCGCGGGCGATGGCGGCGCGCACGGCCTCGATCGTGTCGGGGTCGTTCAGCACCCAGAGCTGGTGCCGCACGCCTTCGTCGTCGTACACGTCGCCCACCGGGTCGTCGTCGGTGGGGTCGAAGGTGGCGGTGACGCCGTCGGCCATGGACAGCCCCCAGATGGGCGAGAGGTTGGCCCGGGTGGCCCGCAGCAGGTCGAGGCGGTCGCTCTTGGGCTTCGGCAGGGTCTGCTCGTGGGGGAGGATGTCGCTCTCCTCTCCCGGGTCGGCCAGGCCGAGCAGCCCGATGACCCCGGTGGTGGCGTGCCCCGACGTGTCGGTCATGCGGTAGGGGTACAGGCTGGGCTCGGCGTCGGCGGCCAGGATGCCCTCGTTGAGCCAGCGATAGAAGAGGTCGGCCGCCACCGCGTAGGGGTCGCGCCCACCTTGGAGGTCGCCCTCGGGCAATTCGACGAGGACGGCGTTGGCGGAGTTGCGCGAGGCCAGATGGACCCGCTCGGCCGAGGAGATCACGTCGTAGGGCGGGGCGATGACCTGGGCCAGGGGTGCGAGCTCGGGCTGGTACCTCAGACCGCGGAACGCTTCGAATCGAGGCACCGCGCCACTCTGGCACACCGGGGCCCAAGGCGGCACAGGGGCTTCCATAGACTCGCGACGTGGCCGACCTGGAGAACGTGGACGACCTGGACCTGGAGCGGGTGCCGCCCGACCAGGACGAGGGGCTGGACCGCATCCTCACCGCCCCCAACGTCATCACCATGGTCCGGCTGTTGTGCATCCCTCTGTTCCTGTGGCTCCTCTTCACCAAGCGCGAGCAGACGGCGGCGGCCATCCTGCTGGCCGCCCTCGGCGCGACCGACTGGGTGGACGGCTTCGTGGCGCGGCGCTTCGGGCAGGTCTCCACGTTCGGCAAGGTGCTCGACCCGACCGCCGACCGGCTGCTGGTCGGGACGGCGGTGATCGCGGTCCTGGTCTACGGGGCGGTGCCGCTGTGGTTCGGCCTCGCCACCATCGCCCGCGAGGTCCTGGTCTCGGCCATGGTCGTCCTGCTGGCCTCGCTCGGTGCGGCCCGCATCGATGTGTTGTGGGTCGGCAAGGCGGGCACATTCGGTCTGATGTTCGCCTATCCGACCTTCCTGCTCGGCTACGGCGACGCCGGCTGGCAGGAGCCGATCAGGGTGATCGCCTGGGTCACCGGCATCAGCGGCCTCGTGCTGGCGTGGATCGCGGCGGGCAGCTACGTCGGCCCCGCCAGGAAGGCCTTGGCGCAGGGCCGGGCGGCGAGGCGAAGCCCGGCATGAAGGCCGTGATCATGGCGGGCGGCGAGGGCACGCGCCTGCGGCCCCAGACCTCGAACCTGCCCAAGCCGATGCTGCCCCTCGTGGGGCGCCCGATGATGGAGCACATCGTGTCGCTGCTGCGGCGCCACGGCATCACCGACATCGTCGTGACCGTCGCGTTCTTGCCGAACGCGATCCGCAGCTACTTCGGCGACGGCAGCGAGCTCGGCGTGCGCATGGTGTACGCCACCGAGGAGTCGCCGCTCGGCACGGCCGGCTCGGTCCGCAACGCCATGGAGCAGCTGACCGAGCGCTTCTTGGTGATCTCGGGTGACGTGCTGACCGACATCAATCTGACCGAGATCGTCGCGTTCCACGAGAAGAACGATGCCCTCGCCACCATCGCGCTGAGCGCGGTGGAGAACCCGCTCGAGTTCGGCATCGTCATCACCCGTGAGGACGGGTCCATCGAGCGCTTCTTGGAGAAGCCGGGCTGGGGCCAGGTGTTCAGCGACACCATCAACACCGGGATCTACGTGCTGGAGCCCGAGATCTTCGAGCGCATTCCGGCCGGCCGCTCGGTCGACTTCTCGGGCGAGGTCTTCCCGTCCGCCCTCGAGGACGGGCGACCCCTCTACGGCTACGTGGCCGACGGGTACTGGGAGGACGTCGGCACCACGGCGGCCTACCTGAAGGCGCACGAGGACATCCTCGACGGCCGGGTCGAGACCGACGTGTCCGGCTTCGAGCTGCGGCCGGGCGTCTGGGTGGGGAAGGGGTCGTCCATCGACCCGCTGGCCCGGATCGAGTCGCCGGTGTTCGTCGCGGAGAACTGCACGGTCGACGCCGGCGCCGTGCTCGGCGCCTACACCACGCTCGGGGCCAACACGCGAGTGGCCGAGCGGGCGGAGGTCCGGCGCTCGGTCATCGGCGAGAACTCCTACCTCGGGCCCGCCGTGCGTGTCGAGGGCGCCGTGCTCGGGCGCTCGTGCGACCTGCGGGTGGGGGCGCGCATCGAGCCGGGAGCGGTGGTCGGCGAGGGCTGCCTGGTCGGGGCGCACGCCGAGGTGCGCGGCGACGTCAAGGTCTACCCGTACAAGGTCGTCGAGGCGGGCGCGCAGGTGAACGCGTCGATCGTGTGGGAGTCGGGCGGCGCCCGCACGCTCTTCGGCCGCGAGGGCGTCACGGGCATCGCGAACGTGGACGTGAGCCCCGAGCTCGCGGTGCGCCTGGCCAAGGCGTGGGCGTCGGGCTTCGAGAAGGGCAGCTACATCACCGCCTCGCGCGACACCAGCCGGGCCGCCCGCGTGCTCAAACGCGCCCTGATGGTCGGGTGCAACGCGGTCGGGGTCAACGTCGCCGACCTGGAGCTGGCCACCGTGCCGGTCACGCGCCACCACGTGCGCACCCGGGCCACGCGGGCCGGGCTCACCGTCCGCCTCAGCCCCGACGACCCGCAGTCGGTGGTGATCCGTTTCTTCGACGAACGCGGCATCGACCTGTCCGAGACGGACCAGCGCCGCGTCGAGCGTATGTACCACCGCGAGGAGTTCCGTCGCGTGACCGCGGGTGAGATCGGCGACATCGACTTCTCGCCCCGGCTGATCGAGCACTACACCGGCGACGTGGTCGAGGCGTTCGGACTCCGGCGTGACGGGCGCCGCCAGGTCAAGCTCGTCCTCGACCTCTCGTACGGCGCGGCGAGCTTCGTCATGCCGAACCTGCTCTCCAAGGTCGGGGCGGACGTGCTGAGCATCAACCCGTACGCGCAGACGCCGGGGATGATCGCGATCGACAAGGCGGTCAGCGAGGCGCGGGTGGCCGAGGCGGTGCGCGGGTCGGGTGCCGACCTCGGCGCGGTGATCGACCCGGGCGGGGAGCGGCTCACCCTGATCGACGGGCGCGGGCGCGTCATGACCGACGACGAGTCCGTCCTCGCCTTCATCGCGCTCGGCGCAGAGGCGGGCGACACCGGCAAGGTCGCCCTCCCGGTGACGGCGAGCGCGGCGACGCTGCGGGAGTGCGCCGAGCGCGGGATCGAGGTCGTGCTCACGCCCCTCTCGGCCCCGGGGCTGCTCGAGGCGGCGGCCGCCGGCGGCGTCACCTTCGCGTCGGACCAGCGTGGCGGGTACGTGTTCCCCTCCTTCCTCCCCGCCTTTGACGCTGCGGCCGCCCTGGCCCGCCTGCTGGCGCTGCTCGGGCGCGGCTCGCGCTCGCTCGAGGAGGTGGTCGACGCCATGCCGCCGATGCCGATCGTGCACGAAGAGGTGGCGACGCCCCTGGAGCACAAGGGCCTGATCATGCGGACGCTCATGGAGCAGCTGGCCGAGCAGGGGGCCGATCTGGTGCTGGTCGACGGGATCAAGGTGCGCTCGGACGACGGGTGGGTGCTCGTCGCCCCCGACCCCGAGGACCCCGTGACCCACGTGTGGGCCGAGGGGACGGACCTGCCGGGGTCGGTGGCACTGGCGCGACCCTATGTCGAGCAAATCAGCGCGTTGCTGGCGAACTGACGGTGCGCGCCTGACGGGCGTTCGGGCGGCGGCCGCGGGCCTCTGCGGCCGGCGGCGAGCGCAGGGCCGGTCCGGTATCGTCGCCCCCCATGAACATCCCCGAGGACCTTCGGTACTCGCCCGAACACGAGTGGGTGCGCGTCGAGGGCACGCGAGTCCGCATCGGCATCACCGACTACGCGCAGGATGCCCTGGGCGACATCGTGTTCGTCGACCTGCCCTCGGTCGGGACCGAGGTGGAGCAGGGCGGGCAGCTCGGCGAGGTGGAGTCGACGAAGTCGGTGTCGGAGATCTACACGCCGCTCGCAGGCACGGTGGCGGCCGTAAACGACGCGTTGAACGCCACACCGGAGCAGATCAACCAGGATCCGTACGGCGAGGGGTGGATCTGCGAGCTGGACCTCGCAGCAGGGGCCGACGTGTCGAGCCTGCTCGACGCGGCCGCCTACGGTGAGCTGACGGCGGACTGAACCCGTGTTCGGGCTGCCCGGGCCACCAGGAGAAGGCGGTCGTGGGGTGGGGTACCGTGGGCGCCGTGTTCTGTCACAACTGCGGGCACCGGAACCCAGAGGGCGTCAACTTCTGTTCCTCGTGCGGGCACGCACTGCTGGCGGACGGCGACGATGCCACCATCACGCTCCATCCCTCCGATGACATCGACGCCGCCGACGAGCGCCCGGACGTCACGATGGTCGAGGTGCCCCACGGCGCGGGGGTGCTCGTGGTGACCCGGGGCCCCAATATCGGGGCCCGCTACCTCCTCGGCGACAAGGTGGTCCGGGCGGGCCGCCACCCCGAGAGCGACATCTTTCTCGACGACATCACGGTCTCGCGCCGCCACGTCGAGATCACGCCCAAGGACGGCGGCGCCTACTCGCTGCGCGACGTGGGCTCGTTGAACGGGACGTACGTCAACAGGGAGCGCATCGACGAGGTCCAGCTCGCACCCGGCGACGAGGTGCAGATCGGCAAGTTCAAGCTCGTCTACCTGGTGGCTGGGAACGAGTGAGCAGCCGTACCTACCTCTCCATCGGTGACGTCCTGACGCTGTTGCGAGAGGAGTTCCCCGACGTCACCATCTCCAAGATCCGGTTCCTGGAAAGCCAGGGCCTGGTCAACCCGGAGCGCTCGCCGTCGGGGTACCGCAAGTTCTTCGAACACGACGTCGAGCGGTTGCGCTGGGTGCTGCGCCAGCAGCGCGAGCACTTCCTACCCCTCAAGGTGATCCGTGACCGCCTGGCCGACGGCGAGCTCGACGACCTGTCGCCGAAGCGGGCCAACGGCAAGTCCTCCGAGACGGCGGGTCGCCACGCCGCCGCGATCGCCCCCGAGGACGAGCAGCCGACGAAGGCCGACGAGGAGGCCATGGCGCGTATCTTGGCTGACGCCTCGCGCCGGTCGGCGCTGATGCCCGAGACGGCGCAGGCACGCCGCGGGTTGCAGGTGGTGGGGGAGGGTGCTGCGCCGACTTCGGCGACCGCGGCGGCCGCGGCCACCGCACCCACCGCAGCCGCGACACCCGCGACACCCGAGGCCGCGCCGGCGCGCGGCCCGGCCGCCCCGGGACCCGCGACCGGAACCGAAGGAGGCGCCGGGCGGGCGACGCCCGCGTCGGGACCGGGACGGCCCGAGGTCGCGGTCAGCGCGGGCGCTGCGGGCACCGCGAGCGCGCCCGGCGCGGCGAGACCGGCGGCACCCGATCGCAGCGAGGGGCCGCGCCCCGACCGCGGCGCACCGCGGACAGAGCGGGCGCCGTCCGCCGCGCCCGCCGACGCGGCAGCGCGGCCGCACGCGCCGGCGGCCTCCACTCCCTCGGCCCGTCCCGCCTCGACGCGCGGTGGCGAGGCCGCGGCTGGCGCGGCGACGACCGGCGTGGTGACCGGCGCCAGCCTGACCGCCGAGGAGCTCTGCGCCGCCTCGGGCCTGACGGCCGAGGAGCTGGCCGGGCTCGAGGGCTTCGGGCTGATCTGCCCGGTGCGCGTCGCCGGGCTGGAGACCTACGACGAGGAGGCGCTGACCGTGGCCAACCTGGCGGCCGCCTTCCGGGCCTTCGGGATCGAGCCGCGGCACCTGCGCCAGTACCGCAACGCGGCCGACCGCGAGCTGGGCCTGATCGAGCAGATCGTCATCCCGCTGCTCCGCCAGCGGAACCCCGAGTCCCGGCAGCGGGCCACCGAGGGAGCGGAGCAGCTGGCGGCCCTGGGCCAGTCCATGCGAGCCTCGTTGCTGCGCCAGGCGCTGCGCCAGCACTTGGGGGGGTGACGCACGGCCGGCAGCGGGCGCTACATTTCTGTACGTGGTCCGTGTGCTCCTCCGTGCGGTCCGGGTGGACCTTCAATCAAACACCCCTGTGCTCCTGCTCCAGGAGACCCAAGGTGAGGGGCGCACGCTGCCGATCTTTATCGGGAGCCCGGAGGCGACCGCCATCGCCTACGCGCTGCAGGGCGTGACCATGCCCCGCCCGCTGACCCACGACCTGATGCGGGACATGCTCGGGGCGCTCGACATCAACGTCGAGCGCGTGATCATCACCGAGCTGCGGTCGTCGACCTACTTCGCCGAGCTCCACCTGGTGCGCGGCGAGGAGCGCACCGTCGTGTCGAGCCGGCCCTCCGATGCGGTCGCCGTCGCCGTGCGCACCGAGTCGCCGATCTTCGTGTCCGACGAGCTCATGGAGTCCGAGGGGATCATCCTCACGCTCGATGCCGAGGAGGAAGAAGAGGACACGCCCGATGAGCTGGTGGGCCAGTTCCGCCAGTTCCTCGACTCGGTGCGGCCGGAAGACTTCGAAGGGTGAGCCACTCGCGTTGGGGGCTCGCCGCGCTGGCGGGCGCCGGCCTCTTCCTCGCGGCGTGCAGCAGCAGCCCGAGCAAGCACTCGACGACCACCACCACCCACCGCGCCACGACGACCTCGTCGTCCACCACCTCGACCACGGCGGCCACCACCACGAGCTCGACGGCGGCCGCCTCGGTGGCGTGCAACCACATCACGGCGTCGGCCGGGCAGTCGCAAGGCGCAGCGGGCACGATCACCGGCGTCATCACGGTGACCAACACCGGCGCGACCACCTGCACCGTCGACGGCTACCCGACCGTGGCGCTGTTCTCGGGGAGCCTTGCCCCGCTCACGGTCACCATGATGAACGGCCTCACGGTCGACCTGTCGCCGGCGGCCAACGCGCCACCGGTGTCGGTGGCGATCGCACCGTCGTCCACCGCCCAGTTCGCCTATCAATACTCCGACGTGCCGGTCGGGGGCGAGACCAGCTGCCCGACCTCCGAGCAGGCCGCCACGACCATGCCGGGCGCCACGACGCCGTCGCCGACCTTCGCCCTGTCCATTGCTCCGTGCGGCAACGGCACGATCCGGGTGTCGCCGCTCTACAAGGCCTGAGCGGTCCTCCCCTGGCTCGCTGTAGCTCGCCGTGGCACGCGGCCGGGCGCGACGAGGATGCGGCCGCGCACGGCGGCGTCGAGCACCCGCCCGAGGGCCGGGGTGAGCCCGTCGAGGCCGATCACCTCGTTGACCATGTCCTCGCAGCGGCGGAGCGGGAAGGCGTCGGGCATCTCGTCCCACAACGCGCGCCGCTCCTCGATCGGTGTCGCGACGGTGTCGATCCCCAGCAGCGCGACGCCGCGCACGATGAAGGGGTACACCGTGGTGGCGAGGTCGTTGCCTCCGGTGAGCCCGCTGGCCGCGACGGCACCGCCGTAGCGGACCGTGCGCAGCGCCTCGGCCAGCGCTATGCCACCGACGCAGTCGACGACGGCGCCCCAGAGCTGGGGGCCGAGGGTGCGCCCGTCGTCCTCGGTGAACTGGCGGCCGACGACCTGGGCGGCGCCGAGCTCCTTCAGGTAGTCGTGCTCGGCGGTCTTGCCTGACGACGCGACGACCTCGAAGCCGGCGGCCGCCAACATGGCCACCGCCGCGCTCCCGACTCCGCCGGACGCGCCGGTCACCAACACCGGGCCGTCCTCGGTCGTGGTCCCGTGCTGGCGCAACCGGTGCAGCGAAAGGAGGGCCGTCAGCCCGGCCAGGCCGATGATGGCGGCGTTGCGACAGCTCAACGACTCGGGGAGCGGCACCACCCAGTCGGCCGGCACCCGCGCGTAGGCGGCAAAGCCGCCGTGGTGGGCGACGCCGAGGTCGTACCCCTGGACCAGGACGCGGCGGCCGGGGCTGAAGTCGGGGTGGCCGCTCTCCTCGACGGTGCCGGTCAGTTCGACGCCCGGAACGAGCGGGAACTGGCGGGCCACGCGGTTGCCGGGGCGGGTGACCATCGCGTCCTTGAAGTTGATGGCGGACCACTCGACCCGTATCAGCACGTCGCCGGAGGGGAGGTCGTCCTGTTCCAGTTCGACCACGGCGGGGCGGATCACCTCGCCCGACTTCGACAGCACGTAGGCCGGGAAGCGCACCGAATTACTGTAGAGCCCGTCGCTGCCGGCCGCCGCCGCCGCTGGTGGCTGCGCCGGGTACGTTCGCACGGTGGTGCTCACGACTTCAGGATACGGGCGTTGGCCCTCCGCGTTGGCGGCAGGGGAGGTCGCGCGCTTCAAGATCTCGCTGTCCGACCTGTGCTCGGACGGTGCGGCGCTCTACTGGCTCGAGGCCCGCCCCGAGGAGAACGGGCGGGTGGTGTTCGTGCGGGCCGACGGCGCCGGGCGCCACGACCACTCGCCCGTCGGCGTGAGCATCCGGAGCCGGGTGCACGAGTACGGGGGCGGCGCCGTCTGCCTGCTGCCCGGGCACGCCGCCGGCGCCTTCGCCTACGTGGACCAGGCGGACCAGCGGGTGTGGTGCTGCGACGGGGGCACGGACGCCACCGAGGCGCCGACGCCGCGCGCGCTCTCCGCACCGGCGCCACCGCCGGCCCGTGTGGCGTACCGCCACGGCGGGCTCACGGCCACCGCCGACGGCGACTGGGTGCTGGCCGTCCGGGAGGCGCATCCCGACGACGGGCCCGGGCCGCCGGTGCGCAGCGTCGTCGCCTTCTCGACCCGGACGGCCGACCCGTCGGAATCGACGGTGCTGGCGGGGCACGACTTCTTCGGCGCCCCGCGGGTCGACGCGGGCGTCGGACGGCTCGCGGTCGTGGCGTGGGACCACCCCGACATGCCGTGGGACGCGTCGTCGCTCGTGGTCGTGCCCCTCACCCGGGTCGGCGGCGCGCTCGCCGCGGCCGGGCCGCCAAGGCTCGTCGCGGGCGGCCCCGCCGAGTCGGTGGGACAGCCGGCGTGGCAGCGCGACCGGAGGCTCCGCTTCGTCTCGGACCGGCGCGGCTGGTGGCAGCCGTACGTCCACCCCGCTGACACGGGCCGGGCCGACGCGCCCGACGCCACGGCCGAGCCGGTCGCGCTCAGTGACGAGGCGGCCGAGTACCACGGTCCCGACTGGGTCCTCGGCCAGAGCACGATGGCCGAGATGCCCGACGGCGCGGTCGTCGCCCGCCAGACCTCGATGGGTCGCGACGCCCTCGTGCGCCTCCGCCCCGGCGGCGCGCCCCAGGTGATGGCGCAGCCCTGCGTGTCGATCGCCGGGCTCTGCGCGCACGGTGACAGGGTCGCGCTGATCGGCGGCACGCCCGACGCCCCGTCCAACGTCTGGCTCGTCGAGACCCATGCGGCCGCGGCGCCCCCTGCCGCGCGCCCGCTGCGGCCCGCCCCTCGCTTCGCCGTGACCGTCGCGCCGGACACGTTCGCCCGGGGCGAGCCCTTCACCCTGACCGGCCGCTCCGGGCGCCCGGTGCACGGGACGCTCTACCGCCCGACCGGCCGGGCCGTGGCCCCCAGCGATGGGCCGCCGCCGCTGGTCACGTGGTGCCACTCGGGCCCGACCTCGGCCAGCCAGCCGGGCCTCGACCTGACGCTCCAATTCTTCGCCACCCGCGGCTTCGCCGTCGCGTGCGTCGACTACGCCGGGAGCTCGGGGTACGGGCGCGCCTACCGCGACGAGCTGTGGGGGCGGTGGGGCGTCGCCGACGCCGAGGACTGCCTCGACGCGGCGCGCCACTTGGGCGAGCGCGGCGACGTGGATGCGGGTCGGATGGCGGTCCGCGGCGGGAGCGCGGGTGGCATGACCGCCCTCAACGCGCTCGCGGCGGGGGAGGGGTTCGCCGCCTGCACCGCGTCCTACGGCGTCACCGACCTGGAGCGCCTCGTCGCGACCACCCACGACTTCGAGGCGCACTACACCGACCGCCTGATCGGGCCGCTGCCCGAGGCGCGGCGCCTCTTCGTCGAGCGCTCGCCGGTCAACCGGGCCGCCTCCATGACCGGCGCGGTGCTCCTGCTCCAGGGCACGGACGATGCCGTCGTGCCGCCGGCGCAGGCCGAGCGCATGCGCGACGCCCTGGTCGCGACCGGCACCCGGTGCGACCTGCGCTTCTTCGAGGGTGAGGGCCACGGGTTCCGCCGGGCGGACACCCTGACCGCATGCCTCGAGGCGGAACTGTCGTTCTATCTGGCGGAGTTGCGCCTTTAGGATCACGGTTGCAGGGTTCCGCCTGCACCGGGGCCCGTGCGCGAGGATTCGAGACGCCATGCCGACGATCTCTCTCACCATCAGCGATTGGGGCACGCGAATCGGTGACCTGGCGCGGCTGGTGTGGGACCGCATCTGCCGGATCTCGCCCGAGGGGGGCGACGCGCTGTTGTACTTCGCCAGCGCCCTGTTCGCGCTCGGCACGATCTACACGTCGACCAACGCGCTCTACCAGGTGTGGGGGCGGATGGCGCTCGCCCCCTTCGCATTCGGCGCCGTGGCCTCGGCCGGCATCGTCTGGTGGGTACGCCGCTCCCGCCGCCGCCAGCCGGCGCGCCGGCTCACCGAGGTCCAGCACCGGCGGGCCTGGGTGGCGCGCATCGTCGTCGCCGTGTGCGTGTTCGCCGGCGCCCTCGCCATCCCGATGGGTCTCGAGATCCTCTGGCGTTTCGACGGGGTGGCCGGCTCCCACCAACAGCCCGAGGTGACCGTGGTCGAGGTCGGCGGGCAGGACCTGGTCAAGGGTCTGAACCCCTACCTCAAGATCCACCGCTCGCCCCACGAGGTGGCGTACCACGCGCCGGGTGAGCCCGACTACGCCGGCTTCCTGCCCTACCTGCCTCTCATGGCGGTCCTCGGGATCCCGAGCGACATCTGGCGCAACAACGGGCTCAGCGACGCGCGCATCTTCTTCTGCCTGACGACCATCGTGGTGGCCGCGGTCGCGCTCTATCTGTGCCGGGCGGACGGGCGTCGCAAGATCCGCGCCATCCAGGCGCTGATCATCTTGCCCATTGCGTCCCTGCCGCTGGCGACGGGCGGCGACGACATCCCGGTGGTGGCCTTCCTCCTGCTCGCCATGGTGCTGGCGCAGCGGCGACGCCCCTTCGCGTCGGGGGTCGTGCTGGGCATCGCGTCGGCCATGAAGTTCACCGCCTGGCCGGTGGCCGTGCTGGCGCTGTTCGCCGCCTATGGCCGGAAGGGCGAGCGGCGGCCGCTGACCATGCTGGCCGGGTTGCTCGTGGTCGCGGTGCCGGCCATCTTCCCCTTCGCGCTGCGGGGTCCGTTCGCGCTGATCGACGACGTCGTGCTCTTCCCGCTGGGGTTGAGCGCCATCCCGTCGACCGCGGCGAGTGCGCTCCCCGGGCACCTTCTGGTGCACGAATTCCCCTCGCTCAGCCGGGTGCTCCCCGTCTCGGTGGGCCTCGTGCTGGCCGTGCTGCTCGCCCGCCACCTGTGGCGCCACACGCCGACCACGGTGGCGCAGGTGTGCACCATCTCGGGCGTCGTCATGTCGGCGCTCATCCTGCTGGCGCCCAACCCGCGGCTGGGCTACCTGCTCTACCCGATCAACTTCTTCGCCTGGGCCTACCTGCTGGCGCCGCGGCCCGAGGAGTTGGGTTTGTTGGGGCCGGACGACCGGGTCGATCAGCTCGCACACACCGCGGTCGCCGCGGGCTGAGCACGAGCCGACCAATGGCGCCGGCGCCGTGGTCGCCGATCCCGGCCGCCGCCCCGAGGATCAGCTCTGGTCGTCGTTCTGCTGGAGGAGGCGGATGGTGAAGTGGGTTTCGCCGTTGGGCGGCGTGCCGGGCCCGAACGTCGTCGGCGAGATGGTGGCCCCCATCTCCCAGAAGTACCCGTCGGTGCCCGCCAGCTTCCCGAGCACCTCGAGTGCGCCGGGGTCGTTGGCGGCCGGGCCCCGGTCGAAGACCTGCCAGCCCTGCTGGTGCATCTCCGACGCGTAGAAGTTGAGCAGCGCACCCTGCGAGTCGTCGGAGCCCAGCACGACTTGCGAGTCGAACTGCCCCGAGCCGGCGGCGTTGTTCTGGTGTGAGATCCGGACCGAGCCCACGGGCACCGAGACGGCGTTGATGATGTTGGACGGCGGTTCGCCCGACGTGATGATGGGCGCCAGGGCGTGGCCCGCCGGCTCGGCGCGCAGGGCGGTGCCCGGGACGACGCTCGGCGCGCCCGAGGTCTTCACCGGCGCCGGGGTCTGTGACGAGACGATGCCCAGGGTCACGAAGACGGCGAGGATCAGCACCCCGAGCCCGAGGACGATCATGGCGGGCCGGAGCGAGAACCCGCCGGGGGTCGGCGGCCGCAGCGGTGCGTCGTCCGCCGGCTCGGGCGGCCGGGTCTGGGCCTCGGAGAGCGACATGGCCCGTCCAGCCTAGGGCCGCCCCGACCATCCGAAATGGTCGACCGGCCCGTGCCCCGCGCCCAGCTTCCAGCCGGCGCCGCCGTCCAGGGCCCGGCGCACGTACTCCTTGGCCGCCCCGATGGCATCGAGGACCTCGGCGCCGCGCGCCAGCTCGGCGCAGATAGCGGCCGACAGCGAGCAGCCCGTCCCATGGTCGTTGCCCGTCGCCACGCGGGTGCCCTGGAGGACGACGACCCCGCCGGGGCCGGCCACGACGTCGTCCGCCGAGTCGGTGAGGTGGCCTCCCTTCACGACCACCCAGCGGGCGCCCCGGTCCCGGATCTGCTCGGCGACGGCGGCCCGCGCCTCGAGCGGGGCCAGCGCCTCCACCGTCGTGTGACCCAAGACGGCGGCCTCGCGCAGATTTGGCGTCGCCACGAGTGCGTGGGGGAGGAGGCGCTCGAGGTAGGCGGCGACCCCTTCGGGCTCCAAGAGCGGGTGCCCGCTGGACGAGACGAGCACGGGGTCGACGACGAGGCGGGGGAGCCGGCCCTCTTGGGCCAGCCCGGCCACGGCGGCGACGATCCCGGCGTTCGCCAGCATCCCGGTCTTCACGCTGCGGACGTCGAAATCGTCGAGGACGGTCTCCACCTGGAGGCGGACGAACCCGGGCTCGAACGCGACGACGCCCCGAACGCCCGTGGTGTTCTGCGCGGTCACCGCCGTCAGCGCGCTCGTCCCGTGGACGCGGTGGGCGGCGAAGGTCTTCAGGTCGGCCTGGGCGCCGGCGCCGCCCCCGGAGTCGGAGCCGGCGATCGTCAGCGCGGTCGGCGGGGTGGGGGAATCCGGCACCGAGCCACCATACGCGGCCTCCGGGGTATGGTCGTCCGGGTGACGACCCCGCGGCGCGACGACGTGGCCAGCGGCGATGCACCCGATCAGCTCTGCATCGCGGGTGAGGCGCTCGGGTCGCGGCTCCTGCTCGGCACGGGCGGCATGACCAGCCTGCAGGCCCTGCGCGCCGCCCTCGAGGAGTCCGGCACGCGCCTCGCCACGGTGGCGGTGCGGCGCATCGAGCCGTCGCGCCGGGGCTCGTTGCTCTCGCTCCTCGACGAGCTCGGGATCGGGGTCCTCCCCAACACGGCGGGCTGCGCCACCGCATCGGAGGCCGTCCTCACGGCCAAGCTGGCGCGTGAGGCGTTCGGCACCGACTGGGTCAAGCTCGAGGTGATCGGGAACGACCGGACGCTGCTGCCCGACGCCGTCGAGCTGTTGGCGGCGGCGGAACAGCTGGCCGAGGACGGCTTCGTCGTGTTGCCGTACACGACGGACGACCCCGTCCTGGCCTTCCGCCTCCAGCAGGTCGGCTGCGCCGCCGTGATGCCCCTCGGTGCACCGATCGGCAGCGGCCTCGGCATCCGCAACCCGCACAACATCGCGCTCCTGCGCCAGGCGGTCGAGGTCCCGGTGATCCTCGATGCGGGCATCGGGACGGCGTCGGATGCCGCGTTGGCCATGGAGCTCGGGTGCGACGGCGTGCTCGTCGCCACCTCGGTCAACCGGGCCCACGACCCCGTCGCCATGGCGCGGGGCATGCGCCTGGCCGTCGAGGCCGGGTGGCTGGCCCGGCGCGCCGGCCGGATCCCGGTGCGCTTCCACGCCGAGCCGTCCAGCCCCCTCGAAGGCCGGGCGGATCTCGGCGGCGCTGCCCGGGCCTGACCCGCGCCCTGCTCCCGCGTCGCGTCCTCCGTGGCCCCGCCCGCGCCCGCCGGCCCGGGAACGCCGCCGGTGACCGGCCGGGCGACATTGACGGACCGCCCTACCCAGGTAAAGTTAGGAGGCCCTAATATTCGTGGTGCCTAACTTTGGTCCCTCGGGAGGTCGCAGCGATGCCGAACAGATTGCGCCGGGCCCGACTGGCGCTGGCCGCCGGCTGCCTCGGTGGGGGAGTGCTCGTCCTCGGAGCCTCGGGTGGCGCCGGGGCGACCCCCGCCGCCATCACCCTCTACAGCGGCCAGCACGTCCAGACCACCCAGGCGCTCGTGAGCGCGTTCGAGAAGAAGACGGGCATCAAGGTGAACGTGCGCTTCGACGACGAGGACGTCCTGGCCAACCAGATCGTCGAAGAGGGAGGGCACTCGCCGGCCGACGCCTTCTTCACCGAGAATTCCCCGCCCCTCCAGTACCTGGCCTCGAAACAGATGTTGGCACCGCTCGCCAAGTCCACCCTGGCCGAGACGCCCGCCAAGTACGACTCGCCCAACGGGCAGTGGCTCGGGATCTCGGCCCGGGTGAGCGTCATCGTCTACAACACGGCCCTGCTCAAGCCGAGCCAGCTCCCCACCTCCGCCATGCAGCTCAGCCGGGCGAAGTGGAAGGGCAAGATCGCGCTCGCCGGCGGCGAGACGGACTTCCAGCCCATCGTCACTTCTGTCGCCCACACCTACGGGAATGCCGCGGCGCTGAAGTGGCTCAACGGCGTGAAGGCCAACGCCGGCGGCCACCTCCTCCCGGACAACGAGACCGTGACCGACGAGGTCAACCGCGGCCAGGTCGCGCTCGGCGTCATCGACCAGTACTACTGGTACCGGCTGCGGGCCGAGGACGGCGCATCGAACACGCACTCGGCGATCGCCTACTTCGCCCCCCACGACGTGGGCTACGTGGTCGACGTGTCGGGGGCCGGCGTCCTGCGCTCGTCCCCGCATCGCGCCGAGGCGCAGCAGCTGGTCACCTTCCTGGCCTCGGCCCAGGGCCAGAGCATCATCGCCCACAGCGACAGCTTCGAGTACCCCATCGGGTCCCACGTGACGACCGCGCAACCCGAGACCCCCTTCAGCCACCTGCAGCCCAACGCCATCACGATCGCCCAGCTCGGCACCGGGGCCGGGGCCATCAATCTGCTCGAAGAGGCGCAGCTCTTGTGACCCCGTCCAGGCGGTGACGTGAGCACGGCGACGACCCCGCCGCGCGGGCCGGGGGGACCAGGGGCGCGCGCAGATCGTCGCCGCGGCCACGGGCACGGCGACGCCCGCGGCGGGCACCCGCATTCCCGCGGGCGCTGGGACCACTGGCAGCATCGGCGGGCCCGCCTGCGCCACCACATGCACCACCACCGCTGGCCGGGCCACCGCCGGTACGGCCCACCGGCCCTGATCGCCGCCGCGCTCGCGGTGGCCGTGGTGGTCCTCACGCCGGTGGTGTTCCTGATCGTCCAGGCCTTCCAGACCGGGTGGTCGACCCTGCAGCCGCTGCTGTTCCGGAGCCTCACCGGCGAGTTGTTGTGGCATACGGTCAGCCTCACCGCGGTCGTCACCGTATTGTGCGCCGGCCTCGGCACCGTGCTCGCCTGGTTCGTCGAGCGCACCGACCTGCCGGGGCGTCGCATCTGGGCGGTCCTCGTCGTGATCCCGCTCGGCATCCCCGACTTCGTGGTCAGCTTCGGCTGGCGCGCCATCTTCCCCTCCTTCGGGGGCTATTGGGCGGCCGTGCTCGTGATGACGCTCGCGGTGTACCCGCTCGTCTACCTCCCGGTGGCGGCGAACATCCGCAACGCCGACCCGGCCCAAGAGGAGGTGGCGCGCAGCCTCGGTCTCGGCCGCTTCGCCACGTTCTGGAAGGTGACGGTCGGCCAGGCGCGCCTGGCCGTCCTGGGGGGCTCGGTCCTCGTGGCCCTCGTCTGCCTGGCCGAGTTCGGCGCGTTCGAGATCCTCGGGTTCAGCACCCTGACGACCGAGGCGTACACGGAGTTCAAGGTCGGGTTCGACACGGCGGCCGGTTGCGCGTTCTCGTTGATCCTGGTCGGCCTCGGGGCGATCCTGCTCGTCGGGGAGGGAGCGGCCCGCGGGAAGGGCCGCGCCGCGCGCACGGGCTCGGGCGCGCCGCGCGCCATGCGGCCCCGGCGACTCGGGCGCGGCACGTTGCCGGTGCTCGGAGGGGTGGCCGGCGTGGTGGTGCTCGCCCTCGGCGTCCCCGTGGGGGCGATCGTCTACCTGATCGTGCAGGGCGGCAGCTCGACGGTGCCCAACACGTCGATCTGGGGGGCGACCGTGACGACGTTCGGCTACGCCGCCGGCGCCGGACTGGTCGGCACGATCGGGGCGCTGCCGATTGCGCTGCTGTCCGTGCGCTTCCCGGGGCGCCCGGTCCGGATCTTCGAGGGCGCCTCCATGCTCGTGCTCGCCGTCCCCGGGATCGTCGTCGCCCTGACCGCGGCGTACGTCACGGTGCACTTCCTCGAAGGGCGGTGGTACCAGACGACGCCGCTGCTGATCCTCGCCTATGCCGTCATGTTCTTTCCCATGGCGATCGTCGCGGTCCGGTCCGCCGTGGCCCGCGCCCCGGTCGGGCTCGAAGAGGTGGGCCATTCGCTCGGCGTCCGACGTCGCTCCGTCTTCTGGCGCGTGACGCTGCCCCTGATCGCGCCGGGCCTGGCCGCGGCGTTCTGTCTCGTCTTCTTGGAGACGGCGACCGAACTCACGGCGACGCTGATCCTGATCCCGACGAACGCGAACACGCTCGCCACCGGCTTCTGGGCCCAACAGACCAACCTCAGCTATGGCGCGGCGGCCCCCTACGCCGGCCTGATGGTCCTCATCGCCGCCGTCCCGAGCTACGTGCTGGGGCGATGGTTCGACCGGCTCCCGGCGCGGTCCGCCGCGGCGGGAGTGGCCCCGGCGGGACCGGCCGGCACCGCGACCGAGGTGCTGGCGGGCGCCACAATGGCGCGATGACAGAGCTCGCCGTGCGCGGCGCCCGCAAGTCGTTCGGGACCCTCGAGGTGCTCGACGGGGTCGACCTGACCGTGCCGGCCGGAAGCTTCACCGCGATCCTCGGTGCATCGGGCAGCGGCAAAACGACCCTGCTGCGCATCATCGCCGGGTTCGAGCGCCTGGACGGGGGCACGGTCGTGCTCGGGACGGAGCCGGTGGACGACGGCCGCCACACGTTCGTGCCGAGCGAGCACCGCCACATCGGCTACGTGCCCCAGGAGGGCGCCCTCTTCCCGCACCTCTCGGTCGGCCGCAATGTCGGCTTCGGCCTGCCCCGGGGCCCGAACCGGCGCGCCCGCGTGCTCGAGCTGCTGGACATGGTCGGCCTGTCCGGCTTGCACCGCCGGTACCCGCACCAACTCTCCGGAGGACAGCAACAACGCGTCGCCCTGGCGCGGGCGTTGGCGACCGACCCCGAGATCGTGTTGCTCGACGAACCGTTCGCTTCACTCGATGCCTCGCTGCGCGCGAGCGTCCGCAGCGAGGTGCACGACGTGCTGCACCGGGCGGGGACGACCTCCATCCTGGTCACCCACGACCAGGACGAGGCGCTCTCCATGGCCGACCAGGTGGCCGTCCTGCGCGATGGCGTGATCGCGCAGCTCGACACGCCGGCGGGGATCTACCAACGACCACTCGATCCCGGCCTGGCGCAGTTCCTGGGTGAGTCGAACGTGCTCCACGTCCGCGTGGAGAGGCCGGCCGGCGAGCGGGCGGCGATCGCCGCGACGCCGTTCGGCGCGCTGGCCGTCGAAGGCTGGCCGTCGAAGGCCGCCCCCGGACCGGCCCAGGTGCTGATCCGTCCGGAACAGCTCGTCATCGGGGAGGCGGCTCGATCCGCGCTGGTGGCGACGGTGGAGAGCTACGAGTACTACGGCCACGATGCCGTCGTCCGGGTGCACCCGCAATCGGACGAACTACCGGACCTGATCGTGCGGGTGACCGGTGGCACGCCGCTGGTGACGGGCGCCCGGGTCGGGCTCAGCGTCGCCGGCTCGGTCGTGGCATGGCCGCACGAAGCGGCACACCGCGACCGTGTAGGGCCCCGGGGGCCGCGGGCCTGACCGAAACTCCGATGTCGGCGCGACAGCGACCGTCCAGGTTGTCTTCAGGCTTGGAGCAGCGTGATCTTGCCCTTCATGAAGACGATGAGCGGTGAGCGGTACGAGACACGGGCCGTCTGCCCCTCGGCGACCGGGACGGAGAGGGTCGCCTTCCCCATCGGCCCGAAGAAGTACTTGAAGCAGACCGAGACCTCGTGGCTGCCCGGCGCTACCGGGAACGCGTGCTCGCCCCAGGGCAGAACCTGCGAGGCGCCGTCGACGGCGACAATCGTCTTGAAGAAATAGAGGAGGAAGGCCAAGGGGAAGACCTTGGTCACGACGCTGATGGTGGCTTGCCCTGGCGCTGTGGTCATGTTGCCCCCCGAGGTCGAGCCGCCGGTGTCCCCTCGGCTTGAAGGCTAATGCTGCACCCTCCCGGAGGCCAAGGCTCGGCATCTCAGCCGATGCGCTGGGCCAGGTTGACGATCAGCCCCTCGGGCCCGCGCACCGACGCCATGCGCCACGCGCCCTCGTGCTGTCCGACGCCGCCGACCAGGTGATAGCCGTCCGTTGCGAGCCGGTCGAGGATCGGCTGCAGGTCGTCCACCTCGAAGGTCACGTTGCGCAAGCCCAGCTCGTTGTGTTTCGGGTCGGACGAACCGGCTTCGGGATCCGGGCGGATGAAGCGCGAGATCTCGAGCCCGGTTCCTCCGCCGGGTGCCCGCAGCATCACGATCTCGGCCCGGGCGTTGGGGAGGCCGACGACGGTGTCCAGGAACTCGCCCTCCAGAACCGTCTGGCCCTCCTTCTCGAGGCCCAGCTCGACGAAGAAGGCCGTGACCGCCTCGAGATCTGCGACGGTGATGCCGACGTGATCGAAGCTCCGGATAGGCGACATCTGGGGTCCTCCTGTGTGCGTCCCGCCGGTCAGGCCCTCCTTTTACCCGAGGCCGCGCCGATGTAGCCCCGGCTCGGAGCGGCGTGACGCCCTGAACTGGGAGTCGACACTTTCGTCGGGATCCAGGACCACCTCCCGGGGCAGCCGCGCGTGCGCGCTGAAATTCGAGAAACACGCCTTCGTAACTACAGCGATGTCGTCGGGAGTCCACTAGAGTTGGCGCCGGAGATCCAGTCGCGAGGAGGTAGTGGAGATGGCCGCGGAGTCCTCAACCCATGTCGGGGGTTTTCACGGGCCGCAGGTGTGCGGTCTGGTGGGGATCACCTATCGCCAGCTCGATTACTGGGCCCGGACCGGCCTGCTCCAGCCCTCGGTCGCGTCGGCGAAGGGCAGCGGCTCCCGGCGGGTGTATTCGTACTCCGACGTCCTCGAGCTCAAGGTGATCAAGCAG
>DASZMN010000020.1:0-66376 GCA_035551835.1 Acidimicrobiales bacterium | reverse complement strand
CGTCGTGAAAGGCGAGCCGATGTCGATGTCTCGAACCAGGCGCGCGAGCAGTCGATGAAGCAGAAGGCCACGGCGGTAATCGGCGTGGGCGCGTTGGCGGCGGTGCCGTCGGCTTCCTTCCCTCAAGCGGTGAGCTCACCCCGAGCGCGGGCTCGTCGGGCTTTCTCGCCGGCAGCTCGGTGGCTGTCGATGGCTCCGTTGCGGTCTTTGGCTCCGCTGATCGTTCCACCTCTCGGCCGCCAAGGCCGGCGGGCACCGCGGCCCGCCCGGTCCACGGCCGCCACAACCCCGTGACAAATTCGGGCCGAATCCCTCGGCGAAACGCGTCCAAAATGTTACCGTTCCTCGGCTGACCTCCATTCGATGCGAGGGGTTTCGGGGGAATCGTGATGCAGTACCACCCGGGCGCGCGCGCCCGGTCGAACCGGGTCGGACGCGCCGTGGCGGGCGCGGCGCTCGTCGTCGCGTCCTCACTGGCGGTGGTCGTCCTGCCGAGTGTCACCGCCGGCGCGAACGGTGTCGTGCCGCCGGCGAACCCGGCGGTCAACGTGGCCCCGCAGGTGACGCCCGCCTGCGCCAACTCACCGCTCGACGACACGAGCGCGGCGTGCACGGACTCGGTGTTGCACAACATCAACTACGCACGCCAGCTCGAGGGGCTCGGCCCACTCGTCCTGCCGAGCGATTACGCCTCCGATTCCGTCTCGATGCAACAGCTCATCCTCACGGACGAAGAGCGCGGCGACCGTGGCCTCTCGCAGTTCTCCGGCCTCGATGCGTCGCTCAACGCCGCCTCGCTGCTCGGTGCGGTCGCCGCCGAGGATCCGTCTCCACCGCTGGGCTATCAGTTCACGACGGCGGAGTCGGTGTTCGCGCAGGACGTCACGCCTCTCGGGGCCGACTTCGCGTGGATGTACAACGACGGCTGGGGCGGCACCAACCTCGACTGCACGACGGCGACGTCGAGTGGCTGCTGGGGCCACCGCGACTCGGTGCTCGGCGACTGGAACACCACGACGAACACGACGCCCATGATGGGTGACGGCGCCACCGCCCTCGGCCAGTACACCGAGATCTTCGCCAACCAGGACGATCCGGCGGACGCGCTCGTCGATACGCTCACGCCGGCTTCGCTGCCCACGCCCACCACGCCGAGCGCGCCCGACGTGGTGCAGGTGCTGCCGTCTTCCTCCTCGAGCACAGCCGCCGGGACGCCCGTCGCCATCGAGGGCAACTACTTCGAGACCTCGCCGCCGCCCGAGGTCTTGTTCGGCGGCGTGGCCGCCACCAACGTGCACGTCGATTGGGACGGCGAGCTGACCGTCGACGCCCCAGCCGACCCCGCCGGCACCGCGAGCGACGAGGTAACCGTCACCGTGCAGACCCCCGGTGGCACGTCGACCTCGAGCGGCACCTCCCGCGTCAACGAGTTCACGTACGCGCCGAGTGGCGCGCCCAGCGTCACGTCGATCTCGGCGTCGTCGGGTCCGCAGATCCCGTCCGGCACCACGGTCACCATTCACGGCACGAACTTCAACGGGGGAGTGGTCCCCGTGGTGGACTTCGGCGCCGTCGCCAGCATCGGGGCCATCACCTACAGCTCGACCGCGATCACGACGAGCATCCCCGAGGCACTCAGCCCGGGCACCGTCAACGTCACGGTCACCACGCCGGTGGGCACGAGCCCGGTGGTGAGCGCGGACCGTTACACCTACACGGGCGGCGGTACGTCGGTGGCGCCGTCGATCACCAGCGCCGGCTCGGCGACGTTCGCCTCCGGCACCGCCAACACCTTCGACGTCACGACCTCGGGCACGCCTGCGGTCAGCTCCATCACCGACACCTGCCCCACCGCCCTGCCCGCCAGCATCTCGCTCGTGTACGCGGGCGGCTCCGACGCCACCTTGGAGGGCAACCCCCGGGCGAGCGACGCCGGGACCTACGAGGTCTGTCTCGATGCCTCGAACGGCGCACTGCCCGATGCCACCCAGTCCTTCGCGCTCACGATCACCGCACCTCCACCTCCACCACCACCACCACCACCACCTCCGCCCACGCATGGCTACTGGCTCGTCGGCTCCGACGGCGGGATCTTCTCCTTTGGCTCGGCCCAATTCCACGGCTCCATGGGCGGCGTGTCCCTGCAGCGACCCGTGGTCGGCATCGTGCCGACGCCCGACCGCGGTGGCTACTGGCTCGATGCGACCGACGGCGGCGTCTTCAGCTTCGGCGACACGCAGTTCTACGGTTCGATGCCGAGCCTCGGCTTCAGCCCGGCCGGGTCCGGCCTCCCGCACAGCCTCAACGCCCCCATCGTCGGCATGGTGCCGAGCCACGATGACCGCGGCTACTTCATGGTGGCCTCCGACGGCGGCGTGTTCGCGTTCGGCGACGCCACGTTCGCCGGCTCCTGCCCCGGCATCGGCGGCTGCGCCGGCGCGGCGGTTGCGGTCGTGCCCGACGCCACGGGCAGCGGCTACTGGGTGGTCACGAACGCCGGCCTCGTCTACGCCTTCGGCGATGCCTCCAATTACGGCTGGCCGGGCACCCAGAGCTCGGCCATGACGGCCGCCGTGGCCACGCCCGACGGCGGCGGCTACTGGATTCTCGACGCCAACGGGCAGGTGTTCCCCTTCGGCGACGCCGCCAATCTGGGTGGCCCGCCGCCCGGTTCTGCCGGTGGCTTCGACCCGGCGGCCTCCATCTTCGCCACCTCCGACGGCAGCGGGTACTGGGTCGTGACCGCGTTGGGCAAGGTCTACAACTTGGGCGATGCGCCCTTCGACGGCGACATGTCGGGCACGCACCTCAACGGACCGATCATCGCCGCCTCCGGCTCCTGAACCACCGAGCAACCCAGTGATCGCCGACCCGCGGCGGCACATCTCGGGATCGGAATCTAGGGTGGGGTGCACGACCTACCCAGGGATTTGGAGGCAGAGATGAGCATCTTCCAGCGGGCGCACGACATCGTCCAGGCCAAGGCGAACAAGGCGCTCGACGCGGCCGAGAAGCCGGACGAGATGCTCGACCTCTCCTACGAGAAGATGCTCGAGCAGATCACCCAGGTCCGCCGGGCCCTCGTCGACATCGCGGCGTCGAAAAAGCGGCTCGAGCTCCAGGAGGAGCAGCTGCAGCATTCGGTCGACCACCTCCAGGACCAGGCGAAGCAGTCCCTCCAGGCGAACCGGGAGGACCTGGCCAAGGAGGCCCTGAACCGGAAAGCGACGGCCCAGCAGCAGATCGATCAGATGGAGCCCCAGCGTCAGCAGCTGGAGGAGGAGGAGCAGAAGCTCACCCAGACGCTCAACGTCCTGCAGAAGCGGGTCAACGACTTCCGCACCCAGAAGGAGACCCTCAAGGCGCAGTACACCGCGGCCGCGGCGGTCTCCGCCGTCGACGAGAGCACGGCCGGGATCTCGAAGTCCTTCAACGACTCCGGGGCCGCGCTCTCGCGGGCGCAGGACAAGATCGCCAACATGCAGGCCCGGTCGGGCGCCCTCGACGAGCTGCTCGAGTCGGGCGCCCTCGAGGACGTCGGTGGCGGCGGCGACGACATCCAAAAGGAGCTCGACCAGGTCGGCCAGGGCGCGCAGGTCGACGACGAACTGGCTGCGTTGAAGGCGCAACTCGGCACGGGCGCGTCCGAGCCCGACGCGTTGGCGGCCGCGCCGGGCGCCGCGCCGGCCGAGGAAGGCGGAGAGACCAAGCCGGCGTCATAACCGGCGCCGAGGGACGCTCAGCCGGCTCGTTCGGGCGGCGTGTCGGCGATCAGGCGGGCGACGACGTCGGCCAGTTCGGCGCCACGATCCTCCTGGAGGAAGTGTCCCGCGCCCTCGATCTTCACGTGGTCGCGCTCCCGTGCGCCCGGTACTCGCTCTTGGAGCACCTCGGCCCAGCCTCGGGTCCCCGGGTCGCCGTCGGAGAACGCGGTGAGGAACGGCCCGCCGAAACCCGCGAGCAGCTCGAACGTCCGGCGGTTGACCCGGGCGCACTCGCTGGACGGCGTCAGGCCCATCAGCAACGGCAGCTGGCGGGGCCCGGCGCAGAAGGACTCGTCGGGGAACGGCGCGTCGTAGGCCGCCAGAACGTCGTCCGGCACGTCCGACGCGGTCGCTCCCTGCACGAAGAGGCTCGGCCGCAGTGGCGTGAGCTCCTGCGTCAGGCGCTGGTAGTCGAGGAGCACCTGCGCCACGGTCACGGTGTCGTCCGCCGAGGCATGCACCGGCCAGGCCAGGCGGCCGGCCAACGCCGCGTCCGCCGTGTGGAGCGCCGTGTTGGCCGCCACGACCCGCCGGACGAGCCCGGGCCGCTCGGCCAGCAGCCCGAGCCCGATCGGGCCGCCCCAGTCCTGCACGACGAGCGTCACGTCGCGCAGGCCCGCGGCGTCGGCGAACTGCGCCATCCAGCGCAGGTGACCCCGGAGCGAGTGGGCCGTCCGCGCCATCGGTTTGTCCGAGCGCCCGAACCCCACCAGATCGGGTGCCACCGCGCGCAGGCCGTGCGCCACCAGTTCGCCGATGACCTTGCGGTACAGATACGACCACGTCGGCTGCCCGTGCAGGAGGAGAACCGTCTCGGCCCCGCGCGGGCCCTCGTCGACGTAGTGAACGCGCGGACCGTCGGGCAGCTCGACGTAGCGCGGGGCGAAGGGGTACCCGGGAAGCTCGCCGAATGCCCCTTCGGGTGTGCGCACCAACTCCACGGTCTCAGTGTGGCGCATCCGTTGGCACGGCGGCCCCTGGGCTGATGGACTCTGGGCCGTGAACGGGGAGCGCTGCGACGTGGCCGTCGTCGGCGCCGGGCTGGTCGGCCTCTCCCTCGCCTACGAGCTCGCATGCCACGGCGCGTCGGTCACCGTGGTCGATGCGGCGCATCCCGGGCGCGCCACCGACGCCGGGGCCGGCATCTTGTCGCCCGCCACGAGCCACGACACGGACGGTGCCCTGTGGCCGTTCCTCCAGCAGGCCGGCGCGCACTACCCGCACCTGCTGCGCCGCCTGGAGGCCGACGGCGCGGACGTGGCGGCGACCGGCTACGGGGTCTGCGGCCTTTTGTCCCTCGGCCTGCGCGAGCACGAGGACTCGTGGTTCGCACCGTTCGCCGACGTCATCCTTCCCCGCAGCGCCGGCGCCGTTGCGGAGATATCGCCGGCCGAGGCGCGCCAGCTGTTCCCACCGCTCGGTCCCGTGCACCGCGCCCTCTACTGCGGCTCGTCGGCCCGGGTCGACGGGCGCGGCATGGCGGCCGCACTGCGCAGCGCCGCGGCCGCCCGGGGCGTCGCGTTCGTGACCGGCATGGTGCACGGCATTGCGGCCGGCGTGGGCGGCGGTGCCGGCGCGGGGCGCCGCGTCACCTCAGTCGAGATCGAGGGGCATCACAACATCGAGTGTGCGGCGCTGGCCGTCGCCGGTGGGGCCTGGACGGCGGCCATGGGGGAGTGGCTCGGCCAGGCGCTCCCCGTGGGTCCGACGAAGGGCCAGATCGTGCACCTCGGTGTCGAGGCCGACACGGGAGGATGGCCGATCGCCCAGCCCCTCCTCACCCACTACCTCGTGCCGTGGCCCGGCGGTCGGGTCGCCTGCGGCGGCACCTTCGAGCCGGGGGCCGGCTTCTCGGTGCACGCGACCGCGGCGGGGCTGCACGAACTGCTGCGCGAGTGCCTGGCCGTGGCGCCCGGTCTCGACGACGCCACCTACGCCGAGACCCGGGTGGGATTGCGGCCCACGTCCGCCGACGACCGCGCCCTCGTCGGGCGGCTGCCCGGGTGGTCGAACGCGTGGGTGGCCACCGGGCACGGCGCCAACGGACTGTTGCAGGGGCCGTATTCGGCCCGCGTCCTGGCGCATCTGATGGCGGACGCCGCGCCGCCCGGTGACGAGGTGCCGCTGCCGCCGTCCTTCGACCCGGCGCGTTTCGGCTGAGCGACCCGCTGGCGAGCCATCCCACCGTGGCGGCGGCGGGGGCGTGAAACTGGGGCCGTGCTCGAGCCTGGGATCGTACTGAAGGGAACGCTGCGCATCGACGCCAAGGACGAGCCCGCCACGTCCGAGAACGTGTTCGCCGCGTTGGCGGGGACCGAGTTCTTCTGGTTGGACCTCGACGACGAGGCGCAGGACGGCACCGTGTCCGAGCTGCTCAGCGTCCATTTCAAATTCCACCCGCTGGCGGTGGCGTCGGCGGAGAAGTTCAACCAGCGGCCGCGGATCGACGACTACGACGGGTTCATGTACCTGGTTGCCCGCGGTGCGGACCCCGAGCACACCGGGCGCGCCGAGGTGCACTGCTTCTGGACGGACCGCTACGTGGTGACGGTGCACCGGGGCGAGGACTGCCCGTCCCTGTCGCTGGTGCGGGCGCGCATGGAGCAACACCACGCCCGGGACGCGGCCTCGCCGCAGCTCGTGATCGTCTATCTCATGATGAGCGCAGAGGTCGACAGCTTCTTCCCGTTCCTTTCGAAGTTCGACGACAAGATCGACGCGCTCGAAGACGACATCTTGAAGGCGCCGACCGAGGAGCAGCTCGGTGAGCTGTTCGACATGAAGCGCACCCTCATGGACATGCGCAAGGTGATCGCCCCGCAGCGCGACATGATGGCCAGCATCAACGCCGGGGTGGCCGACGTGCCCGGCATGACCGACGAGGCGTCGCGCTACTTCCGTGACCTCTACGACCACCTCATCCGACTGGCCGATCTGGTCGACAACTACCGCGATCTCCTGAGCGGCGTCATGGACACGCACCTGTCCACCGTGTCGAACCGCCTCAACGTCGTGATGAAACAACTGACGATCATCGCGACGATCTTTCTGCCCCTCAGCTTCCTGACCGGCTTCTTCGGGCAGAACTTCGCCTACATGGTGCGGGTCTGGCTCATGCCGACCTGGAGCTTCTTCGTCCTCGGCATCGGCCTCGAACTGAGCACCGTCGTCTTCCTGGTGTGGATCTTCCGCAAACGCGGCTGGCTGGGCGGGCCGACGGTCTGAACGTCAGCCGCGCGGTGCGAGGCGGCTGGGTAGGCGGGCGGGGCGTTCCCCCGTGTGGGCCTCGTACTCGGACCACCAGGCCTCGCAGCCGTCGGGCACCGGGAAGCCGAGCTGCTTGCGCCGCTCGACCAGGTCGCGCACCCGGTCCTTCTGCTCGCGCACCAGGGCGAGCGTGCCCGGCTCGTTGTCCGCCGCGCTCGGGCGCTCCTTGGCCCACAGCGACTCCTCGAGGCGCCAGGCCTCGCGCCGCGCCTCGACCAGGTGATGGGTGTCAGCCGCCACGTCGGCCAGGAGATCCGGGTCCCCCTCGGCCAGCACGTCGGCCGCCCGCAGCCAGCCGTAGTCCTTGTTGATGCGGAGCAGCCCGGGCTGGACCTCGAAGAGGCCGACCACGTCGACCACGGGATCGATGACGGTGAGGGTCGACCCCGGGGGCAACGGGATGCCGAGGTTGGAGAGCTGACGCTCGGCCACGCCGATCATGCCCATGGAGCGCAGCCCGATGTAGCCGACCGGCGCCGTGGCGTAGTCCAGGTCGTCGCGGGGCACCGCGAGCGGCACCGCCACGACGGCGAAGATGCGCGTCGCGCCGAGCTCGACGGCGGCGCGCACGGGGATGAGCTCGACGAGGCCGCCGTCGACGTAGTCGTCGTCCGCCATCGGGTGGGGCGGGAAGATCATGGGCACGCTGGCCGAGGCGATGGCGCCATCGAGGAGATCGACCGGGCCGGCCGCATCGCCGGGCGCCGGGGTGCGGGCGTCCGCCTCGACGATGGTGCCGTCCTCGGTCACGTAGCGCACGACGCCCGCCCGCAGGGCGGTGACGGCCAGGCGCAGCTGGAGACCGGGCCGCCCGACCAGGCCCGGGTCGACGGCGCGCACGCCCTGGCTCGAGCCGTGGCGCAGGGCGTCGGCCAGCGGGTCGAGGTTGAGGACGGAGCTGCCGCTGGTGCGGAAGCGGCGACGGACGCGGGGGAGTCGCAGGGTGGCGCCGGCCACGAGGCGCAGCAGGTGGCGTTGGCGCTTGCGGCGCGCCCGCTTCGACCGGCGGCGTTCGTGACGCCCCGGAGCCGCCGGGGGCGGCGCGCCCTCGCTCGTGGCCAACACGGCGGCGGGGTTGAGCGGGAACGGCGGCCGGGTCCCCTCGGTGAGCTCGTGGTGGATCTCGCGACCGAGCGCCGTGCGGTCGAGCGCGCTCAACCACGCCTGCTTGCCGAAGACGTTGTCGGTGCGGGTCCACGCGAGCACGTCGTCCTCGATCTCGTCGACGCGCCGGCAGAACTCGTCGAGCGTGCGCGCCTGCGCGAGCACCGTGGCGGCGATGGCGCCGGCGGAGGTCGCGGTGATGACCTCGGGCGCGATCTGCTCGACCCCGACGAGGTACTGCAGGACCCCGACCTCGAAGGAGCCTTTGGTCCCGCCGCCGGCGAGGACGAACGCGGTGGGGCCAGAGCGGGGGGACGCGGGCATCGGGTGATTCTGACACCACCGGTCGGGGGAGCTCAATGGGGTCACCCCCCGGCGGCGGCGCTCACGACCTCGACCAGGGAGCCGGCCCGGGCGGGCGTCGTCGTCCATTCCGAACGCGGGATCACGCAGCGGTCGACCGCGACGGCCACCCCCTTGGGGTCCTCTTCGTGGGTGAGCCCGGCGACGACGTCGGCAATCGTGGTGCCGTCGGCCACTCGCACCGACTCGCCGTTGAGGTTGATGGCGATCTCCCTCATGCGGGAGCCAGCGCCTCGATGAGCGGCGGCACGGGGCGGCGTGCGAGCAGATCGGCCACCGCGGCCGCCGTCAGCGGTGCCAGGAGGATGCCGTTGCGGTAGTGCCCGGTCGCGACCGCGACGCCCTCGAGGCCGCTCCAGCCGATGCGCGGCGTGTTGTCGGGCGTCCCGGGCCGCAATCCGGCCGCGGCCTCGCGCAACTCGAGCTCGTCGATTCCGGGCACAATCGCCCGTGCGTCACAGAGGAGCTCGTGGACGGCGCCGGCCTGCACGGTGGTGTCGACCCCGCGCTCCTCGACGGTGGCGCCGACGACGAGCGAGCCGTCGCGCCGGGGGACCAGGTAGACGGAGTGCCCGTGCACCAGGCCCCGCACGGTCCGGCGCAACAGCGGCGCGGTGACGCCGGGCGGGGGACCGAGGCGCAGGATGTGGCCCTTGACCGGGCGCACCTCCGGCGCCGTCGCCGGGTCCAGGCCGGCGATGTCGGGCAGGCCGACGCCGGCCGCCAACACGGCCTGGTCGGGGTGGACGCGGCGGCCGTCCGCCAGGACGAGCTCGGGACCGGCCGCCACCGCGGTGACGGTGCCGAGGTCGAACGTGACCCCGCCGCCGCGGCACGCCTCGACCAGCGCGCCCAGCAGCGCCCGGTTGTCGACCTGGTGATCGGCGGGGACGTCGATGCCGCCGCGCAGCGAGGGGCTGAGCGCGGGGACGAGCTGCCGGCATTCGGAGGCGCTTCGGCGCGTGGCGCCAAGTCCGAGCGAGTGCTGGTACGCGAGGAGGTCGTCGAGGCTGGCGCGGTCCGACGCATCGAGCCCGACGGTGAGCGTGCCGGTCGTGTCGTAGCCGATCGCCCGGCCGCTGGCGGACTCCAACGCCGCGGCGAACGGGGGCCACCGCCGGGAGCCCTCGAGCAACAGGGTGGTCAGCGCCGACTCGCCGAACTGCGCCTCGGTGACCGGGGCGAGCATGCCCGCCGCCACCCAGGACGCGCCGTCGCGCCCGGGCGCCGGCGCGACGACCGTCACATCATGTCCATTGCATGACAATTCCCACGCGCAGGCGAGGCCGATGACCCCACCGCCCACGACGTGGACCTGCGTCGTCATGTGTCAAGCCTACGAGCGGCGTCGTGTATCCTGGTCGCTCCACCTTCGGGCCAACGTCGTCCCGGTAGCCGTTCAACTTCTCCCCTTCGGAAGGACGCCGATGGCCTCTGGCCTCTACGACCCGGGTTATGAGCACGACGCCTGCGGCGTCGGCATGGTGGCCGATCTGCACGGCCGGCCCGACCACGACATCGTCGACAAGGGCCTCACCGTCCTCGAGCGCCTGGCGCACCGCGGCGCGTCCGGAGCCGAGGTCGAGACGGGTGACGGCGCCGGGATCCTGGTGCAGGTGCCCCACCGCTTCCTGGCCGGCGCGGCCGAGGCGGCGGGGTTCACGCTGCCCGAGGCCGGGGGCTACGCCGTCGGACTGGCCTTCCTGCCCAACGACGCCGACGACGCCCACAAGGCCCGCAGCATGGTCGAGCAGATCGCCGGCGAGGAGGGCCTCGCCGTGCTGGGCTGGCGGGTCGTGCCGGTCGAGCCGGAGGGTCTCGGCAAGACCGCGCTCGGGGCCATGCCGAGGATCGAGCAGCTCTTCGTGGCGCCCGCCGAGGCCGGGATCGACACGATGGCGCTCGAGCGGCGTGCCTTCGTGCTGCGCAAGCGGGTCGAACGCGCGCTCGACGACCTCTACTTCCCCTCGCTCTCGGCGCGCACGATCGTCTACAAGGGCATGCTCACCTCCGAGCAACTCCGCGTGTTCTTCCCCGACCTGCGCGACCCGAGGTTCGAGTCGGGGCTCGCACTGGTGCACTCGCGGTTCTCGACCAACACCTTCCCGAGCTGGCCGCTGGCCCACCCGTACCGCTATCTCTGCCACAACGGCGAGATCAACACCTTGGCCGGCAACCGCAACTGGATGCGGGCCCGCGAGGCGCTGCTCGAGACGGCGCTCATTGAGGGCGACCTGTCGCGCATCTACCCGATCTGCACCCCCGGGGCGAGCGACTCGGCCAGCTTCGACGAGGTGCTCGAGCTCCTGCATCTCGGCGGGCGTTCGCTGCCGCATGCCGTGCTCATGATGATCCCCGAGGCCTGGGAGAACCACACCCTGATGGATCATGAGCGGCGCGCCTTCTACCGCTACCACGCGTCCCTCATGGAGCCCTGGGACGGGCCGGCCGCGGTCTGCTTCACCGACGGCACGGTGGTCGGTGCGGTGCTCGACCGCAACGGTCTGCGTCCGGCGCGTTACTGGGTCACCGACGACGGACTCGTGGTCCTGGCCAGCGAGGTCGGCGTGCTCGACATCGCCCCCGCGCGCGTCGTGCGCAAGGGGCGGCTCCAGCCGGGCCGCATGTTCCTCGTCGACACGTCCAAGGGGCGGCTGGTGGAGGACGAGGAGATCAAGTCCGAGCTGGCGTCGGAGCACCCTTACGACGAGTGGCTGGCGGCCGACCAGGTCCGCCTCGAGGAGCTGCCGGCGCGCACCATGCTGACGCCCCAGCACGGACGCGTCGTCACCCAGCAGCGCCTGTTCGGCTACACCAACGAGGAGCTGCGCGTCATCGTGGCCCCGATGGCCCGCTCCGGGGGCGAGCCGATCGGTTCCATGGGCTCGGACACGTCAATCGCCGTGCTCTCGAACCGGGCGCGGCTGCTGTACGACTACTTCACCCAGCTGTTCGCGCAGGTCACGAACCCGCCGCTCGACGCCATCCGCGAGGAGCTGGTGACGTCGCTGGCGGCGACCATCGGGCCCGAGGCGAACCTGCTCGAGGCGCGCTGCGGGTCGTGCCGGCAGATTTTGCTCCCGTTGCCGGTGATCGACCGCGACGACCTGGCCAAGCTCATGTACGTCAACGAGCACGGCGAGACGCCGGGCTTCAAGGCCTTCGCCATCGACGGCCTGTTCGACGTGCGCGAGGCCGGCCGGGCCGGGGCGCCGACCGAGGCGGGCGGCGACGCGCTGCGGCGGGCCATCGACGAGGTGCGACGCCGGGTCTCGGACGCCATCGCGGAGGGGGCCAACCTGATCGTCCTGTCGGACCGCAACGCGACGGCCGACTGGGCGCCCATCCCCTCGCTGCTGCTCACCGCGGCCATTCACCACCACCTCGTGCGGGAGAAGACACGCACGAAGGTCGGCCTGGTGATCGAGACGGGGGATGCCCGCGAGGTGCACCACATGGCGCTGCTGATCGGCTTCGGCGCGGCGGCGGTGAATCCGTACCTCGCCCTCGATTCGATCGACGACATGATCTCGGAGGGGCTGTTGGAGGGCGTGTCGCCCCGCCAGGCCCGGCGCAACTACATCAAGGCGGCCTGCAAGGGCGTGCTCAAGGTGATGTCGAAGATGGGCATCTCCACGGTGGCCTCCTACACCGGCGCGCAGGTCTTCGAGGCCATCGGGCTGGACGCTGCGCTGGTCGACGAGTACTTCACCGGCACCTCGTCGCGCATCGGCGGCGTCGGGCTCCCGGTGCTGGCGGCGGAGGTGGCCGAGCGCCACCGGCTGGCCCACGAGCCGCGGCCGACGGAGCGGGCCCACCGCGAGCTGGAGGTGGGCGGGGAGTACCAGTGGCGGCGCGAGGGCGAGTTCCACCTGTTCAACCCCAAGACGGTCTTCAAGCTGCAGCACGCCACCCGGGCCAAGCGCTACGAGGTGTTCAAGGAGTACACGGAGGCGGTCGACGACCAGGCCGCGCAGCTCGGGACGCTGCGCGGGCTGTTGCGCCTGAAGCCCGCGGCCGGAGGACCGATTTCGCTCGAGGAGGTCGAGCCGATCTCCTCGATCATGGCGCGCTTTTCGACCGGGGCCATGTCCTACGGCTCGATCTCGGCCGAGGCCCACGAGACGCTCGCCATCGCCATGAACCGGATCGGCGGACGCTCCAACACCGGCGAGGGCGGCGAGGACGCCGATCGCTACACGCCCGACGAGAACGGCGACCTCCGCCGCAGTGCCATCAAGCAGGTGGCGTCCGGTCGCTTCGGCGTCACCGGTGAGTACCTGGTCAACGCCGACGACCTGCAGATCAAGATCTCGCAGGGCGCCAAGCCCGGCGAGGGCGGGCAGCTGGCCGGGATCAAGGTCTGGCCGTGGATCGCCAAGACGCGGAACTCGACGCCCGGCGTGGGGCTGATCTCGCCGCCGCCGCACCATGACATCTACTCCATCGAGGACATCGCCCAGCTGATCCACGACCTCAAGTCGTCCAACCCGGCGGCCCGGGTGCACGTCAAACTGGTGGCCGAGGTCGGGGTGGGGACGGTGGCGGCCGGCGTGGCCAAGGCCCACTCCGACGTCGTGCTCATCTCTGGCCACGACGGGGGCACCGGCGCGGCGCCGCTGACCTCGCTCAAGCACGCCGGGATCCCCTGGGAGATCGGTCTGGCCGAGACCCAGCAGACCCTCTTGGTGAACGGCCTGCGCGACCGCATCGTCGTGCAGGTGGACGGACAGTTGAAGACGGGACGCGACGTGATCATCGGCGCGCTGCTCGGCGCCGAGGAGTACGGCTTCGCGTCGGCGCCCCTGGTGGTCTCCGGCTGCATCATGATGCGGGTCTGCCACCTCGACACCTGCCCGGTCGGGATCGCCACGCAGACGCCCGCCCTGCGCAAGAAGTTCAGCGGCAAGCCCGAGTTCGTCGAGACCTTCTTCGAGTACATCGCCGAGGAGGTCCGTGAACTGCTCGCGTCGGTCGGCTTGCGCTCACTCGACGAGGCCATCGGACGGGTCGACCTGCTCGATACCGAGACGGCCATCAGCCACTGGAAGGCGTCGGGGCTCGACCTCTCCACCGTGCTGGCCGAGCCCGACGTGCCCGACACGATGAGCCGGCGCCAGCTGAAGCTGCAGGACCACGGCCTGGAGAAGGCCCTCGACCACCAATTTCTCGACGCCTGCGCGCCGGCGCTGGCCGGCGGCGTGCCGGTGTCGCTCGAGCTGCCGATCAGCAACGTCGACCGCACCGTCGGCACACTGCTCGGCTCCGAGATCAGCCGGCGCTTCGGCAACGAGGGCCTGGCCGACGACACCATCTCGCTGACGTTCTTCGGCTCGGCCGGCCAGAGCTTCGGCGCCTTCTTGCCCCGCGGCGTGACCATGCGCCTCTACGGCGACGCCAACGACTACTTCGGCAAGGGCCTTTCGGGCGGCCGCCTGGTCGTCCGGCCGCCGCTGGCCTCGCCCTTCGTCGCCGAGGAGCAGATCATCGCCGGCAACGTCATCCTCTACGGTGCCACCGGGGGCGAGGTCTTCATCCGGGGCCAGGTGGGGGAGCGCTTCTGCGTGCGCAATTCCGGCGCCACCGGGGTGGTCGAGGGCGTCGGGGACCACGGCTGCGAGTACATGACCGGTGGGTTGGTCGTCGTGCTCGGGCCGACGGGGCGCAACTTCGCGGCCGGCATGTCCGGGGGCGTCGCCTACGTCTACGACCCGACCCGCACCTTCGGCCAGCGGGTCAACCTCGAGACGGTCGACGTCGAGCCGCTCGACCCCTCGGACAGCTTCACCGTGCGCTCGTTGGTCGAGCGCCACGGCGTCGAGACCGAGTCTGCGGTGGCGGCCCGCCTGCTCGAGAACTGGGACACCGACGTGCTCGAGTTCGTGAAGGTGATGCCGCGCGACTACCGGCGGATCCTCGAGGCGACGCGCCTGGCCGAGGCGGAGGGACGGTCGGTCGACGAGGCCGTGATGGTGGCGGCGCATGGGTAAGACCACGGGCTTCATGGAGTACGGCCGCGAGCTGCCGCGGCGCCGGCCGGTGCCGGTGCGGCTGCGCGATTGGAAAGAGGTTTACGAGCCCTTCCCCGAGGACGCGACGAAGGTGCAGGGGGCGCGCTGCATGGACTGCGGCATCCCCTTTTGCCACGACGGCTGCCCGCTCGGGAACCTGATCCCGGAGTGGAACGACCTCGTCTACCGCGACGACTGGCCCGAGGCGATGGAGCGCCTGCACTCGACGAACAACTTCCCCGAATTCACCGGCCGGCTGTGCCCCGCCCCGTGCGAGGCCTCGTGCGTGCTGGGGATCAACGAGGACCCGGTGACGATCGAGCGGATTGAGTACGAGATCGTCGAGCGCGCCTGGTCCGAAGGGTGGGTCTCCCCGCAGCAGCCGACGGTGCGCACCGGCAAGTCGGTGGCGGTGGTCGGTTCCGGGCCGGCCGGGTTGGCGGCGGCGCAGCAACTGGTGCGGGCCGGACACCTGGTGACCGTCTTCGAGCGGGCCGAGAAGCCGGGCGGGCTGCTCCGCTACGGGATCCCCGAGTTCAAGATGGAGAAGGCGGTGTTGGACCGCCGGCTGGCCCAGCTCGAGGCGGAGGGCGTCACGTTCGCCTGCTCGACCTCGGTGGGCGGGACCTTCGAGGGCGGTTCGGCGCCGGCGGGCGAGGCGATCGAGCCGGGCGAGGAGCGCGGGTTGGGCACGGCCAACGCCCCCGGCGTCCAGGTCCGGCCCGCCGCCGAGGTCCGTGCCGAGTTCGACGCCGTGGTCCTGGCGGGGGGCGCCACCATGCCGCGCGACCTGCCCGTGCCGGGACGGGAACTCGGTGGCGTCCACTTCGCGCTCGAATACCTGAAGCCCGCGAACCTCGTCCAGGAGCGTGCCCTCAAGGAGTCGCCCATCAACGCGGCCGGCAAGCGCGTGGTCATCATCGGCGGCGGCGACACCGGCGCCGACTGCCTCGGCACGGCGCACCGTCAGGGAGCGGCGTCGGTGCACCAGTTCGAGATCATGCCCGAGCCGCCGAGCGACCGGCTGGCCGAGAACCCGTGGCCGCTCTGGCCGCTCATCCTGCGCAGCTCGGCGGCGCACGAGGAGGGCGGCGAGCGCCACTACTCGGTCACGACGTCCGAGTTCGTCGACGACGGGTCCGGCGCGGTGCGCGCGCTCCGTGGCCACACGGTCGAGATGCGGACCGAGGACGGGCGGCTCGTGTTCGAGGAGGTCCCCGGCAGCGAGTTCGAGCTCGAGTGCGAGCTGGTGCTCCTCGCCATGGGCTTCTCGGGCACCGAGCGCCGCAACGCCGTCGACGAGCTGGGCGTGGAGGTCGGGCCGCGTGGCAGCGTCGCCGCGGACGCACAATGGGCGACCAACGTCGACGGCGTGTTCGTGTGCGGCGACCAGACCAGGGGCCAGAGCCTGATCGTGTGGGCCATCGCCGAGGGACGCTCGTGCGCAGCGTCGGTGGACCGCTGGCTCATGGGGACGACCTCCCTGCCGGCACCGTTGGTGCCCGGCCAGCTCGCCCTGCGCTGAGCCTCCGGCCTGCGGCCTGGTAAGATATTTATGTGCTGAAAGCAACTATCGACCCCGGCGCGCCGGCGGGCCCGTCGGCCGGCCAGGTGGACCGGTTCGACGAGGCGCTGCAGACCGTCGCCCGCTCCATCACCCAGGTTCGCCTGCACGAGCGGCTGCTGGGGTTGGCGGGCGTCCGGCTCGACCGGGCCGGCGCATCGTTGCTGTTCAAGCTCGCCGCGAAGGGCGACTCGCTCCGCATCACGGACCTCGCCGAGATCCTGGGCGTCGACACCCCGACGGTCACCCGCAAGGTCCAGCAGCTCGAGCGCGACGGGATGGTCGTCCGCCACACCGACCCCGACGACCGCCGCGCCTCGCGGATCGGCCTCACGCCGGCCGGGCGCCGGACGATCGAACGGGTGCGACGGGCCCGCCGGGCCTGGCTCGAGCAGCTCTTGGCGAACTGGGGCGACGAAGACCTGTCCGCCCTGGCCGACCTGCTCAGCCATTTTGCGGACGACCTCGAGAAAGACCTGGACGAGACGCGTGACTGAGCTGGCGACGGCCCCGCTCGACGAGGTCGACCAAGAGGCCGCGGGCGCCGAGCACCGGCGGATCCTGGTGATCCTCGGCGCGCTCATGCTGGGGATGGCGCTGGCCGCCCTCGACCAGACCATCGTGGCGACGGCGCTCCCGACGATCGCCGGCGACCTGCACGGGCTGAACCACCTGTCGTGGGTGGTGACGGCCTACCTCCTGACCACCTGCATCTCCACGCCGCTGTGGGGAAAGCTGGGCGACCTTTACGGGCGCAAATCCCTGTTCCAGCTGGCGATCGTGATCTTCCTGGCCGGCTCCATGCTTTCGGGGCTGTCCCAATCGATGGCCGAGCTCATCGCGTTCCGGGCGATCCAGGGGATCGGCGCGGGTGGGTTGATGGTCGGCTCCCAGTCGATCATGGGCGACGTCGTGTCGGCCCGCCAGCGCGGCAAGTACATGGGCTACTTCGGTGTCGTCTTCGGCGTCACGAACGTGGCGGGCCCGCTGCTCGGCGGCTTCTTCACCGAGCACCTGTCGTGGCGCTGGATCTTCTACATCAACCTGCCACTCGGCATCGTGGCCCTCTTCGTCGTGGCCTCCGTGCTGCACCTCCCGGTCAAGCGGGTGCCGCACAAGATCGACTGGGCGGGTACCGCCTTCCTCTCCGTCGGCGTCACCTGCATCATCTTGCTCACGACCTGGGCGGGCTCCGAATACGCCTGGGGCTCACCGGTCATCATCGGCACCGGGCTGGTCGCGCTGGCGGCGCTCGGCGTCTTCTGTTTCATCGAGACCAAGGCCTCGGAGCCGATCATCCCGCTCTGGCTCTTCAAGAACCGGACCTTCACCGCCACTTCTGGCGTCGGCTTCATCATCGGCTTCTCCATGTTCGGGGCCATCATCTATCTGCCCCTGTACCTCCAGGTCGTCCACGGGGCGTCGCCGACCCTCTCGGGGTTGCAGCTCCTGCCCCTGATCGGCGGGATGCTGATCACCTTCATCACGAGCGGGCGGATCGTGACCCGTACCGGGCGCTACAAGGTGTTCCCGATCTTGGGCACCGGCGTCCTCGCCCTCGGACTGCTCTCGCTCACCCAGATCGGGCCGGACACCACATACGGGGAAGTCGCGGTCTTCATGTTCATCACCGGGCTCGGGATCGGCCTCGTCATGCAGGTGCTCGTCGTCGCGGTGCAGAACGCGGTGCCGTACTCCGCACTGGGAGTGGCCACGGCAACGGCGACGTTCTTCCGGACCATCGGAGGAGCCTTCGGCGTGGCCGTCCTGGGCGCGGTCTTCGCCAACCGGCTGATCTCAGAGCTCAGGGTCCACGCGACCGCGGCCGAGCTGAAGCTGGTCAGCGGCTCGAGTGTCACCGCCAACCCGGCCCAGATCGAGCATCTGCCGGCCGGCCAGCGCGCCTTCGTGGTCAGTGCCTTCAGCCACTCGGTCGAGACGGCGTTCTTGGTCGCGGTGCCCTTCGTCGTCCTCGGCTTCGTCCTGAGCTGGCTCATCAAGGAGATCCCCCTGCGCACCACCGCCTTCGTCGGCACCTCGGGGCCCGACGGGCAACCGCAGGGAAGCGACGCGAACGGCGAAGCCGCCGCGGATCCGCAGGTGCCGGCGGCGCCGGCGCCGGCGGCCAGCCCCGGCTGGGAGGGGCTCTAGAAGGACTGGGTCGGCACGCCGAACCAGGTCGTCAGGGCGTGACCCAAGCCCGTCGCCGAGCCGTCGCCCACCCAGGCGACATGGCCGTCGGGGCGGACCAAGACGGCACCCGGCGCGGTCACCGCACCGATGACCGGGAGCTGCCACGGGCCGGCGTCGTGGGCATCGATCACACGGACCCGACCGGACGGCCTGATGTCAAGGCGGCCCGGAGCACCGAGGTTCACCAGTACCGGCCGGGCATCGTGCAGCAGGGTGAAGCACCGGAGCGGTCCGTCCGCGGTGACGAGGTCCAGATCGGGCACGCGACGCCCGAGCAGCGGATGGCCCTCGCCGAGGTCGTAGCGGATGTCGAGACCCGACATCCTCCCGGCGAGCGTCCGGCGCGGCTCGTCCATGCCCAGCAGCTCGGCCATGGTCCCCTGCAGCGCCGCGGTGCGCTCGTCGGTGGCCCGGAGCACGCTTTGCGCCAGGCTGTCGTGCTGCACGCGGGCCCCCACCGGGTGCCGCTCGGCGTGGTACGTGTCCAAGAGGGCGTCTCCGGACGTCCCGTTGACGACCTGGGCCAGCTTCCACCCCAGGTTGGCGGCGTCCTGGACCCCCGTGTTCAGCCCCTGTCCGCCCTGTGGCGGATGCACGTGCGCCGCGTCGCCCGCCAGCAGCACGCGATCCCTGCGGTAGGACACGGCCTGGCGGGTCATGTCGGTGAAGCGGGAGATCCACGTTGGGCTGTGCATTCCGTAGTCGGTCCCGTCGACGGCGATCAGCGCCCCGCGGACGTCGTCGAGGCTCGGTTCGCAGGTGCGCTCGAGGTGCGGGTCCTTCAGGGCGACCCGTATCTGCCCTTGGTCCCCGAGGCCGACGCCGCCGCCCTCGCGCAGGCCGAAGTCCGGCTCCTCCCGCATCGAGACCTCTGCGACGAGCCAGCTGGTCGTGGGATCCGATCCGGCGAACTCGATGCCGGCGGTCTTTCGGACCACGCTGCGTCCGCCATCGCACCCGACGAGGTAGTCCGCACGGAGGGACGGCCCGCCGGACACCTCGACGTCCACGCCGGAGGCGTCCTGCGCGAACCCTGTCACCTCGCGCTGGCGCACGACGGGCACGCCGAGCTCGTCGATCCAGGCCCCCAGGAGCCGCTCGACATGGCTCTGCCACAGGGCGACCCCGTAGTTGTGCCGGGTCGGGAAGTCGCTGATGTCGAGCGGGACCCCGCCGAAGCTCTGGATCTGCATGGCCTGACCCTCGGCGAGGAAGCGATCGGCGATGCCGCGCTGGTCGAGCAATTCGATGGTGCGCGCGTGGAGTCCGCCCGCACGCGAGGTGTGGAGGTCCTCGGTCGTCCGCCGCTCGATGATGACGACCTCGACGTTGGCGAGTGCCAACTCGGCCGCCAGCATCATCCCCGTCGGTCCGCCTCCGACGATCACCACTGCGTGTTGCTCCATCCGCCACCCCCGTCCTCTCGGTTGGTTCCGCTTCGGACCGGAGATTGTGCACACTCGTCGGGGCCTTGTTGCAAGCGCCCGCGACGCGGTAAATTGATCGTGGCGGGAGAGCGCGGACACCTCCTTTTGCTCAACGCAGCGCCTCTCGTCGTTCACTGGGCGGGGGCGCGCCGAGCCAGGTTCGCTCCTGGCGTTCCCCGGTCGTTACCCAGACGCGACTGCGACCTGGGAGGCCACCGCCGATCGCAGCAATTCGCTCGCTGCTCGACACCCGTTGGGATGCCGCGTGGCGATCGGGCAATCCCGAGATGGTGGGCCTGATCGCCGAACGCCTCCAGGTCGGACCGTCCGCCGAGCGACCAGGCGAAGGCCAGGTGTGCTCTTCCAGGAGTCGCCGGGGGCACGACGCGGCGGGACGGCTCGGGCAGATCGGCTGTCCCACCCTTGTGTGCGGGGGCGCTACGACGGGATCGCGCCCCCGGCGAACAGCGAATTCCTGGCCGCGGCGATCCCGGACGCCAAGCTCGAGGCGGGACGGCGGCGGCCACATCTTCTTCCTGCAGGACCGGGCCGCCCTGTCCTCGATACGCGATTTCCTGCTGGCGTGAGCCGGGCGGTGTGACGCTTCCGCTTGCGCCATAGATTTCCCGTTATGGACCTGACCGCGACACCGGAGTGGAAGGCGCTGGCGGCGCACTACGAAGAGATGGCCGAGCGGCACCTGCGTGATCTCTTTGCCGGCGACGAGCAGCGCACCGATCGCATGACGGCCGGGGCAGCGGACCTCGTGCTCGACTACTCGAAGCAGCGGGTGACGGACGAGACGCTGCGCCTCCTCATGGCGCTGGCACGAGCCGCGCGGGTGGAGGAGCGCCGGGACGCGATGTTCCGCGGCGATCACATCAACACGACCGAGGACCGGGCGGTGTTGCACGTCGCACTGCGCATGCCGCCCGGCACCGAGCTCCAGGTCGACGGCCAGGACGTGACGGGCGACGTGCACCGCGTCCTGGGGCAGATGGGCGAGCTGGCGGAGCGCATCCGCAGCGGCTCGTGGACCGGGGCCACCGGGAGACGGATCGCGGCGGTGGTCAACATCGGCATCGGTGGGTCGGACCTCGGCCCGGCCATGGCGACGCTGGCTCTGGCGGACTGCGCCCAGCCCGGGCTGACCAGCCGCTTCGTGTCGAACGTGGATCCGATCGACCTGTACGCGGCCACGCACGACCTCGATCCGGCCACCACGCTGTTCGTCGTGAGCTCCAAGACGTTCACGACCCTCGAGACGCTCACCAACGCGGCGGCCGCCCGCGACTGGTTGCTGGCCGGGCTCGGTGCGGCAGCGGGGGAGGACGCCGTCGCCAAGCACTTCGTGGCGGTGTCGACGAACGCGAAGGCGGTCGCCGAATTCGGCATCGACACCGACAACATGTTGGAGTTCTGGGACTGGGTCGGCGGGCGCTACTCCTACGACTCGGCCATCGGGTTCTCGTTGATGGTCGCCATCGGCCGACAGGCCTTCGGCGAGATGCTCTTCGGCTTTCACGCCATGGACGAGCACTTTCGGACCGCGCCCCTCGAGGAGAACCTGCCGGCCATCCAGGGCATGCTCAACGTCTGGTACAACAATTTCTTCGGGGCGCAGACGCATGCCGTCCTGCCGTACAGCCACCGCCTGGCGCGCTTTCCGGCCTATCTGCAACAGCTGACGATGGAGTCGAACGGGAAGTCGGTGCGGCTCGACGGCACGCCGGTGGAGGGGCAGACGGGCGAGATCTTCTGGGGCGAACCCGGGACGAACGGGCAGCATGCGTTCTACCAGTTGCTCCACCAGGGCACGAAGCTGATCCCGGCGGACTTCATCGCCTTCGCCGAGGCCACGCACGACACCGGGGACCAACAGGACCTCCTCATGGCGAACTGCCTCGCCCAGACGAAGGCGCTGGCGTTCGGAAAGACGGCCGAGGAGATCGCTGCCGAGGGCACGCCGGCCGCGGTGGTGCCGCACAAGGTCATGCCGGGCAATCGCCCGAGCTCGACGATCCTGGCCCCGAAGGTCACGCCGTCGGTCCTCGGCCAGCTGGTCGCGCTCTATGAGCACACGGTCTTCGTCGAAGGCACGATCTGGGAGATCGACTCGTTCGACCAGTGGGGCGTCGAGCTCGGCAAGGTGATGGCCCAGGAGCTGGCGCCGCTCCTGACCGGTGCGACGGCGCCGGACCTGGACGGCGAGGATCCGTCGACGGCGTCCCTCGTGCGCCGGTACCGGGGGCTGCGCGACCGGCCCGTCTGAGGGTCCCCGTCAGCGGCCTCGTACCGCGAACGGGGCCCGGATTGCTCCGGGCCCCGCAGCGTGTCGCTCAGGACGGGCGAAAGCCCCCTCACCCAGGCCGGAAATTGGTGTCACCGGGTCCCGGGCCTTCCACGATGGCCGTCGCAGTGGAGGCACTGACGGGGAACGTCAGTGGCGCCGGCGTTTCCGTCGCGAACTACTCGGCTCGCAGCTTGCGCCGGGCTGGTTGCATCGGCGTGACATCGAGATGGCAACCCGGCCAAGCGGACCGGGACCGAACGGCGTGGGGGCGGTCCGGCCGGCTCAGGGGGCGGAGAGGCCGTGCAGCGGCTGGCTCGGCATCAGTCCACGCCAGGCACTCGGGAGCTTGAGCGCGAGGCGCTGCAACTCTTCGAGGTGCTGTGCGGACAGCGCCTCCAGGCGTTTGCTGCCCCTGGTCGTCAGCCGGAGCCGCACCACGCGGTGGTCGTCGGGATCGCGGACCCGTTCGACGAGTCCCGCGGCGTCCGCCCGGTCGATCAGGCCGACGGCGCTGTGGTGCCGGAGCAGCAGGTAGTCGGCCAGCTCACCGATCGTGGGTCCGCGCGGATCCGCGTGACCCCTGATGGCGAGCAGCAGTTGGTGCTGCGCGGGCGTCAACCCCGCCTCCTCCGCCTGCTGTTCGCTCCAGCGCAGGAAGCGTCGCAATCCGGTCCGCAGCATCAGCAGATCCTCGTAGTCGGCATCCGTCACACGCATCGCTCTACGATATCATCGCGTCACGACATACCGGTGTGATGGGACGAACGGGCCGGAGTAGAGGCAAGCGAAGCGGTCCTGTCCGCCGTTGTCGGACCAGACCTCCGCGCGCGAAGGGACGAGCGAGCGATCCCCTGGGCGACTTCACCATGACCCCCGGACACCGTGCGGCTGGTTCCGCTGGCCCGACCTCTGCTCGAGCGCAGCCACCGGCCCGGTTGGGCCGCCCTCGAACAGGGTCCATCGTGCGACGATTACCTCTCGCCCCGATGTAACGCGTGCCGATCAGGGCCTCGTCGCACCGACGAAGACGAGGCTCCCGAACGGCGCACCCACGGTGGCCGGAAAAGCCTCGGCCCGGACGTCGGCCCCCGTGTAGGGGGCGTCGACCATGACGGTCTGCCCGTTGACCGCGCCGACGTAGAGGCCGACATGGTCGATGCCCGAGGGTCCGGATCCGAAGAAGACGAGGTCGCCCGGCGCGAGCGTGGTCGCCGGGCCGAGCTTGGGCGTCGCGTCGAACTGGTCCTGGGCCACCCGCGGCAGCGCAAGCCCCGCGACGGCATAGGCCGCCTGGACCAGGCCCGAACAGTCGAAGCCGACCCCCGGCGTCTCGCCGCCCCAGACATACGGCGTCCCGATCTGCGCCAGCGCCCACTGCACCGCGACAGCGCCGGCGCCGGCGCCCGAGGTGGCCGACGCGTCCACGGCACCGGTGCCACCGCCGGCGTACGTCTGCGCCAGCGCCAACACCTGCTGCACGTAGGAGTCCGAATGGTTGTAGGCGTAGATCGCCCGGGGGATGTTCGCGCCGCCCGATGCCCCGTTGGTGCACAGCAGCCGCGACGCCGCGTACACGGCGTCGGTCGGGTCGTACGGGCTCGGCGGCTTGGCCCCGCCCGGCGGAACCGGCAGGGAGTACTCGGCGAAGGTCGCCGGCTCGAACTGCATCGGGCCCTCTGCCCCGGCGGCGTTGGCACCGCCGTGCACGCCGGGGAGGTCCGACAATCCGTTGTCGGACTCCACCGTCCCGATCGCCGCGAGCACCGTCCACGGCAGGCCCGGACACGTCGCGGCGGCGTCCTGGTAGAGGGCGAGCATGGCGGGCGGGACCTTCGACGTGGCCGCCGGGCTGGCGGCGGGCTCGCCGGCGCCCCCGAGGAAGGACACCGCGGACGCCACGACCGCCATGCCCACGACGCCCACGCCGAGCGCCAGGGCGATGCCGGCCGCGGCGACGCCCCTCACGCCTGTTTCCTCGGATTGCGTCCCTCACGGCTCGGTCCGGCCACGGGACTGAACGGTCGCCGTCCGGCGCGACGTGGGAGCTCCTCGCGACCCGCGGGTCTCCGCGTCGCTTGGCGTGACGGGCGGCGCCGGAGCGCCGTGGGCACGACCAGGGCACGGCCGCCATACTTGGGCCATGAACAGCACCATGCAGGATGCCCCGCTCCTGGTCGCCGACATTCTCCGGCACGGGCAACAGGTGCACGGGGACAGCACCGTCGTCACGGTCGAGGCCGGGGGGTACCGCTCGGCCAGCTTCAACGAGGTGGCCGAGCGCGCGCAGAAACTGGCGGCAGCGCTGACCCGGCTCGGCGTCCAGCCCGGCGATCGCGTCGGCACGTTCTGCTGGAACAACCAGGGCCACCTCGAGGCCTACCTGGCCATCCCGTGCATGGGGGCGGTCCTCCACACCCTCAACATCCGCCTGCCGGCTGACCAGCTGGCCTACGTCATCAACCACGCCGAAGACCGCGTCATCATCGTCGACGCCTCAGTCGTCCCCCTGCTGGCCGGGATAAAGGACGACCTCAAGACAGTCGAGACGATCATCGTGGTGGGGGAGGGGGACACGTCCGCCCTCGGCGAGACCCTCTCCTACGAGCGCATCGTGGCCGCCGAAGAGGCCGGCTTCGAGTGGCCCGAGCTCGACGAACGGTCGGCCGCCGCCATGTGTTACACGAGCGGCACCACGGGCAGCCCCAAGGGCGTGGTGTACTCGCACCGTTCGATCTGGTTGCACACCATGGCCGAGCAGGCTGCCTCGTCCGTCGGGATGACCGAGGGCGACCGCATCCTGGTCATCGTGCCCATGTTCCACGCCATGGCGTGGGGCACGCCCTACGGCGCCTGGATGGCCGGCACCGACATGATCATGCCGCAGATGTTCCTCATGGGGCAGCAACTCGCGGACGTGATCAACGAGCACCACCCCACGCTCGCCTGCGGGGTCCCGACCATTTGGAACGGCCTGCTCGCGCTCGACACGCCGATCGACTTCTCGACCGTGCGCGCCATCACCGCAGGCGGCGCCGCCGTGCCGCAGTCGCTCATCGAGGCGTTCGAGAACCGGTTCGGCGTGACGATCATCCAGGGCTGGGGCATGACCGAGACCAGCCCGCTAGCCGCCTTCGGGCTGCCGCCGGCGCGCAAGCAGGACGGCCACGACGACATGTACTACAAGGTCAAGGCCGGCCGTATCGTCGGCGGCGTCGAGGTGCGCGTGGTGGCCGAGGACGGCACGGTACTGCCGAACGACGGCCAGTCCATTGGCGAGTTCGAGATCCGCGGGCCCTGGGTCACCGGCTCGTACTACAAGGACGAGGACCCGGGGAAGTTCCACGACGGGTGGCTGTGCACGGGCGACGTCGGCACGGTCGACCGCCAGGGCTACATGACCATCTCGGACCGCACCAAGGACGTCATCAAGTCCGGTGGCGAATGGATCTCCTCGGTGGAGCTCGAGAACGCGGTGATGGCCCACCCCGACGTCTTCGAGGCCGCCGTCATCGCCATCCCGGACCCGAAGTGGTCGGAGCGTCCGCTCGTGGCGGTGGTGCCGAAGCCCGGCCGCTCTCCCGCGCCCTCTGACCTGGTCGACTTCCTCGGCGGCCGCGTGCCGCGATGGTGGTTGCCCGACCAGTGGACCTTCATCAGCGAGATACCCAAGACGAGCGTGGGCAAGTTCGACAAGAAGGTCATGCGGGCCGCCTACGCCGAAGGCGACTACGAGGTGCAGAGCACGCCACTGCCCAAGTGAGCGGCCCGAGCGAGGCCATGGAGCGCATGGCCGAGCGGCTCGGGGGCATCCTCGAGGAACTCGGCGACATGGCCCTCGATGCGCTCAGCCGCGCCTCGGCAGGCGACCCCGACTCCGAGGAGACGGGCGACGCATTGGCCGAAGAGCGGCGCATCCTCAAGGCCCGGCGGGCGCTCGAGCGCTCCGTCACTGCGCTGCTCGAGGGCTCCGGCTCCCGTCGCGAACCTCTCGACGACGGCGCCTGACCGCCGTCCGAGCGCGTGCGCCTCTTCGTGGCGGTGTGGCCGGACGACGAGACGCGCCACCGCCTGGCCGGCCTGGAACTGGAGCTGGGCCGCTCCAAGGGTTTGCGGTTCGTCGGGCCGGCGCGCTGGCACGTGACGCTGCGCTTCCTGGGTGAGGTCGTCGAGGACGCAGTTGCGCCACTGGGCGAGGCGTTGACCGCGGGCGCGGCGGCCTATCCCAAGCCCGTGGAATGTCGGATCGGGCCCGGGACCGGCTGGTTCACGGGCGTCCGGGTACTGCACCTGCCGGCGTCCGGCCTCGACGGCCTCGCCACGGCGGTGCGGGCGGCGACGCTGCCCTTCGTGCCCGAGCCGGCCGAGCCGGAGCCCTCGTTCAATGGGCATCTGACGCTGGCGCGGTCCAGGGGACGCCGGCTCGGCGTCGCCGCCCTGGGGGAGATGGCGGGGATCCCGTTCGAGGCCTCGTTCCCGGTCCCGGCGATCGATCTCGTGTCGTCGCGGCCGTCACCGGAGGGCCACGTCTACACCACCTTGGTGCGGGCGCCGATCGGCGAGCCCTGAGGCCTCCCCGGCGGTGCGAACACCGTTGGGGGGGACGGGTCGAGGTGCCTATGCGGCAGTGGTGCGCATCTGAAGGGCGAATGCGAAGTGACGTGGGTGCGCGGTTTCCATACGCACGCGCCGGAAGGCCCCTATGCGGTCAGTGGTCGACCCGAGGATCGCAACGGCAAGGCCGGCTCACCCCGTGCACTCGTTGATGCCGTCGATGAGCATGCGCAGCCGGGCGTAGTGGAAGCGGTCGAAGCGGAAGGCCAGCCGCGGCAGCTCAGGGTGGTCGTTGCGCTCGGGCGGAAAGGGGCCCGCCGTGCGGATGCTGCCCCGGAGCACGATGTCACCGAAGCGCTTGTTGAGGTCGGCGAGCTCTGCCTTGCTCGGCGCCACCTGCACCCGGAGCACCAGCAGGTCGCCGACCCAACGGCACGAGTGGTAGTTGCGGTAGAAGCCGAGGACCTCCGCACTGGCCTCCTCCATGGTGTTGGTCACCTTGAAGAGGGCACGGTCCTCCGGCGAGACCCATCCGGCCGCGATGGCTTCTTGTTCCAAGAAGCGGAGCCAGCCGTGCCAGTAGGTGCCGCCCGGCGTCTCCACCATCACCACCGGCGCCGGCTCGGCCTTGCCCGTCTGCAGCAGCGTCAGGAGCTCGAAGGCCTCGTCCTGGGTGCCGAAGCCGCCCGGCAGGATGGCGTAGGCGTGGGACTCCTTGATCAGCATCAGCTTGCGGGTGAAGAAGTACCGCATCTCGACCAGCTTGGGGTCCTGCGCGATGAAGGGGTTGGCCGACTCCTCGTGGGGCAGGCGGATGTTGACCCCGAACGCGTGCTCGCGTCCCGCCCCCTCGAGCCCGGCCGCCATGATCCCGGGCCCCGCACCGGTCACCACCATCCAGCCGGATGCGGCGAGGGACGCCGCCAGGTCGCGGGCGAGGATGTAGACGGGGTCCTCGGGCTTCGTCCGCGCCGAGCCGAACATCGTGATCTTGCGGATGTGGCGGTAGGGCCGGAAAACCCGGAACGCCTCGGCCATCTCGCCGAGTGCGGCATTGGCGATCTTGAGGTCGCCCACCGAGGTGCCCTCGCGCGCCATGTCGTCGAGCGAGGCGATCATGGCCTCGAGCTCACGCTCCTGGGCGGGGGAGAGCGCTCGATTCTCGAAGAGGGCGGCGGAGGCCCGCTCCCGCGTCGCCTCGTCGATCTCGGGCGTCGGAGCGACCACGTCGGTCTCGGCGAGCGGCTCGTCCTCCCCGCTCACGCGCCCGCCGAGGCCCCGGCCAGCGCGTACAGGGTTGATCGCTGGACCAACGGCCGACCGAGCGGCATCACGATGGCCTCGAGCTCCTCGACGCCCATGCGCTGCCCGTGGCGCGCCCCGGCCGCGCGCGAGATGTTCTCGTCCATCAGGGTGCCGCCGAGGTCGTTCACGCCGGCCCGCAGCATCTGGCGGGATCCCTCGGCGCCCATCTTCACCCAGCTCACCTGGATGTTGTCGATGTCCCCCGCGTAGGCGATCCGCCCGACCGCGTGCATCAGGAGCGCCTCGCGGAACGTGGGGCCCCGCCGGGCCCGGCGCTGGAGGTAGATCGGGGTGGCCATGTGCACGAAGGGCAGCGGCACGAATTCGGTGAAGCCGCCCGTCTCGCGCTGGAGCGACCGGGTGGCCACGATGTGACGCGCCCAGCTCACCGGCTGCTCGATCGAGCCGAACATGATCGTCACGTTCGAGCGCAGCCCGACCGCGTGCGCCGTGCGGTGCGCCTCGAGCCACTCCTCGGTCGTGATCTTGTCGGGGCACAGGACCGCCCGCACCTCGTCGTCGAGGATCTCCGCCGCCGTGCCGGGCAGCGTCTTGAGGCCCGCCTCGCGCAGGCGGGTCAGGTACTCGGCCAGCGGCACCTCGGAGCGCCGCGCCCCCTCGGTCACCTCGAGCGCCGTGAACGCGTGGATGTGGATGCTCGTCGACGCCGCCCGCACCGCCTCGAGCACGTGGACGTAGTAGTCGCCGTCGAAGTTCGGGTGGATCCCGCCCTGGAGGCACACCTCGGTCGCGCCCTCGGCCTCGGCCTCCGCCACGCGCTGGGTGATCTCGTCGAGCTCGAGCAGGTACGGCTTCCCCCGCAGGTTCAGGGAGAGCGGGCCCTTGGAAAAGGCACAGAAGCGGCACTTGAACGTGCACACGTTCGTGTAGTTGATGTTGCGGTTGTACACGTAGGTCACGGCGTCGCCTGCGATGCGACGGCGGAGGTCGTCCGCCACCTCGGCCACCTGGCGCACCTCGGGGCCGCGGGCACCGAACAACGTGACGATCTCGGGGACTCCGACCTCCTGTCCGAGGGCGACCCCGGCGAGGACCTCGGCCACCGCGCCGCCGCCCGACCGGACGCGTGCCCCGTTCCCGACGCTGAGCGGGCCCGGCTCCGGGCCGTCGAGCAACGCCGGCGGGGCCTCCTCGCCGCCCGAGCACCAGCGCGCGTCGCGGGCCAACCCCTCGGCGTCGGATGCGTCGAGCACACCGAAGCGCATCGCCTCGTCGAGCCAGCGAGCCGGGTTCAGCGCGAAGGTCGGATAGATCGTCAGCCGCGGTGCGAGCGTGTGCCCCGCCGCTTCGGTCGACGCCCGCAGCACCTCGAGCGCGGGCCAGGCCCGTTCGGGGTTCACGTGGTCGGCGGTCACGGGTGACACCCCGCCCCAGTCGTCGATGCCCGCGTCGACCAGCGGCTCGAGGTCGTCGGAGAGGTTGGGCGGTGCCTGCACGTGGACCTCGGGCGGCAGCACCAGGCGGGCGGCGGCGATGGCCCACACGAGGTCGTCCTCGGGGCACGGGGCGGCCTTGAACATGGCGGTACCCGGCTTGGGCAAGAAGTTCTGCACGATCACCTCTTGGACGTGGCCGTGCCGATGGTGGGCCGCCGCGATCGCCCGCAGCGCCGCCAGCTGGTCCTGCCGCATGTCGCCGATACCGACGAGGATCCCCGTCGTGAACGGAATGGCCAGCTCGCCCGCCGCCTCGAGCGTGGCCAGGCGCCGGGCCGGCTCCTTGTCGGGCGCGCCTCGATGCGCGGCCAGCCCCGACGCCATCGACTCGAGCATCATGCCTTGGCTGGCCGTCACCGGCCGCAGCGCGGCCAGCTCTTCGGCGTACAGCGCTCCTGCGTTGGCGTGCGGCAGCAGCCCCGTCTCGGAGACCACGAGGCGGCACATGGCAACCAGGTAGTCGACGGTCGAGGCGTACCCGTGCGCGGCCAGCCATTCCGCCGCGAGGGGGTAGCGGAGCTCGGGCCGCTCGCCCAGGGTGAAGAGGGCCTCGTGGCAGCCCGCCGCCCGGCCCGCCCGCGCCACCGAGAGCACTTCGTCGGGCGTGAGGTACGGCGATTCGAGCCGGGCCGGTGCCTTGGCGAACGTGCAGTAGCCGCAGCGGTCGCGGCACAGCATGGTCAAGGGGATGAAGACCTTGGGGGAGTAGGTCACCCGCCGGCCGTGGGCACCGTCGCGCACGACGCGGGCCAAGGCGGTGAGCTCGGGCAGCGGCGTGGAGAGAAGCTCGGCGTCGGAGAGCACGAGGGCCAATCTAGGGGGCAACGCCGCGGGCCGGACCATCGACCAGCCAGAGCATGCGCCCGGCATGGACGCGGGCGGCCGGGAGGTCGTCCCCGCGCTGCAGGGCGGCGACGGCGCCGGCCTTGGACGCGCCGGCCACGGTGAAGATGGCCAGGCGCGCCGAATTGATGACCGGGAGGGTGAGGGTGAGGCGCGGGTGGGGGTTGACGCCGTTCGGGTCCTCCGTCGCCGCCACCAGTTCGCTCGGGCCCGCCTCGAGGGTCGGCGCGCCGGGGAAGAGGGATGCCGTGTGACCGTCGGGCCCCATCCCGAGATGGATGACGTCGATGCCCGCGCCGGTGACCAGGTCGCTCATGACGCGCTGGTAGGCGGCGACGCACTCGTCGACGGGCAGTTCGGTCTGCATCGGCTGGAACGAGCCCACCGGGCCCACCCGGTCCAGCAGCGCCTCGCGGATGAGCCGCTGGTTGGCATCGTCGTCGTCGGGCGCCACGACGCGTTCGTCTCCCACGTAGACGTCGACCACGCTCCAGTCGACCCCCGGGGTCCCGGCCAGCACCTCGTAGCAGGCGCGGGCCGTCGGCCCACCCGAGAGCACGAGCGCGAAGCGCGGGCCGGGCCGGGCCGCGAACGCCTCGACCACGGCGGCCGCGAAGGCGCGGGTGACGTCTTCGACCGGGGTGATCATCGAGCTCAGGGGGTCGGGGTCTCGGTCTCCAAGCCCTGCTGGCCGGACTCGAGTGTCACCGCGTGGCCGCCGAACTGGTTACGCAGCGCGGCGACCATCTTGAGGCCGAAGGAGTCCTTGTCCTGCGAGGCGAAGCGGGTGAAGAGCGACGTCGCGATGACCGGCGCCGGCACGCCGCGGTCGATTGCCTCGAGCGCGGTCCAGCGACCCTCGCCCGAGTCCACCGCCACCGGCGCGATGCCGGCGAACCCCGCGTCGGGGCGCAGGGCCCGCTCGGCGAGGTCGAGCAGCCAGCTGCGCACGACCGACCCGTAGCGCCAGATCGACGCGATCTCGTGCAGGTCGAGGTGGAACTCGCCGGCCTTCGACATCACCGCGAAGCCTTCGCCGTAGGCCTGCATGATCCCGTACTCGATCCCGTTGTGGACCATCTTCACGAAGTGCCCGGCGCCGACCGGGCCCACGTGCGCGTAGCCGCCCTCCGGCGCCAGCGCCAGGAACGCCGGCTCCACGACGGCCACCGACTCCTTGGTGCCGCCGACCATGAGGCAGTAGCCCTCGGTCAGGCCCCATACGCCGCCCGACGTCCCGGCGTCGACGAAGCCGACGCCCTTCTTCTGCAGCCGCTCCGCGATGGGCTCGGCCTCCTTGAAATTGGAGTTGCCCCCGTCGACGATGACGTCGCCCGCCTCGAAGAGCTCCGCCAGCGCATCGATCGTCTCGTTGGTCGGCTTCCCGGCCGGCACCATCACCCAGGCGGCCCGCGGGGGGCTGAGCTTCTGGGCCAGCTCGGCCAGCGTGGTCGCGGTCTCGGCGCCCTTCGCGGCGGCCTGCTTCAGCGCGTCCGCGCTGAGGTCGTAGGCCACCACCTCGTGCCCACCCTTCAGCAGGCGCTCGGTCATGTTGGCGCCCATCTTGCCCAGGCCGATCATGCCGATCCTCATGCGCGCTCCTCTCGGTTGCGAACTGCCCGGTGAATCAGAACGTAGCGGCTTTGTCGGTCAGCGACTGCAGCAGCTCGTCGAACGACTTGGCGAAGGAGTGCACGCCCTCGTCCTCGAGCGTCTGCTCCACGTCGAGCATGTCCACGCCCGCCTCGGCCAGGTTCGCCAGCGCCTGGGCGGCGCCGTCGGGGTCGGCGTCGACAGTGCGGTGCAGCGCCCCGTGATCCTCGAAAGCCTGCAGCGTGCCCTCGGGCATGGTGTTCACCGTTGCGGGCCCGATGAGCTCGTTGACGTAGAGGAGGTCCGAGTAGCCGGGGTTCTTCGTCGACGTCGAGGCCCACAGAGGGCGCTGCACGCGCGCGCCCTTCTCGCGCAGCGCCTCCCAGCGGTCGCCGGCGAAGGTGCGATGGAAGTGTTGGTAGGCCGTTTGGGCCTGGGCGACCGCGGCGGTACCCCGCAGGCCCAGAATGGCGGCGTCGCCCTTTTCCCCCCCGGCCAGAGTCTCCAGCCGGCGGTCCACCTCGGTATCGACCCGGCTGACGAAGAAGGAGGCCACGCTGGCCACGTGCGCCAGCTGGCCCTCGCGCCCGGTGGCCACGAGGGCCTCGAGGCCGCGCAGGTAGGCCTCCATCACCTCGTCGTAGCGGTCAAGCCCGAAGATCAGGGTGACGTTGATGCTGCGGCCCTCGCCGATCATCGTCTCGATCGCCGGCACACCTTCCTTCGTCGCCGGGATCTTGACCAAGAGATTCGGCTGCGCGATCTGCTCGTGCAGCCGCCGGGCGGTCGTGACCGTGGCGCCGGTGTCGTGCGCCTGGGCGGGGGAGACCTCCAGCGAGACGAAGCCGTCCTCGTGGTCGCTGTCGTCGTAGAGCGGCCGGAGCATGGCGAGGGCGTCGTTGATGTCGGTGATCGCCATCTCCCAATAGGCCGACTCGACGGTTTGGTCCTTCATGAGCGTCCGGAATTGATCGTCGTAGGTGTCCTGGCCCGAGATCGCCTTGGCCAAGATGGTCGGGTTGGACGTGATGCCGCGCACGCCGAGCGCCAGCCACTCGGACAACTGGCCCCCTTGGATCCAGTCGCGGCGCAGGTTGTCGAGCCAGGGGCTCTGGCCGCCGATGTCGTAGAGGTCCTGGAGTCGGGTCATCGGGACAACTCCCTTCCTTGTCGGTTGTGGCTCGTGCTCGTCGTCATGGGGTGCGACGTCAGCCGGCGCGACCCGCCAGCAGCGCGCGGGCCCGCTCGACCACGTGCTCCGCGGTGAAGCCGAACTTCTCCATGACCACGTCCCCCGGTGCCGACGCGCCGAAGTGGTCGATGCCGATGGCGTCGTCGGCGTAGCGCTCCCAACCGAACGTCGCGCCGGCCTCGATGCTGAGCACCGGCACCCCCGCCGGGAACACGCTGGCGCGGTAGTCGCCGGGCTGCTGCTCGAAGCGGTCCCAGCTCGGGAACGAGACGACGCGGGCCTTGACGCCCTCGGCGGCCAGCGTCGCCGCCGCGCCCACGCAGTGCTGGACCTCGCTGCCGGTGCCGACGAGGACGATGTCGGCAGCACCGCCGTCGGGATCGGTCAGGACGTACGCCCCGCGGGCGACGCCGTCGGCGGCCCGGGCGGCCGTCTCCGCGAGCACCGGGATGTTCTGGCGGCTGAGGCACAGGCCGACCGGGCCGTTGGCCTCGACGGCCAGCCTCCAGGCCTGCGCGGTCTCGTTGGCGTCGGCCGGCCGGATGAGGCTCAGGCCGGGCATGGCCCGGAGCGAGGCCAGGTGCTCGATCGGTTGGTGGGTCGGCCCGTCCTGGCCCAACCCGACGGAGTCGTGCGTCCACGAATAGATCACGTGGGCCTCTTCGAGCGCGGCGAGCCGCACGGACGGACGCATGTAGTCCGAGAACACGAAGAAGGTCCCGCCGACCGGCAGCACGCCCTTGTGCGCCGCCAGGCCGTTCATGACCGAGCCCATCCCGTGCTCGCGGATGCCGTAGTGCACTTGGATCCCGCCGGGGGACTGCTTCGACTGGATCTCGGCGTCCTTCACCTTGACCCCGTTGTTGCCGGTCAGGTCGGCCGAGCCCGCCAAGAGGCCGGGGATCCGCCCGGCACTGGCGTCGATGACCTGGTTCAGCGCGTGCCGCGTCGCCAGCTGCGTGCCCGCGTCGAACGTCGGGAGCGCGTCGGCAAAGCCGGGCAGGCCGTGCCCGGCGTGGGCGGCGTCCCACATGGCGCGGTCGCCCCTCCACCCCTCGAAACGCGCGCTCCACTCGGCGTGCGCCTGCGCGCCGCGGGTGACCTGCTGCCCGTAGAAGTCACGCACCTCGTCGGGAACCCAGAACGTCTGGTCCGCCGGGAGCTCGAGGAGCTCTTTGGTGAGCCGGATCTCGTCCGGGCCGAAGGGGTCGCCGTGCGCCTTGGCGCTGTCGGTGAAGTGCGGCGACGGCCAGCCGATGTGGCTCCGCAGCACCAGCAGGTTCGGCTTGGCGTCCGGAGTGTCGGCCGGGTACTCGAGCGCCTCGCGGATGGCCACCTCCAGGGCATCCACGTCGTTGGCGATCTCACCGAGGTTGTGGACGCGCCAACCGTAGGCCTCGAAGCGCTCGACGGCGTCATCGTTGTAGGCCAACTCGGTCGGGCCGTCGATCGTGATGTGGTTGTCGTCGTAGAATGCCACCAGGTGACCGAGTCCCAGGTGGCCGGCGAGCGACGCCGCTTCGTGCGAGACGCCTTCCATCATGCAGCCGTCGCCCAGGATCACGTAGGTGTGGTGGTCGCACACGTCCGGCCCGAACGTGGCCCGGAGCCAGCGCTCGGCCAGTGCCATGCCCACCGAATTGGCGAAGCCCTGACCCAAGGGCCCGGTCGTGACCTCGATGCCGGCGGTGTGGTGCATCTCGGGGTGGCCCGGAGTGCGGCTGCCCCACTGGCGGAACCGGCGCAGGTCGTCGAGCGACAGGTCGTAGCCCGTGAGATGCAACATCGCGTACTGCAAGATGCACGCGTGCCCGTTCGAGAGCACGAAGCGGTCGCGGTCGGGCCACGCGGGGTCCTGCGGGTCGTAGTTCATGATGCGGGTCCACAGGACGTGCGCCAGCGGAGCGAGCGCCATGGCCGTCCCGGGGTGGCCCGAATGGGCCGCCTCCGGCGCGTCCATGGCGATGCCACGGACGACGTTGATGCCGAGCTCGACCAGCCTGGGGTCCTGCACCACCGGAGGAGATGTCTGCACCGTCACGTGGTCACCCTAACCGTCCCTCCACGCCCGCTGGCAGGGGCGTCACCTACTATTCATCCTTCATGGCTTCCCGCATGCAGGTGCCCCCAAACAGCGACCTCACCTTGGGCATGACCTGCGTGGACAAGGCGACGCGGGGGCGGACGATCTGGCGCATGAAGGCGGACGAACGCTTCGCCAATCCGGCCGGGATCATGCAAGGGGGCTTCCTGGGCGCCTTCGCCGATTCGGCCATGGGCGCGGCGGCCGTGACCTACGCCGAGGGGCGCAAGGTCTTCTGTTCCAACGCCGAGATGAAGATCAGCTTCCTCGGCGCCGTGCACCCGGGAGCGGAGCTCGAGTGCACGGCGGAGGTGGTGTCCGGCGGCCGCCGCGTCGCCTTCGTGGAGGCGAGCGTCGTGGCACGTCCGCACCCGGGCGACGACGACGCCGCACGACTGGTGGCCCGGGCTTCGTCCACCTATGTGTACAAGGAGCGAGAATGACGCGCGCTCAGGGTTGTTGCGCTGCGTCCGCCCAGGCACAAGGATTGTCCGCCACATGACACCACGGTCTGACAACGGCAGCCACGGGCTGCGGCACGCCGGCGACGATGCGTTCCAGCTGACGGTCGACTACATCAAGCAGGAGACGATCCAGCCCCTGAAGGGCCTGGGGCGGTTCCTCTACATGGGGATCGCCGGATCGTTCTTCCTCGCCTTCGGCCTCTTGCTGATCCTGCTCGGCGTGCTGCGCCTGCTCCAGACCGAGACGGGGGCCGCCTTGACCGGCAACTGGTCCTGGGTGCCCTACGCTGCGGTCTTCGTGCTCGGGCTGGCCGTGATCGGCGTGGCCGTCTGGCGGATCACCGCCGGACCGGGCAAGGCCAAGCTGCCCGAGGTCGTGGCACGGCGAGAGGCCCAGGAACACGAGACATTGGAGGGAGCGAGCTGATGCCGGGAACGACGACCAAGGCCGGGAGCAACGGACGGCTGATCACTCGCGACGACCTGCAGGCGGCCTACGCGCAGGTGATGGGCGAGGGGGAGGCGACGGTGCGCGCGGCCGCCCCGCGTGGACTGGCCGTCGCGGGGGCCTTCGCCATCGTGGTGATTGCGCTGGCCTTCCTCGCCGGCCGCCGTCGCGGCCGGGCGCGTTCAGCCGTCGTCGAGATCAGGCGCCTCTGACGTGGACGTCCTCCTGCGGCGCTTCTTGCGCGCCGGGGTGCGCCGGGGGCTGGGCGGCAATTGGTACTGGTTCCTCCTGGCGGGCGCGACCTTCTTCTTGCGACGCGTGCTGAACGACCGCACCAACGTGGTGTCGAACGTCACCGTCGCTCCGGGTGAGCAGGTGCTGATCACCGTGCGCGACCCCAAGGCAGCGCCCGCCGCCGTCGAAGCCTGACGGTCGTGCCCGGCTCCTTGGCGGCGGGGGAGCGCGTCCTCCTCGTCGACCCCAAGGATCGGCGGTACCTCATCACGCTGGTGCCCGGCGCCACCTTCCACACGCACGCGGGCGTCGTGGCGCACGACGACCTGATCGGCAGCTGCGAAGGACGGACCATCACCGGTTCGACGGGGCGCGCGTTCCTCGTGCTGCGGCCGACGTTGAGCGACGTGGTGTTGAAGATGCCGCGTGGCGCGCAGGTCATCTACCCCAAGGACCTCGGTGCGATCCTCATCGCGGCCGACATCGGGCCGGGACAGCGGGTGCTCGAGGCCGGGGTGGGGTCGGGCGCCCTCTCCATGACGGTCCTGCGCGCCGGGGCGTCGATCGTCGGCTACGAACTGCGTGAGGACTTCGCCGAGCGGGCGACGGCGAACGTGGTCGGCGCGCTCGGCCCGGACCCTTCGTATCGGGTCGAGATCCGCGACGTGACGCAGGGGATCGACGAGCGCGACCTCGATCGGATCCTGCTGGACATGCCCGAGCCGCACAAGGTGGTGGCAGCCGCGGGCGCGGCACTCCGCCCGGGCGGCATCCTGCTGGCCTACCTGCCGACCATCAACCAGACAGCCTTGCTCCGTCAGGCCCTCGACGACCCCGACGCCCCGTTCGGTCTGGCCGAGACGCAGGAGATCATCCGCCGCACCTGGCACGTCGAGGCCCGCTCGGTCCGGCCCGATCACCGGATGGTTGGGCACACCGGCTTTCTCACGACCGCACGCCGCATCGAGGCGGGAGCCGGAGTGCGCTTCGCGGCGACGGCCGGTGACGAGACCGAAGAGACCGAAGAGGCGGACGCGGCCGACGAGACGGACGAGACGCCGGGCGCGGCCGAGCGGCAGTAGCGAAAGGGGTCCGGCCGCCGGTTCGGCGGGGGGCGGAGCGGGGCGGCGGCCACACCCGAAAAGGGCCGGCCTGGCAAGCGGGGGAGTGGAGCTAGTCGCGCTCGATGAAGATGCACTCGCCGGGGCACTCCTCGGAGGCCTCGACGACGGCGTCCTCGAGGTCGCCGGGCACGGCGGCCATGCCGCCCGAGCCACCCGGGTCGTTCTTGATGCTGTCGCCTTCCTTCACGTACGCCAAGCCGTCGTCGAGAAGGGTGAAGACCGCAGGCGCGATCTCCTCGCACAGCCCGTCCCCCGTGCAGAGATCCTGGTCGATCCAGACCTTCATGTACCTGTCTCTTTCCTTTGTCGACCCTCGTCGTCACCGCCCGACGGGCCAGGTGGACCGTAGTGAGGCCTCCCGCGCGCCGTCAATCTGGCAGCGGAAACCTCTCTTAGCCTACCTGTCCGGAGTGGCCCGCCCGGTTCATCCAGATCGCACGGAAGTTGCCGGCAAAACCGCCCGAAGCGAGGGCTAGGGTGAAGCGAGTGACGGCAACTCCTGACGAAGCCGCAGCTCAGCTCGAGGCCATGCGGGCCGAGCTGGCCGACGCCGAGGATGAGATCCACGCGCTCCGCCGCCGTCTGCAGGAGAGCCCAGGCCGGGTGCAGGCGCTCGAGGAGCGGCTGCTCGAGTCCAAGGGCCAGCTGGCGCAGGCGACGTCGCAGAACGAGAAGCTGACCTTCACCCTCCAGCAGGCCAAGGAGCAACTGGCCGCGCTGCGCGAGGAGGTCGAGAAGCTCACCCAGCCGCCGGCTGCCTACGGCACCTTCCTCGGGGTCAACGAGGACGGCACGGTCGACGTCTTCTCGTCCGGGCGCAAGATGCGCGTGAGCCTGCACCCCGACATCGACCCCGGCCAGATCAAGAAGGGCAACGAGGTCGTCCTGAACGAGAGCCTCAACGTCGTGCTCGTGCGCGACGGCGAGCTGGCCGGCGAGGTGGTGACGCTCAAGGAAGTGCTCGACGACCGCCGGCGCTGCATCATCTACGCGCGGGCGGACGAGGAGCGGGTGGCCGAGCTGTCCGAGGAGATGCTCGGCGTGCGGTTGCGGGCCGGCGATTCCCTGCTGCTCGACGTGCGGACGCAGCTGCTGATTGAGAAGCTGCCCAAGCTCGAGAGCGAGGAGCTCGTCCTCGAAGAGGTGCCCGACATCACCTACGCCGACGTCGGCGGGCTCGACACCCAGATCGAGGCGATCACCGACGCCGTCGAGCTGCCCTACATGCACCGCGAGCTCTTCGCCGACTACCTGCTGCCGGCGCCCAAGGGGATCCTCTTGTACGGCCCGCCCGGGTGCGGCAAGACGCTGATCGCCAAGGCGGTCGCCAACTCGTTGGCCAAGAAGGTGGCGGAGAAGACCGGCAACGACAACGTGCGGAGCTTCTTCCTCAACATCAAGGGGCCCGAGCTGCTGAACAAGTACGTCGGCGAGACCGAGCGCCAGATCCGCCAGGTGTTCCAGCGGGCGCGGGAAAAGGCCGACGAGGGCATGCCGGTCATCGTGTTCTTCGACGAGATGGAGTCGCTGTTCCGAACCCGGGGGACCGGGATCAGCTCGGACATGGAGTCGACGATCGTCCCGCAGCTGCTGGCCGAGATCGACGGGGTCGAGTCGTTGCGCGACGTCATCGTCATCGGCGCCTCCAACCGCGAGGACCTGATCGACCCGGCCATCCTCCGCCCCGGTCGCCTCGACGTGAAGATCAAGATCGAGCGCCCGAACGAGGACGCGGCCGGGCAGATCTTCAGCCGGTATCTGACGACGGAGGTGCCGCTCGACGTCGACGAGGTGCAGCGGTTGGGCGGGGGCGACCCGGCCAAGGCGGTGCAAGCGATGATCGAGCAGACCGTGATCGAGATGTACCGCGAGGACGACGAGAACCGCTTCCTCGAGGTGACTTACCAGAACGGCGACAAGGAGATCCTCTACTACCGCGACTTCGCGTCCGGGGCCATGATTGAGAACATCGTGCGGCGGGCGAAGAAGCTGGCCGTCAAGCGGGTCATCGCCGGTGAGACCGGCGGCATCCGGACCTCCGACATGGTGGAGTCGATCCGCCAGGAGTACAAGGAGAACGAGGACCTCCCCAACACCACCAACCCGGACGACTGGGCGCGGATCTCGGGCAAGAAGGGCGAGCGCATCGTGTATGTCCGTACGCTCCTCACCGAGGACCGGGAGGTGACGGGCGGCCGCTCGATCGAACGAGTGGGCACCGGACAGTACCTCTAGACGGTTAGGGTCGCACCGTGGCCACCACGAAGGTCTGCGGCATCGAGACGGAGTACGGGATCCATTCGCCGGGTCCCGAGCAGAACCCCATCGCCGCGTCGTCGGTCCTGGTGAACGCGTACGCGGCCGACGTGGAGCAGCAGATCGGCTGGGACTTCGAGGACGAGACCCCGGGCAACGACGCGCGGGGGTTCGCGCGGGAGGGCTCCCTGGCGCCGATGGTCGAGACGCACCTCGCCAACACCGTGCTCACGAACGGGGCCCGGTTCTACGTGGACCACGCGCATCCGGAGTACTCGAGCCCCGAGTGCCTCACGCCGTTGGAGTGCCTGCTCTACGACAAGGCCGGCGAGGAGATCCTGCGCCGTTCGATGACGGCGGCCGCGCTGCGGATCCCTGACCAGCCGGCCCCCGTCGTGCACAAGAACAACTCGGACGGCAAGGGCAACTCTTACGGCTGCCACGAGAACTACATGATGGATCGGGCGGTGGCGTTCGCCCGGGTGATCGACGGCGTGGTCCCGCACTTCGTGTCGCGGACGCTCTACACCGGCTCGGGCAAGGTCGGGGTGGAGACGCCGGCGCTCGATGCGGAGAGCGTCGAGTACCAGATCTCGCAGCGAGCCGAGTTCTTCGAGGAGATCGTCGGGCTGGAGACGACGCTGAAGCGCCCGATCGTGAACACCCGCGACGAGCCGCACGCCGACCCCAAGCGGTTCCGGCGCCTCCACGTGATCGTCGGCGACGCCAACCTGTCGGAGATCGCGACGCTGCTCAAGGTGGGGACGACGGCGATCGTGCTGTCCATGGTCGAGGACGAGGCGGGACCCACGCGGGACCTGTCGTTGTCCGACCCGGTGCGCGCGCTGCACCAGGTGTCGGCGGACCTGTCCCTGTCGCGGCCCTTGGCGCTGACCGACGGCTCGACGGCGACCGCCCTCGAGCTGCAATGGGAGCTGTTCGGCGCGGCGCGCAAGTACGCCGAGGAGTACGGGTTGACCTCTCTGGGCGACGACGGGACCGTGGGAGCCCTCGTCATGGAGCACTGGGAGACCGTCTTGGGGGGCCTGGAGTCGGATCCGTCCTCGCTGTCCGACACCCTCGATTGGGTGGCCAAGCGCGAGCTCCTCTTGGCCTACATGGACCGGCACTCGTGCGGCTGGAAGGACCCGCGGGTGGCGGCACTGGCGTTGCAATACCACGACCTCCGACCCGAGAAATCCGTCTACCGGCGCCTCGACATGCGCACGCTGGTGGACCCGGCCCAGGTCACGAGGGCCGTGGCCGAACCGCCAAGCGGGACGCGGGCGTGGTTCCGCGGCAAGTGCCTGGCGCGCTGGCCCGATGCGGTGGTCACCGCCAACTGGGATTCACTCGTGTTCGACATCGGCACCGATCCCTTGCGGCGCGTCCCTATGATGGACCCCCTAAAGGGGACGGCCGAGCACACCCGCGATCTCCTGGCGCAAAGCACAGGGCCGGCGGATCTGCTCAATAGGCTCAACTCCTAGGCGAAACTTCGAAGAGGACTGGCGATGGCAGAACAGGAACAGAAGCGCAAGGGATCGGGGGCTCGGACGACCGAGGCCACCGACGTCGAGGTCGAAGAGGCCGCCCCGGCCACGTCGGAGCGGGGCGAGAAGATCAAGGCCGAGCTCGACGACCTGCTCGACGAGATCGACGAGGTGCTCGAGGACAACGCAGAGGAGTTCGTCCGCAACTACGTGCAAAAGGGTGGGCAGTAGCCCCCGGTGGCCCTTCCTCTCTTTCCCCCGGAGCGCGATCCGGGTCCTGACTTCGTCGGCCTCCTGCGGCTGACGGCCGAGCGGCCCGAGAGACTCGGCTCGGTGCACGACCATTCGCTGCAGGTGCCGCACGGGACCACCGTGGTGGCGTTGCGGGTGGCCGACGGCGTCGTCATGGCCGGTGACCGCCGCGCCACGGCGGGCAACATCATCGCCCACCACGCCATGGAGAAGGTCTTTCCGGCGGACCGGTACTCCGCCGTGGCGATCGCCGGTTCGGCCGGCATGGCCATGGAGATGGTCCGGCTGTTCCAGGTCCAGCTCGAGCACTACGAGAAGGTCGAGGGCTCGACGCTGTCGCTCGAGGGCAAGGCGAACCAGCTGGCCCAGATGGTGCGCACCAACCTGCCGATGGCCATGCAGGGCCTGGCCGTGGTGCCGCTCTTCGCCGGCTTCGACACCATGCGCGGCACCGGCCGCATCTTCAATTACGACGTCACCGGCGGCCACTACGAGGACATCGACTTCCAGGCCACCGGGTCTGGGGGGCGCGACGCCCGCAACACGGTCAAGCTCGGGTGGCGCGCCGGCCTCCCCCTCGAAGAGGGCCTTGACCTGGCCATCCGCGCCCTGTGGGACGCCGCCGACGAGGACTCGGCCACCGGCGGCCCCGACCCGATCCGGCGCATCTACCCGATCGTCGCCGTGGTGGATGCCCAGGGCTACCGCGAGGAGCCCGAGGACGACGTGGCCGAGCGCTTCGGCACGCTCATGACCCGGCTGCAGGCGGAGCGTGCGCGATGAGCATGCCGTACTACGTGGCGCCCGAGCAGGTCATGAAGGACCGGGCCGAGTACGCCCAGAAGGGCATCGCCCGGGGCCGCTCCCTCGTCGCCACCACCTACGACCAGGGCATCGCGATGGTGGCCGAGAACCCCTCGCGCTCCCTGCACAAGATCAGCGAGATCTACGACCGGATCGCGTTCGGCGGGGTGGGCAAGTACAACGAGTACGACCAACTCCGCGTGGCGGGGATCCGCCACGCGGACACCAAGGGATTCGCCTTCAGCCGTGAGGACGTCGACGCCCGGTCGCTGGCGAACCTGTACGCGCAATATCTCGGCAACGTGTTCACCCACGAGATGAAGCCGCTCGAGGTCGAGGTCCTCGTGGCCGAGCTCGGGGAGTCCGAGAAGCAGCTGTACCACATCGCCTACGAGGGCACGATCACCGACCAGGACCGCTTCGCCGTGCTGGGTGGCGACGCCGAGACGATCACCGAGCGGATGGCGGCGGCCTGGCAGGCCGACTGGGACCTGGCGGCCGCGATCAAGGCGGCGACCGCCGCGCTGGCGGGCCCCGACCGCACCCCGGGTGCGGGTGACCTGGAGACCGCCATCCTGAGCCGGGGAAACGGGCGGCGGACCTTCCGGCGCCTCGACGAAGAGGAACTGGCCCGACTGCTGGCATAGGCCAGCACTACGGTTGAACCGTGGAACGGCGCATCTTCGGGGTCGAGAACGAGTACGGGGTGACGTTCACCCTGCGCGGGCAACGCCGCCTGAGCCCCGACGAGGTGGCGCGCTACCTCTTCCGCCGCGTCGTGTCGTGGGGCCGCTCGTCCAACGTCTTCTTGGAGAACGGCGCCCGGCTGTACCTCGACGTGGGGAGCCATCCCGAGTACGCCACCCCCGAGTGCGACAAGATCAGCGACGTCGTCGTCCACGACAAGGCGGGGGAGTGGATCCTGGCGCAGCTCGTCACCGGTGCGCAGGCGCGGCTGCGCGAGGAGGGCATCCGGGGCGAGGTCTACCTCTTCAAGAACAACACCGACTCGGTGGGCAACTCCTACGGCTGCCACGAGAACTACCTGACCGAGCGCAACGACGAGTTCAACCGCTACACCGAGGTACTCATCCCCTTCCTCGTCTCGCGCCAGATCTACGCCGGGGCGGGCAAGGTGCTTCAGACGGCGCGCGGTGCGGTGTTCTGTCTCAGTCAGAGGGCCGAGCACATCTGGGAGGGCGTCTCGTCGGCGACCACCCGGAGCCGGCCGATCATCAACACCCGCGACGAGCCCCACGCCGACGCCGAGCGCTTCCGCCGCCTCCACGTGATCGTGGGGGACTCCAACATGAGCGAGTACGCCACGTTCCTGAAGATCGGCACGACGTCGATCCTGTTGGCGATGCTCGAGGACTCCTCGACCGTGCTGCGCGACCTCACCTTGGAGAATCCCATCCGGGCCATCCGCGAGATCAGCCACGACATCACCTGCCAGCGCCGGGTGCGGTTGGCCAACGGGCGCGAGATGCGGGCGCTGGACATCCAGATCGAGTACCTGGAGCGGGCGCTCAAGTTCCGCGAGCGGCGCGGCCTGTCGCCCGAGGAAGACCGCGCGCTCGACATGTGGGAGTACTGCCTGAAGGGCCTCGAGGCCGACCCGACGTCGTTGTGGCGCGAGTGCGACTGGGTGGCGAAGTACCGCCTGGTCGAGCACATGCGCCGGCGCCACGACGTCTCGCTGTCACACCCCAAGGTGGCGATGATCGACCTCATGTACCACGACGTCGACCGCAGCCGCGGGCTCTTCTACAAGTTGCAGCAGCGCGACGAGATGGAACGTACCTGCACCGACGACGCCATCACCGAGGCCATGACGAAGCCCCCCGAGACGACCCGGGCCCGGCTGCGGGGTGCGTTCGTGAAGCGGGCCAAGGAGCGGCGGCGGGACTTCACCGTCGACTGGGTCCACCTGAAGCTCAACGACCAGGCCCAGCGGACGGTCCTGCTGAAAGACCCCTTCAAGTCACACGACGAGCGGGTGGAGCGTCTCATCCAGTCGCTCTGAGCCGCTCTCGCCATCTGAGGCGAGGGGCCGCACCGTAGAGTGAGGGCACATGTTCAACCTCGACCCCGGCAAGCTGATCGTGATCGGCGTGGTCGCAATCATCCTGCTCGGGCCCGACAAGCTGCCCCAATTCGCCCGCCAGGTCGGGGGGGCCTGGCGCACCTTCAACGAGTTCCGGCACCGGATGGAATCGGAGGTGCGCAGCACCATGCCGGACCTGCCGCCGACCTCCGAGATCGCCCGCCTGGCCCGTTCACCCTCGGCGCTGTTGAACCACCTGTCCTCCATGGCCCCCGAGGAGGAGAGCGAGGCGGGGGAGGCCGCAGGTGCCGCAGAGGGCGCAGAGGGCGCAGAGGGCGCCGGGGGCGCAGAGGGAACAGGAGCGGAGGCCCCGGACGGGTCCTTCCAGCCTCCCGTCGTCACCGCGAACGGGACGGGGGACGTCGCGGGCGGCGCCGGCGCCGGCGCATCCGGGACGGCCGTGTCGCGGCCCGCCCCGGCGGGCGGGCACGAGACCGCGCCGCCCGCGACGAACGGCCGGTCCGCCGTCGCCCCGCAGCCGACCGAGGTCGCGATCCCGGCCGACCCCACGCTGAACTGACGCAACCATGGTGACGCTCCCCTTCACGGCCAAGCGCAAGCAGAGGCCGACGCCGGACAACATGACCCTGGGGGAGCACCTGGGCGAGCTCCGCCGCCGCGTGATCATCTCGGTCGTCGCCTTCCTCGTGGCCGCCACGGTCGCCGTGTTCCTGTACGAACCGATCCTGACCTTCCTGTTGCGTCCGCTGTGCACCGTGGTCGCGACGTCAGGGCCGCATCACTCCTACATCGTTCGTTCCGGCAACACGTGCAACCTGTTCGTCACTTCGCCGCTCGACGGGCTGTCCCTGCGGGTGAAGATCGCGCTGTTCGGCGGCCTGGTGCTCTCGTCGCCCATCATCTTGTTCCAGATCTGGCGCTTCGTGACGCCTGGGCTCAAGGCGTCGGAGCGTCGCTACGCCATCCCGTTCGTCCTCAGCGCCTTCGCCCTCTTCCTGGCCGGTGCGGCCACGGCCTACATCACCTTGCCGCACGCCCTCGGTTGGCTGAAGTCGGTCGGTGGGCCAAACCTGCAAGCCATCTACGACCCCATCGCCTATCTCGGGCTCATCCTGTTGATGATGACGATCTTCGGGCTCACGTTCGAGTTCCCGGTCGTCCTCGTCTCCCTGGAACTCGCGCACGTGGTGACGCCGGCGCGCCTGCTCAAATCGTGGCGTTGGGCCGTCATCATCATCGTGGTGCTGGCCGCGGTCTTCACGCCGAGCTCGGACCCGTTCTCCATGTTCGCCCTCGCCATCCCCCTCACGGTCTTCTACTTCGTCTCCATCGGCATCGGGAAGCTGCTCGGACGTTGACCGCGTTCCCGTGGCCCGTCCAGGAGACGGCCGGGGCGTCGGAGTTCGAGGCCGACCTGCCGTTCGCACTCGACGACTTTCAACGCGACGCGTTCGCCGCCCTCGACGCGGGGCACTCGGTGCTCGTCTCGGCGCCCACCGGCTCGGGGAAGACGCTGGTGGCGGCGTACGCGGTCCGCCGCGCCTTGGCGGCACGGGGCAAGGCCTTCTACACCACGCCGCTCAAGGCGCTCTCCAACCAGAAGTACGGCGAACTGGTCGCCGCCTACGGCGCGGACCACGTGGGGCTGCTGACCGGGGACACCACCGTGCGACCCCGGGCCCCGGTCGTCGTGATGACCACCGAGGTGCTGCGCAACATGCTCCTCGCCGGCTCCGACCTGCTCGAGGGCCTTCACACGGTGGTGCTCGACGAGGTCCATTTCATTCAGGACCCCTACCGGGGCGGCGTCTGGGAGGAGGTCCTGGTGATGTCACCCCCCGAGGTCCGCTTCGTCTGCCTCTCGGCGACCGTGAACAACGCCGGCGAATTGGGGAGTTGGCTGCGGTCGGTCCGGGGTGACACGGCCGTCATCGTCGAACGGGAGCGGCCGATCGTGCTGCGGCACCACTTTGCGGTGCACCGCCGCGAGGACGATCGAAATCTGATGCTGCCGTTGTTCGGGCACAACGGGCGGCCGGGCGGCGAAGGGCTCCGGATCGACCAGGCCGTCCGCCGGGCGCTGCGGGGAGGCCGACCCGCCCATTGGCAGTCGCGTGGACGCGGGCCGCGCCTGCCGTACCGCCCGCCCCTGCGGACCGAGATGGTGGACGAACTCGGCCAGCTCGAGATGCTGCCGGCCATCGTGTTCATCTTCAGCCGCGCCGCGTGCGACGACGCCGTGCGCCAGCTCATGCGTGACGGCGTGCGCCTCACCGACGCGCACGAGCGCGTCGCCATCAGGGAGATCGCCGAGCGCCGCGTCGAGCCGCTCGCCGACGAGGACCTGAGCGTGCTCGGCTACGACGAGTGGCTCGAGGGACTCGAACGCGGACTCGCCGCCCACCACGCGGGCCTGGTGCCACTCTTCCGAGAGACGGTGGAGGAGTGCTTCGAGGCCGGACTGTTGAAGGTCGTGTTCGCCACCGAGACCCTGTCGCTCGGCATCAACATGCCGGCCCGGTCCGTGGTGATCGAGCGATTCACCAAGTACGGAGGCACGGGGCGGTCCACCCTGACCTCGGGCGAGTACCTCCAGCTGACCGGGCGGGCCGGCCGCCGCGGTCTCGACGAGGAGGGGCACGCCGTCGTGTCGTGGTCGAGCGAAATCGAATTCTCCGAGGTCGCCCGGGTGGCCGCGGCGCCACCCCCGGACCTGCGCTCGGCGTTCCGGCCGACCTACAACCTGGCGGTCAACCTGGTGGGGCGCTTCGACCGTGACAAGGCGCACGCCGTCTTGCGGCGCTCCTTCGCCCAGTGGCAGGCGCGGACACCGGATTCGCTGACCGGCCAGCTCGACCGCCGCCTCGGCGTGTTGGAGAAGATGGGGTACGTCGAGGGCTGGGCGTTGACGCCGGAGGGCCGGCAGCTGTCGCGGATCTACCACGAATGCGACCTCCTGATCGCCGAGGCCCTGCGCAGCGACCTCTTGGCCGGGGCGGAGCCCGCCGTCGTGGCCGGCGTGCTGTCCACCGTGGTGTTCGAGCCGCGCCGGGCACGTCGGGTGGCGGGCCCCCAGCACGGGCCTCGCCGGGGCAAGAAGCGCGGCCCACTCCAGGATCGGCTGGGCGACAAGCGCACGGCGGACCTCGCCGCTCGCTGTGCGGCCCTCTTGGAGGTGGCGGAGCGGATCAGGGCCATCGAGGAGGACCAGGGCGTGCCGCGGACCCGCCAGCCGGCCCCCGGACTGTCCACCGCCGTGGCCTCGTGGGCCCGCGGTGCCTCCCTGGCCGTGGCGATCGGCGTCGCGAGCCGCGACGTCGGAGAGCTCGCCCCCGGGGACTTCGTGCGGACCATGAAATCGGTGGCCGACCTGGCCCAGCAGGTCTCGCACACGGCAGCCGATGCGCAGGTGGCGGCGGCCGCCCGGGAGGCCGTGAACCTGCTCGTGCGGGGCGTCGTGGCGGGCGGGCTGCCCACCGTCTGACCCACCCCCGACCCATCCGCGACCGTCGCGCCACCCTCGTCCTATGGTTGGTCGGGCATGTTCCCCTACTCCGAAGAGCGCTTCACCCCGGACGAGGAGACGGTCCTCCGGCGGTACGTCACCAACCTCGATCTGCCGGTGTTCGCCCTGGTCAACCTGCCCGAAGTGGTCAAGGGAGCCCTGTTCGCCCGCTACTCGCGCTCGCCCAAGAACCTGCGCCGGCTCTTCCTCGACGAGTTCGTCGGTGACCTCGACGTCTCCGGTGACGCCTCCGTCGACGCCACGGTCGGGCTGGCCCGGGCGGAGCAGCTCTACGAGCGGGTGTTCGTCGAGTACGGCGACGATTCGGTTGCCCAATTGGGCGGCGTGCACCTGGCCTGCGAGCAAGCATCCAACGTGCTGTCCAAGGTGCTCGAGTGGGGCCGCCTCATGGCGTACCTCGAGCAGTCGACGCGCTACATCGCGTACAACCAGCGGCTCGAAAACGGCCAATACCGCTACTTCCGCCCGCCGGAGTTGCTCGACTCATCCCACGGCGCCCGCTACGTGGGAGAGATGGACCGGGTGTTCGACACCTACGGCGAGTTGTTGCCGGTCATGCAGGCGCGGGTGGCCGACCGCTTTCCCCAACAGGCGGGGGACAGCGACTTCGTCTACCGACAGGCGACGCGTGCGAAGTCGCTCGACGCGCTGCGCGGCCTGCTCCCCGCCGCGTCGCTGTCGAACATCGGCATCTACGGGACCGGACAGTCCTATGAGCAGCTGCTGCTGCGCATGCGCGCCCACCCCCTCCCCGAAGCGCGGTCGTACGCGGAATTGATGTTGATCGAGTTGCGCAAGGTGATCCCCTCGTTCCTTCAACGCGTCGACGTAGCCGAGCGCGGGGGAGAGTGGTCCACCTACATGGCCTCCACCCGCGAGCAGACGGCCCGGTTGGTCGACCGGCTCTGGCCCGAGCTCAACGGGCCCGTCCCCGAACCCGGCGGGGTCCCAGACGACACCGTCGAGGAGGTGACGCTCCTGGACTTCGATCCCGATGGCGAGGAGAAGGTCCTGGTGGCGGCCTGCTTCTCCTACCTCGAGTGCTCGGAACACGAGGCCGCCCGGCGGGTCCGCCAGCTCGGTCAGGACGCACGCGTCGCGCTGCTGCGGGCCTACGTCGGCGACCGCCGGAACCGCCGCCACCGACCCGGGCGAGCGTTCGAGCGCACCGACTACCGCTTCGAGCTCGTCACCGACTACGGCGCGTTCCGCGACCTGCAGCGGCATCGCATGTTGACGATCGAATGGCAGCGTCTCGGCGTCGCGCTCGGCTACGACATGCCCGACCTCGTCGCGGACGCCGGTCTCGGGGAGCGATACGACGAGACCATCTCGCGCGCCGAGGACCTGTACTGGTCGCTCCTCCCGGACTTTCCCGAACAGGCGTCGTACGCGGTCGCGCTGGCCCATCGCATCCGCTACGTGATGCAGCTCAACGCGCGCGAGGCGATGCACCTCGTGGAGCTCCGCTCCGGTACCCAGGGCCACCCGGCGTACCGGAGGGTGGCACAGCAGATGCACCGGTCGATTGCCGAGATCGCCGGGCACCGCGCCCTCGCCGAAGCGATGAGCTTTGTCGACCACGGGGCGACCGACCTGGAACGGCTCGAATCCGAGCGCCGGGCCGAGCGTCGCCGGTCGGAAAAATCTGCAACGCATTGACCAGGAGGTAACCGCGTAGTCCCTGGTGGCAGGCCATAAGAACTTCTTGACGCGCCCACCCCCGACTTGCGTAATGTACCCCCAGTCCCCGACGCCCCATGGACACTGCACCAGGGAACAGCTGATGCGGTTAGGGGGGGATGTGCTGTGAGAGGCGGCGGTAGGCCCTGGGGGTCGAGTAGAGAACGTGTTGCTTGCCTGGCGACTCCGGGCCTGCGAGATGGCGCCAAAGACCCCAGGGCTTGCCCGCCCGAAACCCCTCCACAACGGCCTGCCGACGACCTGACGGCCCCGAGCGGGGAGCGCGCGCACGGCGATTGAACGGTCGCTCGGACCGTCTATGCTCCGGCGGCAAATGGCGACCAAGAAGAAGGGCAAGGCCGAAGAGATCGAGGCCGAGAGCCCCGACGCGGAGGAAGAGGGCGACCTCGCAGAGGGGGAACTCGACGTCGACGACGACGACGTGCTCGAGGAGATCGAGGACGATGACGCCATCGGCCAGGACGACGATGACGACATCGCCGACCTCGACGAAGAGGAGGAAGAGGAGTCCGAAGAGATCCTGACCCCCTCACCGGCCGCCGTCGTCGAGCGCTCCGGCGAAGGCGACGAGGAGGAGGAAGAGGAGGAGCCCGACGACGAGGACGTCGAGGCCAGCCTCGATGTGATCCTGAAGGAGCGCCTGGTCGTCGAGGACGAGCCGGAGGACGAGGAGGCGACGGACCAAGAGGACAAGACCGAGGGCAACGAACGGGTCCTGCCCAAGCAGCCCGACGAATTCGTCTGTCGCTCGTGCTTCTTGGTCAAGCACCCCAGCCAGCTGGCGGACAAGAAGAAGATGCTCTGCCGGGACTGTGTCTGACGACAACCTGTCCGACGAGACGGGCGCCGATGGCACCGCGGCCCAGGGAAGCTTGCGCCGCACGCTCGATGCCTGCCTCTTCGCCCCGGTCGGGGTCGCCGTCACGGTGATGGAGGACCTACCGGGCCTGATCGGCAAGGGACGGGGCCGGGTGGAAATGGAGATCAGCAATGCCCGCGTGGCCGGCGAGTATGTGGTCGGCCGGGTGCAGCGCCGGATGTCCGAGCGGCTGGACGGGCTTGTGCGCGGCGCCAACGGCACCGGAGCGGTGACGCCCGACGAACCGGCGGAGGGCGGACCGGTCGCCGCGACGACGACCGAGCGTCTGGGACCCGACGCTGCCGACACGGCCACGGTCGGTGCGGCGTTGGCCGACTACGACACGCTCAGCGCGTCACAGGTCGTCCGACGGCTGGAGAGCCTGGGGCCCGACGAACTGCGGGCCGTCCAGCGCTACGAGGCCGCGACCCGCAACCGCCGCACCATCTTGAACCGCGCCGGCCAGCTCCTCGAGCCGGGGACGGCCGAGGCGTCCTCCGGCTGAGCGGCCGTGGAGCTGGCGCGTCCGGCGGGCGACGCAGACCACGCCGTGTGTGCCCACCTGGTGGGCGAGGCGCTGGCCCACGCCGGCTCGATGCGGGGTGGGCCGGCGCTCATCGGCGCATCGACGACCGACGACCTGCTGACCCGCTGGCGCGGTGACCCCGAAGGTGCCGCAGGGACCGAAGGAGCCGCCCTCTTCGTCGGCGAGTTCGAGGGGGCCGTCGTGGGCGTCCTCGGTGTCGTGGCGACCGCGGCGGCGGGTGGGCGGCGCGGCCGGATCGAGTGCTGCTACGTGGAGACGGCGGCCCGCGCCGTGGGCGTCGGGACGTCGCTCATGGAGGCAGCGGTTGCCTGGTGTGCGGGGGCCGGGTGCGCAGAGGTCGACGCGCTGGCGCTGCCGGGTGACCGCTCGACCAAGCAGCGGCTCGAGGCGTCCGGATTCACGGCGCGCCTCTTGACGCTCAGCCGCCGGTTGGGCTGAAACGGCGCTCGCTGTCGACCCGGCGCGGTGGAGGCGGCGGGATGCGGAGCCCGAGCAACTTGGCCAGCGCCGGCACGGCGCCGGCGGCGTGGCGGGCGGCCTGACGGGCGACCTCGTCATCGGGGATGCCGGCCGGCTTCACGTTGCGGCGCACCGGTGAGGCGACGACGGCGTCGAGCAGCTGCATCCACTCCTCGGGCGCCTTGTCGGCCGAGAGGGCCTCGCCGGCCGCGGCGGCGAGCCGCACGGCCAGCTCGGCCGGGCAGCGGGTGCCGGGCTCGGGTGCGCGGATGGAGGCCTCGATGGCCTGCTGCACCCGTCCGTCGTTCAGGGCGTTGGTGATGCGGGCCAGCCATTCCTCGCGCAGGGCCGTGGTGCGCTGGTCGAGCGACTCGTGCAGCGACTTCGCCAGGGCGCGGCCCTCTTCGTCGAGGTTCAGCGTGCGCGACGCCGCGACGACCGCGCGGAGCTCCCGCAGGCGGTAGTCCTTGCCCGAGCTCTGCGCCACCGAGGCACGGTCCTTCCAGTCGGCGAGGCGGACGGTGGGCAGGAGCTCGTCGGCCATCGACAGGAGGGCGTCGGCCGCAACAGGGGGCTTCCCGGCCGCCTTGGACGCGGTGTTCTGGGTCTCGATGGCCTGGCGCACGGCTTGCAGGCCGCCCCTGAGCAGCTGCTCGGCCACGGGGACCTGCTCGGGGCGCAATGCGCCCAGCATGGCGTTGCGGTGCACCGTGGAGGTGGGCACGGCCGGACGCTCGCCACGGGCCGGCCGGCCGTCGCGCTCGCCGGGTCGCCGGGCGCCGGGCCGGCGTGGCCCGCTCCCACCGGAGGGGCGCTCGCCCCGTTCGCCCCGATCCTCGCGTGGCCCGCGGTCGCCGCCATCCCGGCTGCGCCGGTCGCGGCGGTCACGGTGGTCGTCGCCGTCGTCGCGCCGGCGCTTGGAGGATCCCGGCGCCAGGATCACCGAAACGTCAGGTGCACGCTTCGGGGTGCCGCGCACCTCGATGCGGCCGTCGGTCTTCTCGGGAGAGCGAGGAGCCTTCGCAGCCGTCAGGGCCAGGATCTCCATGCCTTCCAGGCCGATCTCCACGTCCGCGCGCAGCACCGACCCGACCTTCTCTCCGGGTGGCACCAGCGCCGCGTCGACCGTGCCCTTGGGCTGGCGTGCCCCCGCGGCGCGCCAGGTCCAAGCACCGTCCCCGGACTGGCTCGTCAGTTCAATGTCGATGCGGCGTGACATGCGGCGGACACGCTACCGCGCCCGGCACAGGCACCCGATGCCGGGCGCGGACGGGCATCTCGTAACATGGGGGGGAGGACGTCCACGGGAGGGCGGGAACCCCCGGGACGGGCGACCAGCCAGCGCAGTGCGTGTGACGGACCCGTTCCCCTTCAGGAGGATTCCACATGAGTGAGGACACCGAGCCGCGAGAGCCTGCGCCCACTGCCGGCGCGCCCGGCGACGCGACACCACCGGCGGAGCCCGGGGCGACCGGTGGCCCCGACACACCAGAGAGCCCGCCGGCATCTTCGACTGCGGAGCCAGCCGAGACGACCACGTCACCGGAGACGGCGGCTCCGCCCACCGAGGTCGGGGCGCCGGGCGCACCCGCGCCGGAGTCGGCCGCGCCGGAGTCGCCGCCGAACTACGCGCCTCCCGCGTGGTCGCCTCCGCCCCCCGGCGCGCCAACCGGATCGACGCCGCCCCTCGGCACCACCGCGCCGCCGACCCCGTTCAGCTACCCGGCGCCGGCCGACCCGACCATGCCGGGCAGCGCGCCCCCACCACCTCCGGGCACCACCAAGGCGCTGGGGCGCTTCCGCGCCTGGCTTCCGGTGGCGGTCGTGGCGGCCATCATCGGCGGCGGCATCGGCGCCGGGGTCACCGCGCTGGCGGACAACAATTCCAACAACGACACCGGCAACGCCGTCATCCACGAGAGCAACGCCTCGCCCGGCGCCGCGGTCCTGAGCGGCAACGTCACCATCCCGCAGCTGGTTGACAAGGTCATCAACGCCGTCGTGTCGATCGACGTCAAGTCGAACGGCAACGAGGACGAGGGCACCGGCATGATCCTTACCTCGAGCGGAGAGGTCATCACCAACAACCACGTGATCGAGATCTACAGCGAGGGCAGCAACTCCGGCTCGATCACCGTGACCGAATACGGGCAAACCAAACCGCTGCCGGCGACGCTGATCGGATACGACCAGACCAAGGACATGGCGCTGCTCAAGATCAACAACGCCTCGAACCTCCCGACCGTGACCTTCGGCGACTCGTCCAAGGCCGTCGTCGGTGATTCGGTCGTCGCCATCGGCAACGCCCTGGGGCTCTCGGCCGGGACGCCCACGGTGACTCAGGGGATCGTGTCGGCGCTGGGACGCACCGTCACGGCCGGCGGCATCGGCACACAGACCGAGACGCTGCAGAACATGATCCAGACCGATGCCGCCATCAACGCGGGCAACTCCGGTGGCCCGCTCATCGACACCGCCGGGCAAGTCATCGGGATGAACACCGCGGTCGCCGGCACCTCGAGCGACGGCACGAACTCCCAGAACATCGGCTTTGCCATCCCGACCGCGCAGGTCGCCGCTGCGTTGCCGGAGCTCCAGAAGGGCGGCCAGACGGGTAACGGAGGCGGCTACCTCGGGGTGGACATCACGACCCTGACGCCCGCCTTGCGCCAGCAGTACGGCTTCACGCCCACCTCAGGCGCCGTTGTCCTCAGCGTCGTCTCCGGCTCACCGGCGGCGAAGGCCGGGCTCGTCCAAGGCGACGTCATCGTCACCATCAACGGGACCAACATCACCTCGTCCGAGGACCTGCAGAAGATCGTGCAAAACGCGAAGGCCGGGCAGACGATGAGCATCACCTACTACGTCGGCAACAGCAAGCGGACGACCTCGGCCACGCTGGGGAGCCAGGCGCAGTCGCAACAGCAACAGTCGACCGGCGGGACAGGCGGGAGCACGAATCCGTTCGGCGGGGGAGGGTTCCCCGGCTTCGGGAACTCCGGGTCGACCGGAGCGACGCCCTAGTTACCAGGGCCTTTCTGCCCCTGGGATGTCGAAGTTCCGGTCCGGGTGGGCCGGTGGGAAGTTCATCTCACCGCCGCGCGGCTGCCACCCGCTCGCCTCAACGTCCTCGAGCACGTGGGCCATGTTGTAGTTGTCCTCCTCGTAGGAGAACTTGCCGTTGCCGGCGTAAACCAGGCGGGAGTACGCGGATTGGCGGTACGGGGTCCCGTCGGCCTTCGCACGCGGCATGATCTGCGTCCACTTCACGACGATGTCGTTTCCTTCGATCGCCGTGAATTCGATCGGGAATTTCCAGTCCTCCATGCCCAGCATGGAGTCGACCAGCCAGCGCGCGATGGTCTCCTTGCCCTCGAGCCGGCCCCAGGCGCCGTCGACGTAGACGGCGTCGTCGGTGTAGAAGTCGGCCAGCGCGCCGAACGCGTTGGGCTCGAGGCCCTGGTCGATGCGCCGGCGCAGCTCGTGGTAGCGCTCGATGGTGGCGCTCACCTCTTCGCGGGGGAATGACATGTGGTCGTGTCCTCTCTCGGTGTGCTGGCGGTCCTGGGCTGGACCGGGTCTCAGGCTTCGGCGGCCCGGAAGGCCTTCTTGCAGGCCGCGAGCTCGGCGAGCGCCGCCTTTCGTCCGGTAAATCCCTGGACCTCGGTCGACTTCAGTGGCTCGAGGTCCTTGTAGATGCTGAAGAAGTGGGCGATCTCGTTGCGGAGGTGCTCGGGTACGTCGTCGATGTCGTCGGCGCCGTCCCACTGCGGGTCGTGCTCGAGCACGGCGATGAGCTTCGCGTCGACACCCTTCTCGTCACGCATGGAGAACATACCGAGGATGCGGACCCGCACGACACAGCCCGGGAACGTGGGGTCGGCGACCAGCACGAGGACGTCGAGGGGGTCGCCGTCACCGGGCAGGGTATCGGGGACGAAGCCGTAGTCCGCCGGATACGTGGTGGCGGTGAAGAGACGGCGGTCCAACCTGATGACGTGCTGCTCGTGGTCGTACTCGTACTTGTTGCGGCTCCCGGTGGGGATCTCAATCACCACGTCGATCGCCTCGTCGCCCCCGCTCATGCCGGTGTCGGCGCCTCGCTCCGGGTGGCCGGGTCGATGGGGCTCATGATCCCGACGCCGTTGCCGTCGGGATCGGTGACGACCGCGTAGCGGGCGCCCCAGAACGCATCGAAGGGCTCCTGCTGGACGGGCACGCCGTCGGCGGCCATGGCCGCGACGAGGGCATCGACCTCCTGGCGCGTCTCGACCTTGAAGCCGATCACGACACCGGGGCCGCCGGGCCAACCGGCGTCCCACTTCTGCACGAAGGAGGTGCTGTCGAGGTCGAGGTCGATGCCCCCGCGCCCGTCGTGCACCGCCGAGACGTGATGGTCGGCCCAGACGAGGTCGCGCTCGCCGAAATCGAGTCCGAGCCGGGCGTAGAAGTTGCGGCTGGCCTCGACGTCGCGCGCAATGAGATTCACCTGATCGAGGCGGATCGGGGCCACCCGGCCCACCGTAGTGCTCAGGCGGGGGACGAGGCGCGGGTCGGTGCGGCGGATCAGCCGCCCTTCGCGCCGGGGCCTCCGCCGACGCGTTGGACGTTGAACACGCCGCCACCGGGGAAGAACCCGCCCCCGCCGCCACCTCCGCCGAGGAAGCCGCCGAGGCCACTGGTCGTGTTGGTGTTCGAGGACGGCACCGGCTCGGCGTAATCGACGAGGACCACGCTCTGGCCGAGGCTCAGCCCCGAGTCGACCTGGGTATAGGCGTCGCCCACCATCCCGACCTTGATGTCCTTGCGCGTCAGTTGGCCCTTCACGATCTCCATCACGTACGAACTCGATCCGAGCGTCTGCACCGCCGAGGTGGGCACGGCGACGACATTGGAGACCGTCCCGGTCGAGATGGTCAGATTCGCGGTCGAGCCCGAATACAGGCCGGAGAGCGAGTCCGGCAGGGCCACGACGACCGGATAGCTGTAGCCCGAGCTCGTCGACTGGACCGGCCCGACCTGGGACACGGTGCCCTGGACGCTGCCGTCGACGCCGTCCACCTCCACCGTCGCCGTCTGGCCGACCTTGACCGAGGGGATCTGTGAACTGTCGAGGGTGGCCTGCGCCTCGTAGGACTTCGTCCCGACGATGGTGATGATGGCGGTGCTGGAGCCCGCACTCACGGTGCTGCCGGCGCCGATGGCCACGGACACCACCGTGCCGTTGATGGGGCTCGTCAACGTCGCCTCTTTGAGGGACTGCTGGGCCTCGGTGAGGTTGGCTTCTGCGGTGTCGATGGCGGCTTGGTCCGACGCGATCTGCTCGGGTGTGTCGGTGTTGCCCGACGTGGAGCCGGTCGAGCCGGTCGAGCCGGTCGAGGTGCCGGCGTTGCGCGGGCTCGTCCCGGTGCCGCCGGTGCCGCCACCACCACCGCTGCCCGTGTTCCCCGTCGAGCCGGTCGGGTCGGACGCGGCTGCGTGCGCGGTGGGCGAGGAGCCCGAGTTCCCCGTCGCATCCCCGCCCGCCGACGACGCGGCCGAGAGCGCCTGCGCGAGGGTCGACTCGTCCTTCGACACCGTCGACTGATCCTTCGAGACCTGTTGCTCGTCCGCGGACACCGTCTGCAGCGCGGCCTCACATGCCGCCTGCCCGGTCGGTGTGCTGGTGTTGGCGCTCGTGCAGTCGCTCTGCGCCTGCGCCAGGTCGGCCGCTTCTTGCTGCTGAGCCTGGGACAGGGTCGACTGGTCCTTGGTCAGGACGTTCTGATCGGCGGTGATCGTCGCGCTCTGACCGCCGCCGGTCGGCGTCCCCCCTGATCGCCCGGGCGACGTCGTCGTGGTGGAGGTCGACGGCGTCGTCGAATTGGCGCCGTTGTTCGAGCCCGAGGGTGACGACGCGCTGCTGGACTCGTTGGCCTCGTCCTCGGCCAACTTGGCCTCGTCGGAGTTCAGGCTGGATTGGGCCGAAGACACCGTCTCGCTCAACGCGGTCGTGTCCAACGTGCCCAACGTCTCGCCGGCCGTCACCACCGTCCCGGGCGTGACGTCAACCGTCGCGACCTTGCCCCCGACCTGGAAGGCGGCGGCCGCGTCGCTCACGGGCTCGACGTTGCCTACGACGGTGAGGGCGGTGCCGATGTCGGCCCGGGTGACCGTGGCCATCCGGTACCCCGCGTTGCCCCCGCTCACTTCCGCCCAGGCGGCGACGCCGCCGCCGACGACGAGGGCGAACGCGAGCGACCCGATCAGGACGGCGCGCCGGTGGCCGGTCCGGCCCCAGCCCGATCGCGGTCCGCTAGGCACTGCCACCGCCCGGTGCGCCCCCGAAGAACCCGCCTCTGCCGCCGCCCGGACCTCCGAGGCCGCCGGTGCAGGTGCCGCCGCCGGTCGAGGTGATCCGGATGGTGCTCGCGCTCACCGAGCCGTTGGTGGCCCCCGGTCCGAAGGCGCTGACACAGTCACCGACGGCCAGATCGGTGGCCGCGGCGGCCTGGGTCGCAGTGGCGGTCGTTGAGCTCGTCGTCGTGACTTTGAGCGCCTCGGTCTTCGGCCGGGCGGGTGTCTTGGGCTTGGCCGTCGACTTGTTGGTGGACGCGCTCTGTCGCGGCAAGCTCCCCGGGGACAGCGTGTAGCCCGACACGCTGATGGTCGAACCCTTGACCGAGGTCACCTTGCCGGAGGCGACGGCGAGAGACGCCAGCTGCTTGCGAGAATTGCTCGAGCCGCCGGCTCCGCCGGGAAAGTTCGGGCCCGTCGCCTTCGCCCCGGCGCCATTGCCGCCCGGGCCGCTGGTGCGGAACCCGAAGCCACCTCCGCCCGTCGGGCCGTTGCCGGTGCCGATCCGGGTGCCCGCGCTCCCCGCGCAGGCGCCCGAGCTGTTCGGCATGCTCACCGTGAGGCTGCGTGCGGCGATCGTGGTCTTGGACTTCTTCGACGCGGTTCCCGTGGCCGTCACGCACTCGCCGGCCGTGACTGAGCTCACCGATTCCGTCACCGTCTTGGTGAACTGGGTCGTCGTCGTCCAATTGACGGTGGTCTGGCCGTTGGTGGGGCTCTGCACCTCCATGCTCGATCCGCTCATCGCGGCCACGCTGCCGCTCGCCGCGATCGGGGCGTTGGCGGGCGCGGCGGCGCCCGCGCTCGACGCAACGGCGCCAGCAGCCACGAGCGCGGTAGCTCCGGTACCGAGCAGGCGCGCCCAACCCCGGCCGCGGGTCTGAGAGCCGGTCGATGTCGTCATTTTGCTGTTGCCTCTTTCTGTCTCTGCTGTGCGGTGCGCATGCGGGTCGGGGGGAGGTGGCCTTACTCGGTGCGCAGGGCGTCGATGGGTGCGAGGGCCGCGGCCCGGCTGGCGGGGTAGACCCCGAAGAGGACGCCGATGGCCAGCGCGATGGCGAGCGCCCCCACCGCCGCCGTCGGGCTCGTGGAGATCGGGTCACCGATCAGGCCCGGGAGGTACAACACGCCGAGGAGGCCACTCACCACGCCGAGGACGCCGCCGACCAGCCCGAGGACGGAAGCCTCGACGAGGAACTGGCGGCGGATGACGCGCGGCGTGGCGCCGAGGGCCTTGCGCAATCCGATCTCGCGGATCCGCTCCGTGACCGACACCAGCATGATGTTCATGACGCCGATCCCACCCACGATGAGCGAGATGGCGGCGATGCCGCCGAGGAGGATCGTCAGGGTGTGGTCGACCGACGTGTTAGCGGCGATCAACGACTGCTCCGACGTGATGGTGAAGTCGGCGTTCGTGGGGTTCGTGATGCCGTGGAGCTGGAGGAGCAGGTGGTCCGCCTCCTGGTACGCCCCGGTGAGATCGGCCGACGAGCGCGCCTGGACGGCAATGGAGCTCACCGAGTTGCGCGACGTTCCACCAAAGATGCGCTCGGCCCCCGTGGTGAAGGGGATGATCATGACGTCGTCGGGGTCGCTCGTGCTCGACGACGAACTCGACGCGCCGGTGGAGGTCAGGACGCCGACGACGGTCACCGGGACGCCATTGACGTCGACGATCTGACCGACGGGATCCTGGCGGCTGAAGAGCTCCGAGGCCGTGGTCGCTCCCAGGACGGCCACCGCGCCGTGATCCTGCACGTCCTGGTTGTCGATGAACCGCCCTTCGGCCAGGGTGCGACCCCGCACGGTCAACCAGGTGGGCGTCGTGCCCTGCACGCTCGTCGTGGCCGTCTCGCTGCCGGCGGTCAGCTCTTCGGTGCTCGAGGTGATGGGGGCGACCGCCTTGATGTCGGGCGCGTCGATGGGGGAGGAGAGGGCGGAGACGTCGGCCGTGGTCAGGGTCGATGCGGTACCGAGGGCCTGGCGAATCCCGGTGCTCGACGTCGAGCTCCCGGGGGTGATGGTGAGCACGTTCGACCCGAGCGCGTTGATCTCGGACGTGACCTGGCTCGAGGCGCCCTCACCGAGACCGACCGCGATGATCACCCCGGCGATCCCGATGAGGATGCCGAGCACCGTCAGGAAGGAACGCAGCCGGTGGCTGCGCACGCCGTTCACGCCGGTGCGGACCGTCTCGAGCCAGCTCACCGGACGCTCTCGACGAAGCGCGCGTCGTTCTCCGTCAGCAGGCCGTCGCGGATGCCCACGACCCGGTTGGCCGCCGACGCGACTTCGGCGTCGTGGGTGATCAGCAGGAGGGTGCGCCCGGTCTCGTGGAGCTCGCCCATCAGGCGCAGCACGTCGGCCGCCGAGACCGAGTCGAGGTTGCCGGTCGGCTCGTCGGCGAGGATGAGGTCGGGCTCGGTGACGAGGGCGCGGGCCACGGCGACCCGCTGTTGCTGGCCGCCCGAGAGCTCACCCGGACGGTGATGGACGCGTCCGGCCAGGCCGACGCGTGCCAGCGCTTCCATCGCCCGCTCCTTGCGCTCGGTGCGCGACACCCCGGCGTAGGCGAGCGGGAGCTCGACGTTCTGCCATGCCGTCATGGAGGAGAGCAGGTTGAACTGCTGGAACACGAACCCGATGCGCCGATTGCGGACCTCGGCCAGCGCGGTCTCGCTCATATGGCTGACGTCCTCGCCGGCCAGGTGGTACCGACCCGAGGTGGGGACGTCGAGGCAGCCGAGAATATGCATGAGCGTCGACTTGCCCGACCCCGACGGCCCGATGATGGCGACGTATTCGCCGAGGTCGATCGACAGGCTCACGCCACGAAGGGCCGCAACCGAGATCGACCCGGTGCGATAGACCTTCGTGACCCGCTCGAGCTCGATCACGGTCTCGCGTGAAGGCTCGACCGGTGCGGTGCCTTGGGGTGGGGTGACGTTCACGAGGGGCCCTTAGCTGTTGGAGGTGACGGGGCCGCCACCGCCCGCAGGGCCGCGCCCGAGGAAGCCGCCACCGCCGCCACCCGGGAAGTTCTTCGCGCCGCCCCCGCCCAAGAGCCCGCCGGTCCCGCCGGCCGGGGCGGTGAACCTGACCTGCCGCTCGAGGACCTTGGCGCCCGCGGTGACCCCGCTCGTGATCTGCGTCTCACCATTCTCCGCAGCTCCGACTGTCACGTCCTTGACAACGTGGGCGCCGTTGACGACCTCGGTGACGGTCGCCTGCCCGCTGGAGTCATAGGAGATGGCCGCTGTCGGGACCTCGGTCACGTTGTTCAGCTGCTTGACGATGATGCTGACGCTCGCCGAGGCACCGGCGTAGAGACCAGATGGGCTGCCGGTCACATCGATCCCCACCGGGAAGGTGGTCACGTTCGAGCTCTGGCTGCCGACGAGGCTGATGGATCCGACGGTGCCGTAGACAGGCGTCGAGGCGCCGGTCGGCGTGATGACAACCTGATCCCCGTCGGTGATCTGGCCGATCTGGGTGTCGTCGACGGTGGCGTTGACGACGTAGCCGTTGGTGCCGATCACCTCGATCTCGCTCGAGCTGCTGCCCGTCCCCGTCCCACTGGAGGAGCTGCCATTCGACCCGTTGGAGCCGCCGCTGCCGTTCCCGCCCGATCCCGTTCCGGTGACCTGTTGGCCGACGCTCAGGCTGACGGAGGCAACGGTGCCCGCGATCGTCGAGGTCAGGGAGGCGTCGCTCAGGTTGGTCTGCGCGGTGGACAGCGAGGACTCGGCCGACGTGATCGAGGCCTGGTCCGAGTCGATCTGGCTGGCCGCGGCGCCGCTCGCCTCGTCACTCGCGAGTCGGTCGTTGGCCGCCGTCAGTTGGGCCTGTGCGGCGTTCACGTCCTCGGTGAGCGCCGTCGTGTCGACGGTCGCCAGGGTCTGACCGGCCGTGACCGTTTGCCCCGCTCTCACCGCGACGTTGGTCACCGTGCCCGAGACCGCGAAGTTGAGGCTGGCCTGGTTCGCCGGCTGAATGGTGCCAGAGCTGCTGACGGTCTGTTGGATCGTCCCGGTGGTGACCGGCACCGTTACCGTTGTGATGGAGAGGCCGCTCGGGGTGGAGGATCCCGAGGTGAGCCATAGCGGGAGCGCGATGGCGGCCGCGACGATGACGACGCCGGCGCCGGCGAGGGGCCATCGGTAGCGGCGCCACCACGGCGGGGGAGGGGGTGCCAGGACGGCCTCGTCGTCGAGCGGCAGCTCCTCCGTGAGGTCCAGGGGGGGCTCCTGTCGCTCCATTGCTCCCGTTTTCGCCATTCAGCCAGTTGAAACGAGCGATTTCACAACGAGCCGAACCCCAGCTGTGAGCCCGCTTGGGGTTTCGTCCCCGGGTGCCCGAACTCTGCAGGCCACAACCGGGTGCCCGGGCAAAGTTGTACGCGATTCCACAGCTAGCTCCCGCCGCGCTCCTAAGGCGACCCGCCAAGATGCCCGCAGTGACTGCCGTCCGATGGGAGCGTCGGCACCCCCTCGACCGCTCCTTCCCCCGGTCGGGCGCCGCAGCCGGGCCTCCGGGGCGTGCGGCCGTATGAGCCGCACGCCCCGTGACCGCCCTTTCCGAGCATGACGGCGAGCGCCAACCGGACAGGGCGCCCGACTCCATCACCAGGGATTTCGCACTGATACTCTGCGAACGACGGGCCCCGCCGGGACGGGGCACGCACGCTTCAGATGGTCACTGAACGACAGGGGGGAGCCATGAGCGACCTGTTCATCCCACGGCCCGAACACCACTTCACGTTCGGCCTGTGGACCGTCGGCAACCGGGGCCGGGACCCCTTCGGGACCGAGGTGCGGGGCCCCCTTGCGCCGGCCGAGACGGTGCGGCGCCTGTCCGAGCTCGGGGCGTACGGGGTGAGCTTCCACGACAACGACCTGGTCCCCGCCGGGAGCACGGCGGCGCAGCGCCACGACATCGTCAAGGCATTCCGCCGCGTCCTCGACGCCACCGGCATGTGCGTCCCGATGGTGACCACGAACCTCTTCTACCGGCCGGTGTTCAAGGAGGGCGCCCTGACGGCGAACGATCCGCAGGTCCGCCGCTTCGCCGTCCGCCAGGCCTGCGAGGCGGCGGAGCTCGGTGCCGAGTTCGGAGCGGGGATCTTCGTCATGTGGGGAGGGCGCGAGGGGATGGAGGCCGAAGCGGCCAAGGAGGTGCGGCTCGCGCTCGATCGCTACAAAGAGGGAATCGACCTCGTCTGCGAATACATCGACCAGCGGGATCTCGGACTCCGCATTGCCCTGGAGCCCAAGCCGAACGAGCCCCGGGGCGACATCCTCTTACCCACGGTGGGCCACGCGCTGGCCTTCATCGGCGCGTTGGAGCGGCCGCACATGGTGGGCCTCAACCCGGAGTTCGCCCACGAAACAATGAGTGGCCTGTCGTTCACGCACGCCGTCGCGCAGACGCTCTGGCACGACAAGCTCTTTCACATCGACCTCAACGCGCAGCGGATAGGGAAATTCGACCAGGACTTCCGCTTCGGGTCGGAAGGCATTCGCGATGCCTTCTACGTCGTCAAGCTTCTCGAGGACGCACGATGGGAGGGGATGCGCCATTTCGACGCGCACCCGTACCGCACGGAGGACCTCGACGGAGTGTGGGACTTCGCACGCGGGTGCATGCGCACCTATCTGATCCTGGCCGACACGGCGCGTCGATTTCACGACGACCCCGAGATCCAAGCAGCGCTGCGCACAGCCAGGAGCGCCCAGCTGTCCGAACCGACGCGCCCGGAGGACGGACTCGAAGGGATCCTTTCGGCCCACTACGACGAGGAGTCGCTCGCCGGGTACGGCTACGGCCACGAGCGGCTCGACCAACTGGTCACGGAGCTCCTGCTCGGGGCGCGCTAGTGCCGCTGGTCGTCGGGGTGGATTCGTCCACCAGCGCCTGCAAGGTCCAGCTGCGGGACGGCGAGACCGGGGAGGTCGTGTCGACCGGCCGGGCGGCCCACAGCCCGACGACGCCGCCCCGGAGCGAGCAACACCCCGAGGAGTGGGAGGAGGCGTTCGCTGCCGCGTGCGGCGCCGGCGGGATCGGTGCGGCCCGCCGGCCGTCGGCGATCGCGGTCGCCGCGCAACAACACGGAATGGTCGTCCTCGGGCCGGATGGCACGGTGCTGCGTCCGGCCAAGCTGTGGAACGACACCGAGTCCGCCGTCGACTGTGACGAGCTACTCGACGAGCTCTCGGGTGGCGCGGCCGGATGGGCGGCCACCGTCGGCAGTGTCCCGGTGCCGGCGTTCACCGTCACCAAACTGCGCTGGCTTCGCAGGTGCGAGCCGGCGACCTGGGACCGCGTCGCGTCGATCCTGCTCCCGCACGACTGGTTGACGTTCCGGCTGACCGGTCGGCGGGTGACCGACCGCGGGGACGCGTCCGGAACCGGCTACTGGTCGCCGGCGGAGAACCGCTATCGAGTCGACGTGCTGGACCGCGTGCTAGGGGAGAGGGAGTGGCTCGGACTGTTGCCCGAGGTGCTCGATCCGCGCGCCGTGGCGGGCGAGTGGCGCGGCGTCGGCGCCCTCGTCGCTCCCGGGACGGGCGACAACATGGCCGCCGCGCTGGCGTTGGGCCTCGAACCGGGGGACCTGGCCCTGAGCCTCGGAACGAGCGGGACGGCGTTCGTCGTCAGCGCCACACCGAGTAGCGATCCGAGGGGCGCCGTGGCCGGCTTTGCCGACGCGACCGGACGCTTCCTGCCTTTGGTCTGCACCATGAACGCCACCAAAGTGACCGATGCCGTCATGCACCTCCTGGGCGTCGACGCTCCCGGGTTCGATCACTTGGCCCTGTCCGCCTCGCCGGGCGCCGCCGGGATGGTCCTGGTCCCCCACTTCGACGGCGAGCGCACGCCGAACCGGCCGGACGCGACCGGCACCCTGGTCGGTCTGCGCAGCGACCTGACGCCGGCCCAGGTGGCCCGCGCCGCAATCGAGGGCGTGGTGTGCAACCTGCTCGAGGCGGCCGAGGGGCTTCCCGGCGCCCAGTCCCCGCGCCGGGTCTTCCTCATCGGCGGGGCGGCCCGCAGCGCCGCCTACCGGCGCGTCGTGGCGGACCTCACCGGACAACCCGTTCTCGTCCCGTTCGAGCAGGAGCTCGTGGCCGCCGGGGCGGCGCTCCAGGCCGCCGCGGTCATGGACGGCATCGAGTTCGCCGCCCTCGCCGCCGCCTGGGGGCTCGGGCGTGGCGAGATGATCGAGCCCGACGAACGGGTGGACGCCGGTGGCATCCGGCTGGCGTACGCGCGCGCGGTCCAGCAGGCGGCGCAGTAATGGCGCAGTAGTGCAGTAATAAGGACCAGTCCCGGCCCACGCACCCTCGCCGCACGGGACGGACTCCTGTGCACGATTGCAGGTCCTGCGCGGCCCGGCTCCAGAGGGCACGCAGGACCCGGACCGTTTCTGCTTGCGTGCCTGCGCTTTTCCGGGTGACCGCCGATAAGGTTCATTATGTTAAGTCCGAGCAAGAGCGACCCGGCGGGACATTCCGGCGCGGCTCGTGAGATCGCTCCCCCAGGGAGGGGCATGACGTAGCTCGCGCAGCGCGACGACGCGGGAGGCGGACATGTCCGAGGTCGAGATTCCGACGAAGTCCGGGCCGATGCCCGGCTACCTGGCGACGCCCGCCGGCGCCGGGCCGTTCCCCGGGGTCGTCGTCATCCACGACGTCGTGGGCATGGGCCCCGACCTCCGGCACCAGGCGGACTGGCTCGCGTCCGAGGGGTTCCTCGCCGTGGTGCCCGACCTCTTTCATTGGGGCACCAAGTTCCGGTGCCTGCGGTCGGTCTGGCGGGTTCGCCTTGTTGCTGGCGCCGGCCCATGGGTTCGCGGCGTCGAGCGTGAATTACGGACAGGTGCCCAAGGACGCCGAAGCCTTCTTGCGGGGAGCCTGCCCCATCGTGGGGAGCTTCGGCGCCCGTGATCGGACGCTCAGGGGTGCCGCAGCCAAGTTGCGGGTCGCGCTGGAGCGCAACGACATCACCCACGACGTCAAGGAGTACCCCGAGGCGGGGCACTCCTTCCTCAATCGGCACGACAGCGTCCTGTTCGCCGTCTCCGGACACCTGATGGGCGGCGGCGGCTACCAGGAGGCGTCCGCCGACGACGCTCGGCGCCGGATTGCCGACTTCTTCTGCTCGCACCTGACTCCGGCGTGAGCCGCCGCCGGTCCGGGTCGAGGCCGCCGCGCATTTCTTGAAAAGCCTCTTGATTACCGGTTGTCAATTCAGTAAAGTGACACCCCTCAGGCCCCCTGGTTAAAGGTTCAAGGTCCGGACAGATGAGAAGGTGAACTTCCAGGTAGAAGGCTTGTAGTAGTTCGAAAAGTTGAGTACTATCCCCGGCATGTCCGGGGACTTTGTCGCGCCTCTTTTGGCGCGCTTTTTGTCGTGGTCACTGCGGTAGTGAGTGTGGCCCCTCCCCTGCCCGACCCCGAGCTCCAAGCCGAACAGCGCTATCTCGACGACGCCCTCACCTCGCTGGCCGCCATGCGCGCCCGGGCCGAGGTGTTGCTCGAGGACCTGGTCGCCGCCGGAAATCCCGATCTCGACTACGTCGCCGCGTTGTCGCGGCGGGTGGCGCTCCTGGCCGACAGCCCACGGCCGCTCCTCTTCGGACGGATCGATGAAGAGGCGGGGGCCACCTGGCACATCGGCCGCCGGCACGTCGAGGATGCCAAGGCCGACCCGGTGGTCGTCGATTGGCGGGCACCGGTCGCGGTGCCCTTCTACCGCGCCAGCGCGCGGGAGGCCCTGGGCCTCGTGCG
>DASZMN010000019.1:0-2307 GCA_035551835.1 Acidimicrobiales bacterium | reverse complement strand
CGCCGGAGAGACCGAGCGGCAGGCAATCAACCAAGGCCGCCCGCCCGACCTCGACATCCGCGTCGCCCACCCGGCGCTCGTCGACCACCAAGGCCCGCAAGGCCACGAAGTCGCCGTAGCCGCGGCGCCAGGCTCTCCTGGTGAGCGCCCTCGATAGCCTCGCGAGATGGAAGGGGAGACCCTGGCCGAGGAGGAAACCGAACACCGGTCCGGCGTCGGGCGCCTCGACGAGATCTACCGTGACTCCGAGCGCGTGCTCGCCACGTGGCGCCGCCGCTACCGCGGTCGCCCCGAGGGGGAGCTGCGCCGGCTCTGGTTCCTGGCCCTCGAGCGGGAGCAGCTGGTCAGCGTGGCCTACCGGGAGCGGGCGATCGCCCAGCGCGTCGCCCGTATGCCCGTCGACGCCGAGGTGCGCCATCTCGTACGCCGGGCGCTCATCTGGGTCTGGCAGGACGAGGAGATGCACGCCGCCTACGTGCGGGGGGTCCTTCTCCACCGCGCCTCGGTGTGGACGCGAGGGTTGACGTACGGCGAGCAGCTCCTCGGCGCTATCTCCGGATGGGCCAGCGCCACGGATCAGCACCTCCACGTGCGGGACCATCCGGTCGCGGTCGCCTTGGCCCGGTCCTTGACCCTGGGTGGCCTCCTCACCGGTCGGCTGAGCAGCGCCCTGCGACAGGAGCTCGACTACGGGCCCTTCCGAAAGTTCTGCCTCCTCAACGTGGAGCTCGAGCGCAGCGCGGCGCTGTGCTGGGCCCGCATCGTCGAGCTGGCCGAGACCGACGCGGAGCGCGAGGCGGCCGAACAGGTCGTGGACGATGAGCACAGACACGGTCGGGTCTTCGCCGTGCTCGCGACCGCGTTCGGTGAGGACGACCGCCTCCGCCCCGGATGGACGCGAGACGCCCTGGTCGACGAGCTGCGCCCCATCGGAGAGTGGTTCCTGCCCGGGCGGGATCGAGCGGTGGCGGTCCGGCCCGGTCGCTTCGCCACCGGCGCGCCGGTGTTCGTCGAGCGGGGCAGCGCCTCGACCGACAAGCGCGCCAGCCTGCGTCGAGTCCTCGATCGAGCTGGCCTGGCCGAGCTCGTCGCCTCCAAGGCCGCGGCCGGACAGCCCCTCCGGGCCGCAGTCAAGGCGGCATTCATGCTCGGCTACGACCGAGAGGACCGTTCGACGATCGTCGATCCGATCCTGGTCGACGAGCTGGCCCGCTACCTGATCGACCACGGGGTCACCGACGTGGCGGTGCTGGAGGCACCGACGCTCTACGACCGCTACTACGCGCACCGCTCGGTCCCCGAGGTGGCGACCTATTTCGGCTTCGAGTCGCCCGCCTACCGGGTCGTCGACTGCTCGCAGGACCAGATCCCCTTCGAGTACCTGCGGGGGACAGCCCAGTCCTGCATCAGCCGTACGTGGAGCACCGCCGACGTGCGTCTTGTCCTCGCCAAGCTGCGCACCAACCCGTCGGAGCTCGGACACCTCTGCCTGTCGTCACTCGAGGGGCTCGGCGAGCGCCAGGATCGGTACGTCTTCTCCGACCGCCAGCTCCACTACCGGATGGCCACCATGATGGTGGTCGACGCCTTCGAACCGGATATGGGCGTGGTCGACGCCTACGAGGACGCCGCCCAGGGGCCCTTCGGCGTCATGGGCTGCCGGCACCCGGTGTCTCCCCACCGCGTCTACGCCGGCGCCGACGCGCTGTCGGTCGACACCGTCGTGCTGCGAGACATGGGCGTGCCCGATCCCCTCCTCTCGCCCATGATCCGCATGGCAACCTACTGGTTCGACGCGTCCGAGGACCCTGGATCCGTGGTCGGTGACGGCGGTCCGATCCCCGGCTTTCGCCACCCCTACTCCAGCGGCGTCTCGACCGCCCTGTCCACCGCCGCGTACCCCGTGTACGTCTACGGCAGCGGCGCCGGTCGGCTGTTCGTCCCGGCCATGGACGAGCGCGCCTTTCCCCCCTTGACCGAGGCCGGGCCGGTCGTCGGCGCCGTCCGCCGGGCTTCCCAGCTGGCCTTCGGCCTGCGGCCGCCCGGCCGCTAGTCGACGCTGACCGCCGGGGGGATCAGATCGAGGAGCCCGGTCAGCTCGAGCACTCGCCGCACCGAGGGGCTCGGCGAGTCGAGGACGAGCTCACCCCCGACGTCGTGAAGGCGCCGGAGTGAGACAACGAGGACCCTGACGCCGGCGCAATCCATGAAATCCGTGGCACTGAGGTCGACCCGCACCGTTCGGCCCACCGGATCCAGGCCCTCCAGCGCCGCTCGTAGCCTCGGGGCTGTGGCGCAGTCGAGATC
>DASZMN010000018.1:0-24333 GCA_035551835.1 Acidimicrobiales bacterium | reverse complement strand
GAGCGGGCCGTAGTCGTAGGTCGAGCGGAACCCGCCGTAGATCTCCGCCGACTGAAAGATGAAGCCGCGCGTACGGCACAGGCGGACCACCTTCACCATCAGGTCGTCAGAGGACGCCACCTTGTCGGCCGTCTCGGCGGTCTCGGTCATCGGTGCAGGATACCGGAGCCGATTCGGGCGCTGACCTCGTTGGCCAGCAGACGGCCCCGCACGCTGAGCACGGCGCGGTCGCCGTGGCGGGTGACGAGATCGTCGAGCTCGGCAGGGCGCTCGAGGCTCGCCCAGGGCACGCCGCGGGGCGTCCGCAGCGACAACGTGAGCGCCTCGAAATCTCGCTGGCCGGCGGTGAGCTCCTCGCGGGCGGCCTCGGGCGAGCGGCCGGCCTCGATGGCGTCGACGTAGCGGTCGGGGGTGCGCACGTTCCACCAACGCGTGCCCGTGCGGTGCGAGTGCGCCGCCGAGCCGATGCCGACGTAGTCGCCCTGCTCCCAGTAGAGATGGTTGTGCCGGCACTCGTGGCCGGGCCGGCACCAGTTCGAGATCTCCTCCCAGTGGTAGCCGGCGGCGCCGAGGGTGGCGTCGGTGTGCTCGTAGCGCCGGGCCAGCGCGTCCTCGTCGGGGTGGCGCCCCGGCTGGCGGGCGAGGGGCGTCCCGGGCTCGACGGTCAGGCCGTAGGCCGAGAGGTGCGGCGGCGGGTGCTCGAGGGCGAGGACGTGGTCGAGGGTCCGGGCCCAGTCGTCGTCGCGCTCGGAGGGCGCGCCGAAGATGAGGTCGAGGTTCCACGTGGCGAAGCCGGCGGCGGACACGGCGGCCGAGATCTTCTCCGCCGCGTGCGGGACCTGGCGTCGTCCGAGCCCGTCGAGCACGTGGGCGTGCGTCGACTGGAGGCCGAAGGAGACGCGGGTCACGCCGGCGCGGCGATAGGCGCCGAGGTGCGCGGCGTCGGCGTCCTCGGGATTGCACTCGACGGTCACCTCGGCACCGGGTGCCCGCGGGATGGCCTCGAGGACGCGACACAGCGTGTCGGGATGGAGGCGGGACGGGGTCCCCCCTCCGAAGAAGATGGACGTCGGGACCGGGAGGTCGGCCGCCCCGAAGACGCGCTGGACCTCGAGGACGCACGCGTCCGCGTAGCGCTCCATCAGGTGGTCGCGGTCGGTGTAGGTGGCGAAGGCGCAGTAGTCGCAGCGCTCCCGGCAGAACGGGACGTGGACGTAGACGCCGAACGCGCTCAAAGGCCGGCCGTCGAGCGCATCGAGCGGATGCGGCGGTCGAGGTGCGCTTCCATCGCGGCGGTGGCCAGCTCCACCACCTCGTCCGTGCCGGCGGGTGGCGGGCCGTTGAGCACCGCCCCCAGGTCGCCGCCGAGGATGCGGCGCAGGAGGGCCAGGGCGGGCGCACTCATCGGCCGCCCGCTGCGGTGGATGCGGCACAGCGCGCCGCCGGCCACGAGGTCGAACGCCACCAGCTCGGTGGCGGGCTCGGATTGGCCGCAAGTGGCGCACTCATCGAGCACCGGGCCCGCGCCTTCGAGGACGAGCGCCTTCAGGAAGAAGCTCGGCGCGAGGAGGGCGGGGTCGGCGTCGGGGTTGGCGAGGGCGCGGAGGGCGCCGGTCAGCATCGTGTAGAGGGCGGGGTCCGGGTGGCGCTCCTGGGCCATCTGGTCGCTCACCTCGAGCAGCGCCATGCCCTGGGGGATGCGGTCGAGGCTTTCTCTTATGTGGCGATAGGCGTCGAGGACCTCGACCTGGTTGACGATGTCGAGGTCGCCCCGGCCCTGCCACAGCAAGAGGTCCACGTGGGTGAGCGGCTCGAGGCGGGCGCCGAACTTGGAGCTGGTCCTGCGGACACCCTTGGCGACGGCCCTGACCTTGCCGTGGCGCTCGGTCAGGAAGACGACGATGCGGTCGGCCTCGCCCAGGCGGTAGGTCCGCAGCACGACGCCCTTGTCGCGAAAGAGGCTCACGGGGTCACGTGGGTCAGGCCCGGTGCGGCGGGGGCGCTGGCGCGGCGGGGTCGAGGGGGCAGTAGCGCTCGCCCCGCTTCGCCGCCTCGGCGGTGGCCCGGCGGGCATCGGCGGCCAGGTCGGCGGCGTGGTCGTGCGCCCCTTGTGCGGCGCGACTGCGGGCCTGGACCTTGGCGTAGTGGGAACGCCGCCCGTAGAGGAGGTTGCCGCAGCCGACCAGGCCGAACAGCGCCAGGACGGCCAGCAACGGGAGGCCGGCGTGGAGCGCGAAGGCCATGACGACGACGAAGACGACGAGGATCAGGATCCCCGCGGCCAGGGCGACCCGGGTGGCGGTCATGGTCTCCCCATTCTCGCAGCCCGGCGCGGCGGGCCGGGCCGGGTGGGGTGTGGCGTGGTGTGGGTCGGCCTGGGGTGGGTGGGACGGGTGGGGTGGGTGGGACGGGTGGGCCGGGCGGTCGGGCGGTCAGGAGTTGATCGCGCCGAAGCGACGGACCCGCCGCTGGAACTCGACGACCGCCTCGTAGAGGTGGCGGCGGCGCATGTCGGGCCAGAGGGTCTCGGGGAAGACGAGCTCGCTGTAGGCGATCTCCCAGAGCAGGAAGTTCGAGATGCGGGTCTCGCCCGAGGTGCGGATGACCAGATCGGGGTCGGGCATGTCGGGGAAGTAGAGGTGGCGGCGGATGGCCTTCTCGTCGACCTTGTTCGGTGGGACGCCCTCGGCGACCAAGGCTCGCACGGCATCGACGATCTCGGCGCGGCCGCCGTAGTTGAAGGCCATCGTCATCACCAGGCGCCGGTTGTCCTTGGTCAGCTCGATCGACTCGTCCATGCGCTTGAGCACCCGGCGCGGCACCCGCCAGTCGCGCCGGCCGGCGAAGCGGATCTGCACGCCCTTCTCGTTCAGCTCGTCGCGCCGGCGCATCAGCAGCGACTGGTTGAAGTTCATGAGGTAGCGCACCTCGTCGGGCGGCCGCCGCCAGTTCTCGGTCGAGAACGCGTAGAGCGTGATCCACTTGATGCCGATCTCGAGGGCGCCGTTGACCACATCGAGCAGCGCGGTCTCCCCGGCGGCGTGGCCCTCGGTGCGGGGCAGGCCGCGGGCGCTGGCCCAACGACCGTTGCCATCCATGACGCACGCCACGTGGGTGGGGACGCGGGTGAGGTCGAGCTCGGGCGGGATCGGGTCCGGAGCTGCATTGGCGGCGGTGTCGTTGGGTTGGTCGGGTTGGTGGCCGTTCCCTTCGGCGCCCCCCTGCTCCCGGGCGATGGAGGTCACCTGGTGAACCTACCGCGGCCTCCGTGGCGCAGAGTTCGCACGTTCTCAGCAGGGTCCCAACGTCGCGTGATGAACTGGTGTGTACCCGTCTGGGAGATCCGGGGATTGGCGACGAGCACTAGGAGGCTCCCAATGGCAGATCAGGCAGGCGCACCGCGCCCGGACGTGACCGACATGTACGCCGTCCACGGCGTGTTCCGCGACACCCTGGGCGCCGCGCCCCGACTCGTCGGCGACGTTGCGCCGAGTGACGCAGCACGGGTAAAGGAGATCGCGAACTACTACGACAACATCTTGTTCTTCCTCGAGGCGCACCACGGCGGCGAGGAGGTCATCGTCTTCCCGCGGCTCCGCGAGCGCTGCCCCGACAAGGCGGCCCTGCTCGACCGCCTCGAGCGCGAGCACGAGGAAGCGCTGTCATTGTTGGCGGGCGCCCGCACGTCGCTGGCGGCCTGGCCAGCTGCTGACGGCAACGGGTCCGCCCAGTTGGCGGTGGCGGACAGCCTCGAGGCGCTGCGGACGCAACTCGTGGCGCACCTCGACGAGGAAGAGGCGCAGGCGCTGCCGCTCTGCGCCGAGAACATCTCGATCGAGGAGTGGGCCCAACTACCCGGGCACGCGCTGGCGGGGTATGGAGGCGACAAGGTCTGGCTGATCCTCGGCCTCATCCGCGAGCGCATGACCGACGCGCAGCGGTCTCGGATGTTGTTCCACATGCCGCCGCCGGCGCGCGACATGTGGACCGGGTTCGGCGAGAGCGCGTTCAACGAGCTGGCGGGCGAGGTCGTCGTCGCGGTCGGCCGCTGCTGAGCGGGTGGTTGACGGTTTGTGGGGTTGACCGGTTGCGTTGGCCGCTGACGGTTGAAGGTGGCCGGGTGGCCCGGCGATAGCGTCAGGCCGTGGGCGACCGGACCAACGTGACTGACGGGAGCGACGAGCCTGATGAGCTGGTCGACGGCTCCGACTTCCCCGACGCCGGTCTTGCCGACGAGCTCGACGTGGAGCAGGCCTTCGGCACGGCGGGCTGCGCGGCCAGCGCGGCCAGCGCGGCCGACGCGCGGCAGGCCGGTGACGAAGGCGTCGAGGGGCTCGAGAAGATCACGGCGCAGATGGCGGGGGGCGAGGACCGGCCCGAGCAGCAGGAGATGTGCCGGGCCGTGGCCGAGGCGCTGGTGACCGGGACGCATCTCGTCGTGCAGGCCGGCACGGGAACCGGCAAGTCACTGGCCTACCTGGTGCCGGCCGCGCTCAGCGGCAAGAAGGTCGTCGTCGCCACCGCGACCAAGGCCCTGCAGAACCAGCTGGCCGAGAAGGACCTGCCGTTGGTCGAGTCGGGGCTCGGCCTGCCCGTGCCGCTCGACATCGCCGTCCTGAAAGGTCGGAGCAACTACATCTGCCGCCAGCGGGTCGCCGAGGTCGGCTCGGGCGGGATCCAGGCCGAGCTCGGGGACCAGACGTTGGGGCGGGCGGACGAGCCGGATTGGGAGGCGCCGGAGGCCGGTGCGGGGTCGGCGCTCGAGCGCGCCACGCCGGCGCCCGAGGGCATGGTCGAAGAGGTGCGCCAGCTCGTGGCCTGGTCGCAGACGGCGCGCACCGGCGACCGGGCCGACCTCTCCTTCGAACCGTCGGACCGCGCCTGGAACATGTTGAGCGTCGGGCCGCGGGAATGCCCGGGCGCGTTCAACTGCCCCTCGGGTGGCAGCTGCTTCGCCGAGGCGGCGCGCGACCGGGCCGCGACGGCGGACATCGTCGTGGTGAACACGCATCTGTACGGCGCGCACCTGGCGAGCGGTGGCGTCGTATTGCCCGAGCACGACGTGGTCGTCTTCGACGAGGCGCACGAGCTCGAGGAGGTCATGACCGCGAGCCTCGGCGTGGAGCTCACCTCCGGGCGCTTCCGCACCTTGGTGACGGCCGCCCGCTCCCTAATTGAGGCGAAGGACACCGAGCTGCTCGACTCGTTGGCCGCGGCCGGCGACCTGCTCGGCACCCTGCTGGCCGACCACGTCGGCGAACGCGTCCTCCAAGAAGGAGCCCGGGCGAGCGTCGACGACACCGACCTGTCGGACCTGCTGGCCCGGGCCGCCGACGTGAGCCGCCGGGTCGTCGACGCGCTGCGGCGCAGCGGGGCGCAGCGGAGCTTCATCTCGGGCGACGGCGACGACCCCGACCGGGCGAGCCGCAAGACGCGGACGCTGCAGGCGGCCGCGCACCTGGCCGAAGACCTGCACCGGCTCGTCGGGCGCAGCGACAGCGAGGTGGCGTGGGTCGACGGCACGCGGCGGAACGCGCGGCTCCGGCTCTCCCCCATCGACGTCGGCCCGGCGCTGTCGGCGATGTTGTGGGGCACGGTCACGTCGGTCCTCACGAGCGCGACCATCCCGCCCCGGGTCGTCGAACGGGTGGGCCTCGAGGAGTTCCCGACCGACGAGCTCAACGTCGGCAGCCCCTTCGACTACCGCGCCCACGCGTTGCTCTACGTGGCGCGCCACCTGCCGGACCGTCGCGCCGAGGGCGCCGAGGACGCCGTCTTCGCGGAGCTGGGGCTCCTGATCGAGGCGGCCGGCGGTCGGACGCTGGCGCTGTTCACGAGCCGGCGGGCCACCGATGCCGCGGCCGAGGCGCTCGCCGAGGAGCTGCCCTACACCCTGTTGCTCCAGGGCGATCTGCCCAAGGGGCGCCTGCTCGAGGAGTTCGCGGCCGACGAGACGTCGTGCCTGTTCGCCACCCTCGGCTTCTGGCAGGGGGTCGACATCCCGGGCCGTGCGCTCTCGCTGGTGACGATCGACCGGCTGCCCTTCCCGCGGCCCGACGACCCGCTCCTCCAGGCGCGGCGGGACCGCGCCGGCGGCCGCGCCTTCTCGCTGGTCGACCTGCCCCGGGCCGCCACCCTGCTCGCGCAGGGCGCGGGCCGTCTCATCCGCACCGCCGACGACAAGGGCGTGGTGGCCGTGCTCGACCCGCGCCTGGCCACCGCGTCGTACCGCGGGGTCCTGCTGGCCACGCTCCCGCCCATGCGGCGGTCGGTCGACCGCGGCGAGGTGGCGTCGTTCCTCCAGCGGGCCCTGGACGAGGACGACGGGGCGGGAAGCGGGGCGTAGGCGTGGCGTAGGCAGGCGCAGTGACCCGGTCGTAGTCCGGGGGTCGCCGACGGGCCGCCGGCGACGGGCAAGGCGGTGCGGGGCGGCCGGCCAAAAAAGAGCCGGCCACAGAGAATCAGTAGCCCAGGCGGTCCAGCATCTCCTCGCGGTTCTGCCAGCGACGCTCGACCTTCACGTGCAGGTCGAGGTACGTGCCTTCGGGCAGGGAGTCCCGGGCGGCGATGCCGACGGCCTTGAGGACCTCACCCCCCTTTCCGATGACGATGGCCTTCTGGGAGTCGCGCTCGACGATGATCTCGACTCGGATGTGGGGGCCCTCCCACTCGGTCACCCGGCACGTGATGGCGTGCGGGAGCTCGTCGCGGGTCTTGGCCAGCAGCTGCTCGCGGACGAGCTCGGCCACCCACAGGGCCTCGGGCGTGTCGGTGACGACATCGGGCGGGAAGAACGGCGGGCCCTCGGGCAGGCGGCCGTCGAGGTGGGCCAACAGCGCGTCGACCCCCTGGCCGGTGCGACCCGACACCGGGAAGTACTCGACCTCGGGGAGGTCCCCCAGCGCGTCGACCGCCTCCTTCGCCTGGTTCAGCCGCTCGAGGACGCGACCGGACGGGGCGCGGTCGATCTTGTTCACCACGACGACGAGGCCGGGCACCTCGGTCTCGGCGCCGGCTTCGGCGTCGACGTCGGCGTCGGCGGCGTCGGCGCCCGAGCGGGCCGCCTCGGCGGCCATGCGTTGGACGTGGCGGGCGGAGCGGTCGAGGACCGTGCGGTCACCGGGGCCGATGGCCGCGGTGGCGTCCACCACGGCCAGGATGACGTCGACATCGTGCAGCGCGTCGGTCGCCGTCTCGTTCAGCCGCGTCCCCAGGGCGCTGCGCGGGCGGTGGATGCCCGGCGTGTCGACGAACACCATCTGCGTGTCGGCCGCGTCGTCGTGCAGGACGCCCAAGATGCGGTGGCGCGTCGTGTTGGGCCGGGACGAGGTGATCGCCACCTTTGTGCCCACCATCTTGTTCACGAGAGTCGACTTGCCGACGTTGGGCCGGCCCACCACGGCGACGAAGCCGGAGCGCATCTCGCTCAGCTGCCGTTGTGCGACGTGTCGCCGGCGCGGTCCGCCCGCGGCCGTGCCTGGGCCTCGCCGTCGTCACGGCTGACGCCTTGGCCTTGGCCTTGGCCGGCGACGCCGAACCCGTCGCCGTCGTCCTCCGGCCGCCCGGTCGGGTCTATGCGGACCCGCCCGATGCGCCGGCCGCGCACGTCGAGCGCGGTGAGCCGGAAGCCGTCCACCTCGACGGAGTCGCCGGGGTCGGGCACCCGCCCGACCAGGTCGAGGATGAGCCCGCCCACCGTGTCCCACGGACCGTGCGGCAGCTCCGCCCCGAGCAGCTCGTCGGCGTCGTCCACCGAGTACGCGGCGTCCACCATCACGGAGCCGTCGTCGAGCCGCTCGACGGTCGGCTCCTCCACGTCGAACTCGTCGATGATGTCACCCACCAATTCCTCCAGCAGGTCCTCGAGCGTGACGAGGCCGGCGGTGCCGCCGTACTCGTCGACGACGATGGCCATGTGGTACTTCTCCTCTTGCATCTCGCGCAGGAGGTCCGAGACCTCCTTGGACTCGGGCACGAACTTGGCGGGGCGCATGCTCGCCCGCACCGGCTGGCCGAACTTGCCGACCCGCTCGTCGCGCACCAGGTCCTTGATGTAGGCGACCCCGATGATGTCGTCGATCCCCCGCTCCTCGACGGGGATGCGGCTGTATCCCGCCCCCAGGGCCGCCTCGAGCGCATGGCGCACGGTGGCATCGGCCTCCACGGTCACCATGTCGGGGCGCGGCGTCATCACCTCGCGGGCGACCGTGTCACCGAAGTCGATCACGGAGTGGATGAACGAGCGCTCGTCCCCTTCGATCACCCGCTCCTCATGGGCGACGTCGGCCATTGCCTTGAGCTCGGAGTCGGTGATGTAGGCGTGGCGCATCCCCTCCTCGTCGTCGTCGGCGCCGATGATCCGGTTGGCCAGGCCGTTCAGCAGGCTGGAGAGCCAACGGATCGGCGGGAACCGCACCAGCGTGCTCACGATCGGCGCGCTGAGGAGGGCGGCCCGGTCGCCGTGGCGCACGGCCCAGTTCTTCGGCACCGCCTCGAAGAACACGAAGATCACGACGATTTCGAAGACGATGCCGAGCAGCACGCCCAGGCCGCCGAAGAGATGCTCGGCCACGATGCCGACGAGGGTGGCGGAGATCAGCTGGCAGATCAGGACCAGCAGCAGGATCGGGTTGAGGAAGTTGGCCGGGTTCTCAATCAGGCGGGCCAGCTGGCGTGCCCCCCGGCGCTTCTCGTCGACCAGCGACTTGGCCTTGATCCGGCTCATCCGCACGAGGCTCGTCTCGGCCATCGCCAGCACGCCGGACCCAGCCAGCAGCACGATGATGACGACGACGAGGATGGCGTCGGAGCCCTGGAAGCCCGAGGTCGCCAGCAGCGGGTGCGCGCTCATGGTCTGCGTACGCTCGCGCTCACGTCTCGCGACTGACCGAATAGAAGCGCCGCAGCAGCTGCCGCTCGAGTGCCTCCATCCGCTCCGCCTCGGCGTCCACCTCGTGATCCATCCCGAGCAGGTGCAGCAACCCGTGGACGACCAGCAACGCGATCTCGTCGTCGACGCCGACCCCGTGTTCCTCGGCGTTGCGCACCGCCACCACCGGGCAGATGACGACGTCGCCGAGCAGCGTGAGTGCGCCGTCCTCGGCCGACGTGCCCGGCCCGGTGCCCCCGAAGTCCGGTGAGCGCCCGGTCGGGCCGGGCTCGTCCTCGATCGGGAACGACAGGACGTCGGTCGGCCCGGCCTTGCCGAGGAACTGCTCGTTGAGCCGTGCCATGGCCTCCTCGTCGACGAAGAGGAGCGAGACCTCGGTCTCGCCCTTGACCCCGCGGGCGGTGAGCACCTGGCGTGCCAGCTCGGCCCAGCGGGCGACGTCCATCGGATGCGCCTGTTGCTCGTCGGCGGCGAACACGTCGATGGTCACTTGGTGTGACCAGTCCGCCCTTCTGCCATGTCGTACGCGTCGACGATGTCGGCCACGATCTTGTGGCGGACGACGTCGCGCCGCGTCAGGTGGACGAACGCGATGTCGTCGATCCCGCCGAGCACGGGCTCGAGACCGACCAGGCCCGAGCGGCCGCCCGGCACGTCGATCTGGGTCACGTCGCCGGTCACCACGCATTTGGAGCCGAAGCCGATGCGGGTCAAGAACATCTTCATCTGCTCGGGCGTCGTGTTCTGCGCCTCGTCGAGGATGATAAACGAGCTGTTGAGCGTGCGGCCGCGCATGAAGGCGAGCGGCGCCACCTCGATCGTCTGTCGGTCGAGCAGCCGCTGCGCACCCTCGGGCTCGAGCAGGTCGTAGAGCGCGTCGTAGAGCGGGCGCAGGTACGGGTCGACCTTGGCCATCAGGTCGCCGGGCAGGAAGCCGAGTCGCTCTCCGGCCTCGACGGCCGGGCGGGTCAGGATGATGCGGGTGACCTGGCGCGACTGGAGCGCGTGCACAGCCTGGGCCACCGCGAGATACGACTTGCCCGTGCCGGCGGGCCCGATGCCGAACGTGATCACGTTCTGCGAGATGGCGTCGACGTAGCGCTTCTGCCCGGCCGTGTTGGGCCGAACCGTCTTGCCGCCCGCCGCGCGCACCACCTCGGAGCGCAGCACCTCGCTCGGCCGGATGTCCTCGCGCACCATGTCGATGGTCCGCGCCAACGTGGACGACTCGAGGTCCCGGCCCGCCTGGACCAGGAGGATGAGCTCCTCGAAGAGGCGCACCACCACTTCCGCCGCCGGGCCGTCGACGGAGATCCGGTTGCCCTGGACGACGATCTGCTCGTCGGGGAAGGCGGCCTCGATCTGGCGCAGGTGCTCGTCGCGCGTGCCGAGCAGGCCCGCCATGAGGTGGTTGCCGGGCACGAAGCACTCGGCGCGCAGGGCCGTGGGAGGGGTCACGCGGTCGTCATGTCTTTTTGATGACGTGCCAATTCAGCGGCTCTCCGCCGAGAAGGTGGAGGTGGAGGTGCGGCACGGAGTTCATGGCGTCGGGGCCGATGTTGAAGACGAGCCGGTAGCCCCGCTCGGGCGTCGCCAGCCCCGCCGCGTCGGCCACCGCGCGCGCCGCCATGAGCATGTCGGCCAGCACCGGCCCGTCCTCGGCGGTGACGACCGACGCGTCCTCGATGTGGCGCCGCGGCACGACGAGGACGTGGAGCGGCGCCGCCGGGTTGATGTCCTTGAAGGCGACCGTCGTCTCGGTCTCGTGCACCTTCTCCGCCGGCACGTCGCCCGCCACGATCTTGCAGAAGAGGCAGTCGCTCATGCGCCGGCGACGTGCTCCTTGTCGCTCTGGTGGCGAGGCGGCCCGATCACTCGCGCGAACATACCGGGCGCCGGGTCTCCCCCGCGACCATGGCCCCCGATCAGGGTTGGCCCTCCGCGGCGTCCGCGGCCTCCGCGGCCTCCGCGGCGTCCGCGGCGTCCGCGGCCTCCGCGGCGTCCGCGGCCGCCACCGTGCCCGTCCGCAGCGAGGCCATGAGCGCGCCCGCGGTGACCGCCGCCGTCTCGGCCCGGAGCACGCTGAGGCCGAAGCCGACCGTCGGCAGGCCCGACGCCAGCTCGTCGGTGCTCCACCCGCCCTCGGGGCCCACCGCGACCACGCGCTGGCGCACCGTGGGCCGGTCGCCGCTCAGCTGCGCGAGCACGACCTGGCCCGGGGCGCCCAGGGAGCCCAGCTCGGCGAAGCGCACCGTGTCGGCGATCTCGGGCAGGCGGACCCGGCGGCACTGGGCCGCCGCCTCCCGGGCCACCCGGCGCAGCCGCTCGACGGTGGCCTTGCCGCGCGCCCCGCTCCAGCGCACCACGCTCCGCTCGCTCACCAGCGGGACGATGCGGTCGATGCCGAGCTCGGTGAGCTTCTGGACCACCCACTCGGGCCGCTCCCCCTTGACCGGCGCGAACGCCACGGTGAGGGCCGGCGCCGCCGCGGGCTCCGACTGCACCGCGCCGTCGCCCCCGATGCCCGGGGCGTCGCGGACGGGCGCCAGCTCGGCGCCGCCCTGCCAGGTGGCCCGGGCCCAGCGCCCGCGGCCGTCGGCGGCCACGACCTCCTCGCCGGGGCGGAGGCGGAGGACCCGGCCGAGGTGGTGCGCGTCCTCGTCGGCCAGGAGCGGGCGGGCCGGGTCGTCGACGAAGACCTGCGCCGCCGCGGCGGCGCGCACGGTGATGGCGGCGTAGGCCGGGCCCCCGTTAGCCAAAGGCGGACCGCAGCCGCGAGAAGACGCCCTCGCCGCCGCCGGTGCCCGGGGCCGCGACGTCCTCGCCCCGCGACGCCGCGAACTGGCGCAGGAGCTCGTCCTGCTCGGGCGTCAGACTGCCGGGCGTCTCGAGCAGCACGTGGACGTAGAGGTCGCCCCGGCCGCGCCCGCGCAGGTGCGGCACGCCGAGGCCGCGGATCCGCTCGACGTGGCCCTGCTGGGTCCCGGGTGCCACCGCGACGCGCTGGGGGCCATCGAGCGACTCGACCTCGGTCTCGACGCCGAGCGCGGCCTGCGCGAGGCCGATCGTGAGAGTGGTGTGCAGGTTGTCGCCGTCGCGCTCGAAGCGCGGGTCGGGCGTCACCGCGAGGTGGACGAAGAGCGAGCCGCTCGGGCCACCCCGCTGGCCCGCCGCGCCGCGCTCGGCGAGGCGCAGGGTCGAGCCGTGCTCGACGCCGGCCGGCACCTCGACGGTGAAGGTGTTCTCCTCCATTCGGCGCCCCTCGCCCCGGCAGTCCGGGCAGGGGTGCGGGATCATCTCGCCCGTGCCGGCGCAGCGCGCGCACGCAACGCTCGTGACCACCTGGCCGAGCAGCGACTGGCGCACCCGGCGCAGCTCGCCGGTGCCCTGGCAGTCGACGCACGTCTCGGGGCCGGTGCCCGGGGCCGTGCCGCGCCCCTCGCAGGCCGCGCACGTGGACGGCAGGCGGACCGAGATCTCCTTGTGGCAGCCGAAGACGGCCTCGTCGAACTGCAGGTCCAGGCGCACCTCGGCGTCGGCCCCGGACTGCGGGCCGCGCCGGCGGCTGGTCGTCCCGGCCGCCTGGCCGAAGAAGGCCTCGAAGATGTCGCCCAGGCCGCCCTCGAAGTTGAAGCCGCCCATGCCACCGGGCGGCGCGCCGAACACGCCCTCAGGCCCGAAGCGGTCGTAGCGGGCGCGGCGCTCGGGGTCGCGCAGCACCTCGTACGCGACGGTCACCTGCTTGAAGCGCGCCTCTGCCTCGGCATCACCGTGGTTGGTGTCGGGGTGCAGCTCGCGGGCGCGGGCGCGGTACGCGCTCTTGATCTCCTCGTCGGACGCGTCGGGGGTGACCCCGAGCAGCTCGTAGAGGTCGCCCAGCCCGTCAGTGACCGCCATCGTGACCTCCGGCCAGCCGCTCGCCCAACCGCTCACCCACGACGTGGACGGCGGCCATGGTGCGCGGGTAGTCCATGCGCGTCGGACCCAGGAGGCCGACGGCACCGAAATTGTGGCCGTCGACCAGCACCGGCGCGACGACGACCGCGCACGACGACAGCGGCTCGTACCCGTGCTCGGTGCCGATGGCGACCGACAGACCTCGGTTGAGCACGTCGCGCAGCAGCGTCACCACGACCAGCTGTTGCTCCAAGATGCTGAGGACCGAGCGCACGGTCTCGACCGCCTCGAACGACTCGGCCAGCCGGGCCGGTCCGCCCACGAACACCTGGTCGGACTCGAGCTCGCCCCCCAGGGACTCGAGGGCACTGAGCGACGACGCCACCAGGTGGTCGACCGGCCGCGACCCACTGGGCGGCGCCGTCCACGGGCCTCTGAGCGTGCGCCCGACCAGGTGCGCGTCCAGATGCGCGCCGGCGGCGGCGAGATCCTCGGCGGCGGGCTCGTTCTCGAGGTCGATGGTGCGCTTCTCGACCGCGCCGTCGGAGAGGACGACGACGATCAGCGCGTGCTGGGGCGACAGGCCGACGAGCTGGGCAGAGCGGATGGTCGCGCTCTCGTGCGACGGGCCGACGACGACGGCCGCGTAGGACGTCAGGTTCGACAGCAGGCCGGTCGCCCGCTCGAGCACGGTCTCGATCTCGCCGTGCACCTGGTCGAAGAACTGCGCCACCTGGCGACGCTGGAGGGGCCCGAGCACGCCTGGTGCGGTCAGGTGGTCGACGAAGAAGCGGTAGCCCTTGTCGGTTGGAATGCGGCCCGCGCTGGTGTGCGGCTGGACGAGGAAGCCGTCGCGCTCGAGCGCCACCATCTCGGAGCGGACGGTGGCGGACGAGACCTGCACCCCCGGTGCATCGGCGACGTGCGAGGAGCCGACGGGCTCGGCGGTCCCGATGTACTGGTTCACCACCGCCTCGAGGATGGCGGCGCGGCGGTCGTTCAGGGCGCGGTCGTCCCCGCTCGCGTCGGCTCTGGGTGCGGGGTCAGCGTGGGGAGTCATGGGTGCCTGGCACTCAAGTTTACCGAGTGCCAGCCCCGCGTCCCCGGGCAGGTCGCCGGCCTGGGGCGGGCGTGGGCCGGGCCGAGGGCGGGCGTGGGCCGGGCCGGGGGCGGGCGTGGGCCGGGCCGAGGGCGGGCGTGGGCCGGGCCGGGGGCGGGCGTGGGCCGGGCCGAGGGTGGGCGTGGGAGCGGCCGGCCCCGACCGCAGCGCTTAGTCGTCCCCCAGGCGCAGCGCCGAGATGAAGGCCTCCTGGGGCACCTCGACCCGCCCGATGTTCTTCATCCGCTTCTTGCCTTCCTTCTGCTTCTCCAACAGCTTGCGCTTGCGCGTGATGTCACCGCCGTAGCACTTGGCCAGAACGTCCTTGCGCCTGGCCTTGACCGTCTCGCGGGCGACAATGCGCCCGCCGATGGCGGCCTGGATCGGTACGTCGAACATCTGGCGCGGGATGAGCTCGCGCAGCTTCTCGGCCATCTTGCGCCCGTAGACGTCGGCCGACCCCTTGTGCACGATGGTCGAGAAGGCGTCGACCGGGGTGTGGTTGATCAGGATGTCGACCCGCACCAGGTTGGCCGTGGCGTAGTCCTCGGGCTCGTAGTCGAGCGAGGCGTACCCCTTCGTGCGCGACTTGAGCTGGTCGAAGAAGTCGATCACCACCTCCGCCAGCGGCACCAGGTACACCAGTTCCACGCGCTCGGGCGAGAGGTACTCCATGCGCGTCATCTCGGCCCGGCGGCTCTGGCACAGCTCCATCACGGTGCCCGTGTACTCGCTCGGCGTGATGATCGTGGCCGAGAGCATCGGCTCGTCGATGTGGTCGATCCGGCTGGCGTCGGGCAGCTCGGTCGGGTTGTCGACGTCGAGCTCGGCCCCGTCCGTGAGGAACGCCCGGTAGGCCACGCTGGGCGCGGTGGCGATCAGGGAGAGGTCGAACTCGCGCTCCAGGCGCTCGCGCACGATCTCCATGTGCAACAGCCCGAGGAAGCCGCAGCGGAAGCCGATGCCCAGCGCGTGCGACGTCTCGGGCTCGAAGGTGAAGCTGGCGTCGTTCAGCTTGAGCTTGTCGAGCGCGTCGCGCAGGTCCGGCAGCTCGTCGCCGTCGACCGGGTAGAGCCCGCAGAAGACCATGGGCTTGGGGTCGCGGTAGCCGGCGAGGGCGTGCGTGGCGCCGTGGGTCGCCGTCGTCACGGTCTCACCCGAGCGGGCCCCACCCACGTCCTTGATGCCGGCGATGAGGTAGCCCACCTCGCCCGGCCCGAGCTGGCCCACCGGCACGGCGACGGGCGTGCGGATCCCGACCTCCTCGACGTCGTGCACCGCGTTCGCCTGGATGAAGCGCAGCTTCGCCCCGGCCGGCAGCGTCCCGTCCACAATGCGGATGGAGCTGACCACCCCGCGGTACTGGTCGTAGGAGGAGTCGAAGATGAGGGCGCGCAGGGGAGCCGCCACGTCGCCCCGCGGCGCCGGGATGCGGGCGATGATGGCGTCGAGCAGCTCGGGCACCCCCTGTCCCGTCTTGGCGGAGATGTGGAGGATGGAGTCGGCCGCCAGCCCGAGCACGTGTTCGATCTCGAGGGCGCTGCGCTCGGGGTCCGCCGCCGGCAGGTCGATCTTGTTGAGGACCGGCACGATCTCGAGGTCGTTCTCGATGGCCTGGTAGCAGTTGGCCAGCGTCTGGGCCTGGATCCCCTGGCTGGCGTCCACCAGGAGCACCGCCCCCTCGCAGGCGGCGAGCGACCGGGAGACCTCGTAGCCGAAGTCCACGTGGCCGGGGGTGTCGATGAGGTGGAGCACGTGGCCGGCGTGCTCGACCCGGACGTTCTGCGCCTTGATGGTGATGCCCCGCTCCCGCTCGATGTCCATGGAGTCGAGGTACTGCGCCCGCATGTCCCGGGCGTCGACCGCACCCGTGATCTCCAAGATGCGGTCCGACAGCGTCGACTTGCCGTGGTCGACGTGGCTGATGATGGAGAAGTTGCGGATGCGCTCGATCGCGACGGGTCCGCGGTCGTTGGCGGGAGGCGGCACAGTCCGTCGATCGTACCGGCCTCGCCCCCGGTTCCCGATCGCCTGGCCAGGGAACTTGTTCCCGCCACGTCGTCAGGCGCCTGTTGGATCATGGCCACCACCTGCTACAGTTGTCGTCCGCACCGGTGGGCTCCCGCGCTACCGCCGCCCCCTTTCGAAAACCGAGGACTTCTTCACGTGGCCAACATCAAGAGCCAGATCAAGCGGAACCGCCAGAACGAGAAGCGCCGCCTGCGCAACAAGTCGGTGCGCGCCGAGCTGCGCACTCGTTCCAAGTCGGCCGTGACGGCCGCCGAGGCCGGCGCCGAGGACAGCGCGGAGTCGCTCCGCCTGGCGGTGAAGCGGATCGACAAGGCGGCGGCACAAGGTGTGATCCACAAGAACACCGCGGCCAACCACAAGTCGCGCCTGGTGCGCCGGGTAGCGGCGATCGAGGCGGCCGCCGCCGAGTAGCGGCGCGCTCCTCCTCCTCCTCCTCCTTTTCCACGTCGCCGGGACTCCCGTCCCGCGCTGGCGGCGCTTTCCAGAAGGAGCTGCAGATCTTCGACGCGAGACGCGTCGGCCGTTCGACGCTTCTCGAGGTTCCCGACATCGGGACATCTCTCCTGCTTCATAGTTTCAATTGCCTTACCTGCGGGTATATCAACGCTGCAATTTGCAACCTCCAACGAAGGGAGCGCCCGAAAAGGCGAAGGAACAGAGAGGGGCGAGTCATGCCAGTCGAATCGTGGAAGCCGAGCGAATCGGGTTTTGAAGGATCGGAAGAGCGGTCCCCGCTCAGACAGGTCGTGGCCGATCCCGCTCCTCTTGGGCTCGGGGCGTTTGCCATGACGACCTTCGCGCTCAGCATCGCGAACACCAACGTCTGGGGCGCCGGGGTCAGCGCCGCGCTGGCATTGGCCCTTGTCTACGGTGGGGCGGCCCAGCTGTTCGCCGGCATGTGGGAGTTCGTCCGGAAGAACACCTTCGGCGCACTCGCCTTCACCTCGTACGGGGCCTTCTGGATCTCGTACTACGTGCTCTCACGGTCGATCATCCCGACCATCAAGACGCCCGCCGAGGTCTCCGTCGCCGTCGGCGTGTTCCTGCTCGGGTGGACGATATTCACCTTCTACATGACCATCGCCTCCTTGCGGGTATCGGGTGCGGTCGTTGCGGTGTTCGTCTTGTTGACCGCCACGTTCGTGCTCCTCACGATCGGGGCGTTCGACAACATGGCGACGGTGACGAAGGCCGGTGGATGGGTCGGCGTGGCCACCGCGGCCGCGGCGTGGTACGCGTCGTTCGCCGGCGTGGTGAACGACACCTTCAAGCGGCCCGTGGTACCGACGTTGCCACTCGGTCAACAGCCAACGGAAGCGGCGGCGCACCCTCGCGCAGCCTGACGTGGCGACCACGAGCGACGCCGGGACCGACCGTGAGCCCGGCCGGGAAGGTGTCGCGCTCTCGGCCCTGCTCAGCGAGACGAGGCGCTTCGAGCCGCCCGCCCAGTTCGCCGCTCGGGCGAACGCCAAGCCAGGCATCTACGACGAGGCGGAGAAGGACCCGTTGGCCTGGTGGGCCGAGCAGGCAGCTCGGCTCGACTGGGCACGGGCCTGGGACCAGGTGCTCGAGTGGGATCTTCCGTTTGCCAAATGGTTCGTCGGGGGACGCCTGAACGCCTGCGTCAATTGTGTCGATCGTCACGTCACGGCGGGGCATGGCGACAAGGTCGCCTACCACTGGGTCGGTGAGCCCGAGGGCGAGACACGCACGATCACCTACGCAGACCTGCAGGAGATGGTGTGCCGGGCCGCCAACGCCCTGGTCGAGCTCGGCGTCACGGCAGGCGATCGGGTCGCCATCTACATGCCGATGATCCCCGAGACGGTCGTGGCGATGCTCGCCTGCGCGCGCCTGGGCGCACCCCATTCGGTTGTCTTCGGCGGTTTCTCGGCCGCCGCGCTGGCCAGCCGGATCATCGACGCGGATGCACACGTGGTGATCACCGCCGACGGCGGCTACCGGCGAGGCACGACAACGCCCCTCAAGGCCGGGGTGGACGAGGCGGTGGCCCAGTGCCCGGGCGTGCGCCACGTCCTGGTGGTGCGCCGCACGGGGCAGGAGGTCGCCTGGACCGAAGGCCGCGACGTCTGGTGGCACGAGTTGGTCGACCGTCAGGCGTCCGAGCACGAGGCGGAGGCCTTCGACACCGAGCAGCCCCTCTACATCATGTACACGAGCGGCACGACGGCCCAGCCCAAGGGGATCCTGCACACGACCGGCGGCTACTTGACCCACTGCGCGACGACCCATCGCCTCATCTTCGACATCAAGCCGGAGGACGACGTCTTCTGGACCGCCGCCGACGTCGGGTGGGTGACCGGTCACAGCTACATCGTCTATGGGCCGCTCGCCAACGGAGCCACCTCTGTCCTCTACGAGGGAACACCGGACGCGGGCGGCAAGGACCGCTGGTGGAAGATCGTCGAGGAGTACGGCGTCACCATCCTCTACACGGCACCGACCACGATCCGGACCCTCATGAAGTGGGGCGAGGAGTATCCCGAGGCGCACGATCTCTCGAGCCTCCGGCTTCTCGGTTCGGTCGGCGAGCCCATCAACCCCGAGGCATGGATGTGGTACCGCAACTACGTCGGGCGGAACAACTGCCCGATCGTCGACACGTGGTGGCAGACCGAGACCGGCGGGATCCTCATCTCGCCCCTGCCCGGCATCACCGCAACCAAGCCGGGTGCCGCGATGACGCCGTTCCCGGCGATCCACGCCGACGTGGTGGACGACGACGGCCATCCGGTCGGCAACGGGGAGGGTGGCTTCTTGGTCATCACCGACCCGTGGCCGGGCATGCTCAGAGGCATTTGGGGCGACGACGATCGTTACCGCAGCACCTATTGGTCGAGGTTCCCGGGCCGCTACTTCGCCGGTGACGGCGCCAAACGCGACGACGACGGCGACCTGTGGTTGCTCGGCCGCATCGATGACGTGATGAACATCTCGGGCCATCGCATCTCGACCACCGAAGTCGAGCACGCGCTCGTCGGCGACGCACGGGTCGCCGAAGCGGCCGTCGTCGGAGCCTCGGACGCCACCACCGGCCAGGCGATCGTCGCCTTCGTGACGGTCAAAGGCGACGGCCCGGCGACCGACGAGGAGGGGGAGGCATTGGCCCAGGAACTCCGAGAAACCGTCTCGGTGACCATCGGCCCCATCGCCAAGCCGCGTCAGATCCTCCTCACCCCTGAGCTGCCGAAGACGCGCAGCGGCAAGATCATGCGCCGCCTGCTCCGTGATGTCGCCGAGGAGCGCCCGCTGGGCGACGTCACGACGCTGCTCGACCCGACCGTCGTCAAGTCCATCGACGCGGCGATGCATGCGGGTTCCGCCCCCGAAGAATGATTCGGGAGGGGTCGCCGTCGCGTCACCGCGCCCTCGACGCGCTCCTGCATCACCTTGACGCGTCGCACCGTGCGAGCGCGACCTGGTCTATGGCGCGAGGTGGAAGGTGAACAGCTTCTCCGGCACGATCCGGGCTGCGACGGCGTCGGCCTTGTCGAGCCACGCCTCGAACGCCGGCCCCTGCTTGGGCAGGTACTCGTCGAGCATGGCCTGACGCACCTCGGCGCACGCCGGGTCGTCCATCGGGCGGCACTCGGCCCGGCCGTGCACCGTCACCGCGAGGCCCTCCCCCGGCAGGTGCGTCGCGCTGACCGCGGGCCGGGACGCCAGGTGGCGCATGCGCACCGACTCGGTCCCCGAAGTGAACCAGAACGTCCCGTGCAGGAAGTAGCCGTCGACGGGCCCGGCCAGCGGCCGTCCGTCCGCCGTCGCGGTGGCCACGACGAGCAGGCACATCCCCTGGAGCCGCTCGCTCAGCTGGCGGGCGCCCAATCGGCGGTCCTCGGTGATGATGCCGCTGAGGTGCGGCCCCGCGCTCGCCATGGAGGCATCGAGCAGCGCCTGCAGGGCGTCCAATTCTTCGGGGGTCTCGAGCATGGGGCCAGTCCAGCACCGGGGTGATCGGGCGGCCCGTTTGCGCGCGAGGCTGGGTGCCATGGCGGACGGTCTCGTCCTCACCCGCCGGGTTTCGGAGCGGGGCGTCCACGACTGGGCGCTGCGCCCCGTGGACCCGAAGTCGGCGGGCGCCGTCCGCGAGTACGTCGGCTACGAAGAGTGGACCGACCAGGGGTTCGTGCGCCGAGAGGTGGCGCGGTGCGAGGTGGCGCTGATCCTGGCGTTCGGCGACGAGATCGACGTCCACGACGGCGAGGTGGGACCGGAGCCCCGCCGCCTGCAGGCGTTCGTCGTCGGCAACCAGTCCTACCCCAGCATGACGGGGGTGCGCGGACACCAGCTCGGTGTCCAGGTCGAGCTGACGGCGGCCGGCGCCCTGGCGCTGCTCGGTGACGTGGGGGCGTACAACGACTCGGTCGTCCCCCTCGACGAGGCATTGGGCGGACCGGGCGCCCAACTCCCAGAACGCCTGGCCGACGTGCCGTCGTGGGAGGCCCGCCTCGACCTCCTCGACTCATGGTTCGCCGCCCGCGAGGTCCCGACGCTCGCGCCCGAGGTGCGCTGGCTCCGCGAGCAGCTCGTCGCCTCACGGGGCCAGGCGCGGGTCGAGCCGCTGATGGACGACACCGGTTGGAGCCGCCGCCACGTCACCGAACGCTTCCGGCGCCAGCTCGGGATCGCGCCCAAGGCCTTCGCGCGGCTGTTGCGCTTCCAGCACGCCGCCGCCCTTCTCACCGAGGTCCGGCCGCGCCGTTCGCTCGCCGACGTCGCGATGGCGGCGGGCTACTACGACCAGTCCCACCTGACCCGCGACTTCGCGGCCCTGGCCGGCATGACACCGGGGACGTATGCGGCCGACGCGACGGCGGCACCCGAAGTCAGCTTTGTGCAAGACGTCGAGGAGCGGGCCCCTGCATAGTGGTGCCATGACCACCACCCAGCACACCACCGATCACGAGGCCATGACCGGCACGACCGTGATCCCGATCCTCGTCTACGCCGACATCGAGGCGGCCCACCACTTCCTCGTCGCCGCTTTCGGCTTCACCTCGGGCGGCCTGCACCGCGCCGACGACGGCACCGTCGTCCACGGCGAGGTCCGGGCCGGCGACTGCCCCATCTGGCTCCATGCCGTCACCGCGGAGCACGAGATGGCCTCGCCCAGGGGTGCGGCGGCGTCCCAGGGCGGACTCGAGGTCATTGTGCCCGACGTCGACGCGCATTTTTCGCAAGCCAAGGAGGCAGGCGCCCGCATCGACCGAGAGCCGTCGGACCAGGACTACGGTTTGCGCGAGTACGGCGCGCGCGACCCCGAGAACCACCGCTGGTGGTTTTCCTCTCCGCTGGCCGGCTGAGCAGAGGGAGCGCAATGGCAGAGCAACGCGGAACAACCGCTGACGATCCGTTCGACGGCCGCGATCCGACCAGCCACGAGCAGATGACCGGGCGGTCCTGGGATGCCTCCTACCTCGGCGAGAGGCCGGCCCCGTGGGACATCGGCCAACCCCAGGCCGCGTTCGTGCGCGTGGCATCCGTGGGCGGCTTCACCGGCGACGTGCTCGATGCCGGCTGCGGGACCGGCGAGCACGCGCTGCTCGCCGCCTCGCTCGGACACCGGGTTCTCGGCGTGGACCTCGCCGAGACGGCAATTGCGCTCGCGCGGAAGAAGGCGGGCGAGCGCGGCCTCCACGCGGAGTTCGCCGTGGCGGACGCGTTCGAACTCGACCGGTTGGGACGTACGTTCGAGACCGTGCTCGACTGCGGGCTGTTCCACACCTGTGACGGCGCCGAGCGACCGAGGTACGTCGCCAGCCTGGCGTCGGTGACCCGGCCCGCGGGAACCGTCTACCTGTTGTGCTTCAGCGACGACGCTCCCGACATCGGGCCGCATCCCACCAGTCGAGCGGACCTCGAGGCCGCGTTCAACGAGGGCAGCGGTTGGAGGATCGCCACCCTCGAGCCGGACACGATTCGGACGACCTTCGTCGAGAGCGGGATGCCGGCGTGGTGCGTGACGATCACGCGGCTCTCGCCGCCCTGAGCGCGCCGACCGGACCGGGCGCCAAGCGCAGGCGTCAGGCGACGTCCTCCTCCTTCACGTTGGGCTCGCCCTGTCCCATGGTGATCAGATTGCGCAGGCTGGTGTTGACGTAGAACCCCCAGGCGCTCGAGCACTGGTCGAAGCACTCGAATTCGGGGACCAGGCCGACGTGTGAGAAGCGGACCTCGGTCTGGTCGCCCTTCGGAACGACGTCGATGGTGACTTCGGTGCCCGTCCACTCGTGGGGGTCCTCGGTGAAGTTGAGGTAGGAGTCCACGATCCGCCAGGCAACCTTTCGCCCCGGCACGAGCTCGCTCACGCGCTGCTTCGTGTAGTGGATGTCCTGGTAGCGGTAGGAGAACTCGCCGCCCAGCTGGTCGGTTGGCCCCTCGATCTCGCCTGACCACCAACCGCGCACGTTCGTGATGGCGGCGTAGGCCTCGTCGGGGGTCTCGTCCACCACGAGGGTGGTGCTGAAGTTCTGGCTGGTCATCATCTCTTTCCTTTCCGTCCGGGGGATCGGCTCCCACCCGGTGCAACCGTCCCGGTCGCAAAAACTCGTCGCGTCGAGACCGGACCTCCCGGCGCGACGACTTCTGAACGCCCGGGCGGTTGTAACGGTGACGGGGACGTACCCCGGCCCCATGGAGGTCACGGCATGACCGATTCGAAGCAGACCGATTCCACCGCCCTCGTCACCGGCGCCAGCCGGGGCTTCGGGCGGGCCATCGCCGCCGCCCTGCACGCGGAGGGCGGGCGGGTCGTGGCGGTCGCCCGCAGCGCAGACCGGCTCGACGCCCTACACGAGGAGCTGGGTGCGCGCTTGATCCCGGTCGTCGCCGACGTGGCCGACCCGGTCGTGGCGGGCGCGCTGATGGACCGGTACCGGCCCGACACCCTCGTCCTCAACGCGGGTGCCGCGCCGCTGCCCCGCCCGCTCCAGGAGCAGACCTGGGAAACCTTCAGCCGCAACTGGGAGGTCGACGTCCGCCACGCGTTCCACTGGATCCGCGAGGCGCTGTTGCTCCCGCTCCGTCCGGGCAGCACCGTGGTCGCCATGTCGAGCGGCGCCGCCGTCGCGGGCTCGCCGCTCAGTGGTGGCTACGCCGGGTCGAAGGCGACCATCCGCTTCCTCAGCGGCTACGCGGCCGACGAGTCGGCACGCGCCGGGCTGGGCATCCGCTTCGTCTCGCTCCTGCCGAAGCTGACGCCGGCAACCGAGCTCGGAGCGGCGGGGGTGGCGGGCTACGCGCGTCGTAACGACATGACGATCGAGCAGTATCTCGACGAGGTCGGCCCGAGCATCACCCCCGGGGACGTCGGCAAGGCGACGGTCGAGCTGGTCGCTGCCGCCGGGCCGGCCTCGGGTGCGTTCCTGCTGACGCCGGCCGGGTTGTCACCCCTCCCGTGATCCGCCCCCGCCGTAGGCTGCCGTCGTGAGCCGGCCCCCGGCGACCAACACGGTCGCGGCCGAGCAGTTGGAGCAGTACCGCCACGAACTGACCGGCTACTGCTACCGGATGCTCGGATCGATCCACGAAGCCGAGGACGCAGTGCAGGACACCATGCTGCGCGCCTGGCGCGCCCTCGATCGGTTCGAGGACAGAGAAGGGTTGCGGCCCTGGCTCTACCGGATCGCCACCAACGTGTGCATCGACATGTCGAAGGGCCGGGCGCGCCGCGCCCTGCCGATGGACGTGGCGCCGGTCCAGAGCGGCCAGCTCGTCCGCGGTGACGTGCGGCCGGAGGCGTTCTGGATCGGGCCGGCGCCGGACCGGCTGGTCCTGTCGGACGGCGATCCCGCCGAGCACGCCCTCTCACGAGAGTCGGTACGGATCGCCTTCATCGCCGCCCTGCAACACCTCGCCCCGCGCCAGCGCGCCGTCCTGATCCTGCGCGACGTGCTGCGTTGGCGGGCCGCCGAGGTCGCGGTGCTGCTCGAGACGAGCACCGCCGCCGTCAACAGCGCGCTGCGCCGGGCACGCGAGGCCGTCGGTGACGTCGACCGCGACCGGACCCCGAGCGAACCGTCGCCCGACGACCGCGAGGTCCTGGCCGCCTACATCGACGCCTTCGAGCGCGAGGACGTCGACGGGCTCGTCGCCCTCCTCCGCGACGACGCCATCCTCGAGATGCCGCCGTTCGAGCTCTGGATGCGCGGGCCGGCCGACATCCGGCGCTGGATGGTGGCCGCCGACGCCTTCGGCCAGGAAAAGTTCACCGCCGTCAGCGCCAACGGTTCCCCGGCCGTGGCGGTGTACCGCCCCCACGAGCGGGGCGGCCGGCCCCAGGCGTTCGCGATCCAGGTGCTCGACGTCGTCGAAGGACGGATCGGTGCCATCCACGTGTTCTTGGACCCGGCGCTGTTCGAGCTCTTCGGGCTGCCGCTCGAGCCGGCGGCCT
>DASZMN010000017.1:0-4585 GCA_035551835.1 Acidimicrobiales bacterium | reverse complement strand
GAGTTCGCGGGCGGCTCCTACGTGATCGTGCAGAAGTACCTGCACGACCTGGCGGCGTGGAACGCGATCGCGGTCGAGGACCAGGAGCGGGCGATCGGTCGCACCAAGCTCGCCGACATCGAGATGCCCGACGACGTCAAGCCGGCCAACTCCCACGTGGCGCTGAACACGATTGTCGACGAGAACGGCGACCAGCGCCAGATCGTGCGCGACAACATGCCCTTCGGGCGCGTCGGCGACGGCGAGTTCGGTACTTACTTCATCGGGTACGCGGCGACCCCGGAGGTCACCGAGGAGATGCTCACCAACATGTTCGTCGGCAAGCCGCCGGGTAACCACGACCGGATCCTCGATTTCTCGACGGCGGTGACGGGGTGCCTGTTCTACGTCCCGAGTGCCGAGTGGCTGGACGATCCGCCCGCGGCGGGCGCGGCCCCGGAGCCGGCGGCGGAACGGGCCGCGGAGCCGGCCGCGGAGCCCGAAGCCACGGGGTCAGACGGCTCGCTCGGGATCGGGAGCTTGAGGAAGTAACCCGCCCGGTGTCACAGGGGGTGTGCATATGGACCACATGATCGATCCCGAACGGATTCACCACAGCTGGGACAACACGCTCGAGCCTTCGCTGCACGTCGCCTCGGGTGACATCGTCCATTACCAGCTGCTAATGGCCGGAGCTGGGCAGGTGCTCGAGGACGCGAGGAGCTTCGAGGACACGTCGTTTGACTTCGCGACGCTGTACAACCTCCTTGGGCCGGTGTACGTCAACGGGGCGCAACCGGGTGACACCCTGCGCGTCGACATCCTCTCCCTCGAGCCGGGCGATTGGGGCTGGTGCGTGATCCTCCCGGGGCTCGGCACGCTGCCCGACGACTTCCCCGATCCCTACCTGAAGACCTTCGACCTGCGGGGCCGGACCCACGCCGAGGTCGTCCCCGGGGTGCGGGTGCCGGTCGCTCCCTTCCTCGGCACGATGGGGACGCATCCCGACGAGCCGGCGCGGGCTGAAGCCTTCCCTCCCCACAAGGGCGCCGGGAACGTCGACACGCGTCACCTCACGGCCGGCTCGACGCTGTGGCTGCCGGTGTGGTGCGAGGGCGCGCTGTTCTCGTGCGGCGACCCACATGCGGCGCAGGGCGACGGCGAGGTGTGCGTGGCGGCGATCGAGTGCGACATGCGTGCCTCGTTGCGCTTCGAGCTCGAGCGCCGGACGATCCCGGCGCCCTACTTCCGCACCCCCGGGGCTCTAACCCCGAGCGCCGAGGGCGCCGGGCACCAGGGGGCGATGGGAATCGATCCCGACCTGATGGAGGGGACGCGCATCGCCGTGCGCTCGATGATCGAATGGGTGGTGGCCGAGCACGGCCTCTCGCGCGAGGACGCCTATGTCCTCTGCAGCCTGGCGGGCGACCTGAAGATCCTCGAGGTGGTGGACGCCGGCGTGTGGAACGTGGGCATGATGATCCCGTTGTCGGTCTTCTCCGTGGGCTCGTGAAGATCGCGGCCATGAAGTGGTGGGGCTGGGGCCTCGAGGGCGTCGAGTTCACCCACGAGGACAAGCCCGAGTTCGGGCCCTTCATCAAGCAGGTGCTCGGCGTCGACGTGAGCCGCCCGACGACGGCCCCGCCCCGGTGGGAGGACCTCGACATCCCCGCTCCGCGGCTGCCCGGCGACCTGCGGGCAGCGCTCGAAGACGCGGTCGGCCCCGCCTTCGTCTCCGTCGACTCGCTCGACCGCGTCGTGCATGGGCGCGGGAAGTCGCTGCGCGACCTCGTGCGCCAGCGCCGCGGCGAGTTCTCCCGGCTCCCTGACCTAGTCGTGCGTCCGGGCAGTGAGGAGGAGGTGACCGCCGTGCTCGAGGCGGCGCTGGCCGCCGACGCGGTCGTGATCGCCTTCGGCGGCGGGACGTCGATCTCGGGCTCGCTGGAGGCGCCCGCGGATGAGTTCCGCCCCGTCGTCTCCGTCGACCTCGGGCGCCTCGACAAGGTCGTCGCGATCGACGGTGCCTCGCGCCTCGCGCGCGTGCAGGCGGGAGTGTTCGGGCCGGACCTCGAGAAGCAGTTGGGCGCCCACGGCTACACGTTCGGGCACTTCCCCGATTCGTTCACGCACTCGACGCTTGGGGGGTGGATCGCCACCCGATCCTCGGGCATGCAGTCCGACCGTTACGGGGACATCGCCGATCTCGTCCGGGGCCTGCGCGTGGTTACACCGTCGGGCATGCTCGTGACCCGCCCGGTCCCGTCGGCGTCCACAGGCCCGAGCATCCGCGAGATGGTTCTCGGCAGCGAGGGGCGCCTCGGGCTCATCACCGAGGCGACCGTCCACGTGCGGCGTCTTCCCGCACGCCGGGCGATCCTCGGCTACCTGTTCCCGACCTTTGCCGACGGCGTGGCCGCCATACGAGACCTGGCGGCGAGCGAGTGCTCGGTGTCGGTGACGCGGGTGTCCGACGCGCACGAGACGCAGTTCTCATTCGCCACGCGCTCGCGTCCGACGCTCGTCGACAAGCTGAAGTCGCGAGCGCTCACGGAGTACCTGACGCGCCGGCGTGGGTTCGACGTGAGCGCGATGTCGCTGGCGTTCCTCGGGTACGAGGGCAGCGAGGGCCACGTCGCCTCCCAGCGCAAGGCGGCGGGCCGGGTCGTGGGCCAACACGGCGGCCTGTGCATCGGGTCGAGCCCGGGCGCGCTCTACGACCAGAAGAAGTTCGACACGCCCTATATCCGCGACTTCCTCCTCGACCGCGGGGTCGCCGCCGACGTGTCGGAGACGGCCATGCCCTGGAGCCAGCTCCTCCCGGTCTACAACGCCGTGACGGCCGCGGCGAACGGCGCCTTTGCCGAGCTCGGCGTCCAGGGCTACATGCTCTGCCACCTGTCGCACAGCTATCACGCCGGCGCTTGCCTCTACTTCACCTTCGCCTTCCAGACGAGCCCGGGCGCCGACATGCTCACCCAATACGGCATCGTCAAGTCCGCCATCCAGCAGGCCTTCGTCGATCACGGTGCCACGTTGTCCCACCACCACGCCGTCGGGACCGAGCACGCCCAGTGGCTCGAGCAGGACATCTCCGCCCCCGGCGTGGCGATGCTCGCAGCCCTGTTCGAGGGAACCGACCCGGGAGGGCATCTCAACCCGGGCAAGATTGTGTGAGAGACGTTCGCGTGCTTGGGAATAAGAGCGAGGTGGTGAGCGACGAGCTGGGCCGCCGCGACCAGCCGTGGGCGCGATCCTTGCCCGGCCGGGTGGCACGCGAAATGGTGCTGCGCGGGGTGTTCGGCTCGATCGTCCGCACCTACTCGCGCCGGGAGATCGCCGGCCTCGAGCATCTCGAGCGCCTGGCCGGGCCGGCGGTCTTCGTCGCCAATCATTGCAGCCACGTCGACACGCCGGTCCTGCTCCTGTCACTGCCCGGGCGGTGGCGGCGGCGCACGGCGGTGGCGGCCGCCGCCGACTACTTCTACACCCGGCGCGTGCTGGCCGTCGCCGTGTCCCTGGCCTTCGGCACGGTCCCCCTCGAGCGGCGCGGGCACGGAGCGGGCCGGGCCCCGCACATCGCGGATCTGCTCGAGCGCGGCTGGAGCCTCGTCGTCTTCGCCGAAGGAACCCGGTCCCGCGACGGTCGCGTCGGGCGGATGCGCTCGGGGGCGGCGGTGCTGGCCGCCGAGCACGGCCTACCCATAGTTCCCGTCCACATCTCGGGAACTCACGCGGCGATGCCGATCGGTCGCCGCTGGATGGTCCGCCCCGCGGTCGGCGGCCGCCACACGATCTCGGTCCGCTTCGGCGCCCCCATCGACGTCAGCGAGCGCGCCGAGGCAATGACACGGGTCCGCGACTTCATGAAGTCGTGCGGGGCCGAGCTCAGGCCCGAGCCCGACCGGAACCCGGGTGCCGCGAGCGTGGCCGTCGACGTCGCCGCTTCTCGCTAGTTTAGTTACTGCGCAACTCGCACTCACGGGCGGCCCACGGTTCCGTTACAATCGTCACTTACGGGGCGCCGCTACCGGCTGACGGCGAAGAGCAACGACTCGCCATCTGAGTGGTCTTTTGCCCTCCGCTCGAAGTCAGCCGAAGGAGACCGCTATGTCACGAAGGATCCGTGCGCACGTGCGCGCCAACGTCATCGGCGCGGTCTCCCTGGCCGCTGGCCTGTGCGCGCTGGCGCTTCCGGCGAGCGCCGGCGCGTTCGTCTACTGGGCCAACTACACCGGGGGCACGATCGGCCGCGCCAACCTCGACGGCACCGCCGCGAACCAGGGCTTCATTGCCGGCGCGGACAAGCCGCGCGGGGTGGCAGTCGACGGCCTGCACGTCTACTGGGACAACTACACCAACGGTGCGATCGGGCGCTCTAACCTCGACGGCACCGGCGCCGACCAGAGCTTCATCGTCGGCGCTAGCTTCCCGGTCGGCGTGACGGTCGACGGCCAGCACGTCTACTGGGCCAACTCCGGTGCCGGCACGATTGGCCGCGCTAACCTCGACGGCACCGGCGCGGACGAGAGCTTCATCGCCGGCGCGAGTGGACCGGAGGGCATCGCGGTCGATGGCCAGTACGTCTACTGGGCCAACTACACCACCG
>DASZMN010000016.1:0-3006 GCA_035551835.1 Acidimicrobiales bacterium | reverse complement strand
ACCATCTCGGCGATGTCGTCCGGCTCCTGGGTCCGGCCGAGCGGGATCCTGCTCCGGACGTATGCCCGCACGTCCTCCTCGCTGGAGAAGGCGTCGGACTGCGCCATGGCGTCCTGGTACAGGTCCTCCCACATCGGGGTGTCGACGATCCCGGGGCACACGGCGTTCACGGTGATGTCGTGGGGCGCCATCTCGGCGGCGACGGACTGCGTGAGCCCGATGATGCCGAACTTGGAGGCCGCGTAGTGGCTGAAACCCTCCTCGCCGGTCTTGCCGAGGATCGAGGAGATGTTGACGACGCGGCCGGCGCCGCGCGCGACCATCCCAGGCAGGACGGCTCGGCAGGTGTTGAACGTGCCCTTCAGGTTCACCGACAGGATGCGGTCCCACTCCGATTCGGAGATCTCCAGGAAGAGCGCCCGTCGCGAGACGCCGGCGTTGTTGACCAGGATGCCGATCGGCCCGAGCTCGCGCTCGACCTCCTCTACGACCCGGTGCGCATCGGCCCAGCTCGTCACGTCGTACCGGAAGTCCTGGCTCGTCCCGCCCGCGGCGGTCAGCTCGGCCGCCGTCTGCTTCGCGCCGTCCGCGTCGGAGTCCGTGACCGCGACGGTTGCGCCGTACCCGGCGAGCTTCGCGCAGATCGCCCGCCCCATCCCCCGCGCTCCCCCGGTCACGAGTGCTACCGATTGCGACAAGTTCATCATTGAATTCGCCTTTTCCGGAAGTGGTCAATCATCCAGTTCGTGCGGTGCGGCGGACCGCAGGTCAATGCCGCCGGAAGATGTTGATGAGGTTTCCGTCGAAGTCCCGAATCGCCGTCGCGACCCAGCCTGGGGCGATCTCCTTCTCCCGCCACACGATCCGTACGCCGAGCTTCTCGAGCTCGGTGGAGGCCTTGCCGAGGTCGTCGACCTCGAACACGAGAAACTTGGTGCCGATCGGGAGCAGGTGTCGCGGCGGGTCGGCGAAGAGCGGGTCCAGGCGGATCCGGGGTTCGGGGACCTTCGACGAGTCGAGCAGCTCCATCTGGGTGCCCGCGCCCGACATGAGCGCGACCTCTCCCTCGTTGATCTCGGCCCGTGCGACGAACTCGAACCCGAGCACTCGCGTATACCACTCGATAGCGAGGTCGAGGTCGGAGACCGACACGGCCACGTTGTGCAGGGCCAGGGAGCCGAGTCCGGCTGGGTCGCGGACCGCGGCCGCTTCTGCTGTCATCTGATCTCCAGGTGTGACTCGATGCGGACGGGGAACGGGTGGCGGGACGGTGCGGTATCCGCCATCGCGGTGGGTGCCTGCGTCAGACGGCCTCGGCAACGGAACCCGCGGCCCCGTCGTTCGTGATCGCCCGACCGGCTGCCCGGAGGACGGGTTCGAGATCCGTGCCCGGCACCGACGCCAGCAGCAGTTCGGTCGTGCCCGCCTGCTCGTAGCGTCGGATCCCGTCGAGGAGGTCGTCCTCGCCACCGAGCAGGCACAGCGTCTCGATGAAGTCCTCGCCGATGGCGGCCTTCTGCGCCTCCCGGTTCGACGTGGCCTCGTACGCCTCGATCTGGGCGGAGAACCCGGCGGCCGCGAACATGGCGCGGTAGAACGGAAGGCCCAGGTATCGGTGCAACGCCATGCGCGCACCTTCGAGGACGGCGGCGCGTTCACCCCCGCACGCCGACGCCACCACCGCCTGGACCGCGAACCCGTCCAGGGACCGGCCCGCCTGTGCCCGGCCCGCCGCGACCTCCGGCAGCACGACGTCCCGGATGTACTCGGGCGGGGTACTCCACAACACGACGCCGTCGGCGATCTCGCCCGCGAGCCGCAGCATCGCCGGGGAGAGCCCCGCCAGGTGGATCGGGAGATCGGCGCGCCGCCGGAAACCCGTCAGAGCGAACGTCGACGACCAGCGCTCGCCCGCCGGGGCCTGCTGTCCGGCCAGGATCGCCCGGACGATCGACACGTACTCGCGCATCTCGGCTGTCGGCCTGCCGATCCGCTGCCCGTGCCAGTCGCCCATCGTGACCCGGTGCCCGACCCCGAGACCCAGTCGGAACCGGCCGCCGGAGAGATCGTCGACGGTCGCGGCGGACTGCGCCATCGACGCCGGTGTCCGCGTGTAGATCGGCGCCACCGACGTGCCGAGAGCGACGTGCCGGGTCTGGACCGCGATCGCGCCCAGCGTGGTGAACGAGTCCCGCGAGGCGATGTGTCCACAGTTGACGGACTGGAAGCCGAGCGAGTCGGCCAGCCGGGCGAGGGACAGGATCTTTTCGTTCGGTCCGTCGAGCGGGATATGGGCGCTCAGGTGCATCGGTGCCACCTCCTGGTTGGACGGCGAACGGTGCCGTGCTGCTGTGTCTGCCCGCGCCCGCGTGCGGGGGTCCAAGGTCTGGCGGGCGAGGAGTCTCCGCACGGCGACGCGGTCGCCGCTCGTCACGACGCGCTGTGCGAGCCCGTCATCATCGCGGCGAGGTCCTCGGGCGCCAGGAACGACGGCGGCGGCGGCGGTCCCCAGGCGAAAAGCCCCTGCGGGCCCTCGAAAATGCCCGGCTCCCACATCTGGTCGTCGATGATCGCGTCGATGTCCGAGTAGTACTCGGAGAAGTTCCCGGCGGGGTCCTGCAGGTACCAGAAGAAGTTCGAGCCGACGTAGTGCCGGCCCGGCCCCCAGGCGTGCCGCTCCGGGTGCTCGGCAAGCATCGCCATCGCCCCGCGCCCCACCTCGTCGACGTCCTCGACCTGCCATGCGGTGTGATGCAGGAAGTTGACCGGCGCCGCCTGGACGAACAGGTTGTGATGGTCGGCCGAGCAGCGCATGAAGGCCGCGCGATCCCTGATCGAGTCGCTGAGCTTGAATCCGATCCCCTGCATGAAGAACCGCTCGGTCACCTCGTGGTCGGTGGAGCCGATCACGACGTGCCCAAGCTTGCGGGGCACGACCGGGCCCTTCCGCAGCAGCCCCGGCGCTCGCACGTCGGGCCGGTCGTCGCGGCCCGGCAGGTTGTACTC
>DASZMN010000015.1:0-11342 GCA_035551835.1 Acidimicrobiales bacterium | reverse complement strand
CCGGGGTCACCGCCTTGGCCGGCCCGTCGAGGTGGTGGACGGCCAGCGCGGACACGACCAGATCGAAGGGCCCGGGGGGCAGCGGGTCGCTGAGGTCGGCGGCCACGAGGTCGACCTTCAGGGCGGCGAGGCGAGTGGCGGATGCCTCGAGCATGGCGGGGTTCTCGTCGATCCCGACGGCAGCGGCGCCGGGGTGGCGCGCCAGCACGGCGGCCAGCGTCTCGCCGGTGCCGGTGCCCGGGTCGAGCACGCGCGGCGCCTCGACACCGTCGCTCGCCCGGGCCACCTCGTGCTGCAGACGCGCGTAGCTCGGCACCTCGGCTCGCATGAGGTCCGCATACGTCGAGGGGTCGAAGTGGAACTGGCTCACGTCGCCCGGATGGTGTTGTCGGGCGGCGGGGGTCCAGCGGGCGGCCGCCGCCGCGAGGACCCCGGCGGAACGGGGCGGTGGCCACTGTCGAAATGGCTGTTGTCAATCGCGTTCGGCGCGTTGTGCAACGGCCGGTAATGCCTGAATCACCGACGCGACAAGTCGGGAAATAACGGTCGAGAAAGAGCACGGTTTGGCCGATATGCGTCCGCGCGATGCGCCACAATGGGCCCATGCCTCCAAAGGGAAAAACTTCGGCTCCTCGCAAGCCCATGAGCACCGGCCACAAGGCTGCGCTGGCTCGTGGGCGCGCCGAGAGTGCAACCGTCCGCCACTACCTCGAGGCGCTCGAGACCTCCAAGCCAAAGCGGGGGCGCAAGCGCACACCGGCGTCGATCGACCGCCGGCTCGGCACGATCGAGTCGCAGCTGGCCGCAGCCGACGCCCTCACCCGGCTCCATCTCCTTCAGGAACAAAAGGACCTCCTCGACGAGCGCTCACGGGTCGACCAGGTCAAGGATCTTTCCGCGCTCGAGAAGCAGTTCATCAAGGTGGCCAAGGCCTACGGCGAGCGCAAGGGCATCACCTATTCGACCTGGCGCGCCGCCGGGGTGAGCGCGGCGGTGTTGCAGAAAGCGGAGGTCTCCCGGGCCCGGACCTAGGATCAGGCGGCCGCGCGCGCCGTGGCCGCGTCCACCAGGGCCCGCAACAGCACGAGGCCGTCGACGGAGCCGAGCAGTGCGTGGCTGGCGCGCTCGGGGTGCGGCATCAGGCCGACCACGTTGCCCGCCTCGTTCGCGATGCCGGCGATGGCGTCCACCGAGCCGTTCGGGTTGTCGGCGTAGCGCAACACGATGCGGTCCTCGTCGTGCAGGCGACGCAGCGTCTCGGCGTCGCAGGTGTAGTTCCCCGAGAAGTGGTTGATCGGGATGACGAGCTCGTCGCCCGGCCGGGAGCCCGACGTGAGGACCGAGGCCGTCGAGGCGACGACGAGGCGCGCCGGCTCGCACAGGAAGCGGAGCCGCCCGTTCTTCTGGAGCGCCCCCGGCAGGAGGCCGGCCTCGGTCAGGACCTGGAAGCCGTTGCAGATGCCGACCACCGGGCCGCCGGCCCGGGCGAAGGCGCCGACCGCGTCCATCACCGGCGAGAAGCGGGCCAGGGCCCCGGGCCGCAGGTAGTCCCCGTGGGCGAAGCCGCCCGGCAGCACCACGGCGTCGACCGCTCCGACCTGGTCGTCACCGTGCCAGAGGAGCACCCCCAGCGCGCCGGCCGCCTCGACCGCCTGCACCACGTCGTGCTCGCAGTTGGTACCGGGGAAGACGACGACGCCGATGCGCGGCGCCACGTCAGATCGCCTCGAGCTCGAGGTGGCTCTGCTCGATCACGGGATTGGCCAGCAACCGGTCGGCCAGGTCGGTGGCCGTCGTGCGCGCCGCGCCCTCGTCGGGCGCGTCCACCTCGAAGCTGAAGGAGCGGCCCGCCCGCACGTGGGCCACGCCGTCGAAGCCGAGGGCGGGCAGCGCGCGCTCGATGGTGGCGCCTTCGGGGTCGGCGATCCCGGGGCGCAATTGCACCTGGACGCGGGCGCGGAACCTCATGGCGTCGCACCGTACCAGTCGTCCAACGAGCGCCCGGCGACTCGTTCGTAGGCGGCGACATAGCGCGCCGACATGGCGTCCTGCACCTCGGCGGGCAGCGCGGGCGGTGGTGGCGTGCGGTCCCAGGGCTGCGCGGCAAGCCAGTCGCGCAGGGGCTGCTTGTCGAAGGCCGGCGGTGTCGTGCCGGGGACCACCTGGTCGGCCGGCCAGTACCGCGACGAGTCCGGCGTGCACACCTCGTCGCACAGGCTGAGCACGCCGTCGACGTAGCCGAGCTCGAACTTCGTGTCCGCCAGCACGAAGCCGGCGGCGGCGGCACGGGCGGCCGCCCGCGTGTACAGCTCGATGGACACGGTGCGGGCCTGCAGGGCCGCCTCGGCGCCGACCAGGTCCACCGCCGCCGCGAAGTCGATGTTGAGGTCGTGGCCCTCGGTCGCCTTGGTCGAGGGCGTGAACATGGGCTCGTCGAGGCGGCTGGCCAGCCGCAGACCCTTGGGCATCGCCGTCCCGTGCACGGTGCCCGACTTCTCGTATTCGTCGAAGGCCTGGCCGGCCAGGTAGCCGCGCACGATGCACTCGAGGTGGAGCATCTCGGCGCGGCGGACGAGGGTGGCTCGGCCCGCCCACTCGGGTGGGAGGGTCAGGCCGCCGAGCTCGTTCTCGATGGCGGCGGGATCGACGGCGACGATCGTGCCGGGCAGCACCTCGGCCATCTCGCCGCACCAGAACCACGTCATGGCGGTGAGCACCCGGCCCTTGTGCGCGATCGGCTCGGCCATGATCACGTCGAACGCGCTCACCCGGTCCGACGCCACCATGAGCAGGCGGTCCCCGCCGGCGTCGTAGAGCTCGCGGACCTTGCCCGAGTGGACCCGGGGGAGGGCGGCGGCGTCGCTCACCGGTTCACAGCGCGATCAGGGCGTCGGAGAAGCGGTCGACGTGCCGCAGGGTGCGTTCGAGGTCGAAGGCCGCATCGAGCTGCTCGGGGGTCAGCGCGACGTCCGGGTCGGCGTCGAGGACGGCGCGGAAGGGGCGGCGCTCGGACCACGCCAGCCTCGCGTCGCGCTGCACGATGCGGTAGGCCTCGTCGCGCGTCAGGCCGGCGGACACGAGCGCCAGGAGCACCGACTGGGAGAAGACGAGGCCGAGCGTGCCCTCGGTGAGGTTCTCGCGGGCCCGTTCGGGGTGGATCACGAGGCCCTCGGCCAGGCCGGTCGCCTTGCGCAGGACGTAGCAGGCCAGGAGCGACGCGTCGGGGAGCGCGACCCGCTCGACCGAGCTGTGGGAGATGTCGCGCTCGTGCCAGAGGGCCACGTCCTCGAGGCCGGCGCCCAGGTAGCCGCGCAGCAGCCGCGCCAGCCCGCAGAGCCGCTCCGAGAGGATCGGATTGCGCTTGTGGGGCATGGCCGAGCTGCCCTTCTGGCCGGCACCGAAGGGCTCCTCCACCTCACCGAGCTCGCTGCGGGCCAGGTGCCGGATCTCCGTGCACATGAGCTCCACGGTGGCCCCGACCGACGCGCAGGCGTAGAAGTACTCGGCGTGGCGGTCCCGGGACACCACCTGGGTCGCCGGTACGGGGGTGAGGCCGAGCGCGGCGCAGACCCTCGCCTCGACGGCCGGGTCGATGTTCGAGTATGTGCCGACGGCGCCCGAGAGCTTGCCCACCGCGACCGCCTCGCGGGCCGCCCGCATACGCCGGCGATCGCGGTCGGCCTGCAGGGCCCACAGCGCGAACTTGGCCCCGAACGTGGTCGGCTCGGCGTGCATCCCGTGCGTCCGGCCGGTGACGGGCACGTGCATGAGCTCGAGGGCGCGCGCCTTGAGCACGGTGACGAAGGCATCGAGGTCGGCCAGGAGCAGGTCGGCCGCCTTGGCGAGCGTGGCGCACAAGGCGGTGTCCACCACGTCGGAGGACGTCAGCCCGTAGTGGATGAGCGAGCCGGCCGGCGCGCCGATGCGCTCCTGGACGACGTCCACGAAGGCGGCGACATCGTGGTCGGTGACCTTCTCGCGCTCGAGCACGTCCACCACGAACACGTCGTCGACGACGGGCGCCTTGGCCCGGCAGGTGGCGGCCTCGTCGGCCGGGACGTTGCCCAGGGCGGCCTGGGCCTCGGTGGCCAGCAACTCGACCTCGAGCCACATGGAGAAGCGGGCGGTGTCGCTGAACAGTGCGGCCATGTCCTCGGGGGAATAGCGCGGGATCATCGTGCCCGCTCCTGGCCGGCCAGGGCGGACCCCGCCGCCTGCGCCGCGATGTCGTGGCGCAGCTGCATGCCCTCCCACTCGATCGGGGCCGCCGCGGCGTACGCCTTGGCCCGCGCCTCTTCGAGGGTGGGCGCGAGCGCGGTGACGCCGAGGACGCGTCCGCCGGCCGTGTGGAAGGGCCCGCTCACGCTGTGGCGCCCCGTGCCGGCGTGGAACACGATGGTGCCCTCGACGCCGGCGACGGACTGGCCGGTCGGCGAGAGGCCCTCGATGGTGTCGCCGACCCGGGGGCTCTCGGGGTAGCCCTGCGAGGCCAGCACCACGCACACCGAGGCGGCAGCGGCGAAGGCGGGTCGGGCGACCTCGTCGAGGGCGCCGTTGGCGACGGCGAGGAGCAGCTCGGCCGGGTCGGACGCCAGCAGGGGGAGCACGACCTGGGCCTCGGGGTCGCCGAAGCGGACGTTGTACTCAATGACCTTGGGGCCCTCGGGCGTCAGCATGAGCCCGGCGTAGAGCACGCCGCGGTAGTCGATGCCGCGCCGGCGCAGCTCTGCGACCAGCGGCAGCACGGCGGTGTCCATCAGGCGGGCGACGTCGGGCGCGCCCACCTGCGGCATCGGCGCGTAGGCGCCCATGCCCCCCGTGTTGGGGCCGGTGTCGCCGTCGCCGATCCGCTTGAAGTCCTGGGCCGGGACCAGCGGCACGGCGCGGGTCCCGTCGCACAGGACGAGCAGGGAGCACTCCTCGCCCTCGAGCCCCTCCTCGATCACCACGTTGCGCCCGGCCTCCCCGAAGGACGAGCCGGACAACTTGGCGGCGACATCGGCGCGGGCGTCCTCGATCGTTCGCGCCACGAGCACGCCCTTGCCGGCGGCGAGCCCGTCGGTCTTGATGACCCACGGCCCCGGCATCGTCTCGAGGTAGGCCAGGGCGTCCGCCGTCTGCAGCGCGTCGAAGGTGGCGAAGCGCGCCGACGGGACGCCCGCGGCGCGGAGGATCTCCTTCATGAACGCCTTCGACCCCTCCAAGAGCGCGCCGTCGGCGCCCGGCCCGACCACGGCCCTGCCCTGGGCGCGCAGCGTGTCGGCCAGGCCGGCCACGAGGGGCGACTCGGGCCCGATGACGTAGAGGTCCGCCTCGACCTCCTCCACCGGCGCCTCGGCCACGGTGATGGGCTCGGCCATGCCGGGGTTGCCCGGCGTGACGACCACGTCGGCGGTGCGCGCGAGGGTGTGGGCGAGCGCGTGCTCCCGTCCCCCGCTGCCCACGACGCAGACCCTCACGCGATGGCGAAGGTGACGGTCTGCTCGCGACCGGGGCCGACGCCGACCAGGCGGACGGGGACGCCGATCTGCTCGGAGAGGAACGCGATGTAGTCGCACGCGGCGGCCGGGAGGTCGCCGGGCGCGGTGGCAGCGGTGAGATCGGTACGCCAGCCGGGTAGCTCCTCGTACACCGGCACCGCCTTGTGGAAGGTCGACTGGTGGTAGGGCAGGTGCGTGTAGCGGATGCCGTCGGCTTCGTAGGCGACGCAGACCTTCACCGTCTCGAACGTATCGAGCACGTCGAGCTTGGTCAGCGCGACCTCGGTCATGGAGTTGAGCCGCACCGCCTGGCGCAGCATCACGGCGTCGAACCACCCGCAGCGCCGGCGGCGGCCGGTGTTGGTGCCGAACTCGTGCCCGCGTTCGACGAGCAGCTCGCCCACGTCGTTGTCCTGCTCGGTCGGGAACGGGCCGGCGCCGACCCGGGTGACGTAGGCCTTGGCGATGCCGATGACCCGCTCGATGTCGCGCGGCCCGAGGCCCGAACCCGTGCAGGCGCCCCCGGCCACCGGGTTGGAGGAGGTCACGAAGGGATACGTCCCGTGGTCGAGGTCCAAGAAGGTGGCCTGAGCGCCCTCGAGGAGGACCTGGCGACCCTTGTCCATGGCGTCGTGGACCATGCCCACGGTGTCGCCCACCATCGGCTCGATGCGCGGCGCGTACTCGCCCAGGTAGTGGTCGGCGATGGCGCCGGCGTCGAGGGGCAGGCGGTTGTACACCTTGGCCAGGACGGCGTTCTTCTCCTTGAGCACGACGTCGAGCTTCTGGCGGAAGATCTTCGGGTCGAAGAGGTCCTGGACGCGCAGCCCGACCCGTGTCGCCTTGTCGGCGTAGGCCGGCCCGATGCCGCGCTTGGTCGTGCCGAGGGCGTTCTTCCCCAGAAAGCGCTCGGTCACGCGGTCGAGCTCCTGGTGGTACGGCATGATCAGGTGGGCGTTGCCGCTCACGACGAGGCGGCTGACGTCGACGCCCCGCGCCGCCAGCGCGTCGAGCTCCTCGAGCAGCACGGCGGGGTCGACGACGACGCCGTTGCCGATGATCGGCGTGATGTGGTCGTAGAGGATCCCGCTCGGGACGAGCTGGAGGGCGAAGGCCTCGCCGTTGACGACGATGCGGTGGCCGGCGTTGTGGCCACCTTGATAGCGCACCACCATGTCCATCTCGCTGGCGACGAGGTCGGTGAATTTGCCCTTCCCCTCGTCGCCCCACTGGGTCCCGACCACCACGGTTGCGGGCACGCGTCTCTCCGTTCGCTTCGTCGCTCGGATTACGCGCCAGTGTACCGCTCCCGAAATGGGGGTCGTCCCAAACATTGGGGTGGGAGCGGCCCCTGAACAGGGCGGTTTCGTCGCCGCGCGCCCAGGGTATCGGCCCGCGAGAGGCCGGACCGAACGATCGGTCCAGGAACGGACGGGGAAAAGGGAGTTTGCCGTGGCGAACGAACTGGAGCACACCAGGGTCGCTTTCGTGGTCGCGAACGAGGGCATCGAGCAGGCGGAACTGCTGCGGCCGTGGCAGGCGGTGGCGGACGCGGGCGGTGATCCCCAGCTGGTGGCGCCGCACTCGGGCATGGTCGAGACCATGTGCCACCTCGACCGGGCGGACCGTTTCCCGGTGGACCAGGTGACGGACCAGGTGCAGGCCGAGGAGTTCGACGCCGTAGTGCTGCCCGGCGGCGTGGCCAATTCCGACCGCCTGCGCACCGATGCGGCCGCCGTCGACTTCCTCATGGCCATGTTCGAGGCGGGCAAGCCGCTGGCCGCCATCTGTCACGGGTCGTGGCCCCTCATCGAGGGTGACCTCGTGGCCGGGCGCACCGTGACGTCGTGGCCGAGCATGCAGTCGGACCTCCGCAACGCCGGGGCCTACTGGGTCGACCGCGACGTCGTCGTCTGCCGGCAGGGCATCAACACGATCATCACCAGCCGCGGCCCGGGCGACCTCGCGCCGTTCTGCCGGCGCCTGATCGACGTGTTCGCGCCGGCGGAGGTGCTCGTCTGAACCTCGTGGGCGCGCATGGGACGCGTGACGACTACGTGACATTCCGCCCGCGGCTCCCTGCCCACGACTAGGGTGCGTGGGCCGGCGCTCCTGGCGTGGCCGGCCCACAGGGGAGGCGGTTGGCGATGCACGTTCGGTCCTGGCACAAGTTGGTCTCTGCGCTCGCGGGCGCGGTCCTCTTGAGCGGCACCATGGTCACACTCGGGGCAGCGGCCGGCACGGCCGTTGTGGCGGGAGCGTCGACCAGCCACTCGCTGGGCGCGGCGGCGCCGGCCGACTTCGGCGGCGTCACCCTCGGCGACTTCGTCGTGGAAACCGCCGCCGTCACCAACAACAACAGCTCCGGCACCATCACCGTGGCCGGCGACGAGGTCTCCGGGGCCAATCCCGACGACTTCTTCGCCTTTCCCGACCCAGGCTGCCAGTTCGTCGACAACAACTTCGACATCGTCCTGGCGCCCGGTCAGTCCTGCAACCTCGACTACTTCTTCAACCCCGGTGCCATCGGCACGCGGACGGCCACGGTGACGCTGTTCGACAACTCCTCGACCCCGATCCCGCTTGCAGCGGTCCCGGTGTCGGGCACCGGGAGCATCGGGTACTACCAGGTGTCGGACTCCGGCCAGGTGGCGCCCTTCGGTGACGCCGGCTTCTACGGCGACGCCTCACAGATGCCGCTCAATCACCCGATCGTCGGCATGGCGCAGACGGGCGACGACGGCGGGTATTGGCTGGCCGCTTCGGACGGTGGCATCTTCAACTACGGGGACGCAACGTTCGAGGGTTCCGCCGGAGGCATGCACCTCAACAAGCCGATCGTCGGGATGGCCTCGACGGGTGACGGGCAGGGCTACTGGCTGGTCGCCACGGATGGCGGCATCTTCACCTATGGCGACGCACCGTTCGACGGCTCCACCGGTGCGATGGCCCTCAACAAGCCCATCGTCGGGATGGCCGCCACCAACGACGGAGGCGGCTACTGGCTCGTCGCCTCCGACGGCGGGATCTTCGCCTTCGGCGACGCGCAGTTCTACGGTTCGACGGGGAGCATGCACCTGAACCAGCCCATCGTCGGGATGGCGTCCACCCCCGACGGCCGCGGGTACTGGTTGGTCGCAGCGGACGGCGGCATCTTCGCCTTCGGCGACGCACCGTTCTACGGCTCCGCGGGCAACCTCCACCTCAACCAGCCCATCACGGGGATGGCAGCGATGCCCGACGGGAGCGGGTACTGGTTCACCGCCGCAGACGGCGGCCTGTTCAGCTACGGCGCGCCCTTCTACGGGTCCGCGGCCTCGCAGGGAATTGGCCGGGTCGTCGGCATGGCCACCGACGGGTTCCCGACGGCACAGGCGCAGAACGACGCACCGGCGGCGCGTCATCACGACGCGCCACGCGAGGGCGGCTGGACCGCACCACCGAGCGGAGAGCTGCGTCACGCCGGGCCGTAATCACCAGCGGCGACCCCCGGCGACCTCGCGGCTGACCTGATTCCCTCAGGCGTCTCCCAGCACTAAGGTACCGTCGGTCCGGCGCCCTGGCGTGGCCCGGCACAGGGAGGCGGCTGGCGATGCTCATCGGGTCCTGGAAGAAAGTTGTCGCGGCGCTCGTGGGGGCGCTCGCGCTGAGCGGGCCGATCGTGGGGCTGGCGGCAATGAGCCCGTCGGCCGTTGCGGGGGCCACAAACCCGACATCGCTGTCCGTCTTGCCGACGTCGCTCACCTTCAATCCCACGACGCTCGGCACCTACAGCGAACAGCAGTTCACCGTTTCCAACAACACGGGCTCGGAAGTCACGATCCAATACTTTGCGCGATCGGGTGCAAACGGAAACGACTTCACGCTTGTGGTGGACGACGACGCCACCTGCCCGGACTACGACACGACCACTGGCAACATCAACCTCCAGAACGGGCACAGCTGCACCTTCGGCGTCCGCTTCTACCCGAGCGCGCTCGGGGCTCGCAGCGCCACCCTGACGCTCACGACCGACGCAGCCGGCCAGGATCCGGTTCCCGGCACGTCAGTCAACGTGGCCGGCAACGGGGCGATCGGCTACTACCAGGTGACGTCGGGAGGCTCTATCGGCTATGCGGGCGACGCCAATTTCTTCGGTGACCTCACCAACACACCGCTGCACAGCCCCATCGTGGGAATGTCGGCGGTGGGGAACAACGGTGGCTATTGGCTGGCCGCCGCCGACGGCGGTGTCTTCTCGTTCGGGCCTTCGGCGCCCTTCCACGGCTCTGCGGGCGGCCTGCCCCTGAACAAGCCGATCGTGGGTATCGCGGCCCCGCCTGCGGGCTCCGGGCGCAACGGCTACTGGCTCGTGGCCTCCGACGGCGGCATCTTCTCTTATGGCCTTCCCTTCTGGGGCTCGTCCGGTGCCATCCACTTGAACAAGCCCATCGTCGGCATGACATCGACGATCGATGGCGGCGGGTACTGGTTGGTGGCCTCCGACGGCGGCATCTTCGCCTACGGCGATGCGCAGTTCTACGGATCGACTGGCGCCATGCACCTCAACCAGCCCATCGTCGGCATGGCGCCGACGCCCGACAATGGGGGCTACTGGCTCGTCGCGGCCGACGGCGGGATCTTCGCCTTTGGCGACGCACCGTTCTACGGTTCGACCGGGGCGATCCACCTGAACCAACCGATCGTCGGCATGACCGCGATGCCGGACGGCCTCGGCTACTGGTTCAGCGCAGCCGACGGCGGGCTCTTCGCCTTCGGCGATGCACCGTTCTACGGTTCGGGCAACAGCGCCGGTCTGAGCGGCATCGTCGGCATGACCAGCAACGGCGAAGCGACGGTTCAGTCCTTGACCGGCGGGGTGCTGCCCTTCCTCCGCTCCGCCCATGCGCTTTCTGCGTACGGCGATATCGGCGCCTCGACCGAGCGGCTCGAGGTCGAGCAGCCCTGACGCAGTGCCGTCAGCGCAGGACGATCCGGCCGTCCTCCACGTCGACGTGCACCGTTGAGCCCTCGAGGTACCGGCCCTCCAGCAGCGCCAGCGCCAACGGGTCCTCGATGTTGCGCTGCAGCACCCGGCGCAGCGGACGGGCGCCGTAGTCGGGGTCGTACCCGGTTCTGGCCAGCCACTCCTCGGCCGCGGGCGACACCTCGAGCGACAGGCGGCGTTCGGCCAGGCGGGCGCGCAGCCGGCCCAGCTGGATCCCCACAATGACGGCCAGGTCCCCCTGGCTCAACGCCTTGAACCGCACGATCTCGTCGATGCGGTTGATGAACTCGGGCTTGAAGTAGTCGGCCGGCTCACCCTTGAGGTTCGACGTCATGATCAGCACCGTGTTGGTGAAGTCGACCGTGCGACCCTGCCCGTCGGTCAGGCGCCCGTCCTCGAGCACCTGCAACAAGATGTTGAACACGTCAGCGTTGGCCTTCTCGAGCTCGTCGAGCAGCACGACCGAATAGGGCCGCCGCCGCACCGCCTCGGTCAGCTGCCCGCCCTCGTCGTAGCCGACGTATCCCGGCGGCGCGCCGACGAGGCGCGACACCGTGTGCTTCTCCTGGTACTCGCTCATGTCGATGCGGATCATCGCCCGCTCGTCGTCGAAGAGGTACTCGGCCAGCGCCCGGGCCAGCTCGGTCTTGCCGACGCCGGTCGGGCCCAAGAAGAGGAACGACCCGATGGGGCGGTTGGGGTCGCTCAGACCGGCCCGGCTGCGCCTGATGGCATTGGCCACGGCGGAGACCGCCTCGTCCTGCCCCACCACCCGCTCGTGGAGGGTGGATTCGAGGCGCACCAGCTTCTGCACCTCGCCCTCCATGAGCCGCGACACCGGCACGCCGGTCCAGCGGCTCACCACCTCGGCGATG
>DASZMN010000014.1:0-125261 GCA_035551835.1 Acidimicrobiales bacterium | reverse complement strand
GAAGGTCGTGGGCGAGCGCTTCGCGTCGGGCGAGATGCAGCTGCCCTTCGTGCTGCAGTCGGCCGAGACGATGAAGGCCGCGGTCGCCTTCCTGGAGCCGCACATGGAGAAGTCGGACCAGGGCGGCAAGGGCACCGTCGTCCTGGCCACGGTGAAGGGCGACGTGCACGATATCGGCAAGAACCTGGTCGACATCATCCTGACCAACAACGGCTACGTGGTGGTCAACCTCGGGATCAAGATCGGCATCAACGAAATGATCGCCGCCGTCGAGGAGCACGAGGCCGACGCCATCGGCATGAGCGGGCTGCTCGTGAAGTCGACGCTCATCATGCGCGAGAACCTTCTCGAGCTCAACGGGCGCTCCCTGTCGAACGTCCCCGTCCTGTTGGGTGGCGCCGCCCTGACCCGCACCTACGTCGAGCGCGACCTGCGCGAGGTGTACGACGGGCGGCTCTTCTACGGGCGCGACGCGTTCGAGGGGCTGCGCACCATGGACCGCCTGGTCGAACTGAAGCGCAACGGCGAGGAAGACCCGTTGTTCGGGCGCGAGATCTCGGAGAAGAACGTTCCCCGGCGCAGCCGCTTGGACGCCCAGGAGACCACCCCGGTGGAGGGGCAGCCCGACCGCTCCGGCGTGGCGGCGGACAACCCGCTGTTCACCCCGCCCTTCGTCGGGACCCGGGTCGCCAAGGGCATCGCACTCGACGACATTGCCGAGTACCTCAACCTCACTGCACTGTTCCGCAACCAGTGGGGCTTCCGGCCCGAGGACGGTGAAGACGACCCCGCCTTCAAGGACCGCGTCAGGGCGACGCTCCGCGAACAGCTGAGCAAGGCCAAGGAGGCCGACCTGCTGGTGCCGTCGGTGGCCTACGGCCACTTCGCCGTCAATGCCGAGGGCAACGACCTCGTGATCTGGAAAGACGAGACCCGGTCCTCGGAGTGGATGCGCTTCACCTTCCCCCGCCAGCGCAAGGAGCCGTGGCTGTGCATCAGTGACTTCTTCCGCCCGGCCGGCTCGGGCGACGAGGACTTCGCCAGCTTCATGCTCTGCACCATTGGCCCCCGGGCGTCCGAAGAGGCGGCGCGCCTGTTCGCCGAGAACCACTACCAGGAGTACCTGTTCCTGCACGGCCTCAGCGTCGAGATGGCCGAGGCGACGGCCGAGTATTGGCACCGCCGCATCCGCGAGGAGCTCGGTTTCGCCGACGAGGACGGCCCGACGCTGAACGGGCTGTTCCGTCAGCAGTACCGCGGCGGCCGCTACTCATGGGGCTATCCGGCCTGCCCGGACCTGGACGACAACGCCAAGGTGGTCGAGCTCCTGGGAGGGGACCGCATCGGCGTGACGGTCAGCGAGGGGTTCCAGCTGCACCCCGAACAGACGACCGACGCCATCATCTGTCACCATCCCGAGGCCAAGTACTTCGTCGCGTAGCGCGGACGCGCCGCCCAGTGCCGAATGGAGGCGTCCGATGGGGAGGCCGGGGAACGCCGTGACCGGGCGGCTGGGCGGGCTGGTCGTCGGCCCCGTGCTGGCGCTGGGGCTGGCGTTTGGGCTGGCGCTGTCGTCGGCCGTCGGTGCGGCCCCGGCCACGGCGACGGCGCCGCCGAGGCCTGCGCTCCGCGCCATCGTGCTCGGCACGCTCGGTGCGGGCTACATCGTGACGGCGCAGGGTCCGCTCCAGGCCGGCCAGCTTCCCGCGGGCTCGCCGGGCGCCTCGGCGGGATCGGGAGCGCTGGCGCGGCTGGGCGGCAGCACCGGGACCTACCAGCGGACTTGGCGGGATGCGGCGGGGCCCAACCAGGCGCAGGATCTCGTCGTCCGCTTCTCGACCACGGCCCGAGCCCAGGCCTACCTCGACCTGGCACGCCGCGCGCTGTCCGGCGGCGAGGTCGTCGGCACCGGAGCGCTGGCCGGGGTCCCGGGCGCGCGGCGCACGACGTACTTCGCGTCCGCCACCGAGGCGGGGGTCGGGCAGGCGATCACCCTGCGCGTGGGGAGCTCGGTCGCGCTCCTCATCTTCGTCTCGGGGGCGTCGGGCAACGCGGACCCGATCACCCCCGCCGAGGCGGGGCGTCTCGCGAAGGCCCAATACGTCTCCATGGTGGCCGCCGCCGGCCCCCGGGCGGCGAAGTCCCCGGCGGGCGGCGTCTCGCTCGGCGACGTCGGCTGGGCGGTGCTGGCCGTAGCGGTCCTGGCCGCCGCCGTGGCGGCGCCCCTCGCGCTGCGCCGGGTCAACCCCCCACGCCGGACGCGGCGGCCGCTTCGCGGGCGTGATAGCTCGAGCGGGTGAGCGGCGACGCCTCGACGTGCGCCACGCCCAGCGCGGCGCCCGCGGCGCGTAGGCGGTCGAACTCGTCGGGCGCCCAGTAGCGCGCCACCGGCAGGTGGTCGCGGCTCGGGCGCAGGTACTGCCCGATGGTGACGATCGACACGCCGACGCCGCGCAGGTCGGCCATGGTGGCCACGACCTCGTCCTCGCGCTCCCCCAGCCCCACCATGAGCCCGGACTTGGTCACCAGGCCCACCGCGCCCGCCCGCGCCAGCACCCCGAGGCTCCGGGCGTAGCCGGCCGAGGGACGGACCGCCCGCTGCAGGCGGGCCACCGTCTCGATGTTGTGGTTCAGCACGTCGGGGCGCGCCCCGAAGATCGAATCGAGCGACGCGGCCTCGCCGCGGCAGTCCGAGATCAGCACCTCGACGGTCGTTCCGGGCGCCTGCTCGCGTACGGCGCGGATCGTGGCGGCCATGGCCCCGGCGCCGCCGTCGTCGAGGTCGTCGCGGGCGACGCAGGTGATCACCGCGTGCCCCAGCCCCATGCGCGCCACCGCCTGCGCGACGCGGTCGGGCTCGTCGGGCGAGAGCGGCAGGGGATGACGCGTGTCCACCTGGCAGAAGCCGCAGGCCCGCGTGCAGCGCTCGCCGTTGATCATGAACGTCGCCGTGCCGTCGGCCCAGCACTCGTAGATGTTGGGGCACCCCGCCTCCTCGCACACCGTGACGAGGCCGAGGTCGTGGACCGTCGAGCCGAGCTGGCGGTAGCCCTTGCCGATGCGGACGGGCACACGGACCCAGTCGGGCTTGCGCTGCGCGATGTCGAGGCCGTCCTCGGGGGCCACGCCCGCCTGGCGCAGGCGCCGGAGGAGCGGGCGCTCGCCGGTGCGCCCCTCGCCGCCGGCGCCGCCGCTTCCGAGGTGGCGCCAGGCGACCGGCCCGGTCACGACGTCGGCGCGCTCGGACCGTCCGTGCCCGAACACGCCGGGGGCCCGCGCGGCGAACGCGTCGGCCACCTCGTCCACCGTCACGTCGATCCCCTCGGCCGCCAGCGACGTCACCCCACGCCCGGGGATCCCGCACGGCACGATGTGGTCGAACATCGAAAGGTCCGTCGTCACGTTGATGGCGACGCCGTGCACGGTGCGCCGGCGGCCCGGCGCGACCCGCGTGGCCCGCACGCCGATGGCGGCGATCTTGCGGGGCCGCGCCCCGTCCGCGTCCACCCATACGCCCGGGAAGGCCCCGTCGCTCGTGCAGCCCGGCAGGCCGAGGTCCGCGAGCACGTCGACCACGAGCCGCTCCAGGCGGTGCACGTGCGCCGCGCCGGACGACATGCGGTCGGGCACGGTGACGATCGGGTAGGCCACCAGCTGACCCGGCCCGTGGTACGTCACGTCGCCCCCGCGGTCGGTCCGCTCGAGCGTCGCCCCCACGGCCGCCGGGTCGACGAGCACGTGGCGGTCGTCGGCGTGCGCGCCGAGCGTGTAGACGTGCGGGTGCTGCAACAGCAGGAGGTAGTCGTCCCGCGCCTCACGCGCCAGGGCGTGCTGCAGCGCCGTGGCCTCGTGGAACGGGACCGTGCCGAGGGACCGGATGCGCAGCACCGGCGCCCGCCTCAGAGCTCGGCGGCCCAGTCGCGGGTGCCGAGCAGCTCGGCCACCCGCGCCAGGAACAGCGAGACGTAGGCGCCGTCGACGGCCCGGTGGTCCCAGCTGACGCCGAGGATGCCCGTCGAGTGGATGGCGATCGACTCGGACCCGTCGGACCCGGTCACGACCACCGGGCGGCGGGCGATGCCGTCGGTGGCGAGGATGGCGACCTGCGGCTGATTGATGATCGGGACGGTGAAATACGTCCCGAACGGCCCGTCGTTGGTGATGGAGAACGTGCCGCCCGCGATGTCGTCGGCGTTCAGCTGACGACCGCGCGCCCGCTCGGCCAGGTCGCGGATGCGCCGGGCCACGCCGCGCAGGGTGACCTCCTCGGCCCGGTGGACGACGGGCACGATCAGCCCCTCGTGCGAGAGGTCGATCGCGATGCCCAGGTTGACCTCCGAGTGGACGACGAGGGCGTCCTCGACCACCGACGCGTTCAGCAGCGGGAAGTCGCGTAGCGCCTCCACGGTGGCCCGCGCCACGAACGGGAGGTAGGTGAGGGTGAAGCCCTCCTCCGCCTTGAAGCGCTCGCCCCAGGCGGTGCGCACGCGCTCGACGGCCTCGAAGTCCACCTCGTTGGCGATGAACGCGTGGGGCGAGGTCGCCTTTGACCGCACCATGTGCTCGGCGGTGCGGCGGCGCATGTTGGAGAACGGCACCACCTGGTCGCCGGCCGTGCGGAACTGCGCCATGGAGACCGGCGCGGAAGCCGGCACGACCCGCGCCGGTGACGACACGGCCGGCGCCGGCGGGGGCGCGGCGGCCGTGGCAGCGGCTGCCGGCGCCGGAGCGGGTGCGACGACCGTCGCCGCGGCCGTCGTCGCCGTCGCGGCGGCCGAGCGGCGCGCGTCGACGAACCGCAGCGCGTCGTCCCGCGTGATGCGACCGCCGGCGCCCGTGCCCGTGATCTCGGACTCGTCGACCCCGTTCTCCGAGAGGATGCGGCGCACCATCGGCGACAGCACCTGGGCCCCGGCGCCGCTCTCGCTGCCGTTGCCGTCGGCCGCCGTCGGCTGCGGTGCCGGCGCCGCGGCGGGGGCGGGCGGCGGGGGCGGGGGCGCCGCTTGAACCGGCGGTGGCGGTGGCGGTGGCGGTGCCGGCTCCGGCGCAGCGGGTGCCGGAGCTTCGGCCGTCGTGGCGGCGGGCGCACCGCTCTGTCCGGTTGCGCCCGTCCCGTCACCGATGATCGCGAGCTTCACGCCGACCTCGACCGTCTCGCCCTCGGGGACGAGGATCTCGGTGAGGACGCCGGCGGCCGGCGAGGGCACCTCGGAGTCGACCTTGTCCGTCGAGACCTCGAAGAGCGGCTCGTCGCGCGCCACCTCGTCGCCGACGGCCTTCATCCACTTGGTGATGGTTCCCTCGGTCACCGTCTCGCCGAGCTGCGGCATCATCACGTCAGCCAAGGTGCAAACCCCTTCCGGTCAGCGCCAACATGGTCTCGCCGAACGTCTCGGAGAGTGACGGGTGTGGCTCAATGAACTGTGCCACCTCGTCGGGGAAGGCCTCCCAGTTGACGGCGAGATACCCGCCGCTCAGCTGCTCGGTCACCCACGGGCCGCACATGTGCACGCCCAGGATCGTCCCGGCCGTCCCGTCGGGCCGCTTCTCGGCCACGATCTTCACCAGGCCCTCGGTGTCGCCGATGATCTGGGCCCGGCTGTTCCCGCCGAACGGGTCCTTCTTGGTCAGCACCTCGATCCCCGCCGCCTTGGCCTGCGCCTCGGTCAGGCCGCAGAACGCGACCTCGGGGTGGCAGTAGATGGCCCACGGCACCTTGCCGTCGTCCACCGGCACCACGGGCTCACCGAGCATGCCCTTCACCGCGACGATGGCCTCGGCGAAGCCGACGTGGGCGAGCTGCGGCGTGGCGGCCACGATGTCACCGACGGCCCAGACGCCGTCGACGCCGGTGCGCTGGTACTCGTCGGTCACGACAAAGCCCCGTTCGTCGATGGTGACGCCCACCCCGTCGGCCACCAACCCTTCGGTGCGTGGGCGTCGCCCCACCGACACGACGATGGTCTCGACGTCCCAGGAACCGTCGCCCCCCTTGACCGTCGTCACCGTGTCGTCGGACGACGGCGTGTGCGACTCGACCTTCACGCCGGTGACGATGTCGATGCCCCGCTTCTTGAACGACCGCACGACGAGGCGCACGATGTCCTCGTCGCACCCCGGCAAGATCCCGTCGAGCGCCTCGAGGATGGTCACCTTGGAGCCGAGGTCCGCCAGGAGCGACGCGAACTCGCAGCCCACCACCCCGCCGCCGATCACGACGACCGACGCCGGCACCGTGTCGAGGTCCAGGAACTCGTCCGAGGTCATCACCCAGCGCCCGTCGACCTCGAAGCCCGGCAGCAGCTGGGGCACGGAGCCCGCGGCCAGCACGACGTTGCGCCCGGTGAGGACGCGGCCGGCGTCGGGCCCGTCGAGCACCTCGACGCGCCGCCCCTCCTTCAGGGTGCCGGTCCCAGTGAGCGTCGTGACCTTCCGTCCCTTGAGCAGCCCGGCCAGGCCCTTGAAGAGCTTGTCCACGACGGCCTGCTTGCGCTCCTGGCTCCGGGCGAAGTCGAGGGCCACGCCCGTGACGTCGATGCCGAACTCCTTCGACCCCTCGACCGTACGCCTGACGGCCGCCGTCTCGAGGAACGCCTTCGCCGGGATGCAGCCTCGGTGCAGGCAGGTGCCGCCAACCTTGTCGCGCTCGACGATGGCCACGGACATCCCGGCGGCCGCCCCGTAGAGCGCCGTGGCGTAGCCGCCCGGCCCGCCGCCGATCACGACGATGTCGAACTCTTCCTCGGTGGCCATCGCCCGTCCTTTTCTCGTACCGATGACGCCCGGCCCGCGCTCCGGGTTCCCCGGAACGTCCCGATCGCAGCGGCCCGAGTCGTCTTCCGCGACTGTGCGCGTGCTCGGTGCAGCCTACCGTTCGCCCCTCTGGCCCGGGTCGGGAGGCAGGGTCTTGCGGCCTGCGCCTATGCGCCCGACGTGCCGCCGCTGGTGCCCCGGCCGGTGTCGGCCGCCATGGTCGCCAGCTCGTCGACGACGTCGTTCCACCGGTCACCCGAATGCCCCTTGACCCAACGGAAGGTCACCGCAACGTCGTCGCTGAGCGCGACCTCCAAGAGGGGCTCCCACAGGTCCCGGTTGGCCACCGGCTTGCGCTGCGTGTTCTTCCAGTCGCGCTTGAGCCAGCCCTCCCACCAACGGTCCCGGAAGCAGTTGACGACGTAGGTGGAGTCGCTGACCACCTCAATGCCGGCGGGCCGTTCGGGGGTCAGCGCGCGCAGCGCCTCCAGCGCGGCGGTGATCTCCATGCGCTGGTTCGTCGTCCGTGCCTCGGCCCCGCTGGCGTAGCGGCCACCCGGCACCGCCCAGCCCCAACCGCCGGGCCCCGGATTGCCCCGGCACGCGCCGTCGGTGTACACGACCATCGGAGACCCGTCGTCTGGCATCCCGAATGTGTAACACCCGCGACCGGCGGTCACGCGGCCCGGGTGGCTCCCGGTACCGTGGGGCGATGCTGTTCGACGGGATCGGCCACCAGGTTCCCGACACGGACCCGGGGGAGACGGAGGAGTGGCTCGACTCGTTCGACGCCGTCGTCGACGCGCGGGGGCGGTCCCGGGCGCGCTACCTGCTCATGAAGCTCCTCGAGCGGGCCCGCACGAAGCAGGTCGACTTCCCTGCCGCCGTCTCGACGCCCTACGTCAACACGATCCCGGCCGACGCCGAACCCTGGTTCCCCGGCGACGAGTACCAGGAGCGCCGGATCCGCGCCTACATCCGTTGGAACGCGGCCGCCATGGTGACCCGGGCCAACACGCGGACCGAGGGCATCGGCGGGCACCTCTCGACGTACGCCAGCTCGGCGGCGCTCTACGAGGTCGGCTTCAACCACTTCTTCCGCGGCAAGTCCGACGGCGGAGCCGGTGACCAGGTCTACTTCCAGGGCCACGCGTCGCCCGGCATCTACGCGCGGGCCTTCGTGGAGGGTCGGCTGACCGAGACCCAGCTCGACAACTTCCGCCACGAGGTCGGCGGGAACGGCCTGCCGAGCTATCCGCACCCGCGCCTGCTGCCCGACTTCTGGGAGTTTCCCACCGTCTCGATGGGCCTCGGACCGATCTCCGCCATCTACCAGGCCCACGTCAACCGCTATCTCAACCTGCGCCGCCTCGTCGACACCAGCGCGAGCCGGGTCTGGTGCTTCGTCGGCGACGGCGAGATGGACGAACCCGAGTCGATCGGCGCACTCGGTGTGGCCGGCCGCGAGCATCTCGACAACCTGATCTTCGTCGTGAACTGCAACTTGCAACGGCTCGACGGACCGGTCCGGGGCAACGGCAAGATCATCCAGGAGCTCGAGGCGGTCTTCCGCGGCGCCGGCTGGAACGTCATCAAGGTCATCTGGGGCTCCCGGTGGGATGCGCTGCTGGCCCAGGACGTCGACGGCGTCCTGCTCGACCGCATGAACACGACACTCGACGGCGAATACCAGAAGCTGGCTGTCGAGTCCGGGGCGTACATCCGTGAGCACTTCTTCGGCCCTGATCCGCGGCTCCGCAAGATGGTGGAGGGCCTGAGCGACGACGAGCTGGTCTCTTTGCCCCGGGGTGGGCACGACTACCGCAAGCTCTACGCCGCCTACAAGTTGGCAACGGAACAGCGGGGGGCGCCCACCGTCATCCTGGCCAAGACGATCAAGGGGTGGACGCTCGGGCCCGAGATCGAGGCGCGCAACGCGACGCACCAGATCAAGAAGATGACCAAGGCGCAGCTCCGCGCGCTGCGCGACCGCCTGTACCTCACCGACGACATCCCCGATGCGGCGCTCGAGGGCGACCCGCCCTACATCCGCCCGGCCGAGGGATCCGACGCCATGGAGTACCTGCGGGCCCGCGGGCGGGTCCTCGACGGGCCGCTGCCGGTGCGCGCCGTGCGGCCCGCACCGCCCCTGCGCCCCGACGCCAAGGTGTTCGAGGAGTTCGCGGCGGGCTCGGGGACCCAGTCGGTCTCCACGACCATGGCGTTCGCCCGTCTGCTCCGGAACCTCGTGCGCGACCCGACCATGGGCGCGTTGGTGGCGCCGATCGTTTCGGACGAGGCGCGCACCTTCGGGCTCGAGCCCCTGATCGCCGAGGCCAAGATCTACGCCCCCGACGGCCAGAACTACATCCCGGTCGATGCCGACCTGCCGTTGAACTACGCCGAGAGCTCCTCGGGACACGTCCTGCAGGAGGGCATCACCGAAGCCGGCGCCCTGGCCGCCTTCACCGCCCTGGCCACGTCCTACGCCACCTGGGCCCAGCCCATGGTCCCGGTGTACCTCTTCTATTCGATGTTCGGCTTCCAGCGCGTCGGCGACCTGGCGTGGGCCCTGGGCGACATGCGCGGCCGGGGGATCCTGGCCGGCTGCACCGCCGGGCGGACGACGCTCATGGGCGAGGGTCTGCAGCACGACGACGGACAGTCGCCGCTGCTGGCGTCGACCAACCCGGCCGCCATGGTCTACGACGCCTCCTTCGCCTACGAGGTGGCGGTGATCATGGAGGCGGCGGTCACCGAGATGCTGGGCCCGAACGCGCACGACCGCTTCTGGTACCTCACCCTCTACAACGAGACCTATCGGATGCCGCCGTTGCCCGAGGGCGACGAGGGTGCGGCCATCCGCCGGGGCATCATCGACGGGGCGTACCGCTTTGCGCCTCGGCCCGGCTCGTCGGGGGACCTCGGGGCAACGCTGTGCTTTTCGGGACCGATGTGGAGCGTTGCCATGGAGGCGCAACGGATCCTCGCCGAGCGCTACGGCGTGGCCGCCGACGCGTGGGCGGTGACGTCGTGGGCCCGGCTGCGTACCGATGCGCTCGAGGTCGAACGCTGGAATCGGCTCCATCCCGAGGCCGAGCCCCGGGTGCCGCGCGTCACCGCGGCGTTGGGCGGTGGTCGCGATCCCGTCGTGGCCATCACCGACTACATGCGCGCCGTCCCCGACCAGATCTCACGCTTCGTCGACCGGCCCTACGTCTCTCTCGGCACCGACGGGTTCGGCCGCTCCGACGCCCGGGCCGCGCTGCGCGGGTTCTTCGAGGTCGACGCGGCCCACCTCGTGGTGGCCGTCCTGCAACAGCTCTCGCTCGACGGCCGGGTGAAGCCCTCGGTGGTGACCGACGCCATCGCCGAGCTGGGTATCGACCCCGAACGCGAGGCGCCGTTCAGGATCTGAGCGCGGCCACGAACGCGGCCATCGCCTCTTCCGCGCCGTCGGGCACGGTGAGGGACAGCGTCCGGTGGTCGGCCCCGATGTCGACGGCGACAGCGAAGAAGGGGCAACACTGCTTCTCCCGCTGCGCCAACGCGACGGCCGCCAGGAGGGACGCATCGCTCGGGTCGAGCACGAGATACACCGCGGTGGGCACAACGACGACGGAGACGACGGACGAGGCCACGAGGGCGCGCCACTCGCCCACCCGGTCGGCCAACGCCCCGGTGTCGAGGCTGCACGCGATGGGTGGGTCGGCGCGGGGGTCCGCGCTCATGGTTGCGCCCTGAGCGCGTCCCGGGTGATTTCCAGCTGGCCCAGGTGCTGGAACAACTCCTCCAGGATGTGGAGCAGGACGGCACCCTTCGTCTCCGAATAGGGCACCGGGTCCTCGGGGTCGCGGCGCACGCTCGACGGCTCACCCCACGAGTCGAGGCCCACCAGGTCGTCGGCCAGGCGTCGCTGCGCCGCGGCGGCTCGCTCGAGCAACGGCGCCACCGGCCCGCTCGCCGTGAACTCGGCGGCCCGGTCACGCTCGATCGAACGACCGGCCACCGTCGCGCCGCCCCAGTACTCCAGGACGCCGAGGCAATGGGTCAGGATCGCATACGGCGTGTTGACCCCGGCGATCGGCGGTCGCCGGTTGGCCAGCTCGTCGCCGAGGTCGTCGACGATGCGGGTCATGCCGCCGAGCGCGAGGTCGGCGAACCAGAGGTAGTCCGCCACCGACACCGCCGCCGAGGCGGACTCGCCGACGGGGGGTCGGGCGTCAGTGGGCGACCCAGGCATCGGGGTCTGTCACCAGCTTGCGCACGTGCGCCGGGAGGCTTCCCGAGATCACATCGGTCAGAGTGACCTTCTCCAGGACCGAGCGCAGGCTGGCGCGCACCGCGACCCACACCTGTTGGAGGTTCTCGGCGGCCCCGTCGTAGTTGGTCGCCTCCGGACGGAAGCCCCGCACCTCGGCCAGCGGCCCGTCGAGCGCGCGGATCACGTCGGCCATCGTGATGGCATCGGGATCGCGGGCCAGGCGATACCCACCCTCGGCCCCTCGCTGGCTCGCCACGATCCCGGCACGGCGAAGGTCGGCCAGGATGGCGCCGAGGAAGCGGGGTGGCAGGCCCTGTTCCCCGGCCAGGAACTCGGCCGTCTGCGGGGTCCCGGCTGCGGCCAGGGCCAGCAGGGCGCGGATGCCGTAGTCCACCTTGGCCGGGATGTGCATGGCGAGAGTCTGCCCGAGTCAGCCCCTTGGGTCACACCGAGCGCGTCTCCGGTGCGTGACAAGATCTGTCCATGGCACGTGTCGAGTTCCACATCTCCGGCGACACCGAGGCCGACGCCCTGCTCGGCAAGGATCCCTTGGCCTTGCTCATCGGCATGGTGTTGGACCAACAGATCACGATCGAAAAAGCATTCTCCTCCCCCGCCGTGCTGGCCCGCCGCCTCGGTCGCCCGCTCGACGCCGCGGCAATCGCGTCCATGCCCCTCGACGAGCTCACCGCCGTCTTCAAGGAGCCGCCGGCGCTTCATCGCTACCCGGGTTCCATGGCGGGAAGGGTCCAGGACGTGTGCCGCGTGATCGCGGAGGACTACGGGGACAAGGCGGATGCCATCTGGAAGGGCGTCGCGAGCGGGGACGAGCTCGTCGGGCGGCTGAAGGCCCTCCCCGGGTTCGGGGAACAGAAGTCGAAGATCTTCGCCGCGCTCTTGGCGAAGCAGCTCCAGGTCCGTCCCGCCGGGTGGCAGGCGGCCACCTCGCCCTACGGCGGCGACGGTGCCTTCTTGTCCGTGGCCGACATCACGTCCACCGAGAGCCTCGAAAAGGTCCGGGCCAACAAGCGGGCCCTCAAGGCGAAGGCGCACGCCAAGGGGTGAGCCCCGGCGCCGACCTCTCCGGGCGGCACCTCTACCTGTGCACGCCGGACCGGCCCGACCTGGCCGAGTTCGTGGGCGCCTGCATCGCCGGCGGGGTCGACGTCGTCCAACTGAGGGACAAGCACCTCGACGCACGGCCACTCCTGGCCCGGGCGCGGCTCGTGGCCGAGGTGTGCCGGCGGTTCGGGGTCCCCTTCGTCCTGAACGACCGGCCCGACCTGGCGCTCGAGGCGGGAGCCGACGGTGTCCACGTGGGCCAGGACGACGCACCGGTGGCGTTGGCCCGGCGCATCCTCGGGCCGGACGCCATCGTGGGGCTCTCCACCCACGGACGGGACGACCTGGCCGCCGCCGTCGACGAGGACGTGACGTACCTCTCGGCCGGGCCGGTGGAGCCCACGCCGACGAAGCCGGGCCGGCCGGGCACCGGGCCGGCCTACGCCACCTTGGCCAGCGCGACGGCGCGCGTGCCCGTCTTCGTGACCGGCGGCGTCACGCCGGACCGGGTGCCCGAGCTCGCCGCCGCCGGCGTCCGCCACTTCGTGGTGGTGCGCTACCTGACGGAGGCCCCCGACGCGGAGCGTGCGGCGCGCGCGCTGCGAGCGGCGATCCAGCGCGCCCTTCCGACCCTGCCGACCGTGCCGACCGTGCCGGCCTGACACGCGCTGCCGGCGCGACGGCCCTACAGGCCGAGCCGCCGCGACAGGTCCGAGGTGAGCACGGCCCGGGGGTCAACCCGCTGGCGAACGGCGCGCAGCTCGCCGAGCCTCGGGTACATCACCGGCACGAGCTCCGGCCGCAAGCGCGCGTCCTTGGCCAGATAGACCCGACCGCCCGCGGCGGCGACCCGCTCGTCCAGCGCGTCGAGGAGGGCGGACAACCCGGCGGGACCGACCGGAAAGTCGAGTGCGAGCGTCCAACCGCTCTGCGCGAACGAGAGCGGCCCGGGGGTGCCCGGACCGAAGCGCTTCAGCACGGCGAGGAACGAGGGGACACCCGAGGCGGCAATGCATTCGACGGCCTCCTCGACGACATCGCCGCGCTCGAGTGGGACCGCGAACTGGTACTGCACGAACCCCTCGGGTCCGTACAGCACGTTCCAGCCGCCGATCCCGTCGAGCGGATGGAAATAGGTCCGCAAGGCCACGAGCGATCCGTGCGAGGAGACGCGGAACCAGCCCTCGTTCAGCAGGCGCACCGAAAGGCGGTTCGCCATGCGCACCGGCGGCGCCACCGGCACGCGGAGCCGGGTTTCGCCCGGCGACTCGAGTCGGCGGGCGCGGAGGCGCTCGGGCAGCACCGAGAGGGGTGCATGGCCGCCCAGCGTCAGGATCGATCGCCGCCGGCCGTCACGGCTGGCCAGGCAGTCGAGCCACGCCACGCTGTAGCGGTGCTCCTCGTCGGACTGCTCCATCGCCGACATGAGGGCACCGAGCGTGGTGAAGCGCCGGTTTTCCACCTGCATCCACGAGGTCTCGATCGGGATCAGGCGAAGGGTCGCCCGCACGACGACGCCGGTCAGCCCCATGCCGCCCGCCGTCGCCCAGAACAACTCGGCGTCGTCGTCCGGCGTCACGACCTTTCGGCCCACCGGGGTCGCCAGCGTCATGGTCGTCACGTGGCGGGCGAAGCTGCCGTCGCAGTGGTGGTTCTTGCCGTGGATGTCCGATGCGATCGCACCGCCAACGGACACGTGCCGCGTGCCGGGCGTGACCGCGACGAACCAGCCGCGCGGGATGACCTCTTGGAGGAGATGGTGGAGGCTCACACCACCCCCGACTTCGATGCAGCCGGTCTCCTCGTCGAGCTCCCCGATCCAAGACAGGCGCGCGGTCTCGACGACGAGGCCGCCGCTGCTCTGCGCCGCATCGCCGTAGCTCCGGCCGAGGCCGCGGGCGATGAGCGGCCGCCCGGGGTGCTCGAGCAGGCGGACAACGGTGTCCTCGTCCGACGGGCTCGCCACGCGCGCCCGCGAGGGGGCCGTTCGTCCCCAGCCACTCAACTCTTCAGCCGGAGATTCGAGGTCCGGCGCGACGGTCCGTTCGCTGACTGCGGTCACCCGTAGAGGCCGATGGCCATGCAGGCCACCCACATCAGCCCGTACCCCTGCAGCACGTGGTCGTGGAGGGCCAACCGCTCGGGCTCTCCGCCCTTGCCGGCATCGAGCAGCCGGAAGATGTGCAGGACGGTCAGGACGAGGGGGACCACGGTCAACTCGATCCACACCTGGTGATGGCCCCCGTGGGCGAGCAGGCCCGTACGGTCGAACGCCCAGAGGCAGTAGGTGGCAACCGTGACGCTGGCACAGATGGTCAGCGTGGAGCGGAGGAAGGACTCGGTGTACTCGTCGAGGACGCTGCGGTGGAAGCCCCTGTCCTCACCGAGCCGCGCGTGCTCGGCGTAGCGCTTGCCCGTGACGACGAACAACGCCGCGAACGAGGTGAAGACGAGGAACCAGGTGGACAGGTAGACGTGGGCGACCACACCGCCGGCGACGGCGCGCAGCACGAAGCCGGACGCCACGACGGCCAGTTCCATGACCGGCTGGCGCTTCAGCCACAGGCTGTACGAGATGGTCAACGCAAGGTACGAAGCCACGACGAGGACGAAGCCCCAGGGTCCGAGGAGCGCGGCTCCCACCAGGCCGACGACGATGAGCGCGATGCCGGCTCCGGTCGCCACCGTCGCCGGTAGCTCACCGCTGGCGACCGGCCGCCCGCGCTTCGTCGGGTGGTGCCGATCCTGTTCGGCGTCGAGCACGTCGTTGATGAGGTAGTGCCCGGAGGCCGCGGCGCAGAAGATGAAGAACGCGGCCACCACCCGCCAGAGGACCGACCAGTGGCCCAGCACGCTTGCCGCCGCCGGCGCCGCGAACACCAGGACGTTCTTGCTCCACTGCCGCGGGCGCATGGCGCGCACGACGAGCCAGGCCGTGGTGTGACGCCACGGGGCCTGCGGGTCGCCGAGGTGCGGCCTCCAGTTCCGGTCGGGGTTCTCGCTCTGGAGTCGCTCCGGCGTGGTCACGCCGGGACCGGGATCGGGCGGAGGCGGCCGAGGTGTGCCGTCGGCCGGGCCCGCCGGCTCGTCCGATGTGCGGACCAATGGGACATTCGGTGTGAGGGTCTCATGCGGGATGCAGCGACGCCGATGTCGCACGGCTGGCCCGGAAGACCGGCCGAGCCCCAAGCGTAGCGACCTCCCCGCGGCACGGGCGCCCATCTCCGGGCCGCCCGACGGTCGGGCGCCGCGACCGGTTCCGGGGCCTCCAGGCGTCAGTGACGCCGTTCGAGCCACCCGACGAGCAGGGCGATCACCCGGGGATCGGCGCGCAACCAGTGGCCGGCACCGGGCACGACGTGCAGCTCCGAGGGCCCGGTCGCGGCGTCGGCGAGGGCGCGGGCGCTGGCCAGGGGGACGTCGGGATCGTCCGAACCGTGGACCATCAGGAGCGGCCGGCCCTTCAGCAGGGCGGCGTCCTCGACCGGGTGCAGGACGGAGAGCTCCTTGGCCCACGCCTCGAGCGAGGCGGGGAAGCCGGGCGTCCTGATCACCCCGGTGCGGCGGCACCGGGCCAGGAACTCCGCGGTGACCCCGGTCAGCTGCACCACCTCCGCGGGCGTGCCGAGACACGCCACCCCGGCGACCCGCTCGTCGCCCGCCGCCAGATGCAGGCCGAGCACCCCGCCGAAGCCGAAGCCCACCACGACCCGGGTCGAGGCCGCGGGGATCTCGCTCTCGGCCAGGAACCTCAGGTCGTCGAGCCAGCCCAGGGCCGAATAGTCGCCGGCCGATTCGCCGGCGCCGCGCAACGCGGCGGTCACCACCTGCCAGCCGGTCTCGCGGGCCAGGCGGTCGGCCAGCGCCGGATAGGTCAGGGCGAGGTCGGCGGCCGCGCCCTGCGGTCGGGGCAGGTCATGGCACAGCAGGACGTGGCCGCGGATCGGTGCGCCCGGGCTCGTTGCGCTGGCGTAGGTCCACAGGTCGCCCGCCGGACCGGGCCGGAGCCGGAATGGCCCCGGCACCTCAGATCCCGATGCGTTGCGCCAGCAGCTCCCGGTGGTACGAGGGATCGCCGAGGAACAGCTCGGAGGACTTGGCCCGCTTGAAGTAGAGGTGGGCGGGGTGCTCCCAGGTGAACCCGATGCCGCCGTGGATCTGGATGTTCTCCGCCGCGGCGTGGAAGTAGGCCTCCGAGCAGTACGACTTGGCCAGGCTCGCCACCACCGGCAGCTCGTCGGAGTCCTCCGCCGCGGCCCAGGCGGCGTAGTAGGCGGCCGACTTGGCCGACTCGACCTCGAGCAGCATGTCGGCGCACTTGTGCTTGATGGCCTGGAAGCTGCCGATGGGACGGCCGAACTGGATGCGCGTCTTGGCGTAGTCGACCGACGCGTCGAGCACGCGCTGGGCACCGCCGACCTGTTCGGCCGCCAGCGCCACCGCGGCGAGGTCGAGCGTCTTGGCCAACCCGGCCTCGGCGCCGCCTTCCGCGCCGATGAGCACCGCGGGCGTGCCGGAGAACTCGAGGCGGGCCTGCTTGCGGGTCTGGTCCATCGTCGGCAGCGGCGTGCGCGTGAGCCCGGCCGCGTCACCCGCAACCGCGAAGAGCGACACGCCCTTGCCCGTGCGCGCGGCAGTGACCATGAGGTTGGCCACGTGGCCGTCGAGGACGAACATCTTGTGGCCGTCGAGCACCCAGCCGTCGCCCAACTGCGCGGCCTTGCACTCGATGCCGCTGAAGTCCCACTTGCCGTTGTCCTCGGTGATGGCGAGGGTGGCGATGGTCTCGCCCGACGCGATGCCGGGCAGGTAGCTCTTCTTCGCCTCGTCGTCGCCCGAGGTCAACAGCGCGTTGGCGGCCAGGGCGACGGAGGAGAAGAAGGGGGCGCAGAGGAGGGCGGCGCCCATCTCCTCGAGCACGACGAGGAGTTCGACGTAGGTGAAGCCCGACCCGCCGAACTCCTCGGGGATGGTCAGCGACTGCAGGCCGAGCTGGTCGGCCATCTGGCTCCACACGGCCGGGTCGTAGCCCTCGGTGGTGTCCATGAGGCGGCGAACCTCGGTCTCGGGGGACTTCTCCGACAGGAAGCGGCGGACCGCCGCGCGCAGCTCCTCCTGCTCGTCACTGAAGGCGAAATTCATGCCAGGGCTCCTCTTGCTTCTCTCCCCGGCAGCCCCGCCGGTGGTGTGTCGCTTGGTACCCGGGTGTCTACCAGACCAGGACCTCCGGCGACCAGAACGCCCCCGGCGTGTGCCACGCTGGGGCCATGGGACAACTGGAGAAAATCTGGAGCGACGCGACCGCCGAGGTGCACCAGATCGTGGTCGGCCCGATGGACAACAACGTCTATATCCTGCGTTGCCGCCGCACCGGCGACGCCATGCTGATCGACGCAGCCAACGAGCACGAAGCGCTGCTGCCGATCTGCCGGGACCTGGGCGTCAACCAGGTGGTCGAGACACACGGGCACTGGGACCACATCCAGGCCGTGCCCGCCGTGCGCGAGGCGGGGATCTCGGTCGCCGTGACCAGCGCCGACGCGGGGATGCTGCCGAGCTACGACCTGATCCTCGAAGACGACGAGACGCTCAGCGTGGGCGACCTGCGCCTCACCACCCTCGCCACCCCCGGCCACACGCCCGGGTCGATCTGCTTCGCCGTCGAGGGCACCGACCTCCTCTTCACGGGCGACACCCTCTTCCCGGGCGGCCCCGGCAACACGTCGTTCGAAGGGGGCAGCTTCCCGACGATCCTCGAGTCGATCGAGCGCCGGATCTTCGCCACATTCGACCCCGACACCCGGGTCCTGCCGGGGCACGGGACCGCCACCACGGTGGGCAACGAGTCCCCTCACCTCCAAGAATGGGTCGATCGGGGTTGGTGAGCGGCCGGGCGAACACCGCCGGGACCAGGTCCGGCGGACCAGGTCGGCCGGCCGGAAATGAAAACCCGACCAAAAAGGTAAGCTTTTAGTCATGCCGGCGACTCCCCCGCTGCTCGAGATCAAGGACCTGCACGTGTCGGCCGAGGACGGCGCCATCCTGCGCGGGGTCGACCTGGTGGTCGGCGCAGGCGAGGTGCACGCCCTCATGGGGCCCAACGGCGCCGGCAAGTCGACGCTCGCGGGCGCCCTGCTCGGGCACCCCGCCTACCGGGTGACGCAGGGCAGCATCTCGCTCAACGGCGAGGACGTCACCGGCTGGCCCACCGACGTGCGGGCCAAGGCCGGCATGTTCCTGGCCTTCCAGTACCCCGAGACCATCGAGGGCGTGTCGGTCACCCAGTTCCTGCGCCAGGCCATGGCGGCGCGCAAGGGCTCCGAGGAGGTGTCCGTCCTCGAGGTCCGGGTGCTCATGACCGAGTGGATGGAACGGCTCGGCATGGACTCGTCGTTCGCCAGCCGCCACCTCAACCAGGGGTTCTCGGGCGGCGAGAAGAAGCGCAACGAGATCTTGCAGATGGCGCTGCTCGAACCGCTGGTCGCCATCTTGGACGAGACCGACTCGGGGCTCGACATCGACGCGCTGCGCGTCGTCGGGCGCGGCGTGCGCGCGGTGCGCGAGGCGCGGCCCGAGCTCGGGGTATTGGCCATCACGCACTACGAGCGGCTGCTGACCGAGCTGGTGCCCGACGTCGTCCACATCTTGATGGAGGGCCGAATCGTGGCGAGCGGTGGTCCCGAGGTGGCGGCGCAGGTCGAGTCCTCGGGCTACGAGGCGTGGCGATGAGCGCCGCCGGTTCGGGCTCGGTCGTGGGCTCGGGTTCGGTCGTGGGTTCGGGTTCGGGTTCGGGTTCGGGTTCGGGGCCACCGGGGACACCGGCCCCGCTGAACACCGAGGCGCTGCGCAAGGACTTTCCGCTGTTGGCGCGCAAGGTGAACGGCCGGCCGATCGTGTATCTGGACGCAGCGGCGTCGGCGCTCCAGCCCCAGTGCGTGATCAGCGCCATGGCGCACTACTACGAGACGACGCACGCGAACGTGCATCGAGGCGTGTACGCCACCGCCGAGGAGGCGACCGCCGAGTACGAGCGGGCGAGGATCGTGGCGGGGCGCTTCCTGGGCGCGCCCGAGCCTGCGCGCGAGGTGGTGTTCACCAAGAACACGACCGAGTCGCTCAACCTGGTGGCGCAGTCGTGGGGTCGGGCGAACCTGCGGGCCGGCGACGCCGTGCTCCTGACCGAGATGGAGCACCACTCGAACATCGTCCCGTGGATGCTGCTGTCCGAGGAGCTCGGCGGCCTCGACATCCGCTACATCCCCGTCGACGGCTCGGGGCGGCTGGACCTGTCGGATCTGGACCGGCTCGCCTCGGGGGTCAAGGTCGTGGCGGTGTCGGCGATGTCGAACGTTCTGGGGACGATCAACCCGGTGGCGGTGATCGCCGAGGTCGCGCACCGCGAGGGCGCCGTCGTCGTGGCCGACGGGGCCCAGCTGGTGCCGCACGCGCCCGTCGACGTGGTGGCCCTGGGGGCCGACTTCCTGGCCTTCTCGGCGCACAAGGCCATGGGGCCGACGGGCCTCGGCGTCCTCTGGGGCCGGGCCGAGCTGCTCGATGCCATGCCGCCGTTCCTCGGCGGCGGCGGGATGATCCTCGACGTGAAGCTCGACGGCTTCCGGGCGGCCCCGCCCCCGGCGCGCTTCGAGGCGGGCACGCCGCCTATCGCCGAGGCGGTCGGGCTGACGTCCGCCCTGCGGTATCTGAACGACATCGGCATGGACCGCATCCGGGCCCACGAGCTGGCCCTGACCGACCACGCGCTGGCCCGGCTGGACGAGAAGCTCGGCTCGGACGTCCAGGTGTTCGGTCCGCCGGCGGGACCGGACCGCGGCGGCGTGCTGTCGCTGGCCTACCGCGACGTCCACGCGCACGACCTCGCCCAGGTGCTCGACCAGTTCGGCGTCTGCGTGCGCCCCGGCCACCACTGCGCCAAGCCGCTGATGCGCAAGCTCGGCGTGCAGGCCACCGCCCGGGCCTCGTTGTCCCTGTTCAGCGACGAGCACGACATCGAGGTCTTGATCGAGGGTTTGACGGAAGCCGGTAGGTTATTCGGCTGATGGCCGACCTCGAAGAGCTGTACCGCGAGATCATCCTCGACCACTATCGCTCGCCCCGGAACCGGGGCGAGCTGGAGTCACCGCCCGCGCACCGCGTCGAGGGTTTCAATCCCCTGTGCGGCGACGAGGTCGTCGTCTCCATGGTCGTCGAGGACGGCAAGCTGTCCGACCTGAAGATCGCCGGCTCCGGCTGCTCCATCAGCCAATCGTCCGCGTCGTTGATGTCGGGCGCCGTGAAGGGCAAGCCGATCGACGAGGTGCGCCGGCTGATCAACACCTTCAAGGGGATGATGTCGATCCACGAAGCCTCTCTGGAGGGTGACGGCCACGGCGGCGAGTCGAACGGCGCCGAGGTGCTGGCCGGCGAGCCCGAGGAGATCGATCTGGAGAAGCTCGGGGAGCTGGCGGCGCTGCAGGGCGTCGTGAAGTTCCCGGTCCGGATCAAGTGCGCGACCCTGTCGTGGAACGCCCTGGCCCAGGGCCTCGACGAGGTGGGGGCCGCCGCCGCCGCCTCCTAGGCGGTTTCTCGTTGGCTGCGTGCCGGTCTGAGGGGCAATCCCTTCCCGGCGCCACCTTCAATACCTTCGTACCTTCGGGTCGGTGGTGGTCGTCCCGCTCGTTTTTGGTTGCAGAGGCCCGAGACCCCTTTTCGTTTTTTCGGTGCTGAATGGAACGATCCACGCAGAACAAAAGCAGAACAAAAGACGAGGACGGCCCAGGGGGCTCCTCTCGCATCTGCGGCTCTGACCTGGTACGTCCGAAGGGAGCCCGGCCGGCGGGGCCCGGGCGTGTGGGCCCGCGACATCGGTCTCTAGGCGGGGCTGCAGTTCACGGGGTCGAACGACGGCGGTGGCGTCGTGGTCGGCGTCGTGGTGGCGGCGGAGCCGGCCACCGTGGCGGTGGAAGGCGCAGTCGTCGTCGGCGTGACCGTGGGCGGCAACGTGGGCACCCCGTTCACGTCGGGGGGCGGGTTCGTCGGCGTCTGGAGGCTGGAGCCGAAGACGTTCACCAACATCTGCTGCGCCGCCGGCTGGTCCACCGTGAGCACGTCGCCCAGGCCGGGGAAGGCGCTCGAGGAGACCGTCGGCAGGGTCTCGCCCTGGAGCTGAGCTGGGTTGAAGGAGTGGTAGGTGAGCGCCAGGCCGATCAGCTCGTTGAGGCTGAAGCCGTCGTCGATCGTCACCCCCTCATGGATGGAGCCGATGAACGCGTTGACGGTGAGCGGGTTCACCTTCGACTTGGCGGCGTCCATCAACGCCTTGATGAACACGTCCTGGCGTTGGATGCGGCCGAAGTCACTCGTCCCGTCGTACTGCCAATAGCCGTTCGCGTAGTACTCGTAGTGTCGCGCGCGAGCGACCGCCAACGCCTGGGATCCGCTCAGCAGCTGGCACCCCGGCGTCGTGATATTCAACCCCGAGTAGGCGTCCTTCGCCGGGTACGGGAAGTTGAGGTAGATGCCGCCCAGCGCGTTCACGGCGTCCTGAAAGCCCGAGAAGTCGACCTGCACCACGTGGTTGATGGGGATGCCGAAGTTGGCGGTGATCGTCTTCACCAGCTGGTCGGCCCCCGAGTTGTAGCTCGAGTTGATGCGGTTGTACGTCCCGTACTGCTGGTTGTCCGGCGAGAGCATGGTGACGACCGTGTCGCGTGGGATCGACACGATCTGGATCTGTTTGGTCGACGGTGTCACACGCCACAGCTGCACCACGTCACTGCGTTGGCCAGTGACCGCTTGCGCAGAACCGAACGCCTGGGCCGCCGATCCGGATTCGCCGACCCGGGTGTCAGAGCCGATGACGAGCATGGTAAACGGCTGGCCACCCTGCACCCCTACCTCGTCAGCCACGTGGATCTTGTTGATCTGGTCGTAGCGGTAACGCAGATAGGCATACCCGCCGCCGACCGCTGCCACCAGCAGCACGATGAGACTGACGAGTACCGCCACCGTCTTCTTGCCCGCGCTCCACTTCGGCTTGCCGCTCCGACGAACCTTCTTGGAGCGGCCCGACGTGTCGATGCGCGCGCCCAGCGCCTTGAGGCCCGACTCGTTCGCGGCCCTCGCGGGATCGCCGCTGCGCATCTCGCGGCCGAGCGCGGACAATCCCTCTTCGTTCGCGCTCCGACCACGAGGCCTTCGGGGTGAGCGATCGGATCCGTCGTCCGGAGGACGACCGTTCGCCATAGCGCTTTACGGTACCAAGCGCCGTTGCGAAATTGGCGGCAGCTCGCGGCCGACCGGCGCGTCCTCCGAGCTCACAGCGCGTTCTACGCGCGCCGTCAGGTCTCGGTGCCCTGGTAGCCGGCGTACCCCGTCTGCTCGAGCTGCAACGCCAGGGCTGCATCGCCTGTGGCAACGATGACGCCGTTCACCAGCACGTGCACGAGGTCAGCCTCGAGCTGCACCAGGAAGCGGTTGAAGTGGGTGATGGCGAGGATCCCTGCGCCCCATTCCGTCGTGGCGAGCTGGAGGTGGCGCGCCACCTCGCCCAGCGCGTCCACGTCGAGCCCGGAGTCGACCTCGTCGAGGACGCTGATGGCCGGCCGCAGCACGCCGAGTTGGACCATCTCGGTGCGCTTGCGCTCGCCGCCCGAGAGATCGACGTTGAGGGGACGCCGCAGCAGCCGGGCGTCGAGGCCGACCGCCTTGGCCTCCTCGGCCATGCGGCCGTCGAGCGCCGCGTCGTCCGAGTCCGGGCCCAGTGCGGCCTGGAGCAGCGAGTGCAGCCCGACTCCGGGGACCTCCACGGGGTGCTGCAACGACAGGAACAGCCCCGCACGCGCCCGCTTCCACGCGGGCTCGTGCGCCAGCTCCGTCCCGTCCATTTTGATCGAACCCTCGGAGATCTCGGTGCCCGGCCGCCCCATGAGCGCGTGGGCGAGCGTGCTCTTGCCCGAGCCGTTCGGTCCCATGATCACGTGCACCTCGCCGCTGCGCACCGTGAGGTCGATGCCGTGCAGCACCTCACGGCCGCCGGCCGACGCGTGGAGGCCGCGCACCTCGAGCACGTGCTCGCCGCTGATGGGTCTCACGGCAGCACCACCGCGACGCTGTCACCGGCGACCTCGACCTCGTACACCGCGACGGGCCGGGTGGCCGGCAGCGAGCACGGCTCACCGGACAAAAGGTCGAACGTGCTCCCGTGGCGCGGGCACTCGATCTCGCATTCGTCCGCCCAGACCTCGCCCTCGGCGAGCGAGTAGTCCTCGTGGCTGCATTCGTCGTCGATGGCGTGGAACTCGTCGCCAATGCGCACGAGGGCGATGCGGCGGCTCCCGACATCGAAGCGCCGGGCCTCGCCGGGCTTGAGCTCGTCGACCTTGCAGAGCGTCACGGTCTCAGACACCGGCGGTCACCCGTCGCCCACCCAGTGCGGCATCGAGGCGGGCGTGCACCTCGCGCTGGAGGAGCGGCGTGGCCTCGGGCACCGATCCCCGGTCGATGATGGCGTCGAAGAACCCCCGTACGATGAGCCCCTCGGCCACCTCGGGCGCCACGCCACGGGACTCGATGTAGTACATCTGGTCCTCGTCCACCGGCCCGACAGTCGAGGCATGGGAGCACTTCACGTCGTTCTCGAGGATGTCGAGGTTCGGCACCGAGTCGGCGTGCGCGCCCTCGTTGAGCACGAGGTTGTTGTTGGTCTGGCGGGCGTCGCTGCGGACCGCACCCCGGTGGACGCGGATGAGGCCGCTGTACACGGAGCGTGACCGGCCGGCGACCGCGCCCTGGCACAGCAGCTCGCTGTCGGTCTTCGGCGCCGCGTGGTCCTGCAGCGTGCGGATGTCGTGCACCTGGGTGCCGTCGCCGAGATAGGTCGAGAGGATCTCACTGCGGGCGTCGCGCCCGTCGACCGTGACGTCCGTGCGGACCCGGTCGTAGGCCGCGCCCAGGCCAACCGTGAAGGTGCGCAACAACGAGTCGCCGGCGCCGCAGGCGGACAGGCGAGCGATCGACCAGGCGGTCTCGGGGAGCACCTGCAGCGACAGGTACGAGACCGACGCGTGCGCGTCCGCCGACAGCTCGGTGACGGGAACAACGAGCGAGCGGTCCGAACCCTCCGGACCGGCGAACACCTCGACCAGGGAGACAGCGGCGCCCGCCCCCGCCCGCACGCACAGGCGGGGGAACGCCGCGGCGCCGGGGTCGCACCAGTGCACGACGAGGATCGGGCCGTCCACGCTCAGGCCGGCGGGCACGTCGACGAAGACCGCATCGGGCATGAAGGCATCGTTGAGCCGCACCAACGCGTCGCCGCCATGCTGGACCGACCCGAGCAGGTCGGCGGAGGCGTCGACCTCATCGGCCGGGCCGAACGAGAACGTCGCCCCGCCGCCGTTGCCGTTGGCGCCGGTGCCGGTCCAGGTCCCCGCCACGGGACGTCCGGCGTGCACGAGGACGCTGGCGGCGACATTGCCGAGCGCGGCGCGCACCGACTCGAGCAACTCCTTCCCGGCGGTCGTCGCGCCGGGACTCCCGCCGGCCGACCCGTTGACGTCGGGTGCGAAGTCACCGAGCGACAACTCGTCGATGGGCGAGTACCGCCAGACCTCTTCGCTCTCGGAAGGCAGCGGGGTCGACGAGAAGGCCTCGAATCCGGCGGCGCGGCGCTGGCGGAGCCAGCCGGGTCCGCCCAGGCTCGCGGACGCCTCAGCACTGAAGGTGGGCAGGATCAAACCTCTCTCGATGCGAATGCTCGATGCGAATGCAGCCCATGCACTCTAGTGGCCTTTCCCAGCGTCCCCACCAGGCGGTTAGCCTGCCGGACATGGGTGAGCAAGCCGGAATCACAGGGTTCGAGTCGCCGGTCCTGAGCATCGAGCGGGACGAGGACGTCGCCACGCTATGGCTGGACCGGCCCGAGGCGCGCAACGCAATGGGCATGGACCTGTGGCGCGACCTGCCCCGCGCTATGGACGTCCTGAGTGCCGACACCTCGGTGCGGGTCGTCGTGGTCGCGGCCAAGGGGCCGCACTTCTCGGTCGGGCTCGACCTCAAGGCGATGGGCAACCTGTTGTCAGGCGGGGGCGACGGTGCGGGCGGCGGGGACCCGCGCCCCGCCTCGATGGCCGCCCGGGCCCGCGGCAGTCGCGCCGAGGTGTTGCGGCTGCAGGACTCGGTCACCGCCGTGGCGCGCTGCCCCAAGCCCGTCATCGCCGCCGTCCACGGCTACTGCATCGGCGGCGGCGTGGACCTCATCGCCGCGTGCGACATCCGGCTGGCTTCGGCCGACGCCATCTTCTCGGTGCGCGAGGCCAAGGTTGCCATCGTGGCCGACCTGGGCAGCCTGCAGCGGTTGCCCGCGATCATCAGCGCCGGGCACCTGGCCGAGCTCGCGTTCACCGGCAAGGACATCTCGGCCGAGCGGGCCAAGGAGATCGGCCTGGTCAACGACGTGGCCACCGATGCCGAGGGCGTGCTCAAGGCGGCCCGCGCCCTGGCCGCAGAGATCGCGGCCAACTCCCCCATCGCCGTCCAGGGCACCAAGGCGGTCCTGGCCGCCAACGAGGGACGGACGGTGGCCGAGGGCCTCGACTACGTGGCGACCTGGAACGCCGGTATGCTGGCGTCCGACGACCTCGTCGAAGCCATGACCGCCTTCATGGAGAAGCGGACGCCGAAGTTCACCGGGCGCTAGTTCGCCAGCAAGGTGGCGTGGATGGTTGATACAACCTCCATGTCTACTGCGAACCGGGTGCCGTTGGCAGCACCCATCCCGTCCAAGTCCGATGCCCGTCCTCCAGGCTGAGCCGAAAGGACCGTGCTGCTTGGTTCCGCCCTCAGGCGGCCGCTGCCGTCGGTGCGTGAGCACCTCGGGTCTTACGCGGCCTCGGGTCGGCGTTTCCCTCGGTCGGCGAAGATGGCGTCGGCGCGTCACCCGCCTGGCGAGGCGTCTCCGGTCGTAGACCGCACCGCAGTGTGCACACTCGAAGATCCTCGTGCCGCGGTCCAGCTTGGATTTCACCGAGCCGCAGGACGAACGGGTCTTCGACGATGGGTAGAAGCGGTCGATCGCGACCAGGGTGGTGCCACGATCGGTCTTGGAGGTGAGCTGGCGCCGCAGCTCGCCGACGGAGGCGACGGCCACCGAACGGCCTAGGCGTCCTCTGCGCGACCCCATCCCGCCACGTTGAGGTCCACGATCCCGATGATCCCGAAGCGCCGCACCGGGTCCCGACCGTTCGCGGACCGGAGCGACACACGTCGAATTGAATGACCCAGTTCGCCGGCCTTGGGTGCCGCCAGGCGGCACTTCGGAGCTACGCGACGGGGGACCCTGTTAGGCGCGCGTTATGGGCTACTCAGCGGAAGGCGGAGTTGATGCACTGTTACCGGGGTAACCCCCTGGAAGGCCAGGTGGATGTGACAGCGCTTCCGGGACACTCCCCAATCGACCAGGTGCTCGCGTCCGTTGCGTGCCGGCGAACAGTCCGATCTGGCATCGCTGTGTCTATATCCACTCAGAGTTGTCGATCGCGGATTATGCGGTTCACGGAGACGAGGCTGACATACCATCACGAAGGAGAGGCCTTGTACACGAGGTACAGCACACCATTGTCGTACGCCGCGCTGTGAGCCAGCGACCATTTGGTTGACGGGTTGTCAGGAAACAGGCGCGGCCCGGCACCTCGGGTGACGGGGTAGACGAACAGGTGCAGCTCATCGAGCAGTCCGTCGGCGATAAGCGCACGTACGAGCGCGGAACTGCCGCTCACGTAGATGCCGCCGTCCACTTCGGCTTTGACCTGGCGGATGGCGTCGGCACTGTACGGTCCGACAACCTTGGAGTTCTGCCAGGTTCCCTCATCCAGGGTGGAGGAGATGACGTACTTGGTGGACTCGTTCATGAACGGAGCTCCCGGGTCCTCGTCGGCTGTGCGGGCAGACCACGCGGGCCCGAACATCTCGTATGTGTTGCGGCCCAGAAGGATCGCCTCGCAGCTGGACATGAGGTTGCCGATGTCTTCCCCCATGGCCGGATCGAAGCCAAACTCGAAAGTCCAGGTAGGAGCGTCGATCACACCGTCGAGGCTGGTGAACTCGTGTACTCGGATCTTTCCCATCGTGCTAGTTCCTTTCGGTTTCGGCGGCGAACCCTTCGCCTCTCAGCCTCTCCACGAACGGCCGCCCCCGAATCGACACCAAATCAGAAGAAAACTGCCAGCCTGGCTATCCACTCAGAGGGCGGCCTGCTGGCGGACGAGGAAGTCACGTTCGACCGCATTCGTGGTGAGTTCGATGGCTCGGTCGTAGGCGGCGACGGCCTCGTCGTGGCGGCCGTCGCGTGCGAGCATGTCAGCGCGGACGGCGTGGTACGGCTGGTAGTTGTCGAGAGACCCTGAGTCGATCTCGGCGAGAGCGGCGAGCCCTCCGGCAGGGCCGTGAAACTCCGCGACGGCGACTGACCGGTTTAGAGCAACGACCGGGTTGGGACGGAGAACGTAGAGCTGGTCGTAGAGGGCGATGATCTGGGACCAGTCGGTGGCTTCGGCAACCAGCGCTTCAGCGTGGACGGCTGCTATCGCGGCCTGGATCTGGAACGGGCCGGGCCGGTTGCGGAGCAGGCAGCCGCGCACGAGTTCGTGGCCTTCACCGATCAGCGCTCGGTCCCATTCGCTCCGTTGCTGGTCGGCGAAACGCACCATCGTCCCGTCGGCCGCGATGCGGGCGGGACGGCGGGCCTCGGTGAGCAACATGAGGGCGAGCAATCCGATGGCTTCGGTTTCGTCGGGCATTAGCTCGACGAGGGTCCGCCCGACCCGAATGGCTTCGGTCGACAGGTCGGCTCTCGTGAGGGCCATCCCTGAGGTGGCAGTGTGCCCTTCGGTGTAGATGAGATAGATGGCGGCCAGGACCGCATGGAGCCGGTCAGGAAGTTCCGCAGCTCGAGGTATGCGATAGGAGGCGTGGTTGTCGTGGAGCTTGCGTTTGGCCCGGACGATCCTTTGCGCCATCGTCGCCTCAGGGACCACGAAGGCCTTGGCGATCTCGCCGGTTTCGAGGCCGCCGAGCAGGCGGAGGATGAGGGCGACCTGGGCATCGGCAGCGAGTGCGGGGTGAGCGCAAAGGAACATCAACCGGAGCTGATCGTCGGCCACGACATCGACGAAGTCGTCGAGTCTTTCGAGTTCGGAATTGCGATCAAGTTCCATGCTCTCAATGTGGAGTCGGTGAGCGGCGAGATGGCGCTCGCCACGAGTTGATTCGCGGCGCAATCGGTCGATGGCGCGGTTGCGGGCGGTCGTCGTGATCCAGCCACCCGGGTTGGGTGGAATCCCTGTCCGGGGCCACCGCTCGGCGGCGATGGCGAACGCCTCCGCCACGGCGTCCTCGGCGAGGTCGATGTCACCGAGGACGCGGATCAGGGTGGCGGTGCAGCGGCCCCCTTCGCGCCGGAATATCTCGTCGAGATCGTCGGTCACCCCTGGGCGGGCCGCATCTCGACCGGTCCTCCGGACGCCGCAGCCGCTTTCCCGGCCCATTCCAGGGCGGCGTCGAGATCGGCAGCTTCGATCATCCAGAATCCGCCCATCTGCTCCTTCGTCTCCGCGTAGGGACCGTCGGTCATCGAAACTTCTCCCCCGGCGGATCGCAGGACCGTGGCCGATGCCGCGGGGTGTAGGCCAGCCGCGAACACCCAGGCGCCTGCCTCCTGCAGTTCTTCGTTGAAAGCCCCCACCTCGGCCACTCGGAGCTGAGCATCAGGGCTCGAGAAGTCAACCTCGTAGGTGTCATCGTGCCAGAACGAGATCATGTATTGCGGCATGTGTTCGTTGCTCCTTGTTGATAGCGGATCGGGTGGGTTCAGTCGGCCCGTCGAGCGATTACCGGGACAATGATCGCAGCGGCAACCACGTGCAGTGCAACAAGGCAGAACTTGCTGGAAATCGTGTCCGCGAAGGCCACCGGCGCGACAAAGGAGAGCACACAGAGCCCGATGGCAATCTGGACGAAACGCTGACGTGGGGCGCCGCTACGCCGGTTCAGCACTGCGAGGAGCACCCCGCCGATGACCGCAGCGATGAGGGTGACTTGAGCGAACCCGGCGAGCGGGATCTTGCCGTGAACGGCCAGCGGGACGCCGGCAGCTCGCAGTACCGCCGCCCCGGCAGTGGTGACGGTAGCGGCCAAGATTCCGACGGAGGCGGTGACCCGCGGAATCGTGCTGGTCAGCCGGGAGCGAGTGACCCTGACGGTTGTTTCAGTGAAGGTGGTAACGGTAGACACAGGTTGGTTCCCTTCATGACGGCGATGCCCTTTGCAACGCTCACCATGTCCACGAATGAGCAGCAACAAATCGACACCAACAGTCCAGATTCTTCGGATTCCGAGCCGGGACGACTTCGGAGCGCCATCGCCCCCGTCTTTGGCACCGCGAATCTGTCGATGCCGTTGCGACGTATCGGCGTTCCCGCCTTGGTCAGCGGCGAAGCACGAAGAATTCCGTTCGACGAAGAATTCCGTTCGACACAGACATAGGTCCCTGGGATGGGCCATCAGGAGGGGCAAACTTGCTGCGTATGTCCGGAACTGTCCGATTCGCCGACCCGTGGCGACCTGAGATCGATTTCGGACCGTCCAGTCCGGCGGGGACATGGAAGCAATTTCTTGGGTTCCGGACGACCGAACACTCGCTCAAGCGAGCGGGCCGAAACCTTCCATCGGATTGACGGCGCGATCAGTTTGCGAATGGATCCACGGGGCATCTGCGCTCGAAGGGCGCCCCAAAACCTGCGAGCGCCAGCACACTTCAGACTGCCCCCGAGCTGCCGGTTATACCGGTGATCCGGCTGCCCCACTTCGCGGTCTGACGCCAGATCGACTGCCCGATATTCGGCAATCCCGATGGTCAACGCACCCGCTCTTTGCAAGAATCTTCGATTGTGAGCGCAGCGGTTCTGGAGGGTGTCCGTGATCTGCGTTTGCAACGTCCCGACGGGCGAGTTGTCGCCTGGTCCGAGTTCGGGGACGAGGACGGTGTGCCCCTCCTGCGAGTTCCCGGAACGCCTGGGTGTCGCTACTCTTTGCGGGCTGACCGAACCCCTTGGACGCAACGGCACTTGAGGGTCATCACGACCGAGCGCCCAGGCTTCGGTGCCTCAAGCCGATTGCCCGGGAGGCGGTTCCGTGAGCCAGCCGACGACATGGCCGCAACCTTGGACCAGCTGGACCTTGCTGCCGTCCACGTCATAGGAGCCAGTGGATCCTCGCCGCATCAGCTGGCCTTCGCCTCCCGGCATCCCGATCGCGTGCGTGCCATGACGGTGCTCGTCGGTGCCGCGCCGCCCACGGAAGATGAGATCGCGCAGATGATTGGGCTCAACGCTCAAGCGCACCACCTGGTGCGCGAGGGCGACGTGGAGGGGCTATGCGGGCTCATGGCGTCGATCCGGACCGCCATGCTCGCAGATCCCAATGCGGCCTTCCGCGAGATCATGGACCGTGCGCCAGACGCGGACCGCGCCGTCATGGCCGAGCCCCAATGGCAAGCGGAGTTCGCCATCGCGGCGAGGGAGGCGCTCCGACCGGGTTTGGACGGCTGGCTCGATGAGGGTATCGCCATCGCCTCGCCCTGGGACGACATCGACCTGAACACCGTCAGGGCGTCTGTGACCTGGTGGCACGCACCCAAGGACGCGAACGCCCCCTTGGCGGCGGCAAGGCGTCTCATCGACCACCTTCCGAATGCACGACTGGTCCAGTTCGGAGAAGACGAGGGTCATCTTGCTGCCTATCACCGCGAGGGCGAGATTCTCGACGAACTTCTCGCCCGCGGGTAACGACCACGGATCTCTCCTGAAATACGGAGCTCTCCTGAAAATCTCTCCTGATATGAGTTCCCATGTGCTCTCGACAGAGAATCGTGGGTGTCACCTTCCAGGATTGGGCCACTCATCCTGCCACTACTAGTCGGAAGTGGGTTGCGCGCCGACACGGAGATCCGTCCCGTCGAATGCCGCATCCGAAAGATTGCGACCACTCATCCATCGTTGGTTGAAACGACACCGAAGCGTGCTCCCCTCAGATCCGCGTCCCGCAAATCAGCGGGTCGAAAGGTCGGACCCGGCGAAACTTGCTTCTCGGAGGTCGGATCCTCGGAGACTGATCGAGCGCAGGTCCACAAACAGGAAATGGGTTCGCCTCAATGTCGCCATTCCGAGGTGTGCACAACGAAGGTTGACTCTTTTGAGCCACGCGCTGCTCAGGTCAGCGGTGGACAGGCTGCACCGCTGAAGTCCCGACTATCTGGCAAACCTAAGAAGGGAATCCGAAGCCCGTTAGCGACTCCGCGGCGATCCAGCTCCCGCACATCCTCGCCAAGAGGGCCTTGGCAGGGATTCGGCCCATCAGGTTTCCCACTCCATGGGAGAAAGTGTTTGCACGGAGGCGGCCAGGGTTCGCATCTGCCCCCGTAGCCACGGTAGACAGGGCCCATTGCAGTGAGCATGGGTTGGCGGCGACCTTCTGTTTACTTCTCAGCCACGAACAGCCATTCGTACGAGGCAGGCGCCAGTCCATCGTCTCGTTGAGAGAACCATCCTTCGAATGAGGATGGGTCAACGCTGCGGGTGTTGTGCCATCCCGCCCTATTTACGATGACCTCGATCTCTTCTGGCGCAAAGGCTGAGACGTGGTCCTCACCGCTCTCGGCAGAGGCTGCCCTCGCAAGGTCGGCAAACTCTCGAGATTCAGCATCCATGAGATCTGGAGGGACTGTGTACGACCCAAGAAATCGAGAGCCTGACGCGGCCAGCTCTGCGGCATCACGAAGCATGGATGTGATCGCATCAACCCCGAGGTAGACAGCTACACCCATCCACGACCAGATTGAGGGCCGCCTCTGGTCGAAGCCGGATTGTGACAGGCGAGCAGAGAGGCTCTCGTGAGCCTCGAAGTCCATCCCGACGAAGTGGACATTCGTGGGATGTGACAATCCGGCGACGCTCATTCTCTGTCGCTTCCACTGTTGGGTCGTCGGATGGTCCACTTCGAACAGCTCGAGGTCGGACATCAGATCGGTACGCCGCCAGGCGAAGGAATCGAGGCCCGCTCCGAGGATGACGTATTGGTCGATCCCACCGCGTACGGCCTGATCGACTTCCCCGTCCACAAAACGGGCTCGCTGATTGGGAAGAACTCGAGCAACCCGAGCACATTCCGGAGGGATGAGATCGAACAAAGCTCTGATCTCTTCCTCCGATGCGTCGGCCAGCACCATGGCGTAGGCATCCTCGAAGATGGGGTCGCGGTCGAGAACAGCGTGGGCGGCGCGAACTTGAGCGGCAAATATGGCCGTCTGGCTTACTCCATCCACAACACAAGTTTGCCCAGCCCGCCGACGCCAGAGGCCGGCACAGGGTCAGGCTCCTGGTGATCATGGGCCGGGCACTGCCGAGCCATCCACCCATCAGGCCAACCGTGGCCAGGCTCGAGGCAGCTGAGCCCGCCCGCTCTGGCACCCCAGACGATCCTGCGTCAGGCGCCGCTTTTAGGGCACTCCGCCCATCTATTTGCCGTCCTCACTGGGCCGCTGAGAGAGGGGTTCAGCGCCGCCGGCGCCACCAGCGGTTGGCGGAGCGCTCCCTGCGGGCGTCCTCGGCCCGCACCTCGTCGAGCACCCCGGGTGCGACGTCGTTGACGATGTCTTCGGCGGAGTCGAGCAGCGCCGCGATGTCCTCGCCTGAGCCCGCCGGCTCGTCCTCGATGGCCGGCTCCACCAGGCTGCCATGCACCCAACCGACGTCGGCCATGCGCGGGCGGAAGGAGGGGCAGTTCTCCGGGCAGCGCCAGGGCGCCTCGGGGGCCAGGTCCAAGCGGCAGAACCGCGCCGCCTCACCGGACGCGTAGGTCCGGCTCTGGAAGTGGACGCATTCCTCGCGCATGGGCACGTTCCTATGCTGCCACGTTGCAGGCGGGGTTGCGGTGGCGGCCGGTCAGCCGACCGACCCCTCCATTTGCAGCTCGATCAGGCGGCTCCACTCCACCGCGTACTCCATGGGCAGCGTGCGCGTCACCGGTTCGATGAAGCCGTTGACGATCATCCCCATCGCCTGCTGCTCGGTGAGGCCGCGGCTCATTAGGTAGAAGAGCTGGTCGTCCCCGACCTTCGAGACCGTGGCCTCGTGGCCGATCCGGGCGCTGCGCTCGCCTACCTCCATGTAGGGCTTGGTCTCCGAGGTCGACTCGTCGTCGAGCAGCAGTGCGTCGCAGCGCACGAACGACTTGGCACCGTACGCCTCGGGGTCGACGTGCACCTTGCCGCGGTACGTGGTGATGCCGCCGTCCTTGGAGATCGACTTGGACACGATGGTGGACGTCGTCTCGGGCGCGACGTGGTACATCTTCGCCCCGGCGTCCTGGTGCTGGCCCGCTCCCGCGTAGGCGACCGAGAGGACCTCCCCGCTGGCCTTGGGGCCCATGAGGTACACCGAGGGGTACTTCATGGTGAGACGCGACCCGATGTTGCCGTCGATCCACTCGACGTGCGCCTCGGTCTCGGCCCGGGCCCGCTTGGTCACGAGGTTGTAGACGTTCGACGACCAGTTCTGGATCGTCGTGTAGGTGATGCGCGAGCCGGGCAGCGCGACCAGCTCGACGACTGCCGAGTGCAGCGAGTCGGTCGAGTACACCGGCGCCGAACAGCCCTCGATGTAGTGCACCTGCGCGCCCTCGTCGGCGATGATGAGCGTCCGCTCGAACTGGCCCATGTTCTCCGCGTTGATCCGGAAGTAGGCCTGCAGCGGCATGTCCACCTTCACGCCCGGAGGCACGTAGATGAACGAACCGCCCGACCACACAGCAGAGTTCAAGGCGGCGAACTTGTTGTCGTTGGGCGGGATGATCTTGCCGAACCACTTCTGGACGATCTCGGGGTACTCGCGCACCGCGGTGTCCATGTCGGTGAAGAGGATGCCCTGCGCCTCGAGGTCTTCGCGGTTACGGTGGAAGACCACCTCGGATTCGTACTGCGCAGTCACACCCGAGAGGTACTTGCGCTCCGCCTCGGGGATCCCGAGCTTCTCGTAGGTGTTCTTGATCGCGTCGGGGAGGTCCTCCCACTTGTCGACCTGTCCACCCGTCGGCTTGATGTAGTAGTAGATGTCGTCGAAGTCGAGCTTCGGCATCTGCGTGGCGAACCACGGGGCCATCGGCTTGCGCTCGAAGTGCTTGAGGGCGCGCAGGCGGAAGGTGCGCATCCACTCGGGCTCGTTCTTCATCTCCGACATCTCGCGCACGATGGACTCGTTCAGCCCCTTCTTGGGCTTGAAGACGTAGTCCTCGGTGTCGCTCCATCCGAGCTGGTAGCGACCGAGGTCGAGATCCGTTGTCGCCATATGGCTCCTCGGGTCGGGTGGGGGATTTCCCCTATGTAGATAGTAACAACTACCCCGGCCAGCCGAAACGTCCACATTCGCCGGGCCACGGCCGTGTGGCCAGCCGTGGCAGGCTCCTGTGATCATGGCCCGCCCACCCGCCACTCCACCCGTCGCCCAGCGCCGCCCCCACGTAATCACCGCCCACGGTGACCATCGAGCGGACCCCTGGTTCTGGCTGCGCGACCGCGAGGATCCCGAGGTCCTGGCCTACCTCGAGGCCGAGAACGCGTTCACGGAGGCCGAGACAGCGCCGCTGGCCGGGTTCCGCGTGGGCCTGTTCGAGGAGATGAAGGCCCGCATCAAGGAGACCGACATGTCGGTCCCGGCCCGCCGGGGGCCCTGGTGGTACTACACGCGCACCGAAGAGGGGAAGAACTACGCCATCCACTGTCGCCGGCCCGCCCGCGGGCGCGGCGAGCTCCCGCCGGCCGGCGAGCCCGGCGAGGAGGAGCAGGTGCTGCTCGACGAGAACGTGCTGGCCGAGGGCTCGGAGTACTTCGCCCTCGGGGGCGCCGCCGTGAGCCACGACCATCGCTGGCTCGCGTATGCGACCGACCGGGCCGGCGACGAGAAGTACGAGCTGCGCTTCTTGCCCCTCGAGGCCGAGGCCTCCCTCGAGGCCGCCCCCGAGGTCGTGCCCGAGACGAGCTACGGGCTCGCGTGGTCGGCGGGCTCCGACGTCGTCTTCTACGTGCGCATGGACGAGGCCCAGCGTCCCCACCAGCTCTGGCGCCACCGCCTCGGGACCGACCCCTCCGGCGACGAGCTCGTCTACGAGGAGACGGACCGTCGCTTCTCGCTCGGCGCGGGTTCGACCCGCGACACGGCCTTCGTGCTCATCGGGCTGCACAGCACCAACACGAGCGAGTGGCGTGCCATCCCGTCGGGTGAGCCGCTCGCTGTGCCGGCCGTAGTGATGGCCCGCCGCGAGGGTGTCGAGTACGCGCTGGACCACCTGGCCCCGGCGGCGGGCGGTGAAGGCTGGTTCGTCGCCCTCACCAACGACGCCGCCCGCGACTTCCGCGTCCTCGCCGCACCGGATGCCCAGCTCGGCTCGGGGGCGGGCGACGCGTGGCTCGAGGTGGTCCCGCACCGACCCGGCGTGCGCATCGAGGACGTCGATGCGTTCGCGACCGCGCTCGTGTTGAGCGAGCGCGCCGAGGCCGAGACGATGGTCCGCGTCCTGCCCCTGCGTGCCGCGCCCGGACCAACGGGGCCCTTCGACAAGGACCCGCTCGCGACCGGCTGGGTCGTCCCGTCGCCCGCGAGCCCCTCGACCACCTGGCTGGGCGCCAACCCCGAGGCCGACACGCCGGTGCTTCGCGTCGGGCGCACCACGATGGTGACGCCGTCGAGCGTCCTGCAGGTCGCGCTGGAGGGCGGCGAAGAGACGCTGCTCAAGCAGGAGCCCGTCCTGGGCGACTTCGACCCGGCCCGCTACAGGACCTACCGGGAGTGGGCCGTCGCGCCGGACGGGACGCGCGTGCCGATCTCGGTGGTGCACCGCGTCGACCTCGCGCTCCCGGCCCCGTGCGTGCTCTACGGCTACGGGGCCTACGAGATGTCGATCGACCCGTCCTTCTCGCACCACCGCCTCTCCCTGCTCGACCGCGGGTGTGTCTTTGCGATCGCGCACGTGCGGGGCGGGGGCGAGATGGGCCGGGCCTGGTACGAGGACGGGCGCATGGAGCACAAGGCCAACACCTTCTCCGACTTCATCGCGTGCGGACGCCATTTGGTCGAGCGCGGCGTGGCGCGGCCCGACGCGCTCGCCGGCCGCGGCGCATCGGCCGGCGGCCTCCTCATCGGCGCCGTCGCCAACCAGGCAGCGGAACTGTTTCGCGCCCTGGTCGCCCAGGTGCCCTTCGTCGACTGCGTCACCACGATGCTCGACGACGAGCTGCCCCTGACGGTGGGCGAATGGGAGGAGTGGGGCAACCCGCTGGCCGACGCCTCCGCCTACTGGCGCATGCTGGCGTACTCCCCCTACGACAACGTCGCTGCCACCAACCCTGAGGGGAGCGACCGCACCTATCCCGATCTCTTCGTCACGGCGGGCCTCACCGATCCGAGGGTCGCCTATTGGGAGCCGGCCAAATGGGTGGCCAAGATCCGCGCCGAGAGCCCCAGCACCAGGATCTTTCTGCGCACCGAGCTGGGGGCCGGGCACGGCGGGCCGTCAGGCCGCTACGACGCATGGAAGGAAGAGGCCCTCGTGCTGGCCTTTCTCCTCGACGCCTTCGGCCTGCGTGAAGGGGCCTGACCTACCCGGAACCGCTGTTCGCGGTCGACGGCGTCGACGGCGTCGTCACTCCCCCGGTGCCGCCTGCCGTACCAGGCGGCTCGAACTTCAACGTGAAGGGCGCCTGGAAGCCGAAGGGCAACTCGACGGGCACTCCGTTGACGGTCGCGGCAAAGGCGGCCGGCGCGCCGGCGACGACGGTCACCGGCCCACTCGCGGTCACCGTGTGCGACTGGCCGGAAGTGAGGACGCCGGTGAACAGCACCGCGCCGTTGTTCGAATCCGTCGCCGAGATCCAGCACTCCCCGGTCTTCGCCGACAGCGCGATCGAGTAGCTGGCGTCGGCCACTTGATACGTCGCGCCGCTCTGCGAGGTGGCGGTCGGCGCTGAGACGGCCGGCGGCGGCGTCGTGGTCGTCGTCGTCGTCTTCTTCGGGTGACCCGTGGCGCCCGTGCCCGCACGCGGGTGCGCCCGCGCCGGTGCGGTGGTGACCGTCGTGGTGGTGGCCGACGACGCGTGCTTGGGCGGTGTGTTCGAGTGCAGCCCGGTCACGATGAGCACCACGATCAGGACCAGCACGGCTGCGACGGCCGCAAGTGGACCGCCGAGACGGCGGGGCCGGTGGTTGATGGAGTGCATCGCCGGGTCGTCGCCCCCGGTCATGAAGCCCGGCTTCGACGCGTCGCCCAGCGAGTCGTCGAACCGAACCGGCTCGCTCGGGTTTGGCACCGGGGGCGGGGGGACCGGCGGGACGATCGCGTGGCCGGGATCGGTCAGGCGAACGGTGGAAGATCCCGCCACCTTGAACGCGCTTGCCGGGAACGCGGCGGCGTCGTCATGCCCGTTGTGCTCCTCGCCCGCGCTCGCAGCGGGGGGATGCGAACTGATCTCTTCGAGCGTGTGCAGCTGCCGGTGATAGTGCTCGACCGAGTGCACGTCGTCCTGCGCTCGACGGCGCACGACTGCGGCCGCGACCAGGCCCACGACGACAAAGGCAGCCAAGATCCCACCGATCAGCACCGCCTCATATTCAACAGGATCGGCGGGGTCGACCGGGCCGCGGGCCCGTTCGCTGGCCCTGACCGGGTTCTGGGCTACGACGCTGGAACGGCGGGCACCTCGAATGGCTCGGGCAGCGTGCGCGGCGGCGGGCGGCGGGCGAGTGCGGCCGCCTTCGCCGCCGCCAGCCGATCCTCCTTCACGGCCTCGCCGGCATCGGCCCGCTCGGCGAACTCGGGCAGCACCTCTCGGGCAAAGAGCTCCATCGACTCGCAGATGTCCTCGTGGCGGTTGCGTCCCGCCTGGCTCACGAAGATGAGCTGATCCACCCCCACCTCTTCGTAACGGCGGATCAGCTCGCGCACCTGGTCGGGGGTCCCGATCGCGCCCCGGAGCGCCCCGAGGCCCTCCTCGAGCAACTTCGCCCCGAGCACCTGGCCCCGCTGGGCGGCCACTCGGCGGTCGAACCCGAAGGCGGAGCGGTTGCGCTCGAACTCCTCCCAAACGCTCGTCTCACCCAGGCGATGCCGGCCGAAGGCGTAGTAGTGGGCCAGCGAGTACCCGAAGAAATGACCGCCGTCGAGTCCCCGTGCGATGGCCGTTTCCTCGTCCTGGTGGCACATGAACGGCAGGACGCACGCCAAGTTGGCGTTGACGGCGAAGCCGCCTGGCACGCAGTCCTCCGAGGCGATGGTGGCGTAGTAGTCGTCCACCCACATCCGGGCCTCGTCGGCCTCGATGAAGGAGAAGGAGAGTGCCCCGATGCCCTTGGTCGCCGCGAGGTGGATGGTGTCACGCCGAGAGCACGCCACCCATAGCGGCGGGTGTGGCTTCTGCAGCGGCTTGGGCACGACGTTGCGCGGCGGCATGGACAACCCCGGTCCCTCGTGGCCGGCGAAGGGCTCCTCGACCATGAGCCGCGTCACCACGTCGAGTGCCTCGGACCACTCGGCGCGCTTGCGCGCCCGCGCCACGCCGAAGCCGCCGAGCTCCATCTCCGAGCTCGACTCGCCCGTGCCGAAGTCGACGCGGCCGTCGGAGATCAGGTCAAGGGTGGCGATGCGCTCGGCGACGCGCGCCGGGTGGTTGAACCCGAAGGGCAGCTGCACGATCCCGTGCCCGATCCGGATGCGCGAGGTGCGCTGACTGGCTGCGGCCAGGAACACTTCGGGCGCCGAAGAGTGCGAGTACTCCTCGAGGAAGTGGTGCTCGACCTCCCACAGGTAGTCGAAGCCCAACCGGTCGGCCAGCTCAATTTGCTCCAGCGCGTCCTTCAGGAGCTTGTGCTCCGCCCCCGGCTCCCACGGCCGCGGCAGCTGGTGCTCGTAGAAGATGCCGAACCGCATGCGCCCCCCGGCCCTCCCTCGTCTTGGGCCCTATTTGGCCAGGCGGGGCCGGACGTCGTCGGGAATCTCGCCGCGGCGCGGGTTGCTCTCGTCGCGCCCAGACAAGATCGGGTCGCCGACGCCCCAGTCGGCACCTACCTCGGGGTCGTCCCAGGCCAGGCCCAACTCGTCGGCGGGGTCGTAATAGTTGTCGACCAGGTACGTCAGGAGGATGTCGGTGTGCGCGGCGAAACCGTGCGCGACGCCCGGCGGGATGTACACCCCCTGGTCGACGTCGCCGTCGAGGTCGATGACCTCGGTCTTGCCGTCGGTCGCCGAGCCGACGCGCAGGTCGTGCAGCACCACCCGGATCTTGCCGCGCAGCAGGTACCAGTAGTCGGCCTGGAAACGATGGAAGTGTAAGCCGACGAGCGCGCCGGCCTGCTTCTCGGAACGATTTCCCTGGACCATCTCGCGGCCCTCGGGAAACCAACTGCGCCGGTAGGTCTCGACGAACCGACCGCGCTGGTCGCCGTGCACATCGGGACGGACCAGCACCACGTCGTCGATCGTGGTCGAAGGGATGATCTCTGGCATCGCCGGAACGGTAGCCCGCTGTCCGTCAGGGAGCGAAACGGCCGAACCCGGAACGGTAGAACAGCAACGGACTGCCCTCCCCGACCTCCATCGCCACCACGCGGCCCGTCACCAACTCGTGGTCGCCGCCGTCGAAGACGTCCCCCAGCCGGCACTCCACGACGGCGAGCGATCCCTTCAACACCGGTGATCCCGTCACGCCCGGGTACCACCCGACACCGTCGAACTTGTCCCCGCCCGAGACGGCGAACGTGCGGCACAGCGCCTCTTGGTGCTCCTCGAGGATGTTCACGCAGAACGCTCCGGCCTGGCGGATGCGGGGCCAGCTGGTGGAGCTGCGGGCCGGGGCAAGGATCACCATCGGCGGGTCCAGGGACAGCGCGGCGAACGACTGGCAGGTGAAGCCGACCGGCTCGCCCTCCTCGAGCGCAGTCACGACCGTGATCCCGGAAGCGAAGTGGCCGAGCACCTCGCGGAACCGGGCCTGGTCCAGGCCCGACACGGACGACCTAGGCCTTGCCGAGGTCGATCGACTGGGACTCGTGGGCCGAGGACACGTCCTCGATGTTCTTCGCCTCGGGCAGCCGCCGGGCCTGGGTCAAGATCCGGTCCAGTTCGCGGTCGGTGTGCGAGGGGTCGTGGTGCGACAACAGGAGCCGCTTCACGCCCGTCTCGGCCGCGACGTGCACGGCGTAGGCCGCGGTCGAGTGGCCCCAATCGGCCTTGGCCGAGAACTCGTCCTCGGTGTACTGGCCGTCGTGGATCAGCAGGTCCACGTCCTGGCAGAGCTCGAGCACGGCTTCGGGCACGGCTCGACGGTCCAGCGGCGCCTGGTGGTCGGACATGTACGCCACCGACCGGCCCTCCGCCTCGATGCGAAAGCCGAGCGTCACCCCCGCGTGGGGAATGGGCCGCGCCATGACCTTGGCCGAGCCGATGGAGAAGTCCTCGCTACCCACGTCGACCGTGATGAGCTCGCCACGGAACTGCTCCATGTGAATCGGGAACACGGGCGGCTGCACGGCGGCGTGGAGCGCTTCCTTGAGGGTGCCCTTGGGCTGGCCCGGTCCGTACACCGTCAAGCGGGCACCCGGGTCGTGTAGCGGGCCGAAGAAGGGAATGCCCAAGATGTGATCGAAGTGAAGGTGGGTGAGCAACGCCGTCGCATGCAGCGGTGTGCCGAGTGCCCGCACCTCTTTTTGGAGGGTGTCGCCGAGAGCGCGCAGACCCGTACCCAGGTCCACGATGAGTGGCTCGTCGCCCTCGATGTCGATCACGAGGCACGAGGTGTTCCCCCCATACCGCCGGTAGCGATCCCCCGAGCACGGGCACGACCCCCGCACGCCGTAGAACGTGACGTTCACCGAATCGACCCTACCTCTCCAACGGGCGATACGTTCTGTCGGCATGGGAAAACAGGAGATGATCACTGCCAACGGGCTGGAGTTCGCCTGCCTTACCGACGGGCCGCCGGCCGGGCCGCTCGCCCTCTGCCTGCACGGCTTTCCGGACACCGCGCACACGTGGCGCTACCTCCTGCCCGAGCTGGCCGCGGCGGGGTTCCGGGCTGTGGCGCCCTTCCTGCGTGGCTACGCCCCTTCCTCCGTGCCCGCAGATGGTCACTACCAGATCGGCGCCCTGGCGCGGGACGCCAACGCGCTGCACGACGCGCTCGGGGGATCGTCCGACGCGGTCATCCTCGGCCACGACTGGGGCGCCCTCGCCACGTACGGGGCGGTGGCGCATGCGCCCGATCGCTGGCGCCGTGCCGTCACCGCGGCCGTCCCCCCGACCCTGTCGATCGGCATGAACCTGCTCAGGTACGCACAGCTGCAGAGGAGCTGGTACATGTTCTTCTTCCTGTCCCCCATGGCCGAGGGTGCTCTGCCGCTCGAGGACTACTCGTTCATCGATCATCTGTGGCGGGACTGGTCACCGGGCTACGACGGGGCATGGGATGTCGCCCGGGTCAAGGAGTCCATCGGCGATCCCGAGCGCATCGTCGCCGCCATCAGCTACTACCGCGCCATGTTCGACCCGTCGCGGCAGGTGCCCGAACTGGCGGACGAACAGGCGGCCGCGCTCTTGCCGACACCGAAGCCGACGCTCTACCTCCACGGTCGCGACGACGGCTGCATGTTGCTCTCCTCCATCGGATCGCCGCTGGACTTCCTGGCCGAGGGATCCGAGATGGAGATCGTGGACGAAGCGGGCCACTTCCTTCACGTGGAGCGGCCCGACATCGTCAATCGGCGCATCATCGAGTTCCTCACCAAGGCGTGACCATTCGGACGGTTCAGCGCAGCCGGAGGACGCGACCCTCGCCACTGGACCAACGCGCGAAACCTTCCTCCGCCAATGCCGTCGCGACGCGGTTGGCCCGAGCGACGTCGTCGGGCCACCCGCAGGCGGCGCCGAGAGCCCGCGCCTCGACGTCGCCACGACGCAGCGCCTCGAGCAGGCGGCCGCGACCCTGGCGGTCGGACCCGGCGAAGGCGCCCTGGCGCCGCGCCGCCGGGCTGGCCCGCCACGGATCGTCGCCACCCAGTCGCCGCCAGGTGCACTGACGGCGCAGCGGACAGCGCGCGCAGTCGGGACGGGCGGCCGTGCACACCGTCGCGCCTAGGTCGAACATCGTCTGGTTGAACTCCCACGAGCCGCCGGGTGGCACGAGGCGGTCCCCGAGTGCGAAGGCGGCCGGGCCGGTCAGGCGCGCCCCCACGACGGATCGGGCGAGCACCCGCACGCCGTTGGTGTCGGCCGCCGCGACGTCCTGGCCGAAGCCGAACGACCGCACGGCCCGCGCCGTATAGGGACCGACACCGGGGAGGGCACGCAACGCGGCGTCGGTCTCCGGGACCGTGCCGCCGTGACGGTCGACGATGTCCTCGGCCGCGCGGTGCAGGTTGAGCCCGCGGCGGTTATATCCGAGCCCCGACCAGCGGCGCACCACCTCGGCCGAACCGGTGGCCGCGCAGGCGGTCGGCGTCGGGAAGGCCTCGACGAACCGCTCGTAGTGCGGGACGACCCGGTCCACCTGGGTCTGCTGCAGCATCACCTCGGAGACGAGGATCCGCCACGGGTCGCGGGTGCGGCGCCACGGCAGGTCGCGCCGATGGTGCGCGCCCCATTCGAGCAGGCGTTGGCGGAACCGACGCGCCCGGTCGGGCGAGAGCGCCGTGGCCTCAGTCAGTCCCAGACGTCGTCGCCGTAAGGGCGCTGGCGTGCCGGCGCGTGCGCCGTCTTCCACACCATGAGCTTGCGCCGGAAGTAACAGACCTCCTCGCCACGCTGGTTGAAGGCCTTCGTCTCCACGGTCACAATGCCGCGGTCGTCCTTCGACTTGGACGGCGTCGCCTCCAACACCCGCGTCTCGGCATAGATGGTGTCGCCGTGGAACGTGGGAAAGCGGTGGATCAACGACTCGACCTCGAGGTTGGCAATGCACGAGCCGCTCACGTCGGGGACGCTCATGCCCAGGGCCAGTGAATACACCAGGTTGCCCACGACGACGTTCTTGCCCTGCACCGTCTCGTGCTCGGCGAACCACGCATTTGTGTGCAGTGGGTGGTGGTTCATGGTGATCATGCAGAAGAGATGATCGTCGTATTCGGTGACCGTCTTGCCGGGCCAGTGCCGATAGATGTCGCCGGGTACGAAGTCCTCGAGATAGCGACCGAACGGCCGCTCGTAGACGGTCATTCAGCGACCTGGGGCTGGCGAGGCCGCGTCGTGAAGCCGAGCGACGCGCCGGGCAGCGCCTCGCCGTCGATCGTGAGGCGCCAGGCGAAGCGTGTCCCGGGCGCCAGCGGGATCGGCCCGAGGTTCACGGCCAGCGCGACGTCGATCGGCGAACCCTCAGGGATGCCCTGGGGCTGGCTCACCGTGAACTCGCCGCGCACCTCGACCGGCTGGGTCCCCTCGGCCGTCTCCATGAGCACCGGCCGTCCGTCCGCGTCCTCCAAGAAGAGCTCCCAGTGGTGCGAGGTCTCGGCTTCGTGCCAGTCCACGTCGATTTTGAGCGCAACGGCCGAGGGCACGGGGTCAGGACCCGTCATGCTCCATCCGCCGCCGAGGATGTAGAGCTTGCCGTCCGAAACTTGGGCTGCGTCGCAGAGCAACATCGTCACTTTCACGGTGGAGGAGGTTACCGGTCCCACCGGAGGCCGCCCGAAGCCGCCGAAAGCCGCCGAAAGCCGTCCGATCGTGGCACGTGGGGGAAAGGTCCGACGGTCCGCCCCGCTCCTAGAGTGCTGGTCCATGACGGTGTCGAAGTCGATGGGACCCAACCGTGTCTGAGCTCATCGGGCTGCGTGACGACGTGTACCGGCGGCCGCTGGCCACCGCGCTGGAGCGCCTCGGGCTCGGCGGCGGCTGGCGCTGCGTCGACGTCGGCGCGGGCGGCGGTGACGTGTCGGTCGCCCTGGCCGAGATGGTGGGGCGAGACGGACGCGTGTACGCGGTGGACAGCGATCCCGCCACGCGTGACGAGGTGGCCCGGGCCGCGGCGGCGCATGCACAGGTCATCGCCCTGACCCAGGCCGGCGAGGACCTGTCGCTGCCCGAGCAGGTCGACCTGGCGTTCTGCCGCTTCCTCCTCCTCCACGTCATCGACCCCGCGGTGGTCGTCGCCAAGATGGCCGGGTCGGTGCGCCCGGGCGGCTGGGTGGTGGCGCAGGAGCCCATCACCTCGGCCGGGCGCATCGACGGATCGCCCCTGTCGATGCCCGGCGCGCGGCACCCCGACGTCGGGGCGCTGTTGCCGGCACTCGTGCGGGACGCGCCGCTCGAGGTGGTCGACGCGTGGGCGGAGGCGCCCGCTGGTGTCGGCCCGGGACCGGTGTCGGACTATCTGGGCTCGTTGACGGGGGTCGATCCTGGCGACGACCCGGTCGTGCTGCCGCCGCTGGTGACGGTCATCGGACGGCGCGCCTGACGCAGCGGTGCGCCCGCCGCCGCGGGGTCGAGCGCGGGGCGAGCGCGGACAACGAGCGCACAAGAAAGAGGCCCTTGGGCCAGCTATTAGGGTCGCGCCGCATGATGTCGCCCGACACCGCCGACCTGACCGGAGCCGCGGCCGCGGTCGACCTGGCCCAAGAGCTGGTCGACCAGGCCTGCGCCGCCATCCGCGGCCGCGGGGGGATCGACGCCAACCAGGTCGTCGTCTACGACGTCGCGCACGCCGCCGCCGCGGTTGGCACGGCGCGCGCCGCCCTCCAGTACGGCGAGCAGGGGAAGGTCGAGGCGGCCATCGCCGCGGCCTTCGTCGCCGACGTGGTGGCCGACCTCGCCGGCAAGGCGGCCGGCCGCGAGGCGCTCTGGGGGGTCGAGCCCGGTTGGGCGGCGCCGGCCGCCGCGTTCTTGGAGGCCGAGCGCGACCCGTCCGTGCTGGCCGCGCTGGCGGCGACCGAGGGGCCGCGCCACCTGGGCGAGGACTTCGAGCTCGTGCGCGAGACGTTCCACCGCTTCGCCGAGGAGAAGGTGCGCCCGCACGCCGAGCACGTCCACCGCGCGAACGCCGACATCCCCGAAGAGGTGATCGAGGGGCTGGCCGAGCTCGGCGGCTTCGGGCTCTCCGTGCCCGAGGAGTACGGCGGCTACGCGTCGGGCGGCGAGAGCGACTACATGGGCATGGTCGTGGCCACCGAGGAGCTGAGCTGGGGCTCGCTCGGCGTCGGCGGCTCGCTGATCACCCGGCCCGAGATCCTGACCCGGGCGCTCGTGTACGGCGGCACCGAGGAGCAGAAGAAGCACTGGCTGCCCAGGCTCGCCTCGGCCGAGATCCTGGCCGCCGTCGCCGTGACCGAGCCCGACTACGGCTCGGACGTGGCCAACATCGTGACGGCGGCGACGCGGGTCGACGGCGGGTGGGTCATCAACGGTGTCAAGACGTGGTGCACGTTCGCGGCGCGCGCCGACGTGCTCATGCTGCTGGCGCGGACCGACCCGGACCGGTCGCTGGCGCATCGTGGGATCTCCATGTTCGTCGTCGAGAAGCCGCGCGGCGACGGCCACGGCTTCGTCTTCACCCAGGGCACCGACGAAGTGGCGGAGCGTCCGGTTGATTTGGAGCCCGGGCGGCTCGAGGGTCGCCCCATCGACACGCTCGGGTACCGGGGCATGCACTCCTACGAGCTCGCGTTCGAGAACTGGTTCGTGCCCGAGGCCAACCTGGTCGGCGGTGAGGAGGGGCTCGGCAAGGGCTTCTATCTCCAGATGCAGGGCTTCGAGAACGGGCGCCTGCAGACGGCGGCGCGGGCGTTGGGCGTGATGCAGGCGGCCTACGAGGCGGCCCTGTCGTACGCGACCGAGCGCAAGGTGTTCGGCTCTCCCGTCATCGAGTACCAGCTGACGCAGGCGAAGCTCGGGCGCATGGCGGTCATCATCCAGGCGACGCGCCAGAGCTCGTACCACGTGGCGCGCATGATGGCTCGGGGCGAGGGCGCGTTGGAGGCGTCGATGGTCAAGGCCTATGTGTGCCGCGCCGCCGAGTGGGTGACGCGCGAAGCCATGCAGATCCACGGCGGCATGGGCTACGCCGAGGAGTTCCCAGTGTCGCGTTACTTCGTCGACGCCCGGGTCCTCTCCATCTTCGAGGGCGCGGACGAGACACTGGCCTTGAAGGTGATCGCGCGGCGCCTGATCGGCGACTGAGCCCGGCTCGACGGCGGCCGGCGACTTCTCAGCCGGGGCTGCGCGTGAGCCCGGCCCGCTGGCCGCGACTGACGAACTTGAGGGCGATCTTGCGGCTGGCCTCGTCGATCATCTCGTCACCGAACATCACCGCACCCTTGCGGTCCTCTTCGGTCGCCTTCTGATAGGCGTCGAGGATGTCATAGGCGCGGTCGAACTGCTCTTGGGTGGGCGAGTACACCTCGTTCATCACCGTCACCTGGTCCGGCGTGAGCGCCCACTTGCCGTCGTAGCCGAGCATGCGCGTGCGCATGGCGTAGTCGCGCAGCGAGTCGAGCTCGCGCACCTTGAGGAACGGGCCGTCGATCACCTGCAGCCCGTTGGCCCGGCCCGCCATGAGGATGCGGCTGAACACGTAGTGGAAGTGATCGCCGGGGTATTCGGGGATGTCGATGCCGCCGGTGAGCACCGGCATCTCGACGCTGGCGGCGAAGTCGGCGGGGCCGAAGATGATCGTCTCGAGCCGGGGCGACGCAGCACAGATCTCGTCGACGTTGATCAGGCCGCGCGCCGTCTCGATCTGCGCCTCGATCCCGATGTGCCCGACCGGCAGCCCCGACTTCTTCTCAACCTGCGTCAGCAGCAGGTCGAGTGCGACGACATCGGACGCCGCCTGCACCTTGGGCAACATGACCTCGTCGAGACGCTCCCCCGCGTTGCCGACGACCTCGATGACGTCGCCGTACGTCCACTCGGTGTCCCACGCGTTGACGCGGACGCAGAGCACGCGGTCGTCCCAGGGCAGGTTCTTGATGGCGTCGACCACCTTGGGCCGAGCTCCCTCCTTTTCGAGTGGTGCCACGGCGTCCTCGAGGTCGAGGAAGGTCATGTCGGCCGGGACGGTCGGCGCCTTGGCCAGGAACTTCTCGTTCGAGCCGGGGGTGGACAGGCAGGAGCGGCGGGGTAGGTCACGAGAGCGTGCGGACATGCCCCGGATGGTAACAAAACGGCTTGTGGGAGCTTTTCTGCGGTCCTTCGGGCGCCCTGGGCCTCACGCGTCGCAGGCCCGACGTGGACCGCGTGACGCGTCACCGCGTCGCGCTACTTCAGGTGTTCGGAGAAGAACGCCAGCGAGCGATCCCACAACGCGGCCGACGCGTCGGCGTCGTAGACCTCAGGCCGCGTGTCGTTGAAGAACGCGTGGTCGGCGCCCGGGTACACGATGATCTCCACCGACTTGCCCAACTCACGCAGTCGCGCCGCGAGCTCGTTCGCCATCTCGGGCGTGAAGTACTCGTCTTTCTCTGCGTAGTGCCCGAGCACCGCGGCCGACATCGCCGCGTAGTCAGGCTGCGCGTCCGGCCACGGCACGATGCCGTAACACGGCACGACGGCGGCCACCGCGTCCGGCCGCTGTGTCGCCAGGACGAGGGCCAAGCCGCCGCCCATGCAAAAGCCGATGACACCCACCGTGTCGGCCGCGCTGCGCCGCAACAGCTCGTCGACGGCGCCACTCAGGTCGCGAGCCGCCTGGTCCATCTTCATGGCCATCATCGCCTTGCCCGCTTCGTCGGGCTCACCGGGTACCACCTTGTGGCCGTGGTAGAGGTCCGGTGCCAACGCGACGAAACCGGCCGCGGCGAAGCGGTCGCACACGTCCTTGATGTGATCCACGAGCCCCCACCACTCTTGAATTACGACGACACCAGGTCCGTTACCGTTTTCGGGCACCGCCAGGTAGCCACCGGCGGTCGAACCGTTGCTCGGAAATTCGATCATTTGTCCAATCTGAGGCATGCGTCCGACCGTAGTTCCCGTGGTGGCTTTCCGTTCTGCTCTTTCATTGACACTTTCATTGACGCCCCCTCGTTGCGAAAGTTCAGAAATTTGTTTTCGGTGCGTTACCTGCAGTTTCGCACCGGCAGTACGACCTTAAACAGGGATTACTCACCAAGGGTGTTTGAAACCACCGGGGGGTTCCACTAAACATATGACCCATCGTGACTGACGTAGAGCGGGCAATGCCCCACTCGACGCCGCGGTCTTTAAGGAGCGCACGGCTGCTCCGGCGGGTAGGTGTCCCCGCGTTGACCGTCGTCACAGTGTTGTCGAGCACTGTGCTTGGTTTGGCGCGTCCCGCCGTCGGTGACCAGATCTCCGACGCAAAGGCCAAAGCGGCTGCCATCGAGACACAGCTGACACAGGCGCAGAACCAGATGTCCGCGTTGAGCCAGCAGTACGACGCGGCGCAGGTCCACCTGTCGCAGATCAACTCGAGCATCCAGACCACCAAGGCGAACATCGCTTCCGACCAGCAACAGGTGGGGAAGGACAAGTCCACGCTGGCCAAGGCAGCGGTCGCCAACTACATCTCCAACGGGACGGCCTCCACGCAGAACCCGATCTTCAGCGGCAACCAGCAGACGCTGGGTGCGTCGAACGAGTACAACCAGATCGCCGAGGGCAACATCACCCTCGCGGTCGACAAGCTGCACACCGCCGAGAACCAGCTGAACACGCAAGAGGCGCAGCTGAACGGTGAGCAGGCGCAGGCCCAGACACAACTGAACGCCGAACAGGCTGCGGTCAGCGCCAACACACAGGCCATCGCGAGCCAGAAGAACGCGCTGTCCCAGGAACAGGGGCAGATCGCCAGCCTGGTCAAGCAGCAGCAGGACGAGGAAGCCGCCGCCGCCGTCAAGGCCGCCCAACAGCGGCAGGCTGCGGCGGCCGTCGCCGCGGCCGCGCCGAGCTCGTCCGGCGGTGGCTCCGGCGGCACGCAGCTGGCGGGCCTGTCCCAGGCGGCCCCGCCGCCGACCGCAGCGGGTGGCGAGGGCGCCGTGCAGGCGGCGGAGAGCCAGATCGGCGTCCCCTACGTCTGGGGCGGTGAGTCCCCCAAGGGCTCGGCGAGCCCCGGCTTCGACTGCTCGGGTCTGACCGCATGGTCGTGGGGCCAGGTCGGCGTGGGTCTGCCGCACTACTCGGGCGCCCAGATGTCGGACTCGGCGCCGGTGCCGGTGAGCGACCTCCAGCCGGGCGATCTCCTCTTCTACGGCCCCGGTGGCTCCGAGCACGTCGCCATGTACGTCGGCGGCGGCACGATGATCGAGGCCCCCTACACCGGCGCCTCCGTCTGGCTCACCGGCCTGCGCCTGGGCGACGGCTTCGTCGGCGCCGGCCGGCCGTAGCTCCCCGCTCCGCCCCCGCGCTCCGCCACCTGCCGATCCTCCTTCTCCGCTCCGCCTGCCTCCCGCAGCCCCGAAGCTCCCGGCCGGCCGCATTCCTCGTCCCTGCCGTCGTAACCTGGACTGAGCCGCCGCCATGAAACCGATCCCCGTCGACTTCCACATCGGACCGCTCCAGGTCCACACCTACGGCATCGGCCTCGCGCTCACGTTCTGGTTCGGCTTCACCTATTTCGAGAGGCGGCTCAGGCGCTCCGGCTACCGCACCGACTGGTTCGTGCCGGTCTTCCTCTGGATCATCCTGGCCGCCGTCGTGGGTGCCCGCGCGCTCCACGTCCTCACCAACCTGAGCTACTACACGGCCAACCCCGGCGACGTGTTCGCCATCTGGCACGGGGGGCTCTCCTCCTTCGGCGGGCTGCTCTTCGCCGTCCCCACCGGGATCATCCTCACGCGGCGCCGCTGCCCGGAGCTCTCCCTCGGTCGTGCCCTCGATCTGGCCGCCCCCGTCCTCATGGCCTCCTGGGCCATCGGCCGCCTGCTCGGCCCCCAACTCATGGTCGCCGGCGGCGGGCACCCGACGAACCAGTGGTTCGGCATGTACTACGCCGGCCAGGTCGGCAGGCGCCTTCCCGTGCCCGTCTTCCAAGCCCTCGAGGACTTCGCCGTCTTCTTGGTCCTCATCGCGATCGAACGGCACCTCGACCGTTGGCCTGACGGCTCACGCCGATTCGGCTACCCGCCCGGGATCGTCATCGGGACGGGGATGATCCTTTGGGGCATTGAGCGCTCTCTCGACGAGCACCTCTGGCTCGGCGAGGACGGCCGCCTCGGTTCGGACCTCGTCCAACTGGCGGGTGTCCTGCTGGTCGTGTCGGGCGCGGTCATCCTCTGGCGGACCCGCACGCGCTGGCTCGAGTGGCTCGAGACCCACCACGCCGGCGACCAGCTCGAGGCGAGTGCCAGCAACCCCGAACTCGGAGCGGGCGCCCTCGCCGACCCGTTGATCCACGACGCCCTGGCGACGCGCGGGGAGGCCCGTCGGCCGACCTGAGGCGCGGGCGGTGCCCTGTCGTTACTCCTCGCGCAAGTGTGACAACCGGGCACTTCGGGCGCGGATGCGGTCGCCCTGGCGTTCGATCGCCAGTGCGGCGCCGTCCCTGAAGATCCAGCCCACCTCGCGCCACGGGCGGATCTCAGGAATGGCCTCGGAGTGCTCGGGACCATGCGCCGTCGCTTCTTCGATTCGTGTGTCCACGACTGCGTGCCCCTTTCCTCGACGTTCCGACCCGCCCCTCGTCAGGGGAACTGCGCTCGGCGAGCCGTTCTTGCGCCGCCGCTGAAATTAGGGAGCGTCGCCGCGGTGATGGTGGATCCGCAGGGCCTCGTCGCGTCACGGTCGGCTGCCGTTCACACGGGGCGATACCGCAAGGGTGTTGCGCCATCGCGGGATCCCGGCGCGGGGATATCCAAGACCAGGTCAAATCGGAAATTGCATGAACGATGCGCAAGTCTGGGCTCGCTCCGCGCTTCTCCCGATGTAACGGAAACGGCGGGAGAGAGGGGGTACGTGCGCGATGGCCACGGTCCAGCCCTGGATACCGACCACGAGCGAGCCCATGAACACCGAGAGGACTTGGAGCGACGAAGAGAAGCGGGAGTGGACGGCCACCCACGGAGGGGCCACCACCCACGTCGTGACCTTCGAGCCGATATACCAGATCGAGCTGTGCATCCCACCTTGGGAGCAGCCGGACCGGCACATCGCACGCTCGGCCGTGTCCTGGGGCCAGAACATGCGGCGGGTCTTCGACGCTCAGGACGCCGGTCCCGCCGCGGTGGTGGGGGCCCACCACGAGGGGAACTCCCTCGAGGTCTACAGCGCCGTGCGGCCCCGCCCGGCGTTGCGCTCCGTCACCTGAGGCGACCGGCCTCCGCCGGGCGTGCCTTCCCGGTGCATCGGCCGTGCTCTTCCGATTTCGCCGCCGTCCGGTAGGGCTTCGTACATCTTGAAGTCTGCCCTACATATTTCCCCATGCTTCGGTAGAGCGACCGCAATGCACAACGACAGCCGCCACCGGGAGCCGGTGCGTCGCCCGCAGTCCCCCGGGGGGTCAGGCGTTCGGCTTCTCCCCCGACGCCGCCGCCTGCCGGATCTCTTCGAGCTTGTCGATCAGTCCCATCCGCTCCTGGCCGATGTTCGAATCGAGCCGCTCGGCAATCTGCTCGGGCGTCCAGCGTCCCTCGGCCCACATCGCCCGCACCTCCGCCGGCTGGTTCCACACGGCGATCTTCGAACCGACGACGGTGTAGACCTGGCCCGTCACGTGCTTGGCCTGGTCGCTCAGGAGGTAGACGACCATCGGCGCCACGTCTTCGGGGTCGCCCATCTCGGCCAGGTCCTGGGGCACGTTGGCCGACATCCGGGTCCTGGCCACCGGGGCGATCGCGTTCGCCGTCACGCCGTAGCGGTAGAGGCCGGCCGCCGCCGAGCGGACCAGTGAGACGATCCCGCCCTTGGCCGCGGCGTAATTGGCCTGGGCCACGCTGCCGGCAAAGGCGCCGGACGTGAACCCGATGAGCGCGCCGCCACCTTCCTGCTTGCGCATCACCGCGGCAGCGGCCCGGAAGACCGTGAAGTGGCCCTTCATGTGGGTGGTGATCACGGCGTCCCACTCGTCCTCGGACATGTTGAAGAGCATCCGCTCGCGCAAGATCCCCGCGATGGCAACCACGCCGTCGATCCGGCCGTATCTCTCGACTGCGGTGGCGATCAGGCGCTCACCCGCCTCCATCCTCGAGATGTCGTCGGCCACCGCGAGCGCTTCACCGCCCGCCTTGGTGATCTCGGCGACGACGGCATCGGCCACCTCGCTGCTCGGATCCTCCCCCGCCATGCCGACGCCGTAGTCGGCGACCAGCACCTTGGCGCCGTCGGCGGCGGCGGCCAGCGCGACGGCGCGCCCGATGCCCCCGCCGCCTCCCGTGACCGCGACGACCTTGCCCGCGAGGAAACCTGTCATGGTGGAATCTCCTGATCGTTCGTCGCCCGGGCCGTTGGGCCACCGGGTAACAAATTGCCGTAAGTTAGAACACGTTCTAGCCTGCGGGGGGCGGGGGCTGCCATTTGTGCCTCGGCGACGCGAGACCTCCAAGGAGACTGCAGATGGGTGACCTCGGCTTCTGGGCGCTGGCCCAGGAAGACCCCGACTACCTGGCCCTCGTCACCCCCGAGGGGGACGAGGTGACGGCCGGCGAGCTGTTGGGCCGGGCCAACCAGGTGGTGCACGCCCTGCGCGCCCAGGGCTTCGGGACGGGGGACGTCATTGCGACCCTGCTGCCGAACGGCGGCGAGATGATCGAGATCTACCTCGCCGCCCTCCAGGCGGGCTGGTACCTGGTCCCCATCAACTTCCACCTGGTCGCTCCCGAGGTGGCGTACATCCTCAAGGACTCGGGCGCCAAGGCGTTCGTCGCGCACGAGCGCTTCGCCGAGGTCGCCACGGCCGCCGCGGACGAGGCGGGGATCGAGGCGTCGGGTCGGCTGGCCGTCGGCGACCTCGCGGGGTTCACGCCCTACGCCGCGTTCCGCGACGCCCAGCCCACGACGCTGCCCGAGGACCGAACCGTGGGCGACGTCATGAACTACACCTCGGGCACCACGGGCAACCCCAAGGGGATCTACCGCCCGCTCATGGGGGTCACCCCGGAGCAGGCCGCGCTCGGGCTGGCGGGGTTGCTCTTCCTCTTCTCCATCCAACCCCAGGACGACAATGTCCACATCGTCGGTTCGCCGCTGTACCACACGGCCGTCTTGCGCTTCGGCAGCGCGTCGCTGCACCTCGGCCACACCGTCGTGGTCATGGACAAATGGAGCCCCGAGGACATGCTGCGCCTCATCGAAGAGCAGCGGGTGACCACGTCGCACATGGTCCCCACGCAATTCCACCGGCTGCTGGCCCTGCCCGAAGACGTGCGCGCCAAGTACGACATGTCGTCGTTGCGCCACATGATCCACGCGGCGGCTCCGTGCCCCATCGACGTGAAGCACAAGATGATCGCCTGGTGGGGCAACGCGGTCGACGAGTACTACGCGGCCAGCGAGGGTGGCGGCACGCTCGTCACGGCGGAGGAGTGGCTGCAGAAGCCCGGCACCGTCGGCAAGCCGTGGCCGATCAGCGAGATCGCCATCTTCGACGACGAAGGCAATCGCATCGAGGAGCCGAACGTTATCGGCACGGTCTACATGTCGATGGGGACGGCCAGCTTCGAGTACCACGGCGACAAGGAGAAGACGAAGAAGAACCGGATCGGTTCCTTCTTCACCGTCGGCGACGTCGGGCTCATCGACGAGGACGGGTTCCTGTTCCTGCGCGACCGCAAGATCGACATGATCATCTCCGGCGGCGCCAACATCTACCCGGCCGAGATCGAGAATGTGCTCCTCTCGCACCCCAAGGTGGGCGACGCTGCGGTGTTCGGCATTCCCAACGAGGACTGGGGCGAGGAGGTCAAGGCGGTGATCGAGCCGGCCGAGGGCGTGGAGCCCGGCGACGAGCTGGCCGAGGAGATCCTCGCCTTCTGCCGCGACAAGCTGGCCAAGTTCAAGACGCCCAAGACGGTCGACTTCACCAACGAGATGCCTCGCGACCCCAACGGCAAGCTCTACAAGCGCAAGCTGCGCGACCCCTACTGGGAGGGCGTGCAGAGAGCGCTCTGAGCGCGCCCCCTCCGCACCGAGGCAAGCTGGGGACGTGGTGACGACACCCGGATTCCAGCTCCGGGTCCAGTCCGAGGGTGCCGGCGCAATATGCCGACGCGTGCTCGCCACGCTGCCGACGTGGTTCGGCGTCCCCGAGTCCGTCGAGGACTACGTCGCCAAGGCCGATACGAATCCCACCCTGGTCACGACGCTCCACGGCGACGACGTCGGGATCCTGACCCTCGTCACCCACACTCCCTACGCCGCCGAGGTCTACGTCATGGGCGTCGTGCCCGAACACCACCGGGAGGGAATCGGGCGCCAGATGGTGGAGTTCGCCGAGACCTGGCTCCGGGCGCGGGACTACGAGTTCCTCCAGGTGAAGACGCTCAGCCCGCGCCACCCCGACCCCGGGTACGTCAAGACCCGGGCGTTCTACCTGGCCTGCGGCTTCCGGCCGCTCGAGGAGTTCGCCGACCTGTGGCAGCCGGGAAATCCCGCCCTCCAGATGGTCAAGGCCATCGCGCCGCGCCTGCCCGAAGCCCGATGACGCGACGCGAGGGCTTGGGCACCGACGCCTCCTATCTGCGCGAGAAGCAGTACAAGGATCCCACGAACCTCAACGCGCGCATCGCCCTGCACGTTCGCTTCGCCAAGACGGACGAGCCTTGGTACCCCTGGCTGGCCGGCTTGGTGGACTGGCCCGAGGACGGCGAGGTCCTCGAAGTGGGGTGCGGACCCGGCCTTCTGTGGGGGACCATCGCACCCCTCCTCCCGCGCCTGCATTTGACGCTGACCGACCTGTCCGAGGGGATGCTGGACGCAGCACGGAGCGTGGTCGCCCCGATCGATTCGCTCGAACTGGTTGCCACGACGGCCTGCGACGCGCAGGAACTGCCCTATCCCGACGCAACCTTCGACGTCGTCGTCGCGAACCACATGCTGTACCACGTGCCCGAGCCCATCGGGGCGGCGTCCGAGTTCGCCCGCGTGCTGCGACCCGACGGCGTCCTCCTCGCGGCGACGAACGGGGCGAACCATCTCGACGTGATGCGCCAGATCGAGCGGCAGGTGTTCGGCTGGTCCTCGTCCGACTTCGTCGACCAACATTTCGGGCGCACCAGCGGAAGAACGATTCTGGCGACCTCGTTCGAGGAGGTGGCCTGGCATCAGCATCCGAGCACCCTCGTTTGTGATGACCCCATCGCGGTCGTGGCGTCCATCAGGTCGTCACGCTCTGGGCAAGAAGCGACCCCCGAGCAGCTGGCCGCGCTCGACGAGGCGGTCGCTTCGCGCTTCCGCGCCGATCGTGGCGTCGTGACGATGTCGATGGACTCCGGCTGCTTCGTCGCCCGGCGCCCTGCGGCGCGCGCCGCACGCAATTAGGAAGATCGATCACCATCCACTCATGACGTAACCCGACGAGCTGCTCGACCAGGCGACTCGCATCCCGTTCCGGGGTTGGGACTTCACCGTGCTCGGAGATCGCATCGTGCACGAGCCGCCGCCTTGGTCGCTCGAATCGCTGGTGGCGGAATCGCTCAGCGGCGGCGAGACGATGCTCGACATGGGCACCGGAGGCGGCGAGTGGCTGAGCTCGCTCTGCCGGCCGGCTCGCGTTGTCGCCACGGAGGGCTGGGCGCCCAACGTCCCGGTGGCCGCGGCCCGCCTTCGCCCGCTCGGCGTCTCGGTGGTGCGCGACGAGGGGGCGATCGACAACGTGGACCAGCCGAGCCGCGCACCTCGAGGCCGACTGGCGTTGCGCGATCGTGCCTTCGACGTCGTGGTGAACCGGCATGAGGCCTTCGTCGCCGCCGAGGTCCAGCGGGTCCTGCGGCCGGGCGGGTGCTTCTTGACCCAGCAGACCGAGTCGGGGAGTCATGAGTTTCATCGTGTGCTCGGACTCGAACCGCCACCGCGCCTCGAGTTCGGCCTCGACCTGGCGCGGCAGCAGCTCTCCGAGGCCGGTTTGGCCGTCGAGCGCGCCGGGACGGGCCCCGCGACGACCACGTTCGCCGACATCGGCGCCCTGGCCTGGTACCTGTCTAACGTGCCGTGGGCGGTTCCCGGCTTCAGCGTGGCCACGCACCGGGCGCAACTGCACGCCCTCCACGGATCCAGCATCGCCGTATCCTCGACCCGTTTCTGGCTCCAGGCGCGGCGGCCGTCCTGAGGGCTCAGCCCTCGTTCCCGCCCTTCTCCGCGGCCTTGGCCATCATGCGCTGCCAGTCCGCGTCAACCAGCGGCCCTTCGGCGCTGTGCGCCCCGTGGGCGTTGCCGGTCACGATGTCGAGCATCCTCTTCGGGTCGACCAGGATGAAGACGCCCTCCGCCTCGGCCGTGAGCTGACCCTCGTGGTACATGCCGCCCCAGGCGAAGACCTTGCGTCCCTCCGTCCCCGAGTGGCGCGCCGCCAGCTCCATGGGGGCCAACAACGGCGTGGGTCGCCGATAGCGAATCGTCAGCGTGCCGGTCATCGCGCCCAAGCCGGCGAGGATGTTGGACAGGCCGAGCAGCTCGTCGAAGAGCTCGGCGATGACGCCGCCGTGGACACACGTGGGCGGGCCCTCGTAGGGGTAGTCGAACGTGACGCGGCCCCGTAGCTCTCGTTGGCCATCCGGGCCGTGGACGGCCCAGACCTCGACGGGCGGGGCGATCGGATTGGCGAAGCCGATCATCGGGCTGGTCGGGAAGTGGTCCTGGGGATGCACACCGGGGAATCCGTTCGGCCCGGGTGTGTTGCGGCGCCGCTTCGAGGTCGCCGCCGCAGTCTCGAGCCGGTCCGCCACCTCGGCCAGCACGACGCCCGCCTGGGCGAGGTCGTCGTCCTCGAGCGGCTGGCCGATGGTCACGGCGCCGATGCGGCGCAGCGCCGCCGCCACCTGGTTGATCGGCAGGTCCGTGCGCGCCGTGATGGCCTCGCCGTCGACGCCCGGATGGCCGCCGCCCGGTTCGGGGTCCAGGTTCTGCCCGGCGGGGGCGACGCGGTCGCCGCTCGACCTCTCGCCGCTCACGTGCGCGTGTAATTCGGCGGGCGCTTCTGGGCGAAGGCCTTCTGCCCCTCCGTCGCGTCGTTGCTCGAGAAGATGGGCCAGCCGATCTCGAGCTCGCGGGCCAGGCCGTCGACCTCGGACATGCCCTCCGTCTCGCGCACGCTGCGCAGGATCGCCTCGACCGCCAGCGGCCCGTTGGCGCCGATGACCGCGGCGATCTCGAGGGCCCGCTCGAGCGCGGTGCCCTCGGGCACCACGTGGCCGATGAGCCCGATGCGCAGGGCCTCCTCGGCCGGCACCTCACGCGCGGTCAGCAGCAACTCCATGGCCATGGTGTAGGGGATCTGGCGGCGCAGGCGCACGGTCGATCCGCCCAAGGGGAACAGCCCGCGCTTGGCCTCGAAGACCCCGAACACTGCGCTCTCCCCCGCCACCCGGATGTGCGTTGCCTGCAGGATCTCGGTGCCACCCGCCACCGCCCACCCCTCGACGGCCGCGATGAGGGGCTTCTTCACGTCGTAGTGGCGCAGCAACGCCTTCCAGTGCAGGTCGGGGTCCTCGGCCATGCGCGGCTGGTACTTCTCGGCCTCGGGGCTGCCCATGGCCTTGAGGTCCATGCCGGCGCAGAACGTGCCGCCCGCGCCGGTGAGGATGGCGCAACGGATGTCGTCGTTGCCGTCGATCTCCTCCCAGGCGTCCTTCATCCCCACCAGCATCGGCAGGCTCAGCGCGTTCTTCGCCTCGGGCCGGTTCATGGTGACGATCGCCGTCGCGCCGTCGCGCTCGAACGTCAGGTGTTCGGTCGAAATGTCTGCCACGGTCCCCTCCAGAGGTAGGCGCCGATTGCGTGGAAATCGATGATCAGTCGGTGGTGCGTCCAATGGCGCGCGGCCCGAATCGAGCCGGCGCTCGCGGCGCCTAGAGGCGCTCGATGATCGTGCCCGTCGCTACCGCGCCGCCACAGCACATCGACACGAGGCCGTACGTGCTGTCGGTCCGCTCGAGCTCGTGCAGGATCGTCGTGATGAGCCGGCTCCCGGTGGCGCCGACGGGGTGGCCGAGCGCTATGGCGCCGCCGTTGACGTTGAGCTTGTCCATGTCGGCCCCGTGCACCTTGGCCCAGCTGAGCACGACGGAGGCGAAGGCCTCGTTGACCTCGAACAGGTCGATGTCCTGCATCGTCATGCCGGCCTTGGCCAGCACCCGCTCGGTGGCGACGATCGGACCGTCGAGGTGGTAGTAGGGGTCGGACCCGGCGAGCACCTGCGCCACGATCCGGGCCCGGGGCTTGAGGCCCTCGGCCTTGGCCCGGTCCTCGGACATCCACAGAACGGCGGCGGCGCCGTCGGAGATCTGTGACGACGTGCCCGCGGTGTGCATGCCGTCGGGCAGCACCGGCTTGAGCTTGGCGAGTCCCTCGAGGGTCGTCTCGCGCGGCCCCTGGTCCTTGCTCACCACCATCTTCTCGCCGTTGTGCTCGCCCCGCGGCCCCTCCTCGCCCACCATGGGCGCCTCGACGGCGAAGATCTCGCGGGCGAAGCGGTCCTCGGCCACCGCGCGGGCGGCATGCTCCTGGGACGCCAGGCCGAACGCGTCGACGTCCTCGCGCGAGACGCCGTACTTCTTGGCGATCCGCTCGGCCGCCTCGAACTGACTGGGCATGTCGTAGGGCAGGTCCTCGGGCAGCGCGCGCCCGACGCCGGGCGCCGATGCGTTCGCCCCGAGCGGGATGCGGCTCATGGTCTCGACGCCGCACCCGATGGCCGTGTCGGCGGCTCCCGCTGCGATGAGGTTGTTGGCCATGTGGTTGGCCTGCTGCGACGACCCGCACTGGCAGTCGATGGTGGTGGCGGCAACGTCGTAGGGCAGGCCGGCCAGCAACCACGCGGTGCGCGTCACGTTGAAGCCCTGCTCGCCCGCCTGGGTCACGCACCCGCCGACGACCTGCTCGACCGACGCCGGGTCGATCCCCGCGCGCTTGACGACCTCGGTCTGCGCGGCGCCGAGAAGGTCGGCCGCCCGCAGGCCCGAGAGCCACCCGTTGCGCTTCCCGATCGGTGTACGGACCGCCTCGATGATTACCGGCTGCGCCATGACGGACGTTCCTCCTGCTGCCATTCCCGGCCTCGGGCCGGCTGCCCCGCTTGGGCGAAATTTAGAACCTGTTCTAACTTTAGCACCGGCCCCCCGAAGTCTGCCTTGGCCCGGTCACCGGGCGCCAACGCCTCGCCGCCGGACCTTTGCGACGCTTCTATCGCACGGGCCCGGGTCCTTCGTGCCCCCGGCGCCCGGAACATTTCCTGTTGAGGAACCGCGCTTTGGACACGGATCCCATACCGATCGAGAATCATCATGCGTACGTCAACGAATCCTCGGTGATGAATACGCCCCTCCGTTTGAACGAGATCGGGCTGTGCACCACCGCATTCGCATGGAGCGATCTGATTCCCGAAACGAACCACCACTCCTCGAGGAATCGGCTCGGTTCGTTGACCCAGGTCGGGGGACGCATGTCGTGATGGACGCAGCAATACTCGACCACCGAGGCCAGCAGGGCGTCGTAACGGAGATCGCCCGTAGGGAGCGGCGCAACTTCGACCATCCGCCGGCGATCGGCCTCGGCCGCCTTGTCGAATTGCTCGACGAAGCGGAAGGCCAGCCGGCGAGCAGAGGCTTCGTCGCTCTCAGCCAAGCAGAGGGCGACTGCTGCCCCGACCTCGGCGATCGTCGGCCATCGAAATGCCATCGTTCAATCGTAGGTTGACGTAGTTCTGGGCGGGCACCTAAAGGTGCTTGAGCACCTCGCGGGCGATGACGACGCGCTGGACCTGGTTCGTCCCCTCGTAAATCTGCGTGACCTTCGCGTCGCGCATGAAGCGCTCGACGGGGAAGTCCTGCGTGTAGCCGTAGCCCCCGAGAAGCTGCACGGCGTCGACGGTGATGGCCATGGCGGCGTCGGACGCAAAGGCCTTGGCCATGGCGCCGAACATGGTCAGCTCGCCTGTCGGGTCGTCGTCCACCAACGCGCAGGCGCGGTACACGAGGGCCCGGGCCGCCTCGTTGCGCATGGCCATGTCGGCCAGCATGAAGCGCAGTCCCTGCAGGTCGGCGATGGGACCTCCGAACGCATGGCGCTGCTTCATGTACGCGCCGGCGACGTCGATGGCGCCCTGGGCGATGCCGACTGCCTGCGCCCCGATGCCGGGCCGGCTCCGGTCGAGGGTATGCATGGCGATGGTGAAGCCCTGGCCCTCCTCGCCGATGCGGTGCGACGCCGGCACGCGCACCTCTTCGAGGACGACCTCGCCCGTCGGGCTGCCCCGCATGCCGAGCTTGTGCTCGTGCTTGGGGACGGTGATGCCCCACTCCTTCTCGACGAGGAAGCACGAGATGCCGCGGCTGCCGCCGTCGGGGTCGGTCTTGGCGAACACCGTGTAGACATCGGAGATCCCCGCATTGCTGATCCAGTACTTCGTGCCGGTGAGGATGTAGTCGTCCCCGTCGCGGACGGCCCGGGCCCGCATCGCCGCGACGTCGCTCCCGGCGTCCGGCTCGGACAGGCAATAGCTGGCCTGGATCTCGCCGCTGGCGATCCTGGGGAGGTACGACCGCTTGAGCTCCTCGCTCCCCCAGTTGATGACGGGGATCATTCCGAGCTTGGAGATGATGACCGTGAGGGATGTCGCGGCACAGACACGGGCCAGCTCCTCGATCGCGATGGCCTGAGTGACCGAATCCGCACCGGCCCCTCCGTAGGCCTCGGGGACCCCGAGCGCAGGCAATTCCATCTCCCGGCAGGCCTCGAAGGACTTCCAGGGGAACTCGGCGGTGCGGTCGGTCTCGGCCGCGTGTGGCGCCACCTTCTCCTCACTGAAGGTGCGCATCGCGGCGCGGAAATCTTGCTGGACCTCGGACAGGGAGAAGGTGCCATCACTCACGGGCTCATTCTCGCAGAGTCAGCCAGACGATCGTTCGGGCGCGGGCCCGAGGGCCTCGCACCACCTGCTCGACCCCCTGGTCAGGCTGGGGCGCGGGCCCGAAGTGACGCCACGTCAGGTCGAGGCGAGGTGCCGGAACAGGAGGGCAGAGAGCCGTTCCGGAGCGGTCTCGGGGACCCAGTGCGACACACCCTCGAGCACCTCGAACGCGTACGGCCCCGCCACGCAGGCCCGCGTGCCCTCGGCGGCTGCTCGGCCGAAGGCAGCATCGTCGCTCGACCACACGTAGAGCGTCGGGACACCGACCGGCTCCAGGTCCGACAACGCATCGCCATCCATCGAGCGGTACCAGTTCAGCGCCGCGGTGAGTGCGCCGGGCTCGAGCAATGCCCCGACGTACGTCGCGACGGCCTCGTCGTGGAGGCCCGTCTCCTCGAGCAGGCGTCGCAGGCCGCTGCCGTCGCGAGCCGGCCCGAGGAGCAGGCGCTCCGGTTCGTCGGGCACTTGGAACGACATGGTCGCCTCGCCCTGTGCGGCCTGCGCGTGGTCGCCACCGAGCAACGCGTGCTGAAGCGCCAGCGGATGGGGTGTGGAGACAACGCTGAGCGAGCGGACGCGCGCGGCGTGACGCGAGGCCACGAGCCAAGCGAGCAAGCCACCCCAGTCGTGTCCGACGAGGTCGAAGTGGTGCATCTCCATGGAGTCGGCCAGGGCGACGATGTCAGCGATGAGGCATTCGGTCCGGTAGGCACGCGGATCGGACGGACGCGCCCCGTGGCAGTAGCCCCGTTGGTCGGGCGCCACCGCGCGGAACCCGGCGTGCCCAAGGGCCCACAGCTGGTCGCGCCAGGCCCACGAGGTCTGGGGGAAACCGTGCAGGAGCAAGACGCGCCGCCCGTCAAGAGGGCCACAGGCTCGGCCGGTAAAGGTGAGGCCGCCGGCCTCGATCTCCAGCCGGTCGATGGCCCGGGGGGCACCCACGATCGCCACAGGTCCGCGGCCTATGCGGTGGCCGAACCGCCTCTGAAGCGCGCGTCATCGGGCGTGAGGCGAAGCAGGTCCTCTCCGACCGAGTCGACCAGGCGGCGCTGGGCTACGTAGTCGTGGGAGATCGAGGAGAACGCGGCCCGTCGCCCCGCCCGGAGCTCGTTGGGCGCGTCGTCAAGGAAGCCCCAGACGTTCAATGCGAAGCGGACGTCGTAGACGGAGGGCGCGCGGCCGAACAGTGCGGCGCGCTTGGCGGCGAGCAACGCGACACCGAGCAGGACATCGTGCTCGGACTCGCCCTCGTCGAGCTTGAGCTCGTGCTCGAACCGCCGCGAGAGTCGCAGCGCGAAGCCCGAGTCAGGGCCGGGCGTGCCCATGCTTCGGCCGCGCGGGTGTTCGGGCACCACGAGTTCCGCGGGCCGAGCGGTGGTCCACGAGCCCGGCACGTGCATGTGGCGGGCCGGCCTGACCTGATCGGCCTCCGCGATGGGCACGAAGGTGGGCTGCGTCATGGGCCGGACACTACCCGAGGGGGTTCCGGCGACCCATTCCGGCAACCCATCCGAGCGCCGTGCTCACGCCTGGGCGGACAGCGCCACGTCCTCGAGCAGCCGCACGACCGGCAGCGTGAGGCACGAAGGCCTGGTGGTGTCGTGGAAGACCTCCTGGTCCGCCGAACGCAGGTTGGCACCGGTGGCCAAGGCCTCACCGGTCCCCGCATTGCGGGCGTAAAGCGGATGGGCACCGCTCGACACCTGGAGCCTGATCCGGTGGCCGGCACGGAACGTGTTGGCCGTCGGCCACATGGAAAGCTCCAGCCGGAAGACGCCGTCGGCATCCTTTTCGACGGCTCCGGGCGTCAGGCGCAGGACCCCGTCGCTCAGGTTGACCGACTTGCCCTTGGACGACACGTCACACAGGCGCACGACGAAGTCCGTGTGCTCTCGCGAGGAGCGGAGGTAGAGGGTCACCGTCAGCGGCCCGATGACGGTGAGGTCCTCCGTCATGACCGGGCTCGTAAAGGTAATGACGTCGTGCCGGTGCTCCCGCTTACGCTGGTCGCGCGGTCCGGTCGTGGCGAAGTTCAGCCCCGCTCCTCCCACCGCCGGCGTCGGGTCGTGGGGGTTGTAATGAAACCGATCCGGCGCGCTGGCGCCCGGCGGCTCGGTGTCGAGGGTGCCCCAACGCCCGAGGTACCAGCGCTGCTGCTCGCCGGCGGGCGGCCACAGCGAGAACTCCTCCCACCGCCGAGAGCCCATGACGAAGACCCGGACCGGCGCCCGGGGCGCCTTGCCGCGCCGCTCGCCGAGCTGCTTGTCGAACCAATCGAAGCCGTCTCGGATGCCCTCGCCGAAGAGGCCGGGGCTGACGTGCGTCCATGGGCCGATCGTGAGGCGTGCCGTGCGGCCGGCCTCGCGCAGGGCCTCGTAGTCCGCCACCAGACCCGGCAAGAAGAGGTCGTACCAGCCGCCGACGAGGCTGGCGGGAGGGACCTTGTCGAGCCGGCGCCCGAAATGGAGCTCGTCCCACCATGGGTCCCCGGGCTGGTTGTGCTCGAGCCAGTCCTGGAACGGAGGCGAGACCGCACCGAGTGTCGCCACGTCGGACTTGCCCAGTGGCAACACGGTGCTCGACCGGGTCAGGACCTTGTTGGCGCGCAGCTGGGTCCGAAGAACGGTGCGGAGTCCGAGCTCCTGGTGCTGCATCTGGTACAGCCACGCCAGCGCCATCTCGAGGGCGAAGGAGCCACCGGGGTACACGATGGTGTCGCGGAAGTTCGCCGCCGCGACCTGAAGGTCGAGCGCCTTGACGTACGGCGGCGGATCCTCGGCGATCGCCCACTGCGTCAACCCGAGATAGCTGGCGCCCCACATGACGAGCCGCCCGTCGAACCACGGCTGGGCCGCCACCCACTCGAGCGTGGCGTGCCCGTCCGCGCGCTCGTGGCGCACCGGGGCCAACTCGCCCTCAGACCCGAAGGTGCCGCGGCAGCTCTGGATCACCATCTGGTAGCCGCGTTCGGCGAACAGCCGTCCGAGCGGTCCGATGAGCGTCCGCCCGTACGGCGTGCGGGCCAACACGGTCGGTCGGCCACCCGCATCGTCGGTCGCGTACCAGCGGTCCGCCAGGAGCACGGCGCCATCGGGCATCTTCGCGGCCAGGTCTCGCTCGACCGAGACGTTCGTCGTCTGCCGTGGTGGGAGCTTGACCACCTTGGCCGCCAAGCGGCTCAACAAGGTCATGCGATGCCGATCTCCACGTTCTTGTCCACCCTCCGTGCTCCCCCGGCGACGTCCGGCGACGCCCGGCGATCGGCCCTACTCGGCGTGGAGCAGACCGAAGACGATCGAATCGTAGAGGGCTTGCCAGCTGGCCTCAATGATGTTCTCGGAGACTCCGATCGTCGTCCAGGTGTGCTCGCCATCGGTCGAATCGACCAGGACCCGGGTCACCGCGCCGGTGCCCCGCCCCGTATCGAGGACGCGGACCCGGTAGTCGGTCAGGTGGATGTGCTCGAGGGCCGGGAATTTCGGGCCGATGGCGCCTCGAAGCGCGCCGTCCAACGCGTTGACCGGTCCGTTGCCCTCCGCGGTCGCCACGACCCGCTCGGCGCCGACGTGGACCTTCACGGTGGCCTCGGTCGTCAGGCCGAACAGCACCGCCGGGCCCGGTGTGGCGGCGGCGTGTGCTCGTCCGTCCGTGGCCGCGTCCGTCTCACGGCGCGCACCGTGATCCGTGATCACCCGGAACGACTCGACGGTGAAGAAGTCCGAGACCCACCCGGCGGCCCGGCGCAGCAGGAGCTCGAGCGAGCCGTCTGCCACCTCGAAGTGATAGCCCTCGTGCTCCAGGTGCTTGAGCTCGTCGAGAACGCGGCCGATGACCTCGCCGTCGAGATCGAGCCCGAGCTCGGCTGCCTTCATCGCCAGGGTCGACCGGCCCGCCATCTCGGACACCACGACGCGCGTCCCGTTGCCGACCGTGTTCGGCTCGACGTGCTCGTACAGGTCGGCGCTTCGGGCCACCGCGCTGGCGTGCAGGCCGCCCTTGTGCGCGAACACCGAGTTGCCGACGTAGGGCTGCTGCGGGTTCGGCGCGATGTTCACCAGCTCCGCGATGTGGTGCGCCACGGGCGTCAGTCGCTCCAGGCGATCGACGGGAATGGTGCGAATGTTGAGCTTCAAGGACAGGTTGGGGATGGCCGCGGAGAGGTCGGTGTTGCCGGCGCGCTCGCCGTAGCCGTTGATGCAGCCTTGGACCTGGGTCACCCCGGCCTGCACGGCCACCAACGAGTTGGCCACGGCGCAGCCGGCGTCGTTGTGGCAGTGGATGCCGAGCTGCGCGCTCGTCCCGCTCCGCACGGCGGCGACGGCCGCGCCCACGTCGTCGGGCAGGGAGCCGCCGTTGGTGTCGCACAGCACCAGTGCCTCGGCACCCGACTCTTCGGCCGCCGCCAGGACCGAGAGCGCGAACTCCGGGTTGTTCCGGTAGCCGTCGAAGAAGTGCTCCGCATCGAGGAAGACGCGCAGGTCGTGCTCGCGCAGGTACCGCACGGAGTCGGCCACCATGGCGACCGCCTCATCGAGCGACGTCCGCAGCGCCTCGGCCACGTGACGGTCCCACGACTTGGCCACGATGCAGGCCACCGGCGCCCCGGCCGCGATCAGGTTCGCCAGGACCTCGTCCTTCTCCGGCTTGACGCCGGCCCGTCGCGTGGAGCCGAACGCAACCAGCGTGGCGGTATCGAGCGTGAGCTCCTTCTTGGCCCGCGCGAAGAACTCGATGTCCTTGGGGTTGGCGCCGGGCCAGCCGCCCTCGATGAAGGTGACCCCGAGGTGGTCGAGCTGCTCGGCCACCCGCAGCTTGTCGTCGACCGTGAGCGATAGGCCCTCCTGCTGGCTCCCGTCCCGCAGGATCGTGTCGAAGATGTCGACCGCCTCTGGCAGCTCGGGCACGACGTAGTCGTGCGCGTGCGCACTGTGCCCGTGGGCGTGCGTGTGGCGCACGCCGCCGTGGCTGTGGGTGTGGCCGGGCTCGCCCGCGGTCTCGTCAGTCGACATAATCCAGCCATTCCTTGTACTGGTCCACCTCGCCGCGGACGGTGGCGAAGTAGGCCTGCTGGATCTCCTTGGTGATCTTGCCCGGGTGGCCCGAGCCCACGGCGCGGTCGTCGACGGCGCGGATCGGCACGACCTCGGCCGCCGTACCGGTGAGGAAGGCCTCGTCGGCCAGGTACAGGTCGGTCCGCACGATGTGGTCGTACTGGACCTCGTACCCGAGGTCCCGGGCGATGGTCTCGACGGTGTTCTGGGTGATGCCGGCGAGGGCGCCGGCGTCGGAGGTCGGCGGCGTCACGAGGACACCGTCGCGGACGATGAACACGTTCTCGCCGGTGCACTCGCTCACCTTCCCGTTCGGGGCGAGCAAGATGGCCTCGTCGTAGCCGGCCTTCAAGGCCTCGACCTTGGCCAGCGACGAGTTCGCGTACATGCCCGTCCCCTTGGCCGCCGTCGGCACCGCGTTGGGGTCGTGGCGGCGCCACGAACTGATCTTGACCGTGACGCCGTTGGCCACGCCCTCGTCACCGAGGTAGGTACCCCAGGGCCAGCAGGCGACCGACACGTTGACCGGGCACGGGAGGGGGTTGAGGCCCATCTCGCCGTAGCCGAGGAAAACCAGCGGGCGGATGTAGCAGCCGTCGTGCATGCCGTTGACCCGGACCACCAGGCGGCAGGCGTCGATGACCTGGTCGACCGTGAACGGCACGTCGATCATGAACACCTTGGCCGAGGCAAACAAGCGACGGATGTGCTCACCCAGGCGGAAGACCGCCACGCCACGGCTCGTCGGGTAGGCGCGAATGCCCTCGAAGACTCCCGAGCCGTAGTGCATGGTGTGGGTGAGCACGTGCACGGTGGCATCGGCCCAGTCGACGAGCTCCCCGTCCATCCAGATCTTCTCGGTCGTGGTGATGGGCATGTGGGCTACAGCCTTTCTGCGATGGCGTCGCCCACGGCGGAGGTGGGCTGCGGTTGGGCGGAGGATGACATGGAATCGACCTGCGCGGCGAGCGCCTTGAGGATGCGGGCGGCCGCGTCGGTCTCACCCAGGTGTTCGAGCATGAGGGCGGCTGAGTGGATGGCCGCGAGTGGATTGGCGATGCCCTGCCCGGCGATGTCGTGGGCCGCGCCGTGGACCGGTTCGAAGAGCGACGGCCCGGTGCGCGCCGGGTTGAGGTTGGCCGACGCCGCGAACCCGATACCTCCGGCGACCGCTCCTGCCAGGTCGGTGAGGATGTCACCGAAGAGGTTGTCGGTGACGATGACGTCGTAGCGTTTCGGTTGCTCGACGAGATAGATGCAGGCGGCATCCACGTGGTTGTAGTCCCACGACACGTCGGGGTACTCGGGCGAGACCTCGGTGACCGTCCGGTTCCACAGATCGCCGGCAAACGTGAGCACGTTCGTCTTGTGCACCAGCGTGAGGCGGTTGTTGCGCCGGCCGGCCAGCTCGAAAGCGAACCGGACACAGCGCTCGACGCCCATGCGTGTGTTGACCGAGCCCTGCGTGGCGACCTCGTGCGGCGTGCCCTTGCGCAGGAACCCACCCTCGCCCGCGTAGGTGCCTTCGGTGTTCTCGCGCACCACGGCGAAATCGGCCCCCTCCGCGATGGAGCCGGGGACCCCGGTGAAGGGACGCAGGTTGACGTAGAGATCGAGCTCGAAGCGGAGGCGGAGCAGGAGGCCGCGCTCGAGCGTGCCGGGCGGCACGGACGTATCGCCGACCGGTGGGCCCACCGCGCCGAGCAGGATGGCCTCGTAGCCGCGGAGCTCGGCCAGGACCTCGTCCGGCAGGACCGAACCGTCGCGGCGATAGCGGGCGGCACCCAGGTCGAACTCGGTGGTGTCGAGTTCGACGCCCGCCGCCGAGACCACCTTGAGCGCCTCGGCGCAGACCTCCGGCCCGATGCCGTCGCCGCCGATCACGGCGACCCGATGCCTGCTGCTGGCCTTGCCCACAGTCCTCTCTGTCCTCTCTGTCCTCTCGTCGTGTGGCCGCTGGTGCCCCGTCGGCCGTCCCATCCCTGCGCCGGTCCCCCGGAAGACCCCGAAGCGTTGCCCGGAATTGAAAAACCGCCCACTGCGTGGACGGTTCGACGGCGCGCGGAAAGGTGGCGCGCCTAATGAATAATGCCTACGAAGTGCTCGGGACGACGCATGGTCCGACCAGTCTCTCGCGGCCGGGGTGGGTCCGTCAACAGAGGCTGCGGGGCGAAACGAGGGTCGTCCCCGGAGCGTTAGCCTGGTGGTTGCTGCCGCGGTGCCCTGCCTCGCACCGCCCGCACACCCGCCTCCTGGAGGACACGCCGTGACCAATGCTCCCGCCAACCAGACCGAAACGGCCAAGCTGACCCAGGCCACCTACGACCGACTGGTGGCCGAGCTCGAGGATCTGACCACACGCGGCCGGGTCGAGATCGCCCAGCAGATCGAGGCCGCCCGGGCGCTGGGCGACCTGAGCGAGAACGGCGACTACCACGCCGCCAAGGACTTCCAGGGAAAGATGGAATCGCGCGTCCGGCAGCTGCAGGCCATGCTGAAGGAGGTCGAGATCGTCGACGAGTCCGGAGCCGACGACGGCTCGGTCTCGCTGGGCAGCATCGTGTCGATCCGTTACGAAGGTGACGAGGACGACACCCAGCGTTTCTTCGTGGGCTCGATCGAGGAGCGGCAAGGCGACCTGCCGGTGATCTCGCCCAGCTCCCCCCTCGGCCAGGTCCTGATCGGGCGCAGCGCCGGCGACGCCGTCGAGTACAAAGCACCGGGCGGGATGCTCAAGGTGCACATCGTCGCGGTCGAACGCTGATGGCGCCGCGCACGCTCAGCGAAAAGCTGTGGGACGCGCACGTGGTGCACTCGGTCGAGGGCGAACCGGACCTCTTGTTCATCGACCTGCACCTGGTCCACGAAGTCACGTCGCCGCAGGCGTTCGACGGGCTGCGGTTGGCCGGGCGGACCGTGCGCCGGCCCGACCTCACCGTGGCGACGGCGGACCACAACGTCCCGACGACCGACATCGACAAGCCGGTCGCCGACCCGGTCTCGGCCCAACAGTTGAAGGTGCTCAACGACAACACGACCGAGTTCGGCGTTACCTGCTACCCGATGGGGAACGCCAACCAGGGCATCGTGCACATCATCGGGCCCGAACAGGGCTGGACCCAGCCGGGCATGACCATCGTCTGCGGTGACAGCCACACGTCGACCCACGGCGCCTTCGGCGCCCTCGCCTTCGGGATCGGCACGAGCGAGGTCGAGCACGTGCTGGCGACCCAAACCCTCCCGCAGGTGCGTCCCAAGACGATGGCGGTCACGGTCGAGGGAGAGCTGGCGCCAGGGGTCAGTGCGAAAGACGTCGCGCTCACCGTCATCGGTGCGATCGGGACCGGTGGCGGCATGGGCCACGTCGTCGAATATCGCGGCTCGGCGATCCGCAGCCTTTCGATGGAAGGGCGCATGACGCTGTGCAACATGTCGATCGAGGGTGGGGCGCGGGCGGGCCTGGTGGCGCCGGACGAGACCACGTTCGAGTACGTCGAGGGCCGCGACCATGCACCGACCGGTTCGGCCTGGGACGACGCCGTGGCCTACTGGCGCACCCTGCCGACCGACGAGGGCGCCACCTTCGACAAGGAAGTCGTGATCGACGCCGCCACCATCACGCCGCACGTCACCTGGGGCACGAACCCGGCCCAGGTCACCCCGATCACCGGGTCGGTGCCCGACCCCGAGGCCATGGGCGACGCCGGCGACAAAGAGGCCGCCGAGCGCGCGCTGGCCTACATGGGCCTCACCGCGGGAACGCCCATGAGGCAGATCCCGGTCGACACGGTGTTCCTCGGCAGCTGTACGAACTCGCGCATCGAGGACTTCCGGGTCGCCGCCGACGTGCTGCGCGGCCGGACCGTGCGCACGGGGCTGCGCGCCCTCGCCGTGCCCGGCTCGCACCGGGTCAAGGCGCAGGCGGAGGCCGAAGGCCTGGACGAGGTGTTCAAGGCCGCGGGCTTCGAGTGGCGCGAGCCCGGCTGTTCGATGTGCCTCGCGATGAACCCCGACAAGCTCGCGGTCGGCGAGCGGTGCGCCTCGACCTCGAACCGCAACTTCGAGGGTCGTCAGGGGCGGGGCGGCCGCACCCACCTCGTCTCGCCCGCCGTCGCGGCGGCCACGGCGGTGGCGGGGAAGTTCGCCACCCCGGAGGACCTCGCCTGATGGAACCCGTCGTCATCGTCACCGGCCGAGCGGTGCCCCTCGATCGCACGGACGTCGACACCGACCAGATCATCCCGTCGGACTGGCTCAAGCGGGTCGAGCGGACGGGCTTCGGCGCCGGGCTGTTCTCGGAGTGGCGCGACGACCGCGACTTCGTGCTCAACAACCCCGAGTTCGTCGGGGCCACCATCTTGGTGGCCGGGCACAATTTCGGCACCGGCTCGTCACGCGAGCACGCAGTGTGGGCCCTCATGGACTACGGGTTTGCGGCCGTCGTCTCGTCGCGCTTCGCCGACATCTTCCGCAACAACTGCACGAAGCAGGGGCTGCTGCCGGTCCAGGTCTCCGAAGAGCTCGACCGCCAACTGCTCGACGCCGCGGAGAAGGATCCCACCCTCGAGATCACGATCGACGTGGCGCGGGGGACCATCGAGGCGCCCGCGGCCGGCCTGGCCGGCACGTTCCCGCTCGAAGAGTTCACCCGTCAGCGACTGCTCAACGGGTGGGACGACATCGGCCTTTCGCTGCGCTACGAAGCGGACATCACCGCCTACGAGCGACGGCGACCCGCCTTCCTGCCCTCGGCGTAGTCCCGTCATGGTGACGTTCCGCCCGATGACCGAGGTCGACGTCACGGCCGCCGTGGCCGCGTTCGACAGCGGCTTCATCGCCATGCTGGCCCGCCACTCCCTGCCCGTGACCGGCAACACCATCGCCGACGAGCGCCGGCGTCGGGACCGCACCCGCCACTTCCTCGAGACCGATCCGGACGGATCGTGGGTGGCCGAGGACGAGGGCATCGTCGTCGGGATGTCGCAGTCCTTCGTGCGCGAGGACTACTGGACCCTCTCCCAGCTGGGCATGCTGCCCGGGCGGCAGGGCCGCGGCCTGGGGCGCGAGCTCCTCCGGCTGGCGCTGACCCACGGCGATCCGCACAGCCCCGGGACCATCCAGTGCTCGCGCGACCCCAAGGCCATGGCGCTGTACTCGAGCTTCGGCTTCGTCCTGCACCCCGTCGTGGCGGCCTGGGGCGCCATGCGCCCGGGCTCGGTGGAGCGCCCCGCCGAGGTGGTGCGCTACGAGCCCGACCAGGTCACCGAGCGCGAGCTCGAGGTGGTCGCCGCCATCGAGCGCAAGGTGCGCGGCTCGGCGCGCACGGTCGACCTCGTCCCCATGCTGTCCCAACCGGGGAACCGGCTGCTCCTCCACGCCGACCAGGGGTACGCGGTCGCGACCGACGATCGCATCGTGACGCTCGGCGCGCGCCACGAGGAGTCGGCAACGCTGGTGCTCAAGACCATGCTCGCAGAGGCGCCCCCGGGCGAGACGATCGAGATCAACTGGCTCACTTCCGCGCAGCAGTGGGCGATCCGCGTGGTGGTCGACGCCGGAATTGAGCTGCAGCCCTACGGGCCGGTCATGGTGCGGGGCATGGACGGTCCGCCGTATCCGTACATCCCGAGCGGAGGGTACGGCTAGCACATCGCCGGTGCGACGCGCTCGGGCGTCGCATGCGGGAAATCCCTGAGCGCGTGGGGGTCATCCCGACTACCAACGGCCCCTCCGGTCTCGTAGTCTACCGGGTATGCACTCAGCCCCTCGGCGGGAGCCGGCGTGACGCTCGTTGCCGATCCACCGGTGCAGCCCGACAGCGAGTGGGCGGTCGAAACCCACGGGTTGACCAAGCGCTTCGGGGCACAGGTGGCGGTCAACGACGTGGAGCTGCTCGTGCCGCGCGGCTGCGCGTTCGGCTATCTCGGACCGAACGGGGCCGGCAAGACGACGCTCATCCGCACGTTGCTCGGCCTCACCCACGCCGACAGCGGGACGATGGCGCTGCTCGGTGTCCCCGTCCCGCGGCAGCGCGCCATCGCCTTGGCCCGCGTCGGCGCGATCGTCGACGAACCGCGCTTCCACAGCCATCTCAGCGGGCGCGACAACCTCCGCATTCTCGCCGCCGCCCGCGGTTCCGGGGCGGCGGAGCGGATCGGGCCGGCCCTCGAGCGGGTCCGCCTCGCCGAACGCGCCGACGACAAGGTCAGCGGCTACTCCATGGGCATGCGCCAGCGGCTCGGCGTCGCGGCGTGCCTGCTCGGCGACCCCGAGCTGCTGATCCTCGACGAGCCCATGAACGGCCTCGACCCGGCCGGCATGCACGAGATGCGCGACATGATCGATGGCCTGGTCGCCGAGGGCCGTACGGTCATGCTCTCCTCGCACCTGCTCGACGAGGTCGAGCGCACGTGTCACGCCGTGGCCATCGTCGACCGCGGCCGGGTCATCCGGCAGGGGCCGATCCAGGAGCTGATCCGCTCGGCCAACTCCGTGGTGCGGATCGATTGCGCCGACCCGACCGCGGCCACCGCGCTCGTCACCGCCTCGGGCCTGGCCGAAAAGACGGAGGCACGCGACGGCGGGCTGGCCGTGACGCTCCCGGTGGGGGCGACCCGCGACACCATCGCCGAACTGAACCGGCGGCTGGTCGAGGGTGGCACCGCCGTCTACGGGCTCCAAGAGGTCCAGACGAGCCTGGAGGACTGGTTCCTCTCGGTCACCAGCCGCCTGGGCGAGCCCGCGCTGTGAGCACGACCGCCACCACGCGCCGGCCGCAGCCGGACCTCACCTCCGACGGCCGCGGCTCATGGCTGCCCACCTGGCCGCTGATTTCGACCAAGTTCCTCGAGCTGCGCAAGCGGCGCGGGCTCATGATCGCGGTCGTCCTGCTCAGCCTGGTGCTCCCCGTCCTCGTGCTCGGGCTGCGCCTGCTCTTCCACGCCATCGACCCGCAGAGCTACGGGCCGGCGGGGAGCCCCAGCGTGTTCGAGGCGCTGTGTGACCCACTCGCCCAGTTCGGTTTCATCATCGCCGCCGCCCTCGGGGCCACGGCCGGCGCGACGGACCTCGGCGAAGGCATGTTCCGGCACCTGGTCATCACCGGCCGGTCCCGCGTCGCCCTCTACCTGGCGCGCATCCCCTCGGGCCTGGCGATAATCCTGCCGCTGATCGCAATCGGGTTCACGTTCATGTGCCTCGTCACCGCGTTCGAGGGCACGCCACAGCCCACGTCCGTCCAGGTGCAAGGCGTCACGGTGCCGCTGAACCTCAGCGAGGGGCAGCTGCACACCTTCCTGCTCGACCACGCGTCGGAGTTCGGGCCGTTCGGCGGAGGGCCGATCAAGGTCGGGCCGGGCGGCGTGTCGCAAGTTGTCCCGGCGCCGGCCACCAACCCGCAGCAGTTCGTCCGCTCCAACTTCTCCAACCTCTACCAGGACTACCTCGACGCCAAGGCCACCGACCTCAACCCGGCGCCGAACGAGATGGTGAAGATCGGGCTCTGGATAGAGCTCGAGGTGGCTCTGGGCTTCATCGTCGGCCTGGGCCTGGGGTCGCTCACCGGTCAGCGCACGGTGTCGGTGATCGTCCTGATCGCGCTGCAGATCATCGTGACGCCGATCCTGGCCGGGACCGTCATTCCGCACTTCCTCGACGGCCAGCGCCTCGTGGTGGGCGTGGCGATGGACCAGTTGCGACCGGCGGCGTTGATCAGTACGAGTAGCCACCACGGGCCCGGTCGCGTGATTCTCGGCGGACGAGGCTCGCTCGGCATCCCCGCCATGCCGACGTGGGCCATGATCACCGTGATCGTGGGCTGGCTCCTCGGCTGGACCGGGATCGGCGCCTGGAAGATGGCGACCCGGGACACCTAACGCGCCTGAACCACAGGCGTTCGCCCACGACAGTGGTTCAGGCGCCTTTGGCGACGCTCGATTCGGCGAGCCGCTGCGCGAACGAGCGCAGTTCCACCGGCCACCCCTCGGGCGAACCGACGGCGTCGCGCAGGCTCTCCCAACCCTCCCCGTGGCGGTCGAGATGGCGGTGCTCGACGTCGACCCGGGTCCGACTGTCTGTTTCGGTGAAGAAGCGAACCTCCACCTCGCTGGCCTTGGCCTGGTCGGTCTCGAGCGACCATTGCGGCGAGATCTCCCAGGTGAACACCACACGATGCGGCGGCTCCCAGACCAGCACGCTCGCCCACTTGCACTCGGTGCCGTCGGCCCCGACCTCGTAGGCGCGCCCGCCCTGCTTGGGCTCGAACACCATGTGGGACTCTTGCGCCTGCAGCATGCGGTGCTCCTGCGGCCACCAGCTCCCCATGTCCTCGGTGAACACGGCGAAGGCGCGGTCGATCGGGGCATCGACGACGATCGACGAGCTCACCGCGGTCTGGACGTCAGTCATGCTGCTCTCCTTCTCTCTTCTCTTTTTCGTTCTCCGCTTCGACCCGTTTCTTGAACGACTCCAGCGCGGTGCCCCAGAAGCGCTCGAGGTAGTCCCGCAACCCGGAGAGCCCCTCGGGGTCGAGGCTGTAGACGCGGCGCGTGCCGACCTGGACGTCGCGCACCAGGCCCGCGTCCTTGAGGACCTTCAGGTGCTGGGAGACGGCCGGCCGGCTCACCGGCACGCGCTCGGCCAGGTCGACCACGGCGGAGGGACGCTCGCCGAGCTGCTCGAAGATGGCGCGCCGGGTCGGATCGCCGAGGGCGTCGAGGACGTGGGGAGCAGAGTAAGCCTTCACTTACCGTAAGTAATAACTTACGGTAAGGCGGCCGTCAAGTGGCGCCCTGCGGTCCAGATGGAGACGGAGGCCTGCGCCCGCCGGGACGGGGCCGGCGGGACCGGGGCGGCGGCTACCCCTCGTACCAGCGGTACCGCGTCCAGCCCGCCATGGGCCGCGCGCCGAGCCGTTGGTAGAAGTCCATGGCCGGCTGGTTCCACTCGAGCACCTCCCACTCGAGCCGGCCTCCGGTCTCCCCGCGCAGGTGGCGCAGCAGCGCGGAGGCGTGACCCTGGCGGCGATGCTCGGGGCGCACGTAGAGGTCCTCGAGCCAGATGCCGGTCCGGCCGAGGAACGTCGAGAACGTGCGGTACCACAGCGCGTGCCCGGCCAGGCCTCCGTCACCGTCCTCGATGACCGAGTCGGACACGACGGCGCCGGGACCGAAGAGCGTGCGCTCGAGGTCGTCCTCGGTGACCATCACCTGGTCGGAGAGGTTCTCGTATTCGGCCAGCTCGCGGATCATCGCCACGAGCTCGGGGACGTCCGCCTCGACCGCCGGGCGGATCACCCCGTGCGCGCCCGGTTCGCGGCGGAGACGATGGCGTTGAGCGACGCATCGAGGATCGACGAGTCGCGACCGACCCCCCACCACGTGGTGCCGTCGGGGCCCGCGCACTCGACGTACGCCACCGCCGAGGCTCCCGAGCCCTCCGTGAGGGCGTGCTCGGAGTAGTCCTTCACCTCGAGCAGGATACCGAGGTCGGCCTTCAGCGCGGCGACCAGGGCGTCGATCGGGCCGTTGCCCTCGCCGGTGACCGTGCGGTGCTGGCCGTCGACGAGCAGTTGCGCCGTGACGACGGTCCGCCCCTTGCCCGTCGAGACCTCGCTCGTCATGAGGCGGAGGCCCGCGTCCTCGGGCAGGTAGATGTCCTCGAAGACGTCGCGCATCTGGCCGGAGCCGATCACGGTCCCGCTCGCCTCGGTGATCTCCTGCACCCGCTTGGAGAACTCGATCTGCAGTCGCCGCGGCAGGTCGAGCCCGTGGTCGGTGTCCATCACGTAGGCGACGCCGCCCTTGCCGGACTGGCTGTTGACCTGGATGATGGCCTCGTAGGTGCGGCCCGTGTGCTTGGGGTCGATCGGGAGGTACGGCACCTCCCACTCGCCGTAGTCACGGCCGAGGGCGGCCATGCCCTTCTTGATCGCATCTTGGTGCGAGCCGCTGAAGGCGGTGTACACCAGGTCGCCGGCGTAGGGGTGGCGCGGGTGGACCGGCAGGCGGGTGGCGTACTCCGCCACGCGCCGGACCTTCTCGATGTCGGAGAAATCGAGCGCCGGGTCGATTCCCTGTGAGAACAGGTTCAGGGCCAGCGTGACGACGTCGACGTTGCCGGTCCGCTCGCCGTTGCCGAACAGCGTGCCCTCGATACGGTCGGCCCCGCCCAGGACGGCCAGCTCGGCGGCGGCGACGGCCGTGCCGCGGTCGTTGTGCGGGTGCAGGCTCAGCACGATGCTGTCCCGGTTCTTGATGGTGCGGCCGAACCACTCGATCACGTCCGCGTAGACGTTGGGGCTGTACATCTCGACCGTGGCCGGGAGGTTGAGGATCATCGGGTTCTCGGGCGTCGGCCCGATGACGTCCATGACCGCCTCGCAGATCTCGAGCGCGAACTCCGGCTCGGTGCCGGTGAAGCTCTCGGGCGAGTACTCGTAGCGCAGGATGGTGCCGTTGTTCGTGAGGTCGAGCTCGTAGCGCTTGCACAGCTCGGCGGCCTTGACCGCAATGTCGACGATGCCGGCCTTGTCGAGGCCGAAGACGACGCGGCGTTGCAGCTCGGACACCGAGTTGTAGAAGTGCACGCACGCGCGGTGCGCGCCGGCCAGCGACTCAAAGGTGCGCTCGATCAGCTCGGCGCGGCACTGGGTGAGCACCTGGATCTCGACGTCGTCGGGAATCAGGCCCTCCTCGATGATGAGGCGCTGGAAGTCGAAGTCAGTCTGGCTGGCCGAGGGGAACCCGACCTCGATCTCCTTGAAGCCGACGTCGACCAGCGTCTGGAACAGCGCCAGCTTGCGTTCGGGGTCCATCGGGTCGATGAGGGCCTGGTTGCCGTCGCGCAGGTCGACGCTGGCCCAACGGGGGGCCTTGGTGAACTGGCGATCGGGCCAGTTCCGGTCACCCAGGACCAGGGGGACGTGCGAGCGGTACTTGTCCCACGGCATCGGCGACGTCATCGGGTCACAGGGCAGGGCCAGGTGACCTCGGTCCGTGCTCACGTCGCCACCACGCCCTTTCTGCGCCTCGGTCGTCACTGTGCTGTCCCTTCGGTTCTGTCTGGTGTGCGTTGTCTGGTCTGGTGTGTCTGGTCTGATCCGGCGGTTCGTCCCACCGCCCTCGTTGCCGTCGGCCCAACAAAAAACCCCCTGGCCGTTCGGCACAGGAGGTCATCAGCGAACGCGATGTGGCGTCCGCCGTCAGGTCAGCAGCAGCTCGGAGGTCGTGGGCTTCACCGTCATTGCGCCTCAATTGTACCCAACTCCGGGGGTCCAGCGTCAAACGCCCGTCCCCCGGCGGTCGGGCCTCAGGCTCACGCCGGCTTGATCGGAGAGCCGAAGCGCAGCAGGTTGCCCTCGGGGTCCGTGTGCGCGGCCTCCCACACGCCGAACCCCGGGTCGAACAGGTCCGACGTCTCGCCCACGCCGGCCCGCCGCCATTCGGCGTGGAGGAGGTCGGCGTCGTCGATGGCGAGGTAGGCGGCGCCTGGCGCCAGGGCCTCGCCGGCGTCAACGAGGCGGAAATGGATCTTCACGGCGTCGCGGGCGGCGGTGGCGTAGCCGCCACCGTGGACGTGCACCTCGAAGCCCAGGGCCTCGTAGTGGGCACGCATCGCCTCGAGGTCGGCGGTCGGGAAGATCGGCGCGGCGCTCTGCACGGTGGCCATGCCCGGCGACGCTACCGTGGGCGCATGCGCCGACTCCTCTGGAACCTGGTTCGGGCGATCGTCGTCATCTCCGTGCTGGCGATCGTGCGCTCGGTGCTGCTCGACCGGGCGCCCCAGCGCGCGCTGCACGGCGACGAGCCGATCATCGGCAGTCTCGACACTTGGCCGGCCGTGCCGCGCAAGCCGTCGGCCGCCTGACTCGGGCCCCGGGCCGAGGTCCCGGCGGACGTGGCTCTGAGCTAACCCGGCGCGTCGCGCGTCAGAGCGTGACGCGGTGCAGGTCGAGGATCCCCTCGTCCCCGCGCATCTTTTCGATCACCGCGTCGGGCGCCGGCGTGGTGGTCGAGATCACCATCATCGCCGTCGACGTCTCGGGGCTCGGACCCACGGCCATCGACGAGATGGAGACGCCGGCCGCACCGAGCGCGGTACCGACGACGCCGATCACGCCGGGGCGGTCGTCGTTGCGCACGACGAGCATGTGCTCGGACGGCGGCACCTCGACCATGTGCTCGTCGACGATGACGATGCGCGGCTCGGTGTGCAGGCCGGCGCTGATCAGCGTGCCAGCGACCGAGTGCGAGCCCGAGCGCAGCGTGATGAGCGACTTGTAGTCCTGGGACGTCGCGGTGGACGACTCGCGGATCTTCAGCCCGCGCTGCTCGGCCAGCTGCGGCGCGTTGACGTAGGAGACGGGCTCCTCCGTCGAGCCGCCGAAGATGCCCTTCAGCACCGAGAGGGTGAGGATGCCGGTGCTCTCGCCGGCCAGCTCGCCCTGGAACTCGATGTCGATCGAGTCCGGCAACCCGTCGTGCAGCCCGACGAAGAAGCGACCGAGCTGCTCGGCCAGCCCCATGAAGGTGCGGACGGTGTCGGTGACGTCGCGGGCGGCGACGTTGACGGCGTAGGGCACGAAGTCGCCCGCCAGCGCGAGCAGCACCTGCTCGGCGATCGTGACGCCGGCCTTGTCCTGCGCCTCCTCGGTCGACGCCCCGAGGTGCGGCGACACCACCACGCTCGGCAACTCGAAGAGCGGCGACTCGGTGCACGGCTCCTTGGCGAAGACGTCCAGGCCGGCGCCGGCGACGATGCCGTCACGGATGGCCTCGGCGAGCGCGTCCTCGTCGACGATGCCGCCCCGGGCGGTGTTGATGATGCGGATGCCCGGCTTGGCCTTGGCCAACAGGTCACGCCCGAAGAGGCCGATGGTCTCGGGCGTCTTGGGCGTGTGGATGGAGACGAAGTCGGCGTCCGCCACCAGCTCCTCGATGCCGACCAGGCGCACCCCCATGGCCCGGGCCCGGTCCTGGGACACGAAGGGGTCGTAGCCGATGAGCTCCATGCCGAAGGCGTGGGCGCGCTGGGCCACGAGCGAGCCGGCCCGACCGAGCCCGACGACGCCGAGCACCTTGCCGTGCAGCTCGACGCCCTCCCACTTCGAGCGCTCCCAGCGCCCCGCCACGAGCGCCGCGTGCGCCTGGGGGATGTTGCGCGCCTGCGCCAGCAGCAGCGCCATGGCCTGCTCGGCCACCGACAGGATGTTCGAGGTCGGCGCGTTGACGACCATGACACCGCGCTCCGTCGCCGCCGTGACGTCGACGTTGTCGAGGCCGACGCCGGCGCGGCCGACCACGGCGAGCGTCGTGCCCGCCGCCAGCACGTCGGCGCTGACCTGGGTGGCCGAGCGGATGATGAGCGCGTGCGCGCCCACGATCGCCTCGAGCAGCTCGTCGGGGCTCAAGCCCTCGGCGACGTCCACCTCGTGGCCGGCGTCCGCGAGCAGGTCGAGCCCGCTCTGCGCGATCTTCTCCGTTACCAGTACCCGTGCCACCGCGGTGGTTCTCCTTGCTCCCCCCGCCTCGTGTGGTGCAACCCAACTGCGGGCGGACCGGGCTCCCCGGTCCCCGGCCCGCTCAATGTCCTCAGTCTGCCGCCTCGGTGAACAGCGCGGCCAACCGGGACACGCCCTCGACCATGTCGTGGTCGGCCAAGGCGTAGGACATGCGGAAGAAGCCAGGTGCGCCGAACGCCTCTCCGGGCACCACCGCCACCTTGGCCTCGTTGATGCAGATCTCGGCCAGCTCCGCGCTCGTCGCCGGACGACGTCCCCGGAGGGACCGCCCGAGCAGACCCTTGACCGAGGGGAACGCGTAGAACGCGCCCTCGGGCTCGACACACACGACGCCCTCGATCTCGTTGAGCAGCTTGACGATCGCCTGGCGCCGGCGGTCGAAGGCCTCGCGCATCGCGGCCACGTCCTCGAGGCCACCCGAGACGGCCGCCAGCGCGGCGCGCTGCGCCACGTTGGAGACGTTCGAGGTCTCGTGGCTCTGGATGTTGGTGGCGGCCGTCACCGCGTCGCTGGGCCCGATCATCCAGCCGACGCGCCACCCGGTCATGGCGTACGTCTTGGCCACGCCGTTGACGACGATGCAGCGCTCCGCCAGCTCGGGCACGAGCACCGGCAGGGAGTGGTGCTCGACCCCGTCGTAGACCAGGTGCTCGTAGATCTCGTCGGTGATCACCCAGATGCCCTTGGCCAGCGCCCAGCGGCCGATGGCCTCGATCTCCTCGCGTGGGTACACGGCGCCCGTCGGGTTGGACGGGGAGACGAAGAGCAGCGCCTTGGTGTTGGGCGTCCACGCCGCCTCGAGGTCGTCGACCGAGCTGCGAAACCCGGTCGTCTCGTCCGAGCTGACGAAGACGGGCGTCCCGCCGGCCAGGGCGATGGACTCGGGGTAGGTCGTCCAGTAGGGGGCGAGCACGATGACCTCGTCCCCCGGGTCGCACAGGACGGCGAACGCGTTCGCCACGGCTTGCTTCCCGCCGTTGGTGACGAGCACCTGCCCCGCGCCGACCTCGAAGCCCGAGTCGCGCGTGGTCTTGGCCGCGATCGCCTCTCGCAGCGCCGGGATGCCGGCGGTCGGCGTGTAGTGATGGTTGGCCGGGTCGAGGCACGCGGCGACCGCGGCCTCGACGATGTGGGCCGGCGTCGGGAAGTCCGGCTCGCCGGCGCCGAAACCGATCACGTGCTCACCCGCCGCTTGCAGCGCCTTCGCCTTGGCGTCCACGGCGAGGGTGGCCGAGGGCGCAACGGCGGCCGCCCGGCGCGAGATGCGGCGGAGCTCGGTGGTGGATGGGGACGTCGTCACGGATGCCATGATCTCATACGTGCCAGAGATCCCCGACATCACAATCCCCCCCGCATTGCTCCCCTCCGACGGCCGTTTCGGATCCGGCCCCTCCAAGATCCGGCCCGCGCAGGTCGACGCGCTCAGTGCCGTCGCCACGACGTACCTCGGGACCAGCCACCGCCAGAAGACGGTCAAGGCTCAGGTCGGCCGGGTGCGCGCGGGGATGCGCCAGCTCTTCTCCCTGCCCGACGGCTACGAGGTCGTGCTCGGCAACGGGGGCACCACGTGCTTCTGGGACGCGGCCACGTTCGGGCTCATTCAGGACCAGAGCCAGCACCTCAGCTTCGGGGAGTTCTCCTCGAAGTTCGCCGCCTGTGCGTCCGCGGCCCCGCACCTCAAGGACCCCCAGGTGATTGAGTCCCCGGTGGGGACGCACCCGCTGCCGTCGGCCGACGCGTCCGTCGACCTCTACGCCCTGACCCACAACGAGACCTCGACCGGGGTGGCCATGACGATCGCTCGCCCCGCCGGGGCCGCCCTCCCGGCGGACGGCGGCGGCCTGGTCGCGGTCGACGGCACCTCGGGGGCGGGTGGCCTGCGGGTCGACCCGGCCGAGTTCGACGCCTACTACCTGGCCCCGCAGAAGTGCTTCGCCAGCGACGGCGGCCTGTGGATCGCGCTGATGTCGGCGGCCGCGCTCGACCGGGTGGAGCGGATCGCCACGTCGGGGCGCTGGATCCCGACCTTCCTCGACCTCAAGACGGCGGTCGACAACTCGAAGCTGGACCAGACCTACAACACGCCTGCGCTGGCGACGATCTACCTGCTGGCCGAGCAGCTCGACTGGATGAACACCAACGGGGGCCTGGAGTGGACGGCCTCGCGCTGCGATCGCTCGGCCGAGATCCTCTATACGTGGGCCGAGCAGTCGGGCTACGCCCGTCCCTTCGTCGAGAACCCGGCCGACCGCAGCCACGTCGTCGCGACCATCGACTTCGTCGACGCGATCGACGCGTCGGTGATCGCGGCCGTACTACGGGCCAACGGGATCGTCGACACCGAGCCCTACCGCAAGCTCGGGCGCAACCAGCTGCGCATTGCGATGTTCCCGGCGATCGAGCCCGACGACATCGCCTCGCTGTGCGGGTGCATCACGCACGTGGTGGGTGCGCTGGCCGACTGAGGCGCCGCGCCGCCCCGCGCGCCGGCCTTCGACTCAGGTCAGCGCGAAGCCGGCCAACGCCACGAGGCGCTCGCTCTCGTCCCACAGGCGATCGGCGGCGACGTCGTCCTTCGCGTGCCGGCTCATGTGGCCCGGCTTCGAGCGGACCCAGTACAGGCCGGTCTTGTCGGCCACGGCCGGTGACGTCGCGACGTAGATCGACGTCTTGGCGCCGCGCCGCGGGCTGATCTCGAACGGCCGCACGAGGCGCATCCCGAAGCCCATGAACCCCGTCAGGTCGCCGTCCATCCCGAAGCCGCTGCGCACGGGGCCCGGGTGCACCGCGTTGGCGGTCACGCCGCTCCCGTCGAGGCGCTTGGCCAGCTGGCGGGTGAAGAGCACGTTGGCCAGCTTGGACCGGCAGTACGCGTCCATGGCCTCGTACCGCTTCTCGCTCTGCAGGTCGTCGAAGCGCATGCCGCCGAACGCGGCGTGGTGGCCCACCGACGTGAGGTTGACGACGCGCGCCGGCGTGTCGGCGCGCAGCCGGTCGAGCAGCAGGTTGGTCAGGTAGAAGGGGCCCAGGTGGTTGACGCCGAAGGTGTACTCGACGCCCTGCGCGGTCCCCTGACGGTGCGACCAGGTCCCGCCCGCGTTGTTCACGAGCACGTCGAGGCGGCTCCAGCGGGTCGTGATCTCGTCGGCCGCCTTGCGCACCGAGGCCAGGTCGGCCAGGTCGAGTGCGACGATGTGCACGTCGTCGTTCCGGGTCCGTTGCGTCACGTCTGTGGCCGCCGCCTCCGCCTTGGCCTGGTTGCGGCAGGCGAGGATCGTCGTCGCACCCTGTTCGGCGACGCCCACGGCAGTCTCGAGGCCGATGCCGACGTTGGATCCGGTGACGACGACGACCTTGCCTTGCATGCTCATCGGAGTGGTCCCCTTGTCGGGAGGTCGAGTGGTCCGGGCCCGCCGCCCTCGCCGAGTCCTGGCAGCTTACGGACGTTGCCCCGGCGACGCCCAGGCAAGACGTCGACTGTCGGTGTCGCCGCGGGCGGGCGTAGCCTTGGCCGCGCATGCGGACGGCGGGAACCGACTCATGAGCATCGCGACCAGCCCGACGCTCGACGGGCACCTGCTCCAGGTGCTGGTCACGCCCGAGGGTCAGGCCAATCCGTACCCGTACTACTCGCTCATGCGGGACGAGGCGCGAGTGAGCCGGACCTCGTTCGGTCCCTATTGCGTCAACGGCTACGAGGAGTGCCAGGCCGTGCTGCGCGACCCCCGTCTTGGGCGGGGCATCAGCGTCGAGGACACGTCCACCGGCCTCTTCGGCGACCCGGGCACCCGGCGGGGAGAGTTCCTCGACGCCTCGCAGCACAACATGCTGCTGGCCGATCCCCCCGACCACACGCGCCTGCGTCGTCTCGTCTCTCGATCGTTCACCCCCAGCCAGGTCGACCGCCTGCGCCCGGCGGTCAAGACCCTGGTCGACCACCTCCTCGACCGGATGGCGGCCGGAGGTGCGGTCGAGTTCATGGCGGACTTCGCCCTCCCGCTCCCGATGGCGGTCATCGGCGAGTTGGTCGGCGTGCCGGCGGCGGACCGCGACGCGCTGCAGCCGCAGGTGCGGGCGGCCGCCAAGGGGATCGAGCCCGTGCTCAGCGAGGAAGAGACCGAGGCGGCGATCGACGCCATCGGCTCGCTCGCCGAGTACTTCATGGCCCTGTTGGAGGAGCGGCGGCGCCACCCGACCGACGACCTGCTGAGCTCGCTCGTCCAGGCGCGGGAGAACGACGACCGCCTGACCGACGAGGAGGTGGCATCGACGGCCATCCTCCTCTTCGCCGCGGGCTTCGAGACCACGACGAACCTGCTCGGCAACGGGCTGCTGGCGGTGCTGACCCACCCCGACCAGCTGGCGGACTGGAGATCCCACCCCGACATCGCGCCCTCGGCCGTCGAAGAGCTCCTGCGCTTCGACAGCCCGGTCCAGTTCAACCTCCGCACGGCGCTCGAGCCGGCCGACCTGTTGGGCGAGCCGCTGGCGCGCGGCGACCGCGTCGTCGTCCTGCAGGGCGCGGCCAACCGCGACCCCGCACGCTTCGAGCGCCCCGACGACCTCGACCTGCGTCGCATCGCCAACGCGCCGCTCAGCTTCGGGTGGGGCATCCATCACTGCATCGGCGCCGGGCTCGCCCGCATGGAGGGCACGATCGCCCTCAACGCGCTGCTGGCCCGGTTCCCGAGGATCGAGCTCGTCGACGACGAGCCGCACTGGCGGCCCAGCTTCACGCTGCGCGGGCTGTTGGACCTGCCGCTCGAGGTTTCGCCCGGGTGAGCGGCGGGCCGCCGGCGGCCGCGCAGCGAGGCCCGGCGGGCCGTCCCGCCTACGCCGGTGGGCCGACCGTCGACGCCTCGGGCCCCAGCGTCTCCACGTAGCGGGCGTGCACGACCCGCCAGCGGTCGTCCGCCGGCGGGGTGGCGCCGTCACTCTCCGACACCAGCCGCTCCAGGCAGACGTGCCACCCTGCGCCGTCGCGCGCGGCCTTGCCGCGCTCGGGAAACGTGACGATCAGGCGGAGCACGCTGCCCGCGCCGCCGGGACCGGGCTCGAGCTCGAAGCGCAGGACGTCGTCGGCCCAACGCAGCTCCATGAGGGAGGGCGGCTCGAAGGCGAGCATCTCGCCGTCGAACCCCTCGGCCTCGCCCCTGCGGAAGGAGAACCGCAGCGCCGCCCCGGCCCGACGCGCGCCCTCGATCGTCGTGGGGAACCACGCGGCCAGGTGCCCGTCCTCGGTCAACGCCCGCCACACCTTCTCGGGGGTTTGGGTCAGTTGCCGCCGGAAGCGCAGCACCGAGCGCCCATCCGCCGAGGCCTCCAAGGTGCCCAGCTCGTGGGTCTCTGCCGTTGCGTTCACGTCCATGCCTCCTCCTCGTTGCCGTCCATGATCTCGAGGTGGCGCTCGAGGGCGTTGAGGTGCTCGGCCCACCGGCGCCGGTACGGCGCGAGCCACTCGTCGATCTCGCGCAGCGGGTCCGGCCTGACCCGGTAGATCCGGCGCTGCGCGTCGATCCGCGCCTCGACCAGCCCGGCGTCGCGCAGGACCTTGAGGTGTTTCGAGATCGAGGGTTGGCTCAACGCCAGGATCTCGACCAGCTCGCCGACCCCGCGCTCCTCTTCGACCAGCGCGTCGAGGATCCTCCGCCGGCTTTCCTCGGCGAGGACCTCGAACGTCGCCACCACGCGGCTAGTATGCGCCTCAACGTATATAACTGTCAAGGCATGGACGCCGCGGTCGAACCGCCCGACCGGCGCTCAGGATGCGGCGGCCGCCTTCGCCGCGATCCGGCGCAGCGGCGGGAGGGTGGGCGGCGGCTGGCGCCGTGGCGGCAGGCCACCCAGGAGCTCGGCCGTGGCCTTGGTGACCCGGCGCACGGCCTTCTCGAAGGCCTCCTCGGACTGGGGCGACGTCGACTGCACGCCGCTGATCTTGCGGACGTACTGGCGCGCCGCCGCTTCGATCTCCTGGGGCGTCGCCTCCGGTTCGAGGCCGCGCAACGTAGTGATGTTCCGGCACATGCGACCCACCCTAGGCCCGGGCGCGGCGCGTCCTCTCAGGTGGTGCAGGCGCCCGGCACGACGGTCACGGCCACCCGCTTGCCGGTGCGCCCGTTCTGGACGTCGAGCAGATCGCTGCCGGGGGCCGAGGCGACGCGCCCGCCGGTGACCCGGGCGCAGTAGCCCCGGGGGTAATGGATCTGCGTCGGCACGAAGATGACGGTGGGCGCGTGGATGCGATGGTTCGGCGCGTAGGCCAAGTGGAAGATGTCGGTCTCAGGTGAGTAGTCGAACGAGATCGGGCGCCCCGCGACCGCCTGGGGGTAGGTCCGGCTGAGCACGCGGGCGGTCGATTTCAAGCGCCCGTTGGACATGACCAACGACTCGGCGCTGCTCCCGGTGGGGTCCCCGTAGTACTTCCACGACCAGTAGATCCACCCCACCTGCTCGTGGTCCATGAGGGCGGTGACGCTGCCGAGATAGGGCATGCTGCTCGTGGCGCCGAACTCGGTCACCAGCCAGGCCGGGCCTCCGGGCTGGGTGCGCGACGCCATCTCGGGGCGGTCGGCGTGGCGCACGCTCAACGAGTGCGCCGCCTGCCGGGCGCAGAGCAGCACGTTCGTCGGGTTGCCCGTGACCGGGTCGCGCGCTCCGCAGTAGAGGTGGACGTTGTAGACGAGGTTGCGCAGCCGCATCGGGCCGAGGAAGGTCACGTAGCCGGAGGTCCCGAAGTTGTCGGGCTCGTCGAAGATGAGGTGCGACGGGTCATTGGCCAGGATGGTCGGCACCACGCCGCTGGCCGGGTCGGTCCGCGGGCAGTGCAGGGTCGGGGCCCCCGTGAGACGGATCCCCACGTACTTGGTCCCGGTGTAGAAGCACTGCAGCTGGGTGGCGAAGTGCTCGCCGCGGTAGCGGAGCAGGGACGTCGAGAACGGTTCGTTGAAGGGGTCGTAGCCGATGACCCACGGGTTGCCCCGGAAGGCCTGGGCCACGTAGCCCCAGACGTGGTCGTACTGGCCCTGCAGGTCGCCCCGGACGTCGTTGTTCCAGAAGTGGCCGAACGCGAGGTCGGCCGCCGTCGTCGAGTACTCGCGCGACCAGCGCCCGGCCGGGTCGGTGCTCGCCACGCCGTTCGTGCACACCGCCCACGCGGGCGCGCCCTCGCCGTCGAACGACTCGTTGTAGACGTCCTGGTGCATGTCGAGGATGGTGAAGATGTGGAAGCGACCGAGGAGCTCGACCGTCTTCTTCAGGCGGGCCAGGTAGCGGTCGAGCACCGCCAGGTCGAGCTGGTGCGGGTTGGTCGCCTTGCCCGGGTCGCAGACGGCCGGGTCGTTGGCCTTGGCCCTGCCCGGCTCGAGGCCGCTCCACGTCATGCCCAGGCGCACGACGTCGAAGCCGAGCCGGGCCATGAGCGAGGCATCGGCGGCCGAGAAATTCCACGGCTTCCCCGGGTCCGGGTAGAGCTCGAACGGCGCCCGCTTGTACACGGCGTCGACGCCGTGGAGGAAGACGACGCGACCCGCAGCGTCGTAGAGATACGGACCGCCCGGTGACCTGACCGGCCCGCGGATGGCGGGGGCGCCGCTGACGCTCGCGCCGGCGAACGCCGGCGACCGCAGCGTGGGCAGGCCGTCCTCCACGGCCGAGGCCGGTCCCGCGGCCGGCAGCGTCACGACGGCCGCGACCGTCACCGCCAGCACCGCGACCGCGGCCACGTACCTCGAGAAGAACCGCCGACCCACCTTCGACAGTCTGACCGACCGAGGGTGCGGCGTGGTCGCGGCCGAGTGGCTATTGCGGACGGGACTGGCCGGGCAGGTTCGGGCGGAGCGGGTAGTCGGCGATGATGACCCGCACCGCGCCCACGGGACGCACCGAGTGCGGCGTCTGGGGCGGGACCACCGCGACAGAACCGGCGGTGAGCACCTGCTCCTCGCCGGCGACGGTGGGGGCAACCTCCCCGTCGACGATGTGCCGGACCTCCTCCTGCTCGTGCTCGTGCAGCGGTACGGTGTCCGCGGCAATGTCGTAGTGCGCGAACGTCATGTTCGCCGAATGGAGGAACCGTCCGCTCCAACCCGGGAGCGGCGTGGCGGCGAGCATGTCGGCGGGGCGGACGAAGGGCACGTCAGGCCACCTGCTCGAGCGCCCGCTCGATCTCGACGTCGCCCGAGACGCTGCGCACGCTCACGTCGACCCGGACGTCACCGCGCCGGCGCCCGGGTGCCTCGCCCAGCTCGATGTCCGAGCGGACGTCGCCCCCCAGCGTCTCGACGTCGACGTGCAGGTCGACGCCGGCGGCCACGCCCACCGACACGTTGCCCGAGACGGAACGCACGTGGAGGCTGCCCTCGTCGAGGACGAGGACGCGGACGTCGCCCGAGACGTTGGTCACCCGGGCGCCGCGGGCCAGCTCACCCAGGCGGACGTCGCCCGACGTCGCCTTGACCTCGACCTGGTTGGCCGCCGCACCCACTTCGAGGTCGCCCGACGCCGTGGTGAAGACGGCCCGCCCCGCGACGCTGGAACAGCGCAGGTCGCCGGACGCGGTCTGCACCTTGAGATCGCCGCCCACCGCGCCGGCGGTGACGTCACCGCTCGCCGACTTGGCCGTGAAGTCCGCGGCGACGTCGTCGGTCGACACGTCGCCGCTCGAGGTCACGAAGTCGGCGGCGCCGATCGGACCGGTCACCTCGACGTCGGCCGACGCCACGACGGCGGACACGTCGCTGCCCTCGGGGAGGTCGACCCGCACGGTCACCGCGTTGCGCCGGATGAAGCGCATGGAGTGCCTGGGGATCTTCACCACCACCGTGTGGCGGCCGCCGGCGGCCCGGCACTCGACGATCGCTCGCTCGACGAGCTCTTCGGCCCCCGGCGTGTGGGGCTCGAGGCGCACCACCGTCTCGGCGGTCGGTCCTGCCGTGATGGCCACGAGCCCGACCTCGTTCTGCACGACGAGCCGCACGCCCTTCGGTGTCTCGAATTTCCTTTCCATCGCACCCGTTCCTTTCAGGTCGTGCCGTAACCGCGCAGGCGGCTGCCGGCGTAGCTGTTCCGCTTCTGAGAATTCGACGCCCCGCGATCGAGCGTGCGCACGATGAACGCGTTGACCGAGATCCCCTCGCGCGCCGCGCCCTCCTCCAGCCGTGCCTTGAGGCTCTCGCTCAGGCGCAGGCTGATGCGGGCGGACAGGTCGCGGTCGGCGTCGCTCTCGCCGGCCGACTGGACGCGTGCGTCCTCCACGTAGGCGAGGCCGACGTCGTCGCCGGCGACCCGGATCTCCACCCGGCCCTCGGGCAACTCGGCCGACACCTCGGCCGCCACGTCGGAAAGCAGGTCCAAGATGCGCGCCGGCATGGAGCGGCCCAGCACCTCGGCGATGCGGTCGGCCACCTCGGCCACCGTGTCGTCGCCGAGCTCGCCGATGCTCACGACGTCGGCGCGCAGCCCGTCCACCATCAGTGACATCTTCATAACGTCACTATGACATCACTTTGATGTCAGATCAACCCTTCCCGGGGAATCGGCGGAACGCCCTGGTCAGCCGCCAGAGGCGTCCTGTACCCGGGTCTTGCCGGCGGAGATGAACGGCATCATGGCGCGCAGCTCGGCGCCGACCGTCTCGATCTGATGGGCCTGGCCGGCCTTGCGCAGGGCCTCGAAGTTGGGCCGCCCCGCCTTGTTCTCGGCGATCCACTCCTCGGCGAAGGCGCCGCTGCGGATGTCGTCGAGGATCGTCTGCATTTGGGCCCGGACGGCGTCGTTGATCACGCGGGGGCCGCGGGTCAGGTCGCCGTACTCGGCCGTGTCCGAGATGGAGTAGCGCATGCCGGCGATGCCCTGCTCGTACATGAGGTCGACGATCAACTTCAGCTCGTGCAGGCACTCGAAGTAGGCCGACTCGGGCTGGTAGCCCGCCTTGACCAAGGTCTCGAAGCCGGCCGTGACCAGCGCGGTGAGGCCGCCGCACAGGACGACCTGCTCGCCGAAGAGGTCGGTCTCGGTCTCCTCGTCGAAGGTCGTGTCGAGCACGCCGGCGCGGGTGGCGCCGATGGCGTGCGCGTACGACAGGGCCAGGTCGCGGGCCTTGCCGGTCGCGTCTTGATGCACGGCGATCAGCGACGGGACCCCTCCGCCCTCGGTGTACGTGCGCCGGACGAGGTGGCCCGGGCCCTTGGGTGCCACCATGGTGACGTCGACACCCGCCGGCGGGACGATCTGACCGAAGCGGATGTTGAACCCGTGGGCGAACATGAGCATGTCGCCGTCGCTCAGGTGGGGCGCCACGAACTCGTCGTAGGCCGCCTTCTGCTCGGTGTCGGGCAACAGCATCATGATCACGTCCGCCTCGGCGGCGGCGTCGGCCAGCGAAAGGACGCGCAGCCCGGCCTCCTCGGCCTTGGTCTTGCTCGAGCTCCCGTCGCGCAGGGCGACGCGGACATCGACCCCCGACTCCATCAGGTTCTGCGCGTGGGCGTGCCCCTGCGAGCCGTACCCCAAGATGGCGACCTTGCGCCCCGCGATCAGGGTGGGGTCGGCGTCGGATTCGTAATACAGCGTGGCCATGGCGTCTGCTCTTTCCTTGTTGTGCGAAGGTTGCGAAATCGATCGGTCGGTCCGGTCGGTCCGGTCGTCCGTTCGGACCGGCGTCAGTGGCGTTCCAGCTTAGGCAGGGCGACGCGGCCCGTCCGTTGGAGCTCGACGACGTGGTACTGCTCGAGCAGGCCCTCGAAGTCGTCGATCTTCTCGGGGCGGCCCGCCAGCATCACGGTAAGGCGGTCCGTGCCGACGTTGATGACCTCGCCGCCGAACACGCCGACCAGCTGGATCACCTGCGAGCGCTCCGTGGGCCCGGCCGCCACGGTCGCGAGCACCAGCTCACGCTCGACGGCCTCGGCCGGCGACAGCTCGCCGATCGACACGACGTTGATGAGCTTGTCGAGCTGCATGATGATCTGCTCGAGCGGAGCCGACTCCACGTCGACGACGATGGTGATGCGGCTGAAGTGCTCGTCCTCGTCGGTGGGGGCCACCGCCAGCGAGTAGATGTTGAAGCCGCGCCGGCTGAACAGCCCGGCCACCCGGGCCAGCACGCCCGCCTTGTTCTCCACCAGCACCGACAAGATGTGGTGGCGATGGGCCGCGTGCTTCCCGCCCGTGAATGCGGTCAGGTGCGCGCCGGCACTATCGGCGCTGGCGCCGGTGCCGGCGCCGGCGGCCGTCATCGGGCCACCGCCTGGTCGGGGTGCACCACGATGTCGTCGTTGGACGCGCCCGCCGCCACCATCGGGAACACCTTCTCGAAGGCGTCGGTGCGGAAGTCGACCACGACGGGGCGGTCGTCGATGGAGTTCGCCTTGTCGATCGCAGGCCCCACGTCCTCGGGCGACTCGGCCCGGATGCCCACGCACCCCATCGCCTCGGCCCACTTCACGTAGTCGGGCAGGTCGGGCGACAGGTACACCTCTGAGTAACGCTCCTCGTAGAACATCTCCTGCCACTGGCGCACCATGCCGAGATACGCGTTGTTCAAGATCGCGATCTTCACCGGGATCTGCTCCGCGCTCGCCGTCACCAGCTCCTGGGCGGTCATCTGGAAGCAGCCGTCGCCGTCGATGGCCCACACGGTGCGCTCGGGCCGGCCCACCTTGGCCCCGATGCAGGCCGGCACGGCGAAGCCCATCGTCCCGGCACCGCCGGAGTTCACCCAGGTGTAGGGGTGCTCGAAGTTCCAGTACTGCGACGCCCACATCTGGTGCTGGCCCACGCCGGCCACGACGATGGTGTCCTCGGGCGCCGCGTCCCTGAGTTGCTCGACGACGTTCTGCGGCTTGATCGCACCGCCGTCGGCCTCGGCGTAGTAGAGCGGGAAGCGCTCCTGCCACTCGTGGATCTGGCGCCACCAGGGCTCGAGGTCCCCGACGATCGGCCCGTCCCCGTCGCGGGCGTCCATCGCCAGCAGCAGCTCGCCGATGACCTGGCGGCAGTCCCCCGCAATGCCGACGTCGGGCTTGCGCACCTTGCCGAGCTCGGCCGGGTCGATGTCCACGTGGATCACCTTCGCCTCGGGGGCGAACGCGCTGATCTTGCCCGTGACCCGGTCGTCGAAGCGCGCGCCGAGATTGATCAACAGGTCGCTGCGCTGCATGGCGGTGACCGCGGTGTAGTGCCCGTGCATGCCCGGCATGCCGAGCGCCTGGGGGTGCGAGTCGGGGAAGGCGCCCCGCGCCATCAGCGTCGTCACCACCGGGATGCCGGTGCGCTCGGCCAGCGCCCGCAACGCCTCGGCCGCCCGCGCCTTGAGCACGCCGCCGCCCACGTAGAGGACGGGCCGCTGCGCGCCGGCAATGAGCTCGGCGGCGCGGCCGACCAGCACCGGGTCGCCGAAGGTCACCGGGTGGTACCCCGGCAGGTCGAGCTCGTCGACCGAGGAGGGCCAGTACCACTCCATGGTCTGGTTCGAGATGTCCTTGGGCAGGTCGATGAGCACCGGGCCCGGCCGCCCGGTCGTCGCAACGTGGAACGCGGCGGCCACCACCCTCGGGATGTCGTCGACCTCCTTGATGAGCCAGTTGTGCTTGGTGATCCCCATCGTGACGCCGGTGATGTCGCACTCCTGGAAGGCGTCGGTGCCGATGGCCGGCGTGGCCACCTGACCGGACACGACGATCAGCGGCGTCGAGTCCATGTACGCGTTCGCCAGCGGCGTCACGATGTTGGTGGCGCCGGGCCCGCTCGTCACCATGGCCACGCCGGGCTTGCCCGTGACCATGGCGTAGCCCTCGGCCATGTGCCCGGCGCCCTGCTCGTGCCGGACCAGGATGTGGCGGATCGACGAGTCGATGATCGGGTCGTAGACCGGCAGGATGGCGCCGCCGGGAAGGCCGAACATCACGTCGACCCCCTGCATCTCGAGGCTCTTGATGAGCGCCTGGGCTCCAGTCATCTTCATGTCGGTTCCCCTGTTCCTCTTTGGTCGGGTTCGGGTATCAGCTCGGCTCGTTGCTGCGTGGGCTCGTGGGCTCGTCGTTCGTATCGGTCCGGAAATTGAAAAGACCCCCCGGAGCGGGAGGTCGAGAGGCGCGTGCTGCGATGTCGGGGCGCGCCTCTACGTTACGACTACCAGAATCTCGGGACGGGCGAGGTGCGCGCTCATGACCCGCTCATTTTGCCACGCTTTCTCGGGGTGGACAACCCCGCCTTCCCGCCCTCACACGTCCCGGGGGGCCCAGCCGAACCGCCGGACCGCGACCACGACCCCGGCCAGGCCCCACGCGGCGAGGACGGCGTACGACGAGGCGCTCCAGCCCCCCGCCCCGTGGTGGGCCAGGTACGGGTCGAGGATGGCCACCGCCAGCGGCCGCACCGGGAACACCCCGGAGACCTGCTGTAGCCAGTGCGGGATGATTCCCCAGGGGATGAAGACGCCCGAGATGAACATCAGCGGCAGGGCCAGCGCGGTCACCACCGGCTGGGCCGAGTCGAACGACTTGATCAGGCCGGCCACGGCGAAGCCCAGGGCGCAGAACACGACCACGCCGACTGCGACTGCGACCAGGAGGGCGGGCACCGCGGCCGGGGCGACGGTGGCGCCGTAGGCCAGTCGTCCCACGGCGAGCAGCAGGGCGGCCGACACGGCGCCGCTCATGATCGAGGTGATGGCGGTGCCGGCGATGACCGTCCACGCCGGCTGCGGCGTGGCCCGGCGCCGGCGCAGCACCCCGTGCTCCCGCCGCTCCACCATGGCGATGACCATGGCCATGAACGCGACGTCGACGATGGCAAAGACCGTCAGGGCGGCCACGTAGTACGTCGAGCCCTTCACCGCGTGCCCGTCGACGTGCATCGTGCCGTTGCCGAAGATGGCGACGAAGAGCACGAGGAAGGCGATCGGCATGCCGAACGCGAAGCCCTGGGCGGTCGGGTTGCGCACGAGGGCCAGGGTGTCGTAGCGCACCTGGTGGGCCACCATGGCCAGCCGTCGCCTCGCGAGCGAGGTGCCGACGGGATCGGGGTGGGCGGGGACGGCGATCGCATGCGGCGGCGCCTGATCGACGGAGATGGTCATGCCGGCACTGACTCCTTCATGTCGGTGAGCTCGAGGTACACGTCTTCGAGCCCGGGACGGTGGACGTCGATGTCGAGCAGCGGGTAGCCCCGCGCGACGGCCCACCGGGTCACCTCGTAGAGGGCACCGGTGGGATCGTCGGTGGCGACGCGGTACGACCCGGGCTCGGCGCCCGCCTTGTCGTTCGGCGTCGCGCCGGGAGGCGGATCGAGTCCGTCCGGGAGGCGGAACGTGATGTCGGTCGGCCGTTGGTTTCGCCCGCCGAGGGTCGCCGGCGTGCCCTCGGCCACGATGCGGCCACGATCGATGACCGCGATCTGGTCGGCCAGGTACTCGGCCTCCTCGAGGTAGTGCGTGGTCAGCACGATCGTCGTCCCCAGCGCCTTGAGTCCGGCGATCATCTGCCAGGCGGCGCGCCGGGCAGCCGGGTCGAAACCGGTCGTTGGCTCGTCGAGGAACAACAGCTCGGGGTTTCCGACGAGGGCGAGGGCTACATCGAGGCGGCGCTGCTGGCCGCCGGACAATCGCTTGTTGCGCACGTCCGCCTGCTCCTTCAACCCGCAGAGCTCGAGGAGCCGCGCCGCCGGCGCCGCTCCCCGGTAGAAGCCCGCGTAGAGGTCGAGTGTCTCGCTCACGGTGAGCTCGGCCTCGGGCGTGCTCGACTGCAGCACCACGCCGATCCGCTCGCGCCACTCCGCTCCGGCGTCCTGCGGGTCCCGGCCGAGCACCCTGATGTTGCCGCCCGTGCGTTGGCGAAATCCCTCGAGGATCTCGATCGTCGTTGTCTTGCCGGCCCCGTTCGGCCCGAGCACGGCGAAGATCTCGCCGGCAGGCACGGCCAGGTCGATGCCGTGCACGACCTCGGTGGCGCCGTAGGCCATTCGCAGGTCCGTTGCTTCGATCGCGATGTCCATGTCCTGCACGGTACGGAAGCGGACACGCCTCGTCATCGGGCTCCGGGTGGTCGGTGGGTCTCCTCCCTCGGGCGGAGGCTGCCTCCGCCCACGGGCCGATGAGCCGACCACCAGGGTGCATCTACCCTGGTGGGATGCAGGGCGACAAGCTGCCCCTGGTGGATCCAACGGGAACCGAAGTGCACTGGTCGGTGAAGACGCCCCAGGCGATCGGTGTCTTCGTCTTGTGCGTGGGCGTGATCACGGCACTCGAGCGCCACGAATTCACGTCGCCGAACCTGGGCCTGCTCCTCATCGGCGTGATCATCCTGCCGTGGCTGCTCGACATGGTCGGCTGGCCGTCGTTCATGCGCGACCAGGCCCGCGTGCAGTACCCGAGTGTGATCGTGTGGTCGCTGGTCGTGCTCGGCTTCGTCTACTGGCTGAGCGTGTCGTACTTCGTGAACATCGACTTCGCGCCGTTCATCGTGGTCGTGCTCATCGGCGAGATGGCGTCCACGGTCGGACCGCGGTTCGGCGCCGCGGTGCTGGCCGGCGGCATCGCCGTGTTGATCCTGATGAGCGCCGTCAACCACTTCACCCTGGAGGGCCAGGTGATCTGGGCCTTCGCCTTCGGTATCGGCTGGCTCGGCGGCACGGCCTACCGCAGCCAGTTGGTCATCGCGACCGAGCTCGCGAAGGCGCAGACGCAGCTGGCGGAGAAGGCGGCCGAGGACGAGCGTCATCGGTTGGCCCGCGAGATCCACGACCTCATCGCTCACTCGCTGGCCGTCACGATGCTCCAGCTGAGCGGCGCCCGGCTGGCTCTGCAGGCAGGCGACACCGACGAGGCCGTGGCCGCCCTGGCCGACGCCGAGGCGGCCGGCCGCGCCGCCATGGCCGAGATCCATCGAACCGTCGGCCTGCTCGGTCCGGGTGGTGAGGAGCCGCCGACGCCGAGCGCAGCAGACCTGCCCGAGCTTGTCGATGGCTTCCGGCGGGCTGGTCTCGAGGTCCAACTCGACGTGGCGGGCGAGCTGGAGTTGGGCGAGGTGCCGCTCGCGGCCGGCCTGGCCACCTACCGGGTCGTCCAGGAATCGCTGTCGAACGCGGTCAAGCACGCTCCGGGGGCGCCCGTCACCGTGGGGGTCCGGGTCGAGGCGGGTGACGTGGCCATCCGGGTGGCGAACCCGATCGTGGCGGGTGAGGTGGTGGACGGCGCCGGTGTCGGCGCCGGTGTCGGCGCCGCTGTCGGTGTCGGTGTCGGTGTCGGTGGCGGTGGACAAGGCGTCAAGGGGATGGCGGAACGCGCACAGCTGCTCGGCGGATCGGCCCGGGCCGGCAACGGAGACGGTACGTGGAGGGTCGAGGCGCACATTCCGTGGCGCCATCCGGAATGATTCGCGTCGTCGTGGTCGACGACCAGCCGCTCGTCCGCACGGGGCTGCGACGGATCCTCACGACCCGTGACGGCTTCGACGTGGTCGCGGAGTGCACCGACGGGGACGAGGTGGAGGACGCCGTCGCGGCGACGACGCCCGATCTCATCATTATGGACGCCCGCATGAAGCGCATGGGCGGCGCCGAAGCAACACGGCGGCTGCGCGGCCGGGTCGATGCGCCGCCCGTGCTGATCCTCACCACCTTCGACGACGACGAGATCCTTTCCGCGTCCCTGCGGGCCGGTGCATCGGGCTTCCAGCTCAAGGACGCGCCGGGAGAAGACCTCATCCGCTCGGCCCGCACGGTCGCCGAGGGCGGTGCGTGGCTCGACCCCACGGTCACGGCCCGCGTGTTGGCCGCGTACCGTTCGACGGCCCCTCCCCGGAGCGACGGGGCCCGGGTGGGTGGCCTCACGGACCGCGAACGGGAGGTGCTGGCCCTGATCGGCCGCGGTCTCTCGAACACCGAAATCGCTCGCGACCTGTCGATCTCCGAGGTCACGGTCAAGAGCCACGTCGGCCACATCTTCACGAAGCTCGACCTGCGTGACCGGGCGGCCGCCATCGTCTTCGCATTCGATCACGGCATCGTCGAGCCCCAGGCCTGACGGACGCGGGCGACACAGCCCTGCGCCAGACTCGTCGTGTGGCCCCTTGCGTCGCCGCGCCCGGTGGCGCTAAGCCCGAGAGGAGAGACCCATGGCACATCCGATCGTGCTCTTTGAGATCCTCGGCCCCGACGGTGCCGCGCGGCAGCAGTACGACGCGGACCTCTTCGGCTGGGAGATCGACGCCGACAACGCGGCGAATTACGGGATGGTCAAGGACATCCCCCGGCATCGGCGGCGGGGTCGGTCCGACGGGCCTTCCATCGCGATGTTCGCCGACCCGCAGGGCAACGTGATCGGGCTCGTCAACGGGATGTAGCGGTCGCCTCAGGCGGGCGACGGCGTGGCCATGCCGCCGCCGAGGAGCGCGGGCAACGCGGTCGCACGCATCCGCGCCAAGACGCGATCCGTGACGGGCGTGGCGTCGGGGTGGACGCCGCCGTTGCGCTCGACCTCCGCCCGCCATGCCGCGCCTCGTCGCTCCAGCAGACCGGGTTCGTCGAGTTGCCGGCAGTCGATGCGGTCGGTCGTGACGTCGACGACGACGGTGTCCCCGTCCTCGACGAGCGCGATCGGTCCCCCGAGGAAGGCCTCGGGGGCGACGTGGCCGATGACCAGGCCGACCGACCCGCCCGAGAAGCGCGCGTCGGTCATCAGCGCAATGGTGATGTCACGCTCGCGGCACAGGGCGGTGATGCGCGAGGTCGGGTCGAGCAGTTCGGGCATGCCCGGTGCCCCGCGGGGTCCCTCGTAACGGATGACCACCATGTCGTTGTCCTCGAAGCTGTCCGGATGCTGGTCGAGCGCCTCGACGAGGGAGCGCTCGCTGTCGAACACGCGGGCTCGCCCGGTGAACACGCCGTCCTTGACCCCACCTTCGACGCCGGCGACCTTGAGAATCGCACCGCCGTCAGGAGCGAGGTTTCCCTTGAGCAGACGCAATCCGCCCGTGTCCTTGAAGGGCTTGTCGACGGGATAGATCACGTCCTGATCGGGAGCCGGCGGATCGAGCCGTCGCACCTGCTGGGCCAAGGTCTCGCCGGTGCACGTCAGGACGTCACCCTCGAGGAACCCGGCGTCGAGGAGCTCCTTGACGATGGCTTGGAGCCCGCCCTTCGCGTCGACGTCGACCATGGAGTACTCCCCGAACGGCCGCATGTTCACGAGCACCGGTAGCCGCCGAGCGAGTTGGTTGAACTCGTCCTGGCTGAGCGCGTCGCCCCAGAGATCGATGCCCGCCGCCCGGGCAAGCTCCACGCTGTGCAACACGACGTTGGTGGAGCCACCCATGGCGATGGCCACCGTCAGCGCGTTGCGCAGCGACGCGGGCGTCACGATGTCGCGCGGCCGAATGCCCCGCCGCGTCATCACGAGAAGACAGTCGATGATCTCATCGGGGAAATCGCTCAGCCGGCGCGGGTCGTCCGAGGCCGGCGAGACCATGTGCAGCGGCTCGAGGCCGAGCACGGCGATGAAGGTCTGCATGGTGTTGTAGGTGAACATGCCGCCGCAGCTGCCCTGCCCCGGGCAGGCGTGGAGGGCGTACCGGGCGCGCACCTCGGCGTCCTGGTCCGCAACCTGGAAGGCCGAGACGAGGTCGATCCGGGCGCCCGTCTCGGGGTCGGTCCCGGGGCGGATCGGCCCGTCGGAGAGGATCACCGCCGGCGTGTCGTTCTCGAGGACGGCGGCCAGCGTCCCGACCGGAGGCTTGTCGCACGCCACGACGGCGACCAGCCCGGCGACGCCGTTCGCCGCCAGGTGCACGTCGGCCACGTCGTGGACGAGCTCGCGCCCGACCAGCGAGAAGCGCATCTGTGGCGTGCCGTTGAGCTGGCCGTCCGAAACCCCCAGGGTGAACGCCGGCGGGATCAACCGGACCGGGAGGTCGTCGCGGGCGATGCGGCGGGACAGCGCGGACTGGATCGTCTGCACCTTCTCCGGGACGCCGAGGTAGCACTGGCTGTCGCCCAGGTTGCCGATCACCGCCCACACCGGGTCGTGGATCTTCTCGACGTCCTCGCCGAGGAAGGCCGCCGTGCCGACCCGCTGCACGTCGCGCCCGGGGTTCAAGGACACGAAGGTGGACGTCGGCTGGCCGCTGCTCATGGGCGCCAAGCATACGGCCGGCCCCTGCCAGCTCAGGCGGGCGGCGTCACCGTGGGCGGGTTCAGGCGGGCGCCGGCAACGGCGTCGGCGTCGGCGTGACCGTCGGCGTGACCTCGACCCCGAGCTTGGGCATCGAACGGTCCATCCACCGGGGCAGCCACCAGTTGACCGGGCCGAGCACCTCCATGATCGACGGGACGAGCACCATGCGCACCAGCGTCGCGTCGAGGAACACGGCCGTCGCCAACCCCAGGCCGAACACCTTGAGGATGTGCAGCGGGTCCTTGATGATGAACGAGCCGAAGACGCAGACCATGATCGCGGCCGCCGCGGTGATGATGCGGCCGGTGATGGCCAGTCCGTCCGCCACCGCGGTCGAGTTCTCCCGGGTGCGCAGCCATTCCTCTCGGATGCGCGAGAGCAGGAAGACCTCGTAGTCCATCGACAGGCCGAACAGGACGACGAACATCACCACCGGGATCCAAGGGTCGATCGGTCCCTTCTCGCCGATGCCGATCACGCTGCCGGCCCAGCCCCACTGGAATACGGCCACCATGACGCCATAGGCGGCACCCACGCTCAAGAGGTTCATGATCACCGCTTTGAGCGGCAGCACGAGGGAGCGGAACACGACCATCAGCAGAAGGAAGGACAGGATCAGTACGGCGCCGATAACGATGAAGAGCCGGTGGCCCAAGAAATTGGCGGCATCGATCGAGGCGGCCGTCTCCCCGCCAACCTGCGCGTTGACGTTGGTCCCGCGCACCACCGGCGGGATCACGTCGGCGCGCAACCGGTTCACCAGGTCGACCGTTTGCGCGGCCTGGGGCGACGTCGTGGGGACGACGGCGATGATGGCTCCGGTGTCGTCGCCGTTGAATTGCGCGGGGGCGGTGAACGCGACGCCCGGCACTCCGGACGACAACGCCCGGTCCAGATGCTGCACCGTCGGCACATCCGATGGCCCACCCATGGCGACGGCCACGACGAGCGGTCCGTTGAACCCGGGGCCGAACCCTTGCGCCAGCAGGTCGTAGGCCTGCCGGGTGGTGAGGCTGGTCGGATCGTTGCCGGCGTCGGTGAACTGGAGGCGCATGCTGAACATCGGGATGGCAAGCGCGACGAGGATCAGGACCGTGGCGATGCCGGTGAACCAGGCCCGCCGCTGCACGAAGCGACTCCAGCGATGCCAGAAGCCGTGCTCGGGCGGCGGGCCGCCGCTCTGGAGCAGGCCCGGCACGTGCAGCTTGTCGATGGCGCCGCCGGCGAATCCGAGCATGGCCGGCAGGAGGGTCAGCGCGGCGATGAGCACCATGAGCACGGCCGCGATGCACGCGGTGGCGAGACCGATCATGTACGGCTGGCCGATGAGGTACAGACCGAAGAGCGAGATGACCACGGTGCTGCCGGCGAAGAGGACCGAGCGGCCCGCAGTCATGTGCGCCGTCATCACGGCGTCGCGTGGCGTCCGTCCCTCGAAGATGCCCTGTCGGTATCGCGTGACGATGAAGAGGGCGTAGTCGATGCCCACGCCGATGCCGATCATCGCCGCCATCTCCGGCGAGAAGTTCGGGACGACGAAGAGGTGCGTGATCAGCTCCAACACGGCGATCCCGATGCCCAGGCCGGCCAGCGCGGTGAGCAACGGCAGGCCCATGGCGACGACCGAGCCGAAGGCCAGGAGCATGATGATCAGCGCCGCCGTGATGCCGATGCCCTCGCTCGGTCCGGGCGCCGCGGTGGCGGCCGCGGAGATCGGGCTCCCCCCGAGCTCCACCTGCACCCCGCTCGTCGCGGCCCCCTGGGCCGTCGAGATGACCTTCTTGACGGCGCCGGTCGGGATGTCCGCGGTGTCCGTCGTGAACTGGACCTGTGCGTAGGCAATGTTGCCGTTCGGTGCGATCTGGTGCGCCCCTTCGGGTGAGAACGGGCTCGTCACGCCCTGCACGTAGGGGAGCGGCCGCACGCGGTTGACGACCTGGTTGATCGCCGCCTCGTTGCCCGGGATCGGGGTGGCGGTCCGGAACACGATGTCGGCGGTGTCGCCCGACTTGGAGGGGAAGCGCTGCTGCAGGATGTTCTGCGCCTGCTGCGACTGGGTGTTGCCCGAGGTGAACTTGTTCTTGAAGCTGGTCCCCACGACCTGGGACAGCACCGTGATGCCGATGATGGCGACGATCCAGAGGGCGAGGACGAGCCGGCGCCGGTCGTAGCACCGTCCGGCCAGGCGGCCCAGCGCCGTCGTCTCGGTCTGGGGCGTGCCGTCCAGACCGCTCACCTCATCCTCCTCCTAAGATTCATCACTGATGAGTTCTAACATAGAATTCTCCGATGGTGAATACCTCGTGACCCGGCCATCTTCGGCGGCCCCCAGGTGAGCGCGGTCGGGCGGCGGCCGGGGCACGCCGACACCCGGGGTGAGATCATCGAGGCGGCCAAGCGGGTCTTCGCGGCGAACGGCTACGACGGCACCAGCCTGCGCGCGGTGGCCCGCGAGGCCGGCGTGGACCCCGCCCTCGTCCACCACTACTTCGACGGCAAGTCCAGCCTGTTCGTCGCGGCGATGGCACTGCCCTTCGACCCGAGACAGGTCAAGGCGCGGGCCGAGGGCGCGGAATACTCCGGGGCCCGGACCATCGAGTCGTTTCTCACCATGTGGGACCGGGCCGAGGGGTCGGGGTCGTCCTTCGCCTCGTGCATGGCCGCAATGGCGGCGTCGACCAACGTGGCCGACGCCATACGCGAGTTCGTCAACGAGCGTGTCTGGAGCATCCTCAGCCGCAACGAAGGTGAGAGCGATGCCGTGGCGCGCCGCCGCACGGCCATGGTGTCGTCCCAGCTCCTGGGGCTGGCCTTCGCCCGCTACATCCTGCGGGTGCCGCCGATGTCCACCGCGTCGCCGCGCCAGATCGGCCGGTGGGTCGGCCCGACGCTCGACCGCTACGTGAAGGAGCCGCTCAGCTCTTAGCCGCGGCGACGACGGAGCTCCGCCGCCACATCCTTGCCGTTGGCCTTGCCCGACGTCGCCTCCATCACCTCGCCGACAAAGAAGCCCATCAGCTTGTCGTCGCCCCCGACGAAGCGCGCCCACTCGTCGGGGTTCGCCGCGATGATGTCGTCGACCACCGCCGCCAGGGTGTCCGACGCCAGCGCCTCGAAGCCCATCTCCTTGGCGAGCGCGGCCGGGTCCCCTCCACCCTGCTCGAGCAGCGCGGCCAGCACGGCCTTGGACTGGGTGGCCGACAACTGCCCGCCCGCTTCGAGGGTGAGCAGCGAGACGAACGAGCCCGCGTCGAGCTGCAACCCGGCGTCGGCCTGCGCGGCCACCTCGTTGGCGGCCCGGGCCAGCGCCAACGGGGTGGGAGCGCCCGCCTCGGACGCCGCCGCGACGAGCCGGTCCAGGCCGAGGTCGACGACGGCGTTGACCTGGTCGAGCTCGGCCGTGCTCGGTGCGCCACCAAGCGCGGCGACCAGGGCGGCGCGCCGGTCGGCCGGCATCGGCCCCAGGCCCGCGCGCACCTTCGCCTGCCAGGCCGCGTCGGGGGCAAGCAGCACCAGGTCGGGCTCGGGGAAGTAGCGGTAGTCGTTGGCCTCTTCCTTGGACCGCATCGTCTCGGTCCGCCCGCCCGCCTCGTTCCAATGGCGGGTCTCCTGGTCGACCACGCCGCCCGCCTCGAGCAAGGCGATCTGGCGCGCCACCTCGTAGTCGATGGCCCGCTGGAGCGAGCGCAGCGAGTTGAGGTTCTTGATCTCGCACCGGGTCCCGAATTCGCTACTGCCGGCCGGGCGGACCGACACGTTGGCGTCGACCCGCATCGACCCCTCTTCCATGCGACCGTCGGACGCCCCGGTCGCCACGAGGATGCCTCGCAACTCCGCCGCGTACGCCCGAGCCTGCGCCGAGGACCGCATGTCGGGCTCGCTGACGATCTCCACCAAGGGGACGCTCGAGCGGTTGTAATCGACCAGCGCGTGCAGCGCCGCGTTGATCCGTCCGCTCGCGCCGACATGGGTGAGCTTGCCCGTGTCCTCCTCCATGTGGGCCCGCGTCACCCCCACCCGTGACCCGTCGGGCAGTTCCAGCCAGCCGTCGGCGTTCAACGGCAGGTCGTACTGGCTGATCTGATAGTCCTTCGCCTGGTCGGGATAGAAGTAGTTCTTGCGGGCGAACTCCGAGGGCCGGATCTCGCAGTGGAGCGCGGCGCCGATGCGCATGGCCAGCTCGACCGCCTGCTCGTTGAGCACGGGCAACGCGCCCGGCAGCCCGAGGCAGACCGGGCAGATGTTCACGTTGGGCTCGTCGCCGAACGCGTTGCGGCAGCCACAGAACAATTTCGTCTCCGTCGCCAGCTCGCAGTGCACCTCGAGCCCGATCACCGTCTCCCAGTCGGTCACGGCGCGTGCGCCTCCACGACGCGGGCGACCCGGAACAACATGGCCTCCCCCAACGCCGGGGCCAGCACCTGGACGCCGACCGGCAGGCCGTCCTCCCCGGTGCCGAAGGGCACGGAGATGGCCGGGTGCCCCGACAGGTTCGAGGGGATGGTGCAGACGTCGTTCATGTACATCGCCATCGGGTCGTCGACCTTCGCGCCGAGGTCGAAGGCCGTTGTGGGCGCGGTGGCGCCGAGCAGCACGTCGTAGGACTGGTAGGCGCGGTCGAACGCCTGCATGACGAGGGTGCGGACCCGCTGCGCCTGGGCGTAGTAGGCGTCGTAGTAGCCGGCGGAGAGTGCGTAGGTCCCGAGCATGACCCGCCGCTTCACCTCGGCCCCGAACCCGGCCGTCCGCGTGGCCGTGTTCATCGCCTCGACGTCCTCGCCCTCGACGCGGAGCCCGTAGCGCACGCCGTCGTAGCGGGCGAGGTTGGACGACGCCTCAGCCGGCGCAATGAGGTAGTAGGCGGACAGGCCGTAGGCGAACTCGGGGACCGAGACCTCCTCCACCTTCGCCCCGGCCTTCGCCAGCGCGTCGGCCGCCTCGTGCACCCGGGCCTGCACGTCCACCGCGCACCCCTCCACCAGGTCGCGGCACAGGCCGACGCGCAGCCCCTCGACGCCCTCGCCGATGCCGGGGAGCGTGGGCTCGGCCACCGAGGGCAAGGAGGTGCTGTCGAGCGGATCGTGGCCCGCAATCACGTCGAAGAGCAGCGCCGCGTCCTCGACCGTCGCGGCGAAGGGCCCGATCTGGTCCAGCGAGCTCGCGAACGCCACCAGGCCGTAGCGGGACACGCGGCCGTACGTCGGCTTCATGCCGACGACGCCGCAGAGGGCGGCCGGCTGGCGGATCGAGCCGCCGGTGTCGGAGCCGAGGGCCAACGGGGCGAAGCCGGCCGCCACCGCCGCCGCCGAGCCGCCGCTGCTGCCGCCGGGCACCTTCCCCGTACGGCGCGGGTTGTGGGTGGGCCCGAAGGCGGAGTTCTCGGTCGACGAGCCCATGGCGAACTCGTCCATGTTCGTCTTGCCCAACGCGACGGCGCCCGCACGCCGTAGCCGTTCGACGACGGTGGCGTCATAGGGCGGCCGCCAACCCTGGAGGATCCGCGAACCGCAGGTCGTCTCGTGGCCACGGGTGCACAGGTTGTCCTTCAGCGCGACCGGCACGCCGGCCAGGGGCCCCGGGTCGCGGCCCTCCGCCAACGCGGCGTCGACCGCGTCGGCCTGGGCCCGCGCGTCGTCGTCGTGGACGTGGAGGAACGCGTTGAACCGGCCGTCTTCGCCGGCGACCGTCGCCAGCGCCTCCTCTGCGACGTCCCTGGCCGTCCGTGCGCCGCCGCGCACTTCGGCGGCCACGGCCAGCGCGCCCGTCACGGCGCCTCCGCGCCGATGCGCGGCACCCGGAAGCGGTGGTCCTCCACGTCGGGCGCGACCGCCAGCACCTCCTCGCGGTCGAGGCTCGGTCGGTGCTCGTCGGGCCGCAACACGTTGTCGAGCGCGATCGGGTGCGAAGAGGGCGCCAGGTGGGAGAGGTCGAGCGCGGCCACGTCGGCGGCGTGGTCGAGGACCGTGCGCAGCTGCGCGGTGAAGAGCTCGACCTCGTCGTCGGTCAGGTCCAGCCGCGCCAGGCGGGCGACATGGACGACGTCCTCCCGGCTCAGCGCGCGCGGGGCCCCGGACTCGTCGGGCCCGCTCACGGGCCGGGTTCGGGCAACACGCCGCCGAGGAACTCCACGGTGCGCGCTTCGATCTCGTCCCTGTCGTAGTCCAGCGTCGCCACGTGGTAGCTCCGCTCCAGGACCACCTGCTCGACCGGTCCCTTGGCGAGCTCGACGAGCAGGTCGCTCGACTTGGGGTCGACCACGTGGTCCTGCTTGCTCGTGAAGACGAGCACCGGGCAGGCGATCTGGCCGAGCAGCGCCTCCACCTCCGCGACGCCTTCGAACAGCGACAACGCAGCCTGCAGGGGCAGCTCGGGATAGGCGGACTCGACCGAGCCCTCGAGGGCGATGTCCGAGCCGATGCCGGGGGCGACCTCGTCGCCGCCATCGATCATCGCCTGAATGAAATCGGTCGTGGCGTTGTCGGGCGGGGTCACGAGGGGGTTCACCAGCGAGAGCGCGGCCACCTCGGGGTGGTGCTCGGCCAGCCACACGGCGAGGCTCCCTCCCATGGACAGCCCCACCACCGCCACGGCGTCACAGCGCGCCGACAGCTCGGTGAACGCGTCGACCGCCGCTTCGCACCAATCCTTCCAACGCGTCGGCACCATGTCGGAGATGTCCGTCCCGTGTCCGGGGAGCTGCGGCATCTCCACCGTGAACCCCGCGTCGGCCAACGCGAGCGCGAGGCCGCGCATGGACTGGGGGTTGCCCGTGAAGCCGTGAAGGACCAGCGCGCCGCGGGCGTCGCCGGTCGCCGAATATGGCTCTGCACCGGGGATGATGGGGTGGGTCACGAACCGGCAGCCTACCGGCGAGGCGAGTAGGGTTCCGGCGGCCAGAGGGGGCGAACCGAAGACGAAGGAGCAGAACTCACATGCCGTCGTACCCGTTCCTCAGCGACGAATGGCTGGACGAGGCGCGCAAGATCCGCGCCGAGTACGAGGGCAAGACGCCGCCGATCGGCCACACCGTGCGCATGAACCTCGTCGTGACGGCCGTCCCCTTCTCCGACGGCGACATCCTCGCCCACATGGACACCTCGAGCGGCGAGATGGTCCTCGACGTCGGCCACCTCGAGACCCAGGATCTGAAGGTCACGGTCGACTACGACACCGCCAAGGCGATCCTGATCGAAGGCAATCCCCAGGCCGGCATGCAGGCCTTCATGGCCGGCAAGGTGCGCGTCGAGGGTGACATGGCCAAGCTGATGGCCCTCCAGGCCACCCCGGCGGCGGCCGACCCGGCGGCGGCCGAGATGGCCGCCCGCCTGCGCGACATGACCGAATAGCCGATCCGTCCGTCGGCTCGTCTCAGGCCGGGTCCGCCGCCAGCTGCGGCGTCCGCGCCGAGCGCGGCAACGGGCGGATGAACAGCGCACAGACGACGGCCAACCCGGCGACGGCCGTGCCGACCCAGAACGGCACGCTGAAGCTGTGCAACAACGCGGTGGTGCTGTGGTGCAGGTTGCTCAGCCCCTGGTTCTTCGCGATCGACTCCTGAATCGTCAGCACGATCTGGATACCCGCCACCTCACCCACCTGCGCGGCCAGCAACTGAGCCGCGCTCATCACGCCGTACTCCGACTGGGCCAGCTCGTTGGACATGGTGGACGAGGTGGCGGGCATGGAGACGCCCATGCCGAGACCCGACAGCGCCAAGGCGATCAGCACCACGACGATGGCCGACGAGGCGCCGAGCGTGGCGAACAGCACCATGGAGAGCAGCAGCGAGATCGTCCCGAACAGCGTCGCCGTGCGCTCCCCCGTGCGCACCGTCATGTAGCCGGCGATCGGTGCGCTGATGGCGAACACCAGCGGGCGCGCCACGGACAAGAACCCCACCTGGGAGACGCTGTACCCGTAGACCTGCTCCATGAGCAGCGGGAACAGGAAGAAGGCGCCGAAGTAGGCGAAGCTGGTGAAGGCCTTGGTGCCCATCGGGAACATGAAGTTGCGCCGTCGCCAATAGGTGGTCGGGATGAGCGGCGTCGCGAACGTGGTCTCCCGCCACAAGAACACGACGCCCAGCACCACGGCCAGCACGCCCGAGACGATCACCCCGATTGAGGTCCAGCCGGCGATGGGCCCGATGCTCAGCACGAGCATGGCGGAGGTCACGCCGCCGGCCAGGCTCCAGCTCCCGACCCAGTCCATGCCCTGCCACACCTTCGTCCGCTTCGGCGCGGCGTCGCGTGCCTTGGGCCGGGTCGGGAGCAGGACGGCCACCACCACCGAGGCGATCACGAGCAGCACGAGCTGGCCCCAGAAGAGGGTGCGCCAGCCGAAGTACTGGATCACGGGCGAGCCGAGCGTCACCCCGAGGACCGGCCCGCCGGCGCCCACGAGCGACCACCATCCGAGCGCCTTCACCCGGTCCGCCGGCGCGAAGAGCTCGAGGATGAGCGCCATCGACGCCGTCCCGGTCGCCGCGCCCTGGATCCCGTCGAGGGCACGGGCGAACAGGAGCGTGCCCACGTCGGGCGCGGTGGCGGTGAGGACGGCGCTGACCATCGCCCCCAGCAGGCCGAACTGGTAGAGCCGGCGGTGCCCGAAGAGGTCGCCCGCCTTGCCGAAGAACGGCGCGGCGACGCCGAAGGCGAGCAGCGGCCCGGTCGACGCCCAGGCCAGAACCGAGAAGTTCGTGTGGAAGTCCGCCTTGACCGTGGGCAGCGCCACCACGAAGACGGTGAACGTGATGTTGAGCGACAGCAGCCCGGCCAACAGGGCCACCAGCGCCCACCACTGGTAGCGCGGGCTGCGGACGGCGCGGTGGGTGACGCGCCGGTGCAGCAGCGTGAACCAGTTGGTGTCGAGCGACCCGTCCCCCAGGGTCCCCATGGCCGCCCCGCCGGGGTCGGCGACGGGGTCGAGGAGCGCGTCGGACCGATCGACCGGGGACGCCTCCATCGGCGACACCCTACCGGTGGGCAATTTCGCGTCCCGCCCCGGAACGGGCTCAGGTCGTCGTGATCGTCAGCGCAGCCCGCGCAACCGGAACCACCAGTTCGGGTCGCGCCCGTGGGCGTGGAAGTGGTTCGGAATCTGGCGCATCACCCGGTCGACCGACCACTCGCCGGGGCCGAAGCGGGCGTCGGCCACCCGGGTCAACTGGGCCACCATGTGCTCGATCTCGACGTCGGGCGGGACGGGCCCATGGTTCTTCCACACCACCATCGGCACGCCACACACCTCGCAGTCGGCCACCCAACAGACGTCGTCCTCGTGGTGCCACTCCGAGAGGCGCGCCGCCTCGCAGAGGTCACAACTCGAGTCGAACGGGAGCGCCATCCACTCAGTGGGTGATCAGCTGGACGGACGATCCCGTCGGGACGGTCGAGCCGATGGAGGGCTGGGTGCCGATCACGTTGTGCGACGGATTGCCCGACACGCCCGACACGCTCAGGCCGGCGCCCTGGATCGCGGTCGTCGCCTGCGACACCGTGTCCTGGACCACGTTGGGCACCGTCGTCGTGGGTGGTCCGGTCGACACGTTCACCGTGACGGTGGACCCAAAGGGCGCGGGCGCCCCGCTGGCCGGCGACGTCGAGATCACCTGGCCGTTCGGCACGGTCGCGTCGGGCTCGGGGTTCTGCGTGGCCGCCAGCCCGACGGCCTGCAGCGCGGCCTGGGCCTGGGCGTAGGTGTAGCTGGACGGGATGTTCGGCACCGTCGCGGGCTCGTGACCGAGCGAAGGCACCAGCGTGATGGTGCTCCCGTAGGGCGCCGTCGTCGGAGTTTGCGTGGTGCCGATCGACCACCCGGCGAGCACCTGGGCGGCGACGCTGTTGTTGTACACCCCCGCGGCGCAGACCGACTTGAAGTGCGCCGCCTGCAACGCGCTCGCCGCCTGGGCGCATGTCATGCCCGACAGGTTCGGCACGGCGACGTTGGGCGGCCCGTCCGAGACCACCACCGTGACGGTCGTGCCCTCCTTCTCCGACACGCCGGCCTTCGGGGACTGCGACACGATGTCGCCCGATCCCACGGTGATCGACTTGACCGGCGCCCCCAGCGCCAGGTTCATGTGCACCTTGGTCAGCGCCGTCCTCGCCTGGGCCACCGTCAGGTTGGCCACCGCGGGCGTCGGGTGTGAGGGCGTGAACACGTTGGTCCCGAAGGCCACGGTGAGGCCGGCCGCCAACAGCACCGCCGCCAGCACGGCCGCCGCGATCACCCACGTCCGCCGCCGGATACCGCCCCCACCGCCGCCGAACCAGCGCCGTCGCGTCCGTGCCCGCGCCACCGTCGGCGCGCCAGGTGCCGGCGTGCCGGCCACCGTCGCCGAGTCGCCGAGGGGCTCGGCGTCGAAGATCTCACCGGGCCCCGCCTTCGTCCCGACGGGCGCGCCCGCCGCCGCGGCCGCCGCGGCCGCCGCCGTCGCCGCCGCCGCGCCGAGCGCCGCCACCTTCGTCTCGGTCAGCTCGTTGACGCCGGGCGCCTGGAACCCCGTGATGGGCGCCGACCGCTCGATATGGGTGAACACCAGCGGCAGCGGCGCCGGGGTCGGCAGCGCCGAGGCCAGTGCACCGAGACGCGCCGCCAGGCCCGCGGCATCCAGCCGGGCCGTGACGTCGGGAGCGGCGGCGCGCGCCAGCACGTCGTCGAGCGGCCCCAACAAGGGGTCGTGGGGCAGCGTCTGGCCGATGCGCGCCGCCAGCGTTCCCATCGTCGTGTCGGTGACGAAGGGGACGGTGCCCGCCACCGCCTCGTACAGGACCAGCGCGAGCGAGTAGACGTCGGCCCGTCCGTCCACCGGCTTGCCCTCCGCCGCCTCGGGCGAGATGTACCGGGCCGTACCCACCATCGCCCCCGCCGGCTCGGTCCACGCCGCCTCCGCCAACGCGCGCGCCACGCCGAAGTCGGCGATCCGCACCCGGCTCTCCTCGTCGAACAAGAGGTTCGCCGGCTTGATGTCCCGGTGCACCAGCCCGCGCACGTGCGCGTACGCGAGGCCCTGCGCCACCTCGGCGCCCAACTGCGCCGCCTGCGCGTGCGTCAGCCGGACGCCCCGGTCCAGCAGGTCCCGCAACGACCCGCCGCCCAAATATTCGAGCACGAGATACGGCTCGTCGGCGTCCTCGCCCCAATCGAAGACCCGCAGCACGTGCGGATGGTTGAGCGACGCCACCGACCGCGCCTCGGCTCGGAAGCGCTTCAAGAAGGCCTCGTCTGCGGCCAGCCCCGGCTGCAGCACCTTGACCGCGACGTGGCGCTGCAGCGACACATCCTCGGCCAGATAGACGTGAGCGGAACTGCCGGTGCCCAGGGCGGAGAGCAGCCGGTACCGCTTCCCAAGGACCCGGCCGATGGAATCAGAGATCAGGGGCATCGGGCGAATTCAGGCTACCGACAACCGCCACCCGTTCGGTGGACACCCCCCGACCTGCACGCCCCTTGCCGATCACGGGTGCCGCCCTCGGCCGGCACGGACCTCACCCCGGTAGCGCGCCCGTGTCGAGCAGCGCGTCGAAACCGGACGCGTCGACCGTCGGAATCCCGAGCTCCTCGGCCTTCTTGGTCTTGCTCGCCCCCGGCGACTCCCCCACGACGAGCGCGAACGTCTTCTTCGACACGCTGCCCGGCGACTTGCCGCCCCGCGCCACGATCGCCTCCTCCGCCCCCTCCCGCGTGTAGCCCGGCACCGCCCCCGTGACCACCACCGTCTTGCCGTCGAGCGTCTGTTCCGGGGCATCGACCGCCCCGGCCCCGCCGCCCGTCGTCCCGGCGGCCCCCGGCTCCTCCGTGTTGACCCCCGCGGCCCGCAGTCGCTCGAGCACGGGCTCGTTCTGGCTCAGGAACTCCGCGACGCTCGCCGCGATCACCCCGCCCACGCCGTCGACGGCGGCCAACGCCCCCACGTCGGCCGAGACGATCGCCTCGAGATCTCCAAAGGCGCGGGCGAGCGCCTTCGCCCCCGTGGGGCCCAGGTGCCGGATCCCCAGAGCCACGAGCAACCGGCTGAGGGGCTGGGTCTTGGAGGCCCCGATCGCCGCCACCAGGTTGGACGCCGAGATCCGCGCAAAGCGCTCCAACTCCACGAGCTGCTCGACGCGCAGTTCGTAGAGGTCGGGCGGGTCGTTGATCAGCCCCGCCCCGACGAGCTGGAACACCCGCTCCTCGCCCAGGCTCTCGATGTCCATCGCGCCCCGCGACGCGTAGTGCGCGATCCGCTGCACGCGCTGCGACGGGCAGTCGATGTTGGTGCAGAAGGTGTCGCTCTCACCGGGCAACCGCACCAGCGGCTCGCCGCACGACGGACACTTCGTCGGGAACTTCCACTTCGGCTTGCGGCGCGCCGGGACCCCCGGGCCGTCCTTCACCGGGCCGACCACCTCGGGAATGACGTCGCCCGCCTTGCGCACGGTGACCAGGTCGCCCGGACGGACGTCCTTGGCCGCCACCTGGTCCTGGTTGTGCAGGGTCGCCACCCCCACGGTGGATCCGCCCACGAAGACGGGCTCGAGGCGGGCGAACGGCGTCGCCCGGCCCGTCCGTCCGATGGAGACCATGATGTCGAGCAGCCGGGTCGTGCGCTCCTCGGGCGGGAACTTGAAGGCGATGGCCCAGCGCGGTGCGCGCGACGTGGCGCCCAGCACCTTCTGCAGGGCGAAGTCGTCGACCTTGGCCACGACGCCGTCGATCTCGTAGGCGAGCGAGTGCCGCGCCGCCTCCAGCTCGCGGCACCGCGCTTCGACCGCCGCCATGCCCTCCACGCGCCGAGCGTCGGGACTCACCGGGAATCCCGCCTTGGCCAGCTGGGCCAGCGTCTCGCTCTGGGTGCCCGCGGGCCATGTGCTCTTCGCCGGGGCCCCTTCCACCACGCCGACCGAATAGGCCCAGAAGTGCAACGGCCGCCGGGCGGTGACCGCGGCGTCCTTCTGGCGCAGCGCGCCGGCCGCCGAGTTGCGCGGGTTCACGAAGAGCCGCTCGCCGGCGTCGGCCTGACGCTTGTTCATCGCCTCGAATTCTGCGACGGGCATGTAGATCTCCCCGCGCACCTCGAGCACGTCGGGGTACGGGCCTCCGGCCTCGGCCAGCTCGTGCGGGACGTCGCCGACGGTGGCGACGTTGGCCGTCACGTCCTCGCCGGTCACGCCGTCACCGCGCGTCGCCGCTTGGACGAACGTGCCGCGCTCGTAGGTGAGCGACATCGCGACGCCGTCCACCTTCGGCTCGGTCGAGAACGCGAGCGCCGCGAGCTCGAGCTCGGGCACGACGCGGCGGAGGCGTTCCGCCCAGGCGCGCAGCTCCGACTCGTCGAACGCGTTGTCGAGGCTCATCATCGGGACCCGGTGACGGACCTCTTGGAAGAGACCCGATGGCGCCGCTCCCACGGTGTTGGTCGGCGAGTCCGGGGTGACCAGTTCCGGATGGTCCGATTCGAGCTGGCGCAACTCGACGACCAACAGGTCGTACTCGGCGTCGGGGATCTCCGGCGCGTCCAGCACGTTGTACAACTCGTTGTGGTGGCGGATCAGCCCCCGCAGCTCCTCGATCCTCGCCGCGGCCTCCTGCGGCACCTTGCGCCCGTTCCCCTCCGCTCCGTTCCGCGCCATGGTCAGGCGGCGATGCCCGCGCCGACCACGGCGTCGGGGTCGTTGGCGTCGTAGAGGGCGACGGTCTGTCCGGGCGCGACGGGTCGCTGCGGGGAGTCGAACCGGACCATCAGACCCGACCCGTCGTCGCCGGCCTCGACCGTGCACGCGATCGGCCGTCCGTGCGCGCTCACCTGTGCCACGGCGCGGGCCCCGCCGGCCAGCGGGTCGCGCACCCACGTGAGCGAGGACTCGGGCAGGAAGACGCCGGTCCGCGTCACCTCGTCGGCCCCCCCGACCGTCACCCGCCGGGCCGCCACGTCGACGTGCGTCACGTAACGCCGCTTCCCGTCGCCGCCGTGACCCATGCCGCGTCGTTGCCCGACCGTGACCAGTTCCACCGCCTCGACGGTCCCCGCGGCGTTGCCCGCACCGTCGACGACCTCACCCGGGTGCATCGCGATCCGCTGCCCGAGGAAGCCCAGCCGTCCCTCCGCGCTGCCGATGAAGCAGACGTCCTGGCTGTCCGGCTTGAGCGCCGTCCGCAACCCGAGCCGGCCTGCGTGCAACCGCACCTCGTTCTTGGTCATCTCCCCCACCGGGAACAGGACACGGGACAGTTCGTCCTGGCCGAGCATCGACAGCACGTAGGACTGGTCCTTGGCGGTATCGACACCGCGGCGCAAGGAGTGTGTGCGCCCGGTCCGCCCGGTCCGCCCGCTCGTGACCCGGGCATGGTGGCCCGTGGCCAGCCGGTCGAAGCCAAGCCGATCAGAACGGTGCAGCAGCCGGTCGAACTTCATCGTCCGGTTGCACTCGATGCACGGGTTCGGCGTCCGGCCGGCGGCGTGCGCACCGACGTAGGGGGCCACCACGTGGCGGTCGAACTCCTCGGTCAGGTTGAAGACATGGTGCTCGATACCCAGCTGCTGCGCCACCCGCCGGGCGTCCTCGACGTCCGCGACCGAGCAACAGCCCGAGTCCGACTCGCCGCCCCACAGCTTGAGCGTCGCGCCCACGACCTCATGTCCCCGCTCCACCAGGAGCGCGGCCGCGACGGAGGAGTCCACTCCCCCGGACATGGCGACGAGCACCCGCGTGCGCATGCGCACAGTGTGCCACCGGGTTCAGACGGTCCGACGCAGGGAGGCGGCCAGGCCGGGGACCACGGCGAGCGCCCGGTCGACGTCCTCGTCGGTGCTGTCGTACCCCAGCGAGAAGCGAACGGCGCCTGCGGCCGTATCGGCGCCGATGCCCATGGCGGCCAGCACGTGGCTGGGCTCGAGCGCACCGCTGGCACAGGAGGAGCCGCCGGACACGCAGATCCCCACGCGGCCGAGGGCCACGAGCAACTCCTCGCGGTCGACGCCAGGGAGACAGAGGTGGAGATGCCCGGGGAGCACCGCGACGCCGTCCGGCACGGTCCGGTGCGCCCAGGGCACCGCGGCGAGCAGCTCCTGCGTCAACCGGTCCCGCAGGCCAGTCACCCGCGCGGTGGCGGCGGTGCGCTCCTTGGCCACCAGCTGCAACGCCGTGGCCATCCCGGCCGCACCCGCGACGTCCTGGGTCCCGCTGCGGCGTTCCCGCTCCTGTCCCCCGCCATGCTGGCGCGGCCACAGCGTCACCCCCGGAGCCACCGCCAGCGCCCCGATGCCCACCGGCCCACCGAACTTGTGCGCGCTGAGGCCCACCATGTCCACGCCTTCGGTCACCTCGGCCAGGTCGAGAAAGGGCGCGGCCTGCACCGCGTCGGTGAAGACGTACGCGTTCGGCGCACGCCGCCGCACCGAACTGACGACGTCGGCCAAGGGCTGGATCACCCCCGTCTCGTTGTTGGCCGTCATGACTGCGATCACCGTGCAGCGCGACGAGAGCGTGCGCGCCAAGGCGTCGCGGTCGATGACGCCGCCGTGGTCCACCGGCAGCTCTCGGACGTCGACGCCGACGAGGCCGGCCGCCTTCGCCGATTCGCGCACTGCGGGGTGCTCGACGGCCGACGCCAACACGACGGCCTCGCCGCGAGCGCGGAGCGCGGCCTCGGCCGTGCCCAGGACGGCCAGGTTGGCCGCCTCGGTCCCGCCGGAGGTGAAGACGATCTCACCCGGGTCGCGGCCGAGAAACGTTGCGACCTCGTCCCGCGCCTCTTCGAGCAGCGCCCGGGCGCGCTGCGCCGGCGGGTGGCTCCCGGTCGGGTTGCCGAGCTTGCGCTCGTGGACCGACGCCATGGCCGCCGCCGCCTCGGGTCGCAGCGCAGAAGTTGCCGCGTGGTCGAGGTAGGTGATCTCGTTGGTCATCGGGCCTCACGCGTCGCCGCCCCGGCGACGGAACGTGCGCTCTGGATCAGGCGATCCATACGGTCTTCGGGTTGGTGAACTCCTTCAACCCGAGCTCGGACAACTCGCGGCCATAGCCCGATCGCTTGATCCCGCCGAAGGGCAGCTCGGGCGTCGACACGACCATGGCGTTCACAAAGACCTGGCCGGCCTCGACCTCCTCGATGCACCGTGCGATCTCGTCCGCGTCGTTGCTCCAGACGCTCGAGCCCAGTCCGAAGGTCGTCGCGTTGGCGGCCGCGATCGCGGCAGTGAGGTCGGGCACGCGCAGCACGAGCGCCACCGGTCCGAAGATCTCCTCTTGCGCCACCGGCATGTCGGCGGTGATCCCCGAGAGCACGGTCGGCGGGAAGTACCACCCGTCACCGGAGGGGACCTTGGCGCCGGCGTGCACGGTCGCCCCCTGGGCCCGCGCCGCCTCCACCTGGTTGACCAGCTCCTCGCGCTGGGCCTCGGTGACGATGGGCCCCAGATCGGTGGCCGGTTCGAAGGGGTCGCCGACAACCAGCGCGTCCATCGCTTCGGTGAAGCGGCTCAGGAACTCGTCGGCGACCTCGTCCAGCACGATGAAGCGCTTGGCCGCGATGCACGACTGACCGTTGTTCTGCACCCGGGCCGCCACCGCCGTGCGGACGCACGCATCGAGGTCGGCCGACGGCAAGACGATGAAGGGGTCCGAGCCCCCGAGCTCGAGCACGCTCTTCTTCAGCGCGCGGCCGGCGGCGGAGGCCACGGAGATGCCGGCTCGCTCGCTGCCGGTGAGGGTCACCGCGGCGATACGGGGGTCCTCGATCAGCGCCGCGACGTCCTTGGACTCTACGAACAGGTTGGTGAAGACGCCCTCGGGAAGTCCCGCCCGCCGGAACAGGTCCTCGATCGCCAGGCCGGTCTGCGGCACGTTGGACGCGTGCTTCAACAGGCCGACGTTGCCGACCATCAAGGCGGGGGCGGCGAACCGGATCACCTGCCACATCGGGAAGTTCCACGGCATCACGGCGAGCACGGCGCCGATCGGCTGATAGTGGACGTACGACTTCGTCGCGTTGCTGGCAATGACCTCGTCGCTGAGCAGGCGCTCGGCGTTGTCGGCGAACCAGCGCAGACCGGAGGCGCACTTGGAGACCTCGGCCTTGGCGGACGCGAACGTCTTGCCCATCTCGGTGGTCAGGATGCGGGCGACGTCAGGGACCTCCGCCTCGAGGAGCTGGGCGGCGGTGATCAGGTGGCGGGACCGCTCGGAGTACGTCGTGGTCCGGTAGTCGGCGAAGGCTGCGACCGCCCGGTCGAGGATCGCGTCGACCTCGGCGGGGGTCATGCTCGGGAATTCTTTCTCCGTCTTCCCGGTGGTGGGGTTGATGGTGGCAAAAGGCATGTTCCAGTCTTACCCGGGACCGCCGCCGCGTCAGCCGCCCGGAGCCTCCGAGAGACCGAGGTGCTCGGGTACGGCCCGGCGGATCATCTTGCCGGTCGCCGTGTGGGGCAGGTCGGGGGCGGCGACGTACGACTTGGGCCGCTTGTACGGGGCCAGGCGGGCCGACGCGGCGGCGCGCAGGGCGTCCTCGAGGGCCGCCGGACGGGGGTCGGAGAAGGGGCCGACGCCGACGGCCGTGTCGGGGACGTAGGCGGCGCAGACGCGCTGGCCCCACTGCTCGTCGGGCACCCCGAACACGGCGACCTCGCGCACGCCGGGCACGGCGGCGAGCACGTTCTCGATCTCGGCCGGGTAGACGTTGACGCCCCCGCTGATGATGAGGTCGTGACGGCGGCCGGTCAGGTAGAGGAAGCCGTCCGGATCGAGGCGGCCCAGGTCGCCGACGGTGCAGGCGGACCCGCGCCAGGCGTGGGCGGTCGCCTCGGGGTCACGCCAATAGCTGAATCGAGCGAAGGCGGGCTGGTCGCACCAGATGGCGGGCTCGTCTACGAGGCCGGTGCGGACCTCGTAGACGGGCCCGGGCCCGGTCCCGAGGAAGAGCCGTCGTCCGGGACGGGCGCGTCCGACCGTGCCGGGATGCTCGAGCCAGTCCTCGGGCGAGCAGACCGTGTACTGGGCCTCGGTCGAGCCGTAGAACTCCCAGACCGACCCCGGGCGGGCCCGGGCCATGGTCGCCCGCTTGAGGGGCTCGGGGCACGGCGCGCCCGCGTGGGCCAGCAGGCGCAACGAGTCGAATTGCTCGTCGCGGCCGAGGCCCGGATGCCGCAAGAGGCGCTGCAGATGCGTCGGCACGAGGAAGGTCGTGGTCGGGCGGAGGCGGCGCAGCGCGTCGAGCGCCGTGCCGGCGTCGAATCGGCGCAGGATGGCGAGGGAGCCCCCGGCGAGCAGCGTGTTGGTCGAGAACCGGATCGAGACCGTGTGGTACATCGGCGAACAGACCATGTGCAGGTCGGACGGGTCGAAGTGCCAGACCGCCGCCTCGTCCTCGTAGACGAGCTCGGCCGTCGCCTCGTCCCACAGCCCGGTCGTGACGCCCTTGGGCCGACCGGTGGTACCCGACGTGTAGTGCATCGGACGGGTGAGCGGGAACGGCGCCAGCTCGGTCGCGCGGCCCTGGGCTTCCGCCTCGTCGGCGGTCAGGGCGCCGAGCGATGCCGCGTCGAGGATGCGGACGGCCGGCTGCGCGTCATCGGCCAGCGCGTCGCGCTCGGCCGGGGTCAGCGTCGCATTGAGCAGGACCGGGATGAGGCCGACCCGGGCCGCTCCGAGCACCGCGCAGATCAGGTCGGCGGAAGAACCGAGCGCGAAGACGACCCGGTCGCCTCGCCGACAGCCCCGGGCGAGCAGCGCGCCAGCGGCCCGTCGCTGCCGTGCCTCGGCGTCGGGTGCGTGGAGCAGCTCGACCTCGACGGACGTGGTCGAGCGGTTCGTCCCCGGCGTGGCCATCGGCGCAGCGTATGCCGGTCCTCCGTGCCACCATGGCGAACGTGGGCGAGCAGACGGGTCAGGACGAGTCCGGGGCGATGGCGATGGCGATCGCGATCGCTCGTGCCCGTTCCCTTGTCGAGCAGGCCCGGCGCATCGTCGTCCTGACGGGTGCGGGGATCTCGACCGACTCGGGCATCGCGGACTTCCGCGGGCCCAACGGGGTCTGGACCAAGAATCCCGAGGCCGAGAGGACGGCGACGCTCCAGGCTTACGTGGCGGACCCCGACCTGCGCCGTCGCTCCTGGGAGCGGCGCCTGACTTCGACGCTGTGGGACGCCGAGCCCAACGACGGCCATCGGGCGCTGGTCGAGCTCGAGCGCAGCGGCCGGCTGGACACGTTGGTGACCCAGAACATCGACGGCCTCCACCAGATGGCAGGGAACGACCCCGGACGGATCATCGAGATACACGGGACGACCCGTGACGTCACGTGCCTGCGTTGCGGCGACCGCCAGTCGAGCGAGCCGGTACACGAGCGGGTGCGCGGCGGGGAGACCGACCCGGTGTGCTTGGTCCAGCGCGCCGACGGCACCGCCTGCGGGGGCATGTTGAAACCCGCCACCATCAGCTTCGGCCAAAGCCTGGTGCCCGAGGACCTGTTCCGGGCCGAGACGGCCGCGGCGGCGTGCGACCTGCTGCTGGCGGTGGGCTCGACGCTCGGGGTCTTCCCCGCAGCGGGGCTGGTACCCACGGCCGTCCAGCACGGCGCCGTGATCGTCATCGTCAACGGCGGCCCCACCGAGATGGACTCGCTCGCCGACGTGGTCGTCGACGGGCGGATCGGTCAGTGCCTGCCGGCGATGGTGGCGGGGCTCCCCGCGGTGCGCGACGACTGAGCGAGACTGAGCGAGACTGAGCGACGCGTGACCAGCGACGGGACCAGGGTCGGTCGGTCGGTCGTCCGCCTCGGTCTGTCTACTTCTTCTCGCTGGTGATGCCGCCGCCGGCCTTTGCCTTCCGTCGCGGCTTCAGGGCGAACCACCAGATGCTGGCGATGGTCCCAAGCGTCACGGCTGCGGCAGCCACCGGCTTCACGACCTTGCGGGAACCGCTCTTCGGCATAGGGGCAGACCTTATCCGGCCAGGCCCGGAGCGCCCGGTGACGGTGAACCGGGACCGGGACCGGCCCCCGTCTGGTCGGGGATGCGCAGCGTCACCGACTCGGGGTGTTCGGGCCCGAACGCGATGGCCAGCAGGTGCTCGGCCACCCACGCCGGCGTGTTGAACCGGCGTTGTTCCGCGGCCCGCCGGAACCGTTCACGCTCGGGGAACGACCAGGCGTCGGCGGCCCGGATCGCAACTTGCATTTCGGTGTCGACCAGGCCGGGCGACACCGAGTAGGCCGACAGCTCGTGGCGCGTCTCTTCGAGCGCGACGACGCGGGTGAGCTGGTCGACCGCCGCCTTGGAGGCGCAGTAGGCCGCCCACCCCTCGTACGGCTTCGTCGCGGCGCCCGACGAGATATTGATCAGCACCCCCCGCCCGGCCCGCTCCCTGACGTGGGCCGCGAAGATCGACGACCCGTTGGCGACGCCGGTCACGTTGACCTGGATCGTGCGTGCAACCTCGGCGCCGTCGGCCAGCGCGAGCGGGGCGATCGGCCCGAGCAGCCCGGCGTTGTTCACCCAGAGGTCGATGCGACCGAACCGGGCGATGACGGCGTCGGCGAAACGGGCCAACGCCGCCCGGTCCGCCACGTCGACGGCCGAGAGCACCGGCGTCTCGGACGAGACGATGTGCCCGTCTTGCGCCGTGGGCCTCGTCCGTACGACCAGGCGCGGGCTGTGACGAGCGCACAAGCCGAGATGCAGACCCGACGCTGCGAAGTGCACCGCCAACCCCGCGCCGAGCCCCCGGCTCGCCCCCGTGACGACCGCGACCCGGCCCGTGACGTTCAGGTTCACGCCGGCCCCGCCGCCCTCTCAGGCTGTCCGACCGATCGACGCGTCCTGCCGATACCGCGTCGACGCCCGGACGAGCGCGTCGAACGGGCGCTGGTCCTGTTGTTCTTCGGGGTGCCATTGCACGCCCAGCACGAAGCGCGCGTCTGGGATCTCGACCGCCTCGATCACGCCATCGTCGGTGGAGGCGGTCGGGACCAATCCCCGCCCAAGGTCATGAATGGCCTGATGGTGCGAGCAGCGCACCACCGGCTTGGCCCCGAACACGTCGGCCGCCTTCGACCCCGGCACCGTGTCGACCTCGACGTCGCCGAACACATAGGGCGCGCTGCGGTGCGCCAGGTGCCCGATCACGTCGGGGAGGTGCTGGTGCAGCGAGCCGCCGAGTTCGACGTTGAGGATCTGGCACCCCCGGCAAATGGCGAGTACGGGCAGGTCGGCTCGCAGCGCGGCCGCCAACAACGCCCGCTCGCTGGCGTCGCGCTGGTGGTTGACGCCGACGACCTCGGGGGCCGGCCGCTCCCCGTAGGCGAGCGGGTCGACATCCCCTCCTCCGGTCAGGACCAGACCGTCGAGCACGGCGATCACCTCGTCCGCGCCGGCCTCGGGGCCGTCGGGCGCCGTGCTCGGTGGGGGCAGCAGCAGCGGCCGGCCACCCGCCGCCGCGACCAGCTCGAAGTACGACTGGGGCAGCACGCCCGAGCGCCGCTCCCACGACCCCCACCGGACGTCGGCCACGTACGTCGTGAGCCCGATGAGAGGGATCACCGGCGCCCCGACCGTCGTGCCTGCATCGCTCCGGGGCGCATCGTCCCAGCGTACCCACGGGCTGGACGCCCGCCAGCAGCGCAGACAACATGGCACATGGCAGGTCGCGAACTGATCGACGCCGGCATCGCCGACGGGTCCATCGACACCGTCGTCATCGCGTTCGCCGACATGCAAGGTCGCCCGGTCGGTAAACGCGTGACTGCCGACTACTTCAGTTCCCACGCGGCCGAACACGGGATCGAGGTCTGCGAGTACCTCCTGGCGGTCGACGTCGACATGAACCCGCTCCCCGGCTACCGCTTCGCCAACTGGGACACCGGCTACGGCGACGTGGTGTGCCACCCGGACTACGCGACGGCACTCCGGATCCCTTGGCTCCCCGGAACCGCCCTGGTGATCGCCGACCTCGTCGACACCGACGGCGCACCCGTCGACGTGTCGCCCCGTCAGGTGCTGCGCCGACAGCTGGAACGGGCCGCCGAGCGCGGGCTCCGCGTCTGTAGCGCGACCGAGCTCGAGTTCTTCTTGTTCCGCGACTCGTACGAGGAGGCGTCCGCGACGGACTGGAAGGGGTTGACGCCCCACAGCTCGACGATCGAGGACTACCAGCTCCTGCAGACGGCTCGTGAGGAGTACGTCCTGCGGCGGATCCGCAACGACATGCTCGAGGCCGGCATCCCCGTCGAGTTCTCCAAGGGCGAGGCCGGCCGCGGCCAGCACGAGGTGAACGTCACCTACGACGAGGCCCTCGAGACGGCGGATCGGCATCTGGTCTTCAAGAACGGCATCAAGGAGATCGCTGCGCAAGAAGGCAGGGCGGCGACGTTCATGGCCAAGTGGACGATGGCCGACGTCGGCTCCTCGTGCCACGTCCATACGAGCCTCTGGGACGCCGAGAGCGGCGACCCGCTGATGGCCGACCCGTCACACCCGAGCGGCCTGTCCACCGTCGGCCGCCGCTTCCTGGCCGGCCAGATCCACGCGGCCCGCGAGCTCGCCTGGTGCGCTGCCCCGACCCTCAACTCGTACCGGCGCTACGTGCCGGGGAGCTGGGCGCCCACGGCGGCCGTCTGGGGTGAGGACAACCGCACCTGCGGCTTCCGGGTCGTCGGCCGAGGTGCGGGGCGGCGCGTCGAGTCCCGGATCCCCGGCGCCGACGTGAACCCGTACCTGGTGCTGGCGGCCGCCATCGCGGCGGGGATCTACGGCATCGACCACGAGCTCGAGCTCGCCGACCCCTACCCGCGCAACGCGTACGAGGCGACCGACGTGCCACGGATCCCGTCGACCCTCGTCGAGGCGATCGACGAGCTGCGGACGTCCCCCGTGGCCCTCGAGGCCTTTGGTCCCGAGGTCCACCATCACCTGCTCAACACGGCCCAGCAGGAGTGGGACGCCTCCAACCGCCACGTGTCGGACTGGGAGTTGGCGCGCTATTTCGAACGGATCTGACTTCCCGGGTCAGCCCGAGAAGGGAGCGTGTTCGCGTCAGGCGTGCAACCGTCGTCCGTTCAAGCGCTTGTGAATCCCCTTCGTCTCCTTGTAGAGGTTGACGAATTCCTTCAGCAGCTCCGCGTAGACCGCGGCCGCCGCCGGGTCCGGCTCGTAGGTCGCCTTGATCTCGACGGTCCCGGGCATGTCGGCCAACGCGAGCCGGTCGAGGGCGAGGAGCGTCAACAGCCCTGCGCCGTGCACGTTGGCCAACACCGGGTCTGCGACCTGACGAATCTGCCGGCCCATGGCGTCCGCATGGATCTGGCACCACAGGTCCGAGTTCGCTCCCCCGCCCACGAAGGCCAGGGAGTCGAACCGGCGCTTGCAGAACTTCTCGACCGCCCCGAGCAACCAGGCCGAGTTCAGCGCCACGCCGTCGAAGACCGCCCGCACCATGTCGGCCCGGGTCGACGACAGCGAGAGGTTGTGGAAGCCCCCCCGGATGGTGTGGTCGTCGACCGGCGAGCGCTCCCCGTTCAGCCACGGCGTGAAGAGCACGCCGTGCGCACCCACCGGCACCGACGACGCCACCTCGTTCAGCGTGGCGAAGAAGCCGTCCGGCGCACCACGGGCAACGCCGCCGCCGCCATCGTCGAGCGCGTCGCCCGGGTACAACACGTTGTCCCGCAACCAGGTCAGGCAGGCCCCGCCCGTCTCGTGCTCGTCCGCCACCAGGTAGCGGCCCGGGATGCCCGAAGGGATCGACGCGATGTTCGTCAGCGCGTCGGTCTTCTTGAACGGGACGTGGCAGCTCACCCAGCTCGACGTCCCGATGTACAGGTGTGCGTCGAAGTCCTCCACCGCCCCCGACCCGACGGCGGCGGAGTGCAGGTCTCCGCACCCGGCGACCACTGGTGTCCCCGTCAGGAGGCCGAGCTCCGTCGCTGCCCGCGGTGCCAAGCCCCCGAGGACCGAGCCGGTCGGCACCAGGTCCGGGAGCTTCGGGCGCTCGAGGCCGGCCAGCGCCACCAGCGCGTCGTCGTACGCGATCGCCCTGATGTCACGGTTGTCGGTCACCCAGTGCAGCGTGATCGAGTCGTGCGACGCCCGGGCCAGTCCGGTCAACCGGAGGCCCAGGTAGTCGACGGGCTCCAAGAAGACCGCCGCCGCCCCGTACACGTCGGGCCGTTGCTCGCGCAGGAAGTGGATGTGCCCCACCGGGTCCTTGCCCGAGAGGCTGGGGATCCCGCCGCTCTTGCGCACCCACCGGGCTGCCTTCGACGGCGAGTACCCCTGGACGCTGATGGCGCCTCGCACCGTCTCGCGTACCGCCCGCGACCCCCGCGAGTCCATCCACGAAATCGCCGGCCCGATGGCCTCCCCGCCCCCGTCGATCGGCACCGTGCCCGACCACTGTGCCGTGCAGCCGATGCCGACGATGCGATCCGCCGCAACGCCACTCTCCGCCAGGGCCCGTCGTGCGCACGCCGTCACCGCCGACCACCACGCGTCGGGCGACTGCTCGGCACCCCCCTGTTCGGTCAGATCAATGCCCACCGCCTCGAAGGCATGGGCGACGATCCGACCCGTCGCCGCGACGACTGCGACCTTCGGTCCACCGGTACCCAGGTCGACGGCCAGCACATACGTCTGCTCCGCCGCCCCCGGCGCCACCTCCCGCAACGGAGTGGCCGCGACGTCACGCAAACCCCCACCGGTCGTGGCCATGGCGGGCAAGCGTACCCAGCGGCGACCCGACCCCTTCGGGCCGGGCGCCGCCGGGATGGCTCACCCACCGACCAGCGGCGGCGGGGGATGTCGTGGTCAGTCGGCCAGTCCGGCCTCGACCTCGAGCTCGATGACGACCTTGTTCCCCACCACGACGCTGCCGTCCAGCAGCGAGTGGTTGAAGTTGACGCCGAAGTCGCGCCGGTCGATCTCTGCGGAGGCGGAGAACGCCACGACGGTCTTGCCCTCCTGCATGGACGGGCCCTCGCCGAGGTACTCCAGGTGGAAGTCCACCGGCTTGGTGACGCCACGGATCGTCAGCTCACCCTTGAGGACCCAGTGGCTGTCGTCGACCCGCTTCAGGCCGATGCTCGTCAGGGTCAGGGTCGGGAAGTTCGGGACGTCGAGGAAGTCGTTGGTCCGCAGGTGGTCGTCACGCATGGAGTTGCTCGTGTTGATGCTCGATGCCTCCACGGTCGCCGTCAGGGTCGACTCCTCGATGTTCTCGGCCACCGTGAAGGTGCCCGAAACCTCGGTGAAGCGGCCTCGTACCTTCGTGCCGATCAGGTGCCGGGCGATGAAGCCGACCTCCGTGTGGGCCGGGTCGATCACGTAGGTTCCGGTCTTCGGAAGGGTGACTGTGCTGGTCGTGCTGGACATTTTTTCTGCTCCTTGGTTGATCGAACTGCTACTGAGAGTATAGTATCTGAGTAGACAGATACTTGTCAAGCAGCTACTGGGATTGCGAAGAAATTGCCCTGAGAGGCAGCGGAGCGACCGGATTCAGGAGAGACTTATGGAGATGTCGACGGCGACGGCGATCGCGCAGGGCGGTGACGAGGACAAGATCGAGGAAGCGGCCGCCCCCAACCCGTGTGGCGTCCTCAGCCAGATAGACGACGAGCGCCTCCACCTCATGGGCCTCATCGTGCGCTCGCACCGCCTGCTCACGGACCGGCTCGGCCGCCAGCTGGAGCAGGAGGTCGGCATCCCCCTGGTCTTCTTCGACGTGCTCATCAACGTGGGGGCGGCGCCCGAGGGCCGGCTGACCATGTCTCGCCTGAGTGCCGACGTCGCCCTGACGACGGGCGGCGTCACCCGCCTGGTCGATCGCATGGTGGAGGCCGGCCTCGTGGAGCGCCAGGCGTGCCCGAGCGACCGCCGCAGCATCCACGTGGTCCTCACCACCGAGGGTCGCAGCGTCCTCAGCCGGGCCGTCGCGGCACACATCGAAGGCATCGACCGTCATCTCATGGCGCATCTCGACGACGACGACCGCGCCGCGCTGGCCACGGCGCTCACCAAGGTCCTCGACGGCGGCCACTGAGTCACCGGTCCCCAAAAACCGTCGCCTCGAAACTTTCCTCGCCCCGTCGCGCGGCGACCGACCGTTCTTTCGTGGTGCCACCCGTCAGCGCTCCCCCACCCTCTGCTGTCTCTTCGATCGCCCACCTGTCGGCGTCCGACTTGATGGAAGAGGCGGCCGCCACCTCCCGCCAACTGGCGTCCCTGGCGGGCCGCATCGTCGTGCTCGCCGCGGAGCTCGATCGCCGCCAGGGCTGGCGTGACGAGGGCGCCACCCGCATCGAGAGCTGGCTGACCGAGCGGTGCAGGGTCTCGGTGGCCACCGCCCGCGCCTGGGCCCGCGTCGGTGCGAGGCTGTTCGACCTCCCCT
>DASZMN010000013.1:0-41653 GCA_035551835.1 Acidimicrobiales bacterium | reverse complement strand
ACTTCAACAAAGTCGCAGTCGACGCGCATGGCATCCGCGTTTCGAGAGATGAGCTCCAACAAGAAGTGCTCCGTCTCACGTCCGAGCGCGACAACGTTGAGCAACGCCGAGCGGCAGAAGTGTTGGCGTCATTCCAAAAGGTTCGCCAGATCGAAGCGGAACACAGGAGGCTTGCTGCCCTCGTCGAATCCCGCGAAACCGAGATTGCGGCCTTCCGAAACAGCAAGACCTTTCGCTACACGGCGAACCTACGTCGGTTGTACGGAATGCTGCGACGGCGAGCTCCCGAGCCCCAGGTCGTGCCGGCGCTACCCGCCTTTCCTCCCGATGGCTCGTATCAGACGTGGATCGACCTCTACGACACCCTCGATGACGTCGCGCGACGCCAAATCGCAACGAGGGCGCACGCGATGGCAGAGCAACTGAAGATCTCGGTCATCATGCCGGTCTACAACCCGCCCCCCGCGTATCTCCGTGCTGCGGTTGATTCCGTCCGAAATCAGATCTACCCCAACTGGGAACTGTGCATTGCGGACGACGCTTCAACCGAGACAGAAATACGGGCCCTGCTCGATTCGTATGCTGCGAGCGACCCTCGTATCAAGCTCGTACGCCGTGAGGAGAATGGGCATATTTCCGCAGCATCGAACTCGGCTCTCGCCATGGCGACGGGCGGATGGGTCGTATGCCTCGACCACGACGACGTCCTCGCGGAGCATGCGCTGGCCTTCGTTGCACTTTGCGTGTCCGACCAACCAGAAGCCGGCATCGTCTACAGCGACGAAGACAAGGTCGACGAAAGCGGACAGCGGCGAGAGCCATATTTCAAGCCAGACTTCGACCCCTTGCTGCTCCTCGGACAGAATTACTTCAACCACTTAACGGCTCTTCGCAGGGATCTTGTTGATGCAGTCGGCGGCTATCGGGAGGGATACGAGGGCAGCCAGGATTGGGACTTGGTGCTCAGGGTCACGGAAATGCTCGAGCCAGAGCAGGTTCGCCACATTCCTCGCGTGTTGTACCACTGGCGCGTGCATGGCCAATCGACAGCCTCCGTGATCTCGGCCAAGCCCTACGCAATGGAGGCTGGTCGGAGAGCTGCGGTCGATCATCTGGAACGGACAGGTCGCTCGGCCAGCGTGATGCGCGTGGGGATGTCTGGACACAACCGGATCTCCTGGACAATTCCAGATCCCGCTCCGAAGGTCACGATCGTGATCCCCACGAAGGACGGTCGCCTCATTCGAGAGTGCATTGACTCGGTGCTGACGCTCACGACGTACACCAACTACGAGATGGTGGTTGTCGACAATTTCAGCCGGAATTTCGAGACACTCGAATATTTGCGTGCCTACGACGATCGCCTGACCGTTCTTCGATACGAGCACCCCTTCAACTACGCGGCGATCAACAACTATGCGGTGGAGCACTCGTCGGGCGACGTCGTCTGCCTGTTGAACGACGACACGGAGGTTATCTCGGGAGAATGGCTGTCTGAGATGGTTGCGCAGCTGCTTCAGCCCGGAGTCGGTGCGGTTGGTGCCAAGCTCGACTATGACGACGGACGTGTCCAGCACGCGGGCGTGGTCCTCGGTATTGGAGGAGTGGCAGGTCACGCCAATCGGATGGAGAACCGGCTCTCATCTGGGTACTTCGGGAACTTACAGGTCGCTCGGCGCATGTCGGCGGTCACGGCTGCGTGCATGGTCGTGCGACGTGACGCGTGGGAGCAGGTGGGGGGTTTCGACGTAGTCAATCTCCCCGTGGCCTTCAACGACGTCGACCTCTGCTTGCGTCTCGGGGAGTCTGGTTGGTCGATCGTCTGGACACCTTATGCAGAGCTGTTGCATCACGAATCGATCACTCGTGGACCCGATACCGGTCCGCGAGCCGATGGATTCGCGAGCGAAATCGCGTACATGCAGACTCGGTGGGGCGAAGGCCTGACGGAAGACCCTTACTACAATCCGAATCTCACTTTCGACGCAGAGAACTACACGCTTGCGTGGCCGCCTCGGACGGCAGGGCTCTCGGATTCGTAGCCGGGCGGCCTTTGCGGCCAAGACCGCCCGTTTCACGACGGTCGAAGGTGGACGCGCCGCTGTGCCGCCGCCGCGTTGGCGCCGGTGAGCGTGGACCTGCCACGATGCGCGGGTGGGCATGACCGAACGCTTGCTGATGGGGCCAGGACCTTCGAATCCCTATCCGGAAGTCACCATGGCCCTGGCCGGCCCCGTACTCGGGCACCTCGATCCGCAATTCCTGGCACTCCTGGACGGCACGAATGAGCGCCTCCGCCAGGTGTTCGCCACGTCCAACGCTCTGACCCTGCCGATCAGCGGCACCGGATCGGCCGGCATGGAGGCCTCTTTCGTCAATTTCGTTCGACCCGGGATGCCGGTCGTCATCGGCGTCAACGGTGTGTTCGGCCAGCGCATGAGCGAAGTGGCCAGCCGTCTCGGGGCCGACGTCCACTGCGTCGAAGTGCCCTGGGGAGAAGCCATCGATCCCGAGCGGCTCCTGAGCGCCCACCCATCGCCGTCGATCATCGCGGTGGTGCACGCGGAGACCTCCACGGGGGTGCGCAACGACATCGAGCCGCTCGGGCGCGGCAAGGGGGATGCGCTCCTGCTGGTGGACATGGTCACCTCGCTGGGCGGGATCGACGTCGCAGTCGACGAATGGTCCGTCGACATCGCCTACAGCGGCACCCAGAAGTGCCTCGGCGTCCCGCCGGGCCTGTCACCGCTGACGGTCTCGCCCCGTGCGCTCGAGAGCCTGCTGCCACGGCCTTCGAGCTGGTACCTGGATCTCAATCTCCTCTCGCAGTACGTGCACGACGGTTCGGGTGGTGGGCGCGTCTACCACCACACCGCCCCCGTCTCTATGGTGGCCGCCCTCCACGCCGGTCTCGGTGTGCTCTTGGAGGAGGGCATCGAGGAGGTGCAGCAACGTCACGCCGAGTGTGGCAAGGAGCTGCAGGCGGGCCTGGAGGCCCTCGGACTCCAGATGCTCGTCGAGCCCGGCCACCGGCTGCCCCAACTGACCACAGTCAAGGTGCCCGAGGGGGTGGACGACGCCGCCTGCCGCAGCCGGCTCCTGTCCGAATACGGGATAGAGATCGGCGCCGGAGCCGGTCGGCTGGCAGGTCAGATATGGCGGATCGGTTGCATGGGCAACACGGCGCGCCGGCGCAACGTCGTCACGCTGCTCGGCGCGCTGAAGGAGGTGTTGGGGCGGTGAGCGCGGCGAGGGCCCTCCGTCACGCGCCATTGGAGCTACGCGGAAAACGGGTCCTGCTCCGTTCCCTCAGCGAGGACGACTTCCCGGCCTGGCACGAAGTGCGCACGCGCTGTGCCGACTGGCTCCTGCGTTGGGAGCCCCGACCCAAAGGCGCGCCGGTGCCGTCGGAGGACCGGCCGAGCTTTGCCGCGCGCTGTGGCATCAGAGAGCGCGAGCGGCACCTGGGCACGGGCTACGGCTTCGGAATATTCGTGGGGGAGCGGTTCGCGGGGGAAGTCACCCTGTCGTCTATCCAGCGCGGGCCGTTCCAGAGCGCGTTCGTCGGCTATTGGATTGACGAGGCCCTGGCCGGCCGTGGCCTCGTCCCCGAGGCTGTGGTCGTGACATTGCGGTTCGCTTTCGAGGCGATCTCACTCCACCGCGTGGAGATATCCATCATCCCTCGGAACCTGGCCAGCCGCCGCGTGGTCGAGAAGCTCGGCATCCGGGAGGAAGGCGTGGCGCAGCGTTTTCTCGAGATCGACGGCGTCTGGGAAGACCACGTGCGCTACGCGGTCACGGCCGAGGAGTGGGCGGCGAGGGAGGCGAACCTCGTCGCCGATTGGCTGGCCGGCTGAATCAGACGTCTCCCGTGCCGACGATCGACGGGGAGTGACGGAAGAACTGCTCGATGTCGTGCTCATAGGTGTAGGACATCGGAGGGCGCCCGGACTGCCGGCGGAGCCGCACGGCCCGGATGAACTTCCTCGCGGCGCCTGCGCTCGTTGCGTTGTAGGTGAACCCCGTGGCGGCGAAGCGGCGCGTGTCGACGCCGCGCCCGTAGCGCAGCAAGTCCTCTAGCTCGGCGGGGAGATCGAACAGACGGGCCAAGGGACGCAGTTTGAGCGGGCTGAACGGTGAAAGCGGCACGAGTCGGGTGCCGCAGATGCTGGCCACCTCGCTCCATGGAAGCCGGCCGTCGCCGGCCACGTTGTACAGGCCTGGGATTCCACCCCGGGTGACGTGCACAAGGGCCCGCACGACGTCGTCCTCTTCGACGAACTGCAGGAGCGGGTCGAAGCCAAAGATGGCTGGGCAAAGCGGGCGGGCGAGGTTGCGGCTGATTGGCGTGGTCAGGTGCGTGCCCAGGACGTTGGCAAATCGGAGCACGGTCACCTTGGTGGCCGGGTTGTCTTCCGCGAAGTCACGCACCAAACCTTCGGCCTCGACGAGGGCGCGTTCGACGCTGGTCTTTACCGGACTCGTCCGGGGCGTGTCCTCTTGAAACGTGTTCGGATCGCTGGCTGCGCAGCCGTACACCAGCGTGGACGACTTGACCACGATGTGGCGCACCGAGGATCCGGCCGCGCCTGCGGCAGCGAGGAGGTTCATCGTCCCGATCACATTGATCTCGTGCATGGCGCGCCGGGGCACCGTGGTCGAATTCGTGATCATGAACGTGTGGAGGATCGTGTCGACCTGCGTTGCTTTCACGATTCGATTCAAGATGGAGTAGTTCTGGTCCGATCTGACGAATTCGGCGCGCTCGAAGGGCACCGAGGGTGCATGTGTGCCCATGCCGAGGATGATGTCGATGCTCGGATCGGTCTCGAGGGCCTGGACCATCCGGCCACCCCAGAAGGTGTCCGCTCCGGTGACGAGGATGCGGCGGCTCATCCGAACCAGACGCTGCGCCGGTCTCGCAGAATGTCGTACACCGCCTCCTGGAGCCGGGTGCGGATTCGCTCGGACTCCTCCATGATGCGGCTCTTCGAATAGCGATCCTGGTCGGGCGGGACGTCGAATGCCACCGGATCGAGCACGCGCAGCTTGAACTTGGCCGGGAAGGGCATGACCGCGCCGAGCGGTCCCATAGCGAGCAGATTGGCCGTGACGGGAAAGTACGGGACGCCAAGCGCTTTGGCGAGCGTCGGCAAGCGGAACACGACCGGCATGGCTTCCTCGGAGCCCACGACGGCGATCGGGATGACGGGAACCCCTGCCCGCATCGCGATTTCGATGAAGCCGCCGCGTCCGAACCGACGTAATTGGTAGCGGTCGGTGTAGGACTTCGAGGGGCCCTTCGTCCCTTCGGGGAACACGAGTGCGAGCTGGCGTTGTTCCTTCAGTAATCGGTACGCGTTGGCGGGGCGCGCCGACACCCCACCGGCACGGGCCCACAGGGTGCCGACGACCGGAACGGTGCGAAAGAAGTAGTCGGCCAGTCCGTAGACGGGGCGTTCGAGCTCCTTCTCGATCCCGTGCATGATGACCGGCGCGTCGGAAGGGATGGCTCCAGCGTGATTGGCGACCAGCAGCGCGCCACCCTCGCCCGGGATCTTCTCGAGTCCCTCCCACTCGGTGCGGAACCACCTGGAGTAGATCGGCTCGTAGATGGCACGAGCCACCGCCCGGGTCCGCTCTGAGCGGCCCCATTCGTCCACGTCAGACAGGCGCGGGTCCTCGAGATCCTCGGGATCTCCGCTGTTGACGCGCAGCGGCACGATGGCCGTGGTCCGGTTCTTCTCACCGACGACCTGGCGCCCACTCGGCATCGGATCATCGTACCGAGCGGGGGAACGCCACCCGCCGAGGCCGTGGGACCACGGCCCGTTCGTCAGGGGCGAGCTGCCCCGATCAGGCCTTCGGTGAAGATCGGCGAATAGGAGACGGTGCTGCCGGTGAACGGGGCCTGGATCACGGTGTCGCTGCCGTAGGGCCCCGAGCCCGTGTACATGACCACGTGATCCACCTGGTTGTCGCCATCCAGGTTGTAATAGAAGAGCAGGTCACCCGGTTCGAGGGCGCTCAGGGGGACGTGGGGGAGGGCGGGCCACTGCGTCTCGGTGGTGCGCGGGATGGAAACGCCGGCCTGGGCCCAGGCCCATTGCACGAGCCCTGAGCAATCAAAGCCCACTCCGGGCTGCTCACCCCCGAAGACGTAGGGCACCCCGAGCTGCGACACCGCCGCCTGGACCGCGGTCATCTGTTGCCCGGCGCCCGAGCCGGTGCCGCCCACGGGGCCGACGTTGCCCGCCTGGTTGGCCGCGTCGGTCGCGGCGGCGCCGCTACCCGAACCACCGACCGCCCCTGCCACTGTCGCCGCGGCCTCGGCTGCGGCCGCGGCTTGTTGCTTCTGGGCGGCGCTCGCGGCGCGCGCCGCCGCTGCCGCCTCCTGCTGCGCTTCTTGGATGGCCGCTTGGGCCACCTCGTCGGCCAGCTGTCCTTGGACCTGACCGAGGGTCGCATTGGTCGCGGCGGCTTCCTGCTGGTTCGCCTGCGCGAGCGACTTCGCTTGCGTGGCTTCCGTCTGAGCCTGCGCGGCAACTGATTCCTGTTGGGTTTCCTGGCTCTGGAGGTGTGATTCCGAGTTCGCCAGCGCGTCCTCGTCGCGGGTCAGGTTGCCCACGATCTGATTCGTGTACTGGTTGCGCGCCTGGTTCATGCTTGCCGACGACGTGAAGTACGAAGTGAAGCCGGTCGCGGGCGTTCCGTAGACGTAGGCGGCGACGGCGTCCGTGGCTACCAGCTTCTTGTCCACCGCGACGGCCGACTTGGTGCGGACCAAACTTGCGGCGAGCGCCTGCAACTGGTTCTGCGCGTCCTGGATATCTTGCTCCGCGGTGTTGTACTTGTCGTCGAGGATGGAGGTCTGCTGCTCCTCTTGGGTGAGCGTGCTCTCGATCTGCGCGACCTTCGATTGGGTCGCGTTGATCTGCGACTGGTTGGGGGCCGGCCCGGGAACCGTGGTGGGGGTCCCACTGTTGGTGGCACCTGCGCTCGGCGCAACCGACGGCGCAACCAAGGCGCCGAGAATCGCGGCGAGGATGGCCACCCGGGTGGCCGGGGTGATCCCACGGACAGTGGCCCGACATCTCACTGTTCCCACCCGGCAAAGCGTAACGGCTCTGACGTGGCAATTTCGGCACCCGACGGGTCGCCGTCGGGTTGCGACCCCAGTTCGCGCGCTGTTCACCTTCCCGTCGATTGCTTCACCGGGCACCCCTCCCTAGGGTCGTCGTGCGTGAGGGGCGTCGTGACCACATCCCAAGGGAGGTTGCGGGGCACATGGAGGGGCGACCTTTGGTCGTTTTCGGGTGTGCCGTACGCACGGGCACCGGTTGGGCCCCTGCGTTGGCGCCCGCCGCTTCCGCCCGAGCCGTGGGACACGATACGGGACGCCTCCACGTTCGGACCCATTGCGCCGCAGTCGGCTGCCGTGGCCGGTGTAACCAGTCCGTCCGACCCCGACGCTTCGGAGCCACAGAGCGAAGACTGTCTCTTCCTCAACGTGTGGACGCCTGCACTCGACCCGGAGGCCAGGCGGCCCGTCATGGTGTTTGTGCACGGAGGCGGCTTCACGTCCGGCAGCGGCTCCGTCTTCCTTTATCGAGGCGGCAACCTGGTCCGGAACGGTGACGCCGTCGTGGTCACGATCAATTACCGCTTGGGCGCGCTCGGTTTTCTCGGGCATCGGCAGCTGGACGATCCGGACGGACTGATAGGCAATTGGGGGATACAGGACCAGGTCGCGGCCCTGGCCTGGGTGCAGGCACACATCGTCGCCTTCGGCGGCGATCCCGACAACGTCACGATCTTCGGCGAATCGGCCGGAGGATTCAGCGTCGCCACACTGTTGGGCTGCCCTGCGGCACGGGGATTGTTCCGCCGCGCCATCGTGCAGAGCGGCGGTGTGCACGTCCACTCCATCGACGACGCGGAGCGCGCGGCCGAGCGCCTCGCTGCCGTGATGGGGATCGCGTCGTGTGACCGCTCCTCGCTCGAACGCCTTCCGGCCACCGAGCTCGTCGCGGCCACGGCGGAGATCGGCAAACGACGTCCCGATCCTGGCCTGCTCCCGCTGCCGTTCCTGCCCGTGGTGGACGAAAACTTCTTGCCGGTGCATCCCTTGGCCGCGGTGGCCGACGGGGCCGGCGCTGACGTCGACCTCTTGGTCGGCACCAACCGGGACGAGCTCACGCTGTTTGGCCTCGGCAACCCCGCCCTCCTCGCCATGGACGAGAACGGCCTGGAGCGTTGGCTGGCCAACGCGGCGCCCGAGCTGTCGCCGCTCGAGGTGATCGGTGCGTACCACGAGATGCGTCTCGCCCGGTCCGAATCGGTCGACGTGAAGGATGTGTGGGTCGCTGCAGGCACGGACATCGTCTTTCGTTGGCCCAGCCTGCAACTGGCCGCAGCCCACGCCTCGCGGACCTCGAAGACCTTCGTCTACCTCTTCGACTGGGAGTCCCCGGCCTTCGACGGCCTGCTGGGCTCGACCCATGCGCTCGAGCTGCCGTTCGTCTTCGGCGCGGTGCACATTCCAGTCGTGCAGCTGTTCTCGGGCGGCGGTCCCGCCGCAGACGCTCTGTCCCGGCAGATGCAAATGGCCTGGCTTGCGTTTGCGCGGCGTGGAGACCCCTCGCACGAGGGCATCGGCGAGTGGCGCCAGTGGGAACCCGCCGGCCGCGCCACGATGGTCTTCGGCGCCCACACCGGACTCGCCGACGCCCCTCGCGACGGCGAGCTGGCCGTGCTGGAGCGTTCTCGCCCTCTGCCCGCCATCCGCTGATCAGGTGTCGCGCGTCACCCGGACAGACAGATGCCTGGTGCCCGAGTGTCGATTGCCGTAGGGACGGTCTCCATCGGTCTCGGACGAGTTGGCCACCGGGTCGTGCAGCCCCCGGAGCACCTCGTCGGAAGTGGCCACGGACCAGAAGCCCTCCCCGTCGGGTGTGTGCTGGGTAGGCTCGTGCCACCAGACCGGTGCCAGCTCCCGATGCAATCGGAACACGCCGTGCGGGAACCAGTTGGCAGGTATCGAGGTCGGTCAGGTCCACGCCGTCGAGGTCGCCATCCACGCGGCCATCCTCGTGGTGGTCCTGACCGGGGTCAAGAATGGCTCCGCGGGGGCGTAGCCCAACTGGCAGAGGCAAGGCGCTTAAACCGTCTCCAGTGAGGGTTCGAATCCCTCCGCCCCCACGCCGCACGCACGCACGCAGTGACACGGACCCAGTCAACGGAAGCGCCGACCGTTCTCCGGCGTGACGCACGACGAAGTTGAGGTCGCAACGCTCGGCCCGGTCACGGTGCGCGGAGCGCCGCAGCCGTTCCACCGCGCCGCGGCGCGCGAGCTCGTGGTCTACCTCGCGTTTCACCGAGAAGGTGTCCGCCACGACGAGTGGGCGTGCGCGCTCTGGCCCGACCGGCCGGTGTCTTCCTCGACCGTCTACTCCACCGCGTCCGACGCACGGCGGGCCCTCGGCCGCGCGCGGGATGGGGCGGCGCGATTGCCCTCCGGGCCTCGGCTTCGCCTGGATCGCTCGGTGAGGACCGACGTCGACCGCTTCGCCTCGCTGGCAGGGTCCGGCCAGTGGATCGAGGCCCTCCGGCTGGTGCGCGGCCCGCTCTTCGGTGGGTTGCGTCGGTCCGACTGGGCCGTGCTCGACGGCACCCTGGTCCGGGTCGAGGCCTCCGTGGTGCATGCCGTGTTGCAGGGCGCGGCCGCGTTCCTGTCGTCCGGACGGGCCACCGAGGCGGAGTGGCTCGTGCGGCGGGGCCTGGTCGTCAGCCCGTACGACGAGCGTCTGTACCGCGTGTTGCTGCGAGCCCTCGCCGCCCAGGGCAACCGCCTCGGGCTCCGCGCCGCCATGGCGCAGCTGCTCGTGATGTCCGGCGACCCGTCCGTGCCACGGCAGCCCGGTGGGTGGGAGGGGGCCGCATGGGAGCCGCGGCATCCCGAGACGTCGGCCCTGTACCGGGAGCTTCTCAGCGGGTGGCCTGCGACGGGAGGGGCACCGGCCAGGCTGTAGGGTTGCGTCCCGCCATGGCGAGAAGCTCTTCAGGAAAATCGGTTGCCCGCGCCGCCGCCACGGGTGGCGGCGCCACCTATCGCGGCCAAATGCCGGTGAACTGGTACGCCGCCCTGGTGGTGATCGTCCTCATCGGTCTGGCCTCTGTTGCGTTCGCCAAGTACCACTACAACCAGACCGCTTCGGCTGCTGCGCCCGCGGTGGGCACCACCTGGCACAGCGCCATCGCATTCGACATCTGCGGGACGATGCAGCCCGCCCTGGCCGCGTCCCCCAGCAGCTCGTCCACCGGCCTCACCTCGACGGCGAGCGGCGTCCTCTTGATCGCGCCCAAGGCCTCCAGTGAGGCGGGCGCCAACGCCACCGTGGGCAAGTTCGCCAGCGGCTATAGCGGCCTGACGCTGACCAACACCTCGTTGAAGTACCCGGGCGCCAAGACCACCGAATACAAGAACGGCGAGAAGTGCCCGGCCGGCACGCCCGACGCCGGGAAGGTGGGGAAGATGCTGGCCCGTTCATGGGTCATCACCACGCAGACCAAGAACACGCAGCAGGTGCAGACCGGCGGTGCCACGACCACGAAGCCGGCGGATCTCAAGTTCCTTGACCGCCAGCTGATCACCGTGGGCTTCGTGCCGACCGGTACGGAGCTGCCCAAGCCGCCGGGCTCCACGATCACGGCCCTCCTGCAGGTCCTCTCCGGAAACCAGCCTGTCGCCACCACGACCACGACGGCTCCGGGCACGACCAGCTCGACGGCGGCCACGACCAGCTCGACGGCGGCCACGACCACGAGCACCACGGCGGCGGCCACGACCACCACCACGACGAAGCCTTCGTCCACTACGACGACGAAGTAATGAAGGCGGTCGTCCTGGTCGGGGGCGAGGGGACGAGGTTGCGTCCCCTGACGTTCACGTCTCCCAAGCAGATGCTCCCGATCGTCGGCGTGCCCATGATCGAGCGGGTCCTCGGGCAGCTGGCCGCGCACGGCGTAGACGAGGCGGTGCTCTCCCTGGGCTACCTCCCCGATGCCTTCATGCAGGCGTACCCCGAGGACCGGGCAGCCGGGGTGCGGCTGACCTACGCCGTCGAGCCCGAACCCCTCGACACGGCCGGGGCTGTGCGTTTCGCGGCAATCTTTGCCGGAATCGCCGAGACCTTCGTGGTCGTGAACGGTGACGTGCTCACCGACCTCGACCTGACCGGCCTCGTGGCCTTTCACCGCGAGCGGAAGGCGGAGGGAACCATTGCCCTGCACCCCGTCGCCGATCCCTCCGCCTTCGGGGTGGTACCGACCGATTCGGAGGGCCGGGTCACCGCCTTCGTCGAGAAGCCGCCGCGCGACGAGGCCCCGACCAACGAAATCAACGCCGGCACCTATGTCCTCGAGGCCTCCGTGCTCCAGCGGATCCCCGAAGGCGGGCGAGTCTCCATCGAGCGGGAGACATTCCCTGCGATGGTGCGCGACGGCAAGCTCTTTGCGCGGTCCGATGACGCCTACTGGCTCGACACTGGTACCCCGTCCGCCTTCTTGGAAGCCAATTTCGACTACGTGGCCGGGAAGCGCGGTCTCGTAGTCGCCCCCGGGCTGGTCGACGACGGCCGGGGGGTGTTGGTCGAGGGCGAGAGCGAGGTCGCGGGCGAGGTCGTTGCGCCGTCCGTCCTCTTCGCCGGCTGCGTGATCGAGCCCGGCGCCCGGGTCGAGCGCAGCATCCTCGGCCCGGGGACTGTGGTCTCCGCCGGCGCCGTCGTCACCGACTCCGTGTTGATGGAGGCCTGCCTCGTGGCGGGCGACGCCAAGGTCTCCGGCTCCGTGATGGGTCCGCGCTCGGTCGTGGGCCAGCGCGGTGACGTGCGGCCGGTCTCTGTGCTCGGTGCCGACGCCGTCGTCTCCTCAGGCACGCTTGTCGACGGCGAACGCGTGTCGGGCTAAGAAGGGCAGGGCATGCGCACCCTGGTCACCGGCGGCGCGGGTTTCATCGGTTCGAACCTGGTGGACCGGCTGCTGGCCGAAGGTCACGAGGTCGACGTGGTCGACGACTTCTCCACCGGCTCGCTCTCGAATCTGTCCGAGGCCCGCGGGCGTGGCGGCCGCGCGCTGACGATTCACCACCTCGACATCACGGCACCGGCAGTTGTGGAGCTGATGGCCCGCCGCCGGCCGGAGCTCGTGTTCCACCTCGCGGCGCAGGCGGACGTCAGAGTGTCGGTCGCCCGGCCGGCTCACGACGCCGCCGTCAACATCATCGGATCGCTGCACATCCTTGAGGGGGCGCGCCAGGCCGAGACCGAACGGGTCATCTTCGCCGCTAGCGGGGGAACGCTCTACGGCGACCCAGCGCCCGAGGAGCTTCCGGTGCGCGAGTCACACGCCCAGCAGCCGCTGTCACCCTATGGCGTCGCCAAGAAGTCGGTCATCGACTACCTCGTGGCCTACCGCGAGCTCCATGCGCTCGAGTTCTGTGCGCTGGCACTCGGTAACGTCTATGGCCCGCGGCAGGACCCGCACGGGGAGGCGGGCGTCGTGGCCATCTTCGCCGAACGGATCCTGCGGGGTGAGCCCGTCACGATCTTCGGAGACGGCGAACAAACGAGAGATTTCGTGTTCGTCGACGACGTGGTCGACGCCTTCGTGCGGGCAGCGACGCGAGGTGGCGGCCTCGTCTGCAACGTCGGGACGGGGACCGAGACCTCGGTGAACCAGCTGCTGCGGACCATGGCCGCGGAGGCCAGGCGCGAGGTGACGCCGGTCTTCGCGCCGCTGCGCCCCGGCGAGCTGCTGCGCTCGAGTCTCGACATCAAGCGGGCGGCGATTCAGCTTGGCTGGCGCCCCTGGACCGAGCTGGCGGACGGCACGCGGGCCGTCCTCGAGTTCGTCGGGCCACAGTCGGGCTGAGGACGACTCAGCGGAAGAGGTCCTCCTCGGGGGGACGGACGATCTCGGCCCGCACCGAGGCGGACCGCAGCCATTCCGCCGGAACGCCGCGCACGATGGCCGCGGGGATGCCCCGGTCCTTGCCCATCACGAGTTCCGCGGCGCTGGCGATCTCGTCGGCGACGCAGACTTCGGTGGCCGCCAGCTCGCGCCCTCCCGCGTCGAGTGTCCCCTTGAGGTCCACCACCGCGGCGACGCCCGCGCATCCGATGGCGACATCGGTGACGCCGCGGCGCCAAGCTCGCCCGAACGTGTCCGAGACGATCACTCCGACGGTGACCCCGTGCATCTGCTCCAGGGCCGCCCGAATCCGGCGAGCGGAGCGGTCGGCATCTTCGGGGAGCAGCGCGGCGGTCCCCTCGGCCACGTTGGAGAGGTCGACGCCGGCGTTGGCGCAGACGAACCCGTGGCGGGTCTCGCTGATCACGAGGTCGCCCCGGCGGCGCAGGATCCGCACCGATTCCAGCTCGACCAGGGCGACCTTGGCAGCGGGGTCGCCATGATCGAGCTCGACCAGGCGGCCCTCCGCCTTCGAGACGACCTTCTGGGTCACCACGAGGACGTCGCCCGCCCGGAGCTCGGGCCCTTCCGGCCGAGCCGGCGCCAGGGTCGCCGCGATCAGCCGGCCCAGGTCAGCTCCGGGGACCACCTCACCGATGCCGGTAAGCGGGATGAGCGTGACGCCCTCAGCGCCCGGCATCGCGCACCACGCGGGCCAGGTTGGCCGCCCGCTCCGGGGAGCTCATCACCGTCGCGGCAACGATGCAGCGCAACCCCTCGGCTTCCACCGCGCCCGCTTGGTCTTCGTCCGCATCGTCGATGACGAGGGTGCCGACCCAGGGCGCGTAGAGCCGGGCCACCCCGGCGACCGAGGGCTCGGCGCCCAGCTCGCGGAGCAGGCGGTCGGCTGGGCCCTTCAACGCCGCGCCCGCGACGATGGGGGAGACCGCCACGACGTCGTCTCGCCGGGCCCGCAGGGCGTCTTCTACGCCGGGGACGGCGAGCACCGGTCCGATGGAGACCACGGGATTGGACGGGCAGACGACGATCTGGTCAGCCTCGGTCAAGGCCGCGATGACCCCGGGCGCCGGGCGTGCGTCCGCCGCCCCCTCGAAGCGCACGCGACGCACCGGCACGCCGTGACCCAGACGGACGAAGTAGTCCTGGAAGCCCACCTCGGTGTCGGCCGGCCCCAGGGCGCTGTCTGCGGCGAGCGTGAGCCGCGTCCGCAGCGGGTCGTCGGTGACGGGGAGCAGCCGCACCGCGATGCCCCGACGCCGGCACAACGCCGCTGTTACCGAGCTCAGCGGCTCGCCGGCGGCCAGGCGGCCGGTGCGGAACAGATGGGTCGCCAGGTCGCGGTCACCCAGCCGGAACCAGACCTCGCCGCCCAATTGGCCCAGCTCGTCCATCACAGCCCAGCTCTCGCCGGCCACGCCCCATCCCGTCTCACGGTTGTCCATGCCGGCCAGCGTGTAGGCCACCGTGTCGAGGTCCGGGCTGATGAAGAGCCCGTGGAGGACCATGTCGTCGCCGACGTTGACCACGGCGGTGATCTCGTCGCCCGGCACGACCTGCACCAGGCCAGAGAGCATTCGGGCGGCCCCGACGCCGCCGCACAGGGCCACCAGCACGCAGCGAGCATAGGAGCGGGGCGGGGGAGGCCTGTTCGGGGCCCCTGATACCATCGCCGCCCGCCATGCCCACCGCGATCCCGTTGGAACGGCACTCGACCGTCGTGTCCGTCCTGCGAGAGGCCGCCCGTGTCAACAGCGACGTCGAGGCCTACGTGGAGCCCGCCGGGCCCGGAGAGCGCCGTGCTTTGACCTTCGCCGAGTGGGACCGCGCCGCCGACGGTGCGGCCGGCTATCTGGCGGGGCGCGGCGTCCGCAAGGGCGACGTCGTCTGTGTGCTCCTGCCGTCGTGCATCGACTACGCCGTCCTCTATGCGGCCTTGCAGCGCCTCGGCGCCATCACGTCCGGCATCAACCCGCGCATGGGCGCGCACGAAGTGGCTTCCGTGGTGGAGCGCGCGGCGCCCGTGCTGATGATCCTCGATACCGACGCGTCTGTGCCCCCCGAGGTGGCCCCGGTGCCTCAGGCGACACGCGTCGAGGTGGCCGACGCCTGGGCGGCGCACCCCCCGCCGTCGTGGCCCGAGCTCGGTCCCCACGATCCCGTCGCGGTGGTCTGGACGAGTGGGACCACGGGGGAGCCGAAGGGAGCGGTGTTCGACCACGCCAACCTCGCCGCGGTGGCCCGGGGCACCGACGTCCTCAGCCAGACGGGCGACCGCCGCTTGTCGCCGCTGCCCTTCGCGCACGTCGCGTACATGACGCGGGCCTGGGACGAGATCGCGCACGTCGTCACAACCGTCATCACCCCCACGCCGTGGCGGGCCGACGACGCAATCCGCATCATGGCCGAAGAGCGGATCACCGTCGGCCAGGGGGTGCCGACGCAGTGGGCGCTCATGTTGGCCTCCGACGAGTTGGCGGGCGCCGACTTCGGCGCGCTCCGCGTCGTGGGCACGGGCGCGGCTCGCACGAGTGCGACGATGGTGGCCGAGATGCGTCGGCGGTTCGGGGCCCCGGTTGTCGTCCGTTACACCTCGACGGAGGCGTCGCTCGGGACGGGCACCACGTTGACGTCCTCGGACGCCGAGGTGGCGACGACGGTGGGCCGTCCCGTGCCCGGTGTCGAGCTCGCGATCGTCGACGACAGCGGCGCGCCCGTCGCCCCGGGCGCGATCGGACGGGTCATGCTGCGCTCGCCGGCCGTCATGTGCGGCTACTGGGGTCGAGGCCCGGGCTTCGGCCGTTCGGTCAGCGAGCTGATCGACGCCGAGGCCACGGCGTCGGTCCTGGCGGCCGACGGCTGGCTCACGACCGGCGACTTCGGATTGGTGACGCCGGAAGGGAACCTGCAGCTGGCCGGCCGCGCCCACGAGCGCTACATCAGGGGTGGCTACAACGTGTATCCGGCCGAGGTCGAGGATGCCCTGGCCTCGCATCCCACGGTCGCTCGAGCCGCGGTGGTCGGGGCGCCCGACGACGTGCTCGGCGAGATCGGGGTGGCGGTCGTCGTGGCCGAGCCGGGCACCGAGCCCGAGTTGGCAGCACTTCGAGCACATTGTGCGGGGCGGCTATCCGATTACAAGGCGCCCGATGCCCTGGTGGTCGTCGACGAGCTTCCCCTCACCCCGATGATGAAGGTCGACCCTGTGCGCCTCGGCGCCCTGGCCGAGCGGGCGGCTCAGGACCGCCGATCGGCCCGGGAGCGCGAACGTGGCGCCGGCGGCGGGATGGTAGGCAGTGGCCACGCCTAAGAGGCCGACGAGGCCCACCACAAGGAGCATGCATGAGCCCCACCAAGCGAGTCGGTGAGTCGGATCCCAACCGGGGGACGGCTCCTGAGGCGATCACCGCCCGCCGTTACGAGGGCCATGTCGCGCTCGTCACGGGGGCGGGGTCGGGCATCGGGCGGGCCACGGCGCGCCGGCTGGCCGCCGAGGGGGCCGCAGTCGCCTGCCTCGACCTGGCCGAAGAAGCCATCGCCGCCGTCGCGGCCGAGATCAACCAGGAAGCGGCCGAGGCGGGCGGGCGCGCCATCGCCTTACGCTGTGACGTGACCGACGAAGGTGGGGTGGCCGCCGCGGTGGCGAAGTCGGAGTCCGAGCTCGGCCAGATCACCAACCTGTGCAACATCGCGGGTATCGGTGGGTTCGCCCACACACCCGAGCAGTCCCTGAGCGGGTGGGACAAGATCATCGCCGTCAACCTGACGGGCACGTTCCTGATGTGCCGGGCGGTCCTTCCGGGGATGATCGAGCACGGCGGCGCCATCGTGAACACCGTCTCCACCGCCGGCGTGATCGGCCAGCCCTACTCGGCGGCGTATTGCGCGTCCAAGGGCGGCGTCAAGATGCTCACCAAGGCGCTCGCCGTCGAGTACATGGCGCGCGCGGTCCGCGTCAACGGTGTCGCACCCGGCGGGGTCGACACGCCGATCATCCATAATTTCGGTCCACCCGAGGACGCCGACTGGAACCTGATCCAGCGGTTGATGACGCCGATCGGATTTGCGTATCCCCACGAGATCGCCGGCGCCTTCGCCTACCTCGGGTCGCACGAAGCCGACTACGTGACAGGTGCGATTCTGTCCATCGACGGGGCGATCACGACCTGACGGCGGCTGGATGGCGACTGTGTGGACGCGACGCAGGCTGCGATCAGTCGCGAGTGATGAAGTAAAACACGTTGCGGATTTCGGAGCGGTCATCGACAGGACCCGAACAGAACGCAATTCGGCCACCTCCCGATTCGAGGACACCATCGAGGTCGTCGCGGGAGATCGTCCGCATCGTCATTTCGGGCTTCCAGTTGAAATGGCGATAGAGCAATCCTGGAGAGACCCCCATGCGGCTGAGGCGCTCGGCCAAGCGGGTCCGAGGCCTCAGTTGCGATCTCAAGCCGGTGGGAATTGGGACGGGCGGCACCTCCTCGGGCAGCTGCAGGAGCAACAGGCCCTGAGGGGCGAGTACCCGAAGGAACTCATTGATGCAGGCGAGGATGCATTCGTCGGAGGGCAGGTGCTGGAGTACCAGCAGGCAGCAGACCACGTCGAAAGAGCCGTCGCCGAACCGCTCCAGCGTCGAAGCCTCTTGGACGACGAAGCTCAGGCCGTCGTAGGCAGCATGATATTCCTGGGCGAGTCGGATCATCGACGGTGCGATGTCCATTCCTATGACCGAATCGAGGTGCTGGTTGAGCGCGCGAGTGAGGCGACCGACCCCGCATCCGTAGTCCAGTCCCCTGGCCGTCCGGCCCGGAAGGCCGAGCCGCTCCGCGGTGGCCCAAAGGGAGTCAATGGTCTCCTTGCCTGAGTGGAAAAAGTCGTCAGGACCCCATTTACCGAACTCCCTCCCGTCATAGGTGACAATGGACCACAATGGATCGACCCGCGCCCATTCTTCCCAGGAGGATCGCTTGGCGCTCGTCACCGGGCAAGTTTAACTTGCGCGTATCGTCGCCAGCGTGAGAAGGACTCGACAGATCGGCGTGCAACGAGAGATCGCGGAGCACCCCGATGTCGCCGTCCCCCGGGAACTTCTGGTGGCGATAGACGCGACTCCTCTCCACGGTCACCAAACCGGTATCGGCACGTTCTGCCGGGAGGTCCTGAACGCGCTCGAGGCCCGGGGAGACGTGAACCTGAAGGCGTTCGCAGTGACCTGGAGGGGACGCCAGGCCATCACCTCGATGCTGCCTCCACGGATCAGTTTGGCTGGTCGACGGATGCCGGCGCGACCGCTGCACGCCATTTGGCAGCGACGGGACGTGCCCACGATAGAGCGGTTCACGGGGCCCGTCGATGTCGTCCATGGCACGAACTTTGTCGTGCCGCCATCCAAGTGTGCCGCCGTGGTCACGGTGCACGACCTGACCCCGCTCCACTATCCCGAGATGTGCACTCCAGCCTCCCAGGCCTATCCGGCGATGATCAGACGTGCCGTGAACAGGGGAGCCTGGGTGCACGCCGTGTCTGAATTCGTCGCACAGGAAGTGCGGGAGGCGTTCGACGTTGATCCGACGCGGGTACGCGCGGTACCCCACGGGGTTCCCTCCATGGCCCGGACCGACCCCGAGAATGTCCGAAGCGTCGTCGCCCGGTTCCTCCCACCCGGGACCTCGCGTTTCGTTCTGGCCGTAGGAACGGCCGAACCGAGGAAGGATCTCCCCGGTCTCGTTGATGTGTTCGACAGAGTGGCGGCGGCAAACCCGGACCTCGCGCTGGTACTGGCCGGCCCACCAGGATGGGGCGAGAAGGCGTTGTCCGAGTCCATAGCGAGGGCCCGCTGGCAAGCGCGGATCGTCCGCGCCGGCTGGATCGATCCGACGAGTCTCAGCGCTCTTCTGCAGGGGGCGGAGCTCCTGGCGTACCCGTCCCTGTACGAGGGCTTCGGGTTCCCGCCCCTGCAAGCCATGGCTGCCGGGACGCCCGTGGTGACCACGCGTGCCGGTGCGCTTCCAGAGATTGTCGGTGACGCTGCGATCTTGGTGGACGTGCGGGACTACGAGGGTCTTGAATTCCAGATGCAGCGGGTGCTCTCCGACGAGGATCTGCGTCATCGCATGAGCCGCGCGGGCTTGTCTCGGGCAGCCAGCTTCACTTGGCAGAATTGCGCGAACGGCCTCCTCGCTCTCTACCGGGATGCGTACACGGATCACGCCGGACGATGAATTCGGGCACCGGAGATTGTGAACGTTTGGTCGATGAGCTCTGACACTGGCACGCCGACACCAATCAGAGTTTCGCTCGACGCCCTGCCCCTGCTGGGGCACCCGACCGGAGTCGGCGCCTTTTGTCTTGGTGCGCTCCGTGCTCTCCACGAACGACCCGAACTGTCGGTCTCGGCCTACGCGGTCACGTGGCGCCGCAACGACGAACTCCGGCGGCTGGTGCCCGCAGGGGTCCCGTTGGCACGTCGCCCCATGCCGGCTCGACCTCTCCAGGCGATTTGGGGTCGGTATGACACGCCACCCCTTGAATGGTTCATCGGTCAGGTCGACATCGTGCACGGGACCAATTCAGAGTCTCACCCGACTGCAAAGGCTGCCGAGGTTGTCACGGTGCACGATCTCACGCCGCTCCGCTTTCCCAAGTTGCGCAATCCCGCTGCGGCCGACTACGCCGACCTGATTGCGAGGGCATTGCGCCGCGGCGCGTGGATCCACACCGATTCCGAATTCGTGGCGTCCGAGGTGATCGAGTCGTTCGGCGTCGACCCTGGACGCGTGCGAACGGTTGCGCCGGGAGTTCCAAGCCTCCCAGTCGTCAGCGGTGATGCCGCACGCGAAATCGTAGGAAAGCTCCTTGAACCAGAACCGGAACGCTTCATCCTGTCCATCGGGACGTCGGAGCCCCGCAAAGACCTTCCTTCTCTGGTGCGGGCGTTCGATGCCGTGGCGAGCAAGGATCCAGGGATTGCCCTCGTACTCGCGGGACAGCGGGGGTGGGGAGAGGCGGACCTGTCGGCTGCGATCAGCGCTGCCCGGGCGAGGGAGAGAATATTCCGAACGGGTTGGATCGACGAGGTCACACTCACCGCGTTGCTGCATCGCGCATCGCTCTTGGCGTATCCGTCAATCTATGAAGGATTCGGGTTTCCGCCGCTGCAGGCAATGGCGGTGGGCGTTCCGGTCGTGGCGACGAGCGCGGGTTCATTGCCCGAAGTGTTGGGTGAGGCGGCCTGGTTGGTCGAGCCGGACGACGAGCAAGGATTGATCGAGGGCATCGCGCACGTCCTCGACGACGAATCAGTCACCGCCAGACTCAAGGCGGCAGGATTCGAGCGGGTGAGCAAGTTCAGCTGGTCACTCTTTGCGGTCGAGCTTTCGCGGTTCTATCGGGACCTCTTGGTGCCAGCGGCCAACTGAATCCCGGACCTCGTGACGCTCATGGCTGCCGGGGACACAGGCGATCAAAAAGAGCGGCGAATTGCGATCCGTCCGGGTCGCGCAGAGGTCGGCGAGCACGGCGGAGGTCTGCGTTCGTACGGGCGGGAACGAGTTGTACGACGGCTTCGGCGAGCGCGCCGGGATCACCCGGCGCGACCAGTCGGCCGGCGGCAACGGGTCCGTCAATTGCGTCACCGCCGAGGATTTCGAGGGGGCCACCTTCGGCGCCCGCGACGACGGGTACTCCACTTGCCAACGCTTCCACGACCACCAAGCCGAACGGCTCCGGCTGGGTGGAAACCTGTACGAAGACGTCCAGATCGGCCATGAGGTCGGCGACGTCGCGCCGTAAGCCCAGCCAATGGACGCCCGGCATCGCCGCCGCACGGCTTCTCAGGGCCAACTCGTAGGGTTCCTTGCCCTCGACCGCGGACCCCGCGACCACCAGCTCCAAGGCCGCGCAATCCCGGCGCATTGCGGGGAACGCGGTGAGGAGCACCTCGAAACCCTTCCAGGTGTCGATGCGGGCGACGGAGCCGACAAGCGGCGTGTCGTCATGGATCCCTACCGCCTGGCGGAAGATCCCGGCGCGATCCGGTCTGAAAACATTGGGATCGGGCTCGTCGGTCACGACCTCCACGTTGCGTGGGTCAAGTTGTGCGGCCACCGATGCCGAAACCGCGACGACCGTCTCTGCGAAGCGACGAGTCAAGAGACGTTCGAGGCGCAGAGCCGGCCCCGACTGGAAGACGATCTCCCTTGCGTGCCAGACGTGTGGACGGCGCACGAGGAGCGCGGCAGCCCAGCCGTACCAACAGTGGAGCGAGTTCGAATGCACCACACAGGCATCAAGCCGGTGAGCGAGTCGGGCCAGTCGGAGTACCGTGACCGGCCAGCGCACGGCGTAGCGGGCCCATCTCGCGGCGCTTCCGCTCGTCGTAACCCGCTCCATAGGCACGACATGTACAGTCACGCCAGCAGCGTCATACTCATTGGCCAAACTGGACTCGTCGGGCATGGCAACGTGGCAATCCCATCCCGCGGCCGACAATGAGCGGAGCATCTGTATCAGTGCGTGTTCGGAACCTCCACCGTCGCTAACGGGTTGGACCGAGAGGAGAAGTTTGGTGCGAGTGGCGGTCAATGCCGAGCAGCTCTTGTACCGGTCGCCCGGCGGAATCGGTCGATATACGGCACAGTTGCTCACTTTACTGCCTCGTCTCTATGACGACGAAGTGGTGCCATTCACGGCGAGGCATTCCGCCGAGGCCGTTTCCCGCGCTCTCCAAAGCGTCGGTGTCGCACCTGGCGAGCTCGACCGGACGGTCGTGTTCCCGTTACCGCGGCCGCTGCTCTATGAGGCATGGCATGCGGTTGGTCAGCCTCAACTCGGTCGATTGCACGGTGCGGATCTGGTCCACGCGCCGTCGGTCGCCGTTCCGCCTCGCTCCGCGAGGCCGCTCGTCGTGACCGTGCACGACGCGGCGCCCGAGATCTTTCCGGAGGCCTTTCCACGGTTCGGCCGGCGCTTCCATCGGAAAGGGCTCGCGGCGGCCGCCCGACGCGCCGACCTGGTATTGACGGGGAGCCAGGCCGCGGCTGGGGAGATACTCGAGCATTCGAAGGTCCGAGCGGATCGAATCCGGGTCGTCCCCAACGGCATCGCGCCGCCGGAGCAATCGCCTGAGCTGCGCCGTGCGCTGCTCGATGCGCTGGGCCTGGCCGGCCGCGACTTCGTGCTGTGGGTCGGCAGCCTCGAACCGCGCAAGGGAGTTGGGACTCTGGTCGAGGCGATGGCGCGGCTGGGTCGCACGGACACACTGCTCGTTTTGGTCGGCTACGACGGTTGGCTTGGCGACGACCAAATTTCCCCCGACACTCGTGCTCGCCTCGGGAACCAGCTTCGACAACTCGGCCCGATCGGTGAGGAGCAGCTCTGGGCGCTCTACGCAGAGGCCACCGTGTTTGCCTTCCCGAGCCGCCACGAGGGCTTTGGCCTTCCCGTTGTTGAGGCGATGAGCCAAAGGACCGCTGTGCTCGCGTCTGATATCCCCGCGTTACGCGAGATCGCTGCAGGTGCGGCGCAACTGGTGGCACCGGACGACGTTGCGCAATGGGCCAGCGTGCTGTCGTGGCTGCTTGACGATCCAGCTGAGCGCGAGCGGCTGGGAGCGGCGGGTGTCGCGCGAGCCAGCCTGTATCCTGCCGCCGCAACCATCGCCGGGATCCGGGCGGTATACGCGGAGTTGCTGGGCAGGTGACTCGCACGCCCATCCAGGCTCACGTCTTGGTCCTCGATGCATCCCAGGTCAGCGTTTGGTTCCGCACGGAGTCACACGACCCGGCCGGGACACGCTGCGAGGGTTCCAGTATGGAGGCCAATCCCCAATGGGACATCAATTCCGTGCCCCGCTGTATGGTGCAGCCATGCGTGCCCTGATCACCGGCGGAGAAGGCTTCGTCGGCCAGTGGCTGGCCGCGCATCTCAAGGACAGCGGGGACGAAGTCGCGGTCATCGACGTGGAAACAGATGTCGCGGACGGCGATGCCGTGCGGCGCGTGATGTCCGATGTTGCACCTGACGCGATCTACCACCTCGCCGCGATGACACACGTTGGTGACAGCTGGGAGAAGCCGAGCGAGGTCCTGCGGGTCAATGTGCTGGGGACGGCCGAGGTCCTGGCCGCGGCCCGCACGCGGCCCCAGGCCAGGGTGCTGGTGGTCAGCTCGGCAGAGGTCTACGGCGTGGTCGACCCCGAGCAACTCCCGCTGGGAGAGTCCACCCCGACGGCGCCGGCCAGCCCGTATGCCGCGAGCAAGCTGGCCGCCGAAGCGGTGGCCCTCCAGGCCTGGCGCGGCTATGGCCAGCCCGTGATCATCGTGCGTCCGTTCAACCACATCGGCCCCGGGCAGTCGCCGAACTTCTTCGTGCCCGCACTGGCCAAGCGCATCGTTGAGGCACGCCGGTCGGGCGCGAGTTCTTTGCGTGTCGGCACGCTGACGACGCGCCGGGACTTCACGGACGTACGTGACGTGGTGGTCGCCTATCGCCGGTTGATCGACAACGGTGCGCCCGGGGAGATCTACAACGTCTGCTCCGGCCGCGACGTGGCCATGTCAGACGTGGCCGCCCAGCTGCTCGAGCTGGCCGGCTCCGACTTGACGTTGGAGACGGACCCCGAGCTCGTGCGGCCCGTCGACGTGCCCGTTCTCCGCGGGGACGCGGAGCGGTTGCACACGGCCACGGGGTGGCAGCCGTCTATCCCGCTCGCGACAACGCTCGCCGACGTCCTGGCCTCGTGGGAGGCGGACTGACGGCGAGCGTTGTCGACGCGCTCGTGAAGCGGCTGGTTAGGCGCTGACGCGCTGGCGGATCTGGATCCGCACCTCGCGCGCCTGCTCACGCGCCTTGGTGGTGAGCTGCGACACCGACGCCGGCAGCTTGTCCTCGATGGGCTGCAGCGTGGTCTCGACGAACTGCGCGGCTGACTCGGCCAAGTCGTCGATCTGCTGGAATCCCTTGGCCACGCCTTGGCGGACGTCGCCGATTCGCTGGTCGAGCGGCAGCTCCTTGGAGAGGCGCTTCTGGAGCTCGACCCGCTGCACCTGGGCCCGTTGATACGCCAGGACCCCGAGGCCGACGGCAACGTAGGCCGCATCTCGGGCGAGGTCGGTGACACCCTTCGAGAGGGTGCTGATATTGGTGGTCACGTCAGGCATGATGCCTCCTGTTTTGTCCGTTCACTTGTCGATCTGCCGGCACGGTCCCGGCCCTCGGTCCCGTATCTTTTCTTCTACTACAGTATCATATTTGTTAAACAGTAGCAAGCACACCGCACGAATTCCGTGCCTGGGGGGGATATCGCGGAACAGATAGCCTCACTCACCTGATGGACGCCCAAGTGCCGGCCGTGGTCGCCGTCATGGTCACCACCGAGCCCGGCCCCTGGCTCGACGAGGCACTGTCCTCCCTGGCCGCCCAGGACTACGAGGAGCTCTCGGTCCTGGTCCTCGCGAACGGTCGGGACCCGACCGAGGTCACCGAACGCGTCGGCCGGGTGCTCCCCGACGCGTTCGTCCGGCACCTCCCTGGCCTTCCCAGTTACGGGGCCGCCACGAACGAGGTCCTGGGGATGGTCGAGGGCGCCGCCTTCTACCTGCTGTGCCACGACGACGTTGCGCTGGACCCCGACGCCGTGCACAAGCTCGTCGAGGAGTCATTCCGCTCCAACGCCGGCGTCGTCTCGCCCAAGTTCGTGCATTGGGACGACCCCAGCATCCTCCTCCACGTCGGAATGAGCTGCGACAAGACGGGCGCAGTGGTCGACCGGATCCTCGAGGGTGAGGTCGACCACGGACAGCACGACGCCGTGCGTGACGTCTTTGTGGCCCCCGGTGGCTGCATCCTCATCCGGGCCGACTTGTTCCGCGAGCTCAACGGCTTCGACCCCGGCATCATCGCCATGGGTGAGGACCTCGACCTGTCGTGGCGCTGCCAGGTGGCCGGCTCGCGAGTGGTCGTCTCGCCGGACGCGCGAGTGCGGCATCGCGAGACGGTCGCTAGCGGGCTGGCCCCGGTCTCGGCGGGCCGGGCTCCCCGGAGGGGGCACCCCGCCACCTTGCAGTCACTGCAACGGCGCCACGAGCTGCGCGCGGTGCTGAAGTGCTACAGCCGGACTCATCTGGTGAGGGTCCTGCCGCAGGCAGCATTGTTGGCGTTCGGCGAGGTGGTGGTCGCCCTCTTCGCCCGGGACGGGGCACGGACCCGGGCCGTGTTCGGTGCCTGGACGTGGAACGCCCGCCGCCTGACCGAGATCTCGTTGCTCCGGGGACAACTGGCCGAGCATCGCCTGTTCCCCGACAGTGAGGTGCGTCGTCTGCAGCTGCGCGGCAGCGCGCGTCTCTCGCGCTATTTGAGTCGCCTGTCCCACCAAGGCCTCGAAGCTGCGAATTCGGTAGCCCTCTCCCCAGAGCGCGCGGAGCGGGAGAACGAGCGAGCCGAGGTGGCGGTCCTAACCGGGAGCGTGGGGTCGGCCTTCAGCGAGGACTCCGACTTCGACGAGCTCGACGACTTGGGTCGTCGAGCCGGCCGAGACCGGTTCGGCCGGCGAGTACGCGCTGCCCCGTTGAGCACGGGGCGCCAGCGTCTGGTGGCGGTGCTCGTGGCGCTGTTCGTGATCGCGCTCGGCACCCGCGACCTGTTCTTCGGCACCCTCCCACTCGTCGGCCAGCTGGCGCCGTTGCCTTCGTGGTCGACCACCTGGCACCACTTCTTCTCGGGTTGGCAGTCGATCGGCGTCGGCACGACGGCACCCGCCACGCCGATCTTCGGGCTCTTCGGCATCACGGGCACCGTGCTCTTCGGCGCGATGGGCACGCTGCAACGCGTGCTCCTGTTGGGGTGCATTCCCCTGGGTGCCCTCGGTGTGGCGAGGTTCATGCGGCCTCTCGTGTCGCCGCGGGCGCGCGTGGTGGCGGTCATCGCCTACCTCGGACTGCCGCTGCCCTACGGCTCGCTGGGTGCCGGCCGCTGGGACGGCCTCGTCGCCTACGCGGTCTTCCCGTTCATCGCCTTGTGGCTCGCCCGGGCCGGCGGGTTGGACCCCTACGCATTGCGACCCGGTACGCGCTGGCGCGAGCGGACCGCTGGGCAGGTCGCGATCTTGGGCGCCCTCATCGCGGCCGGCGCCGCGTTCGCGCCGGCCCTGGCGCCGCTCGTTCTCGTCACTGCGCTGGCTTGGACTGTCGGCTCCGTGCTCGTGGGAGCGCGCGAGGTGCGATGGCGTGTCCTGGTGGTGGCGCTCGAGGCGACGGTGGTGGCCTTGGTGCTGGCAGCGCCCTGGGTGGTGGGCACGGCGCTGGCCGGCAAGGGCTCGGTGGCCATTTTCGGACTCCCGGTCGCGGGAGCGACGGCACCGGACTGGGGCGAGATCATCCGCTTTGCAGTCGGGCCGACCGCCCGTTCACCGCTCGTGTGGCTGCTGATCGCTGCGGCCGCGCTCCCGCTCGCGCTCGGACGTGGCATCAGGCTCCTCTGGGCGGCGCGGCTGTGGGTCACCGCCTGCGCGTCGTGGGGGCTGGCGCTGGCGGCCGTGCGGAGCGAAATGGGGTCGTTCTCGCCCTCATTGACGGTCGTGCTCGCGCCGGCAGCGCTGGCGATCGCCGCCTGCGTCGGCGTGGGGATCTCATCGTTCGAGAACGACCTCTCCGGACGCGAGTTCGGGTGGCGCCAGGTGACCAGCGTCGCCGCCGTCGTGTTCGTCGCGGTCGGCCTGCTCCCCGTCGTTGCGGCGACGATCGGTGGTCGGTGGGGTTTGCCGTCCCAGGGGATCGAACAGCCGCTGTCCTTCCTCGGTCATCCCGGGGCGAGTGACAGCTCTCGGGTCTTGTGGCTCGGTGACCCGCGGGCACTCCCGGTCGGGGGGTGGTCGGTCGAACCGGGGCTCGCCTACGCCCTGACGCCAGGCGACCTGCCGGACACGTCGCAGGTGCTCACCCCGGCTGGCCCGGGCCCGGCCGTACTCGTCGCTGACGCGGTGCGCCTTGCGACCTCCGGCGGCACCGTGCACCTCGGCCGCCTCCTGGCGTCGGCGGGTGTGCGCGACGTCGTCGTGGTCGAAGGCCTGGCACCCTCGACGGTCGGCTCGCTCACCCCTTCGGTCAACGCCCCCCCGCCGCATGGGCTCGAGACCGCGCTGCTCGGACAGGATGACCTGCACGTCGTCCCGGGGGAGGTCGGCGTGCAGGTATTCGAGAACGACGAGGCCATGCCTGACCTCGGCCAGCGGGTTGCACCCTTGCCCGTCGTGCGATCGTGGTCGTACCCGAGCGGTGCGGATGTGGTGGGCTGGCAACCGGTCCTGTCCTCGCTGTCGAGGTCGTCGCCCGGAGCGAGCCCGATCGCGTCGGGCACGGTCTACGCCGGGTATGCGCCGGCCGGCAGCTTTGCCCTGACCGTCGACGGCCGATCGGTGCGTGGGCAGCCCGCGTTCGGATGGGCGGCGCAGTACGTCACGGGCAAGGGCCGCGCCGAGTTCACGTTGTCGCAGGTCCCCTGGGTGCCGTTGGCCGTCTTGGCCGAGGTCGTCGTCTGGGTCGTCCTCGCGGCCGCGCTCCTCGGTCGCCGTCGCGCCAAACCCCGACCGGGCCACCGGAGCGCGTCGTGAGCCCGGCTCAGCACGGCCGGGCCGCACACCACACCTCGGAGCGCCGCTGGCCGGTGCTGGTCGTCGTCGCCGCGGTGATCGTGACGGTCGGTGTCGTCGTGGGCACAAGGGGTTCGCCCGCCCCCTCCGCCGCACCCGCCGCACCCGCGTCGCTGGTCAGCCCGCCCGACGCCGAGTCGTCGGCGTGGTATTGCGCGGGGCAAACGACGGCCTCGGGCACCGCCGCCGGTTTCCTTGTGCTCTCCAACACGACCGCCCGGGCCGCGGACGCCGAGGTCACGTCCGTCTCCGACTCGGGGGCCACGGTGCACGCCGCGGTCTCGGTGCCGGCGCGGGGCGCCATCGCGCCGTCACTGCCGAGCGTGTCGTCGGGGTCTTTCGAAGCCGATACGGTCACCGTCGCCGGCGGCGGCGTGGCGGTGTCGCAGGCGGTGCACGGGTCGACGGGCTGGTCGGTGGCTCCCTGTCAGAGCGCGACGTCGGCCGTCTGGTACTTCCCCGACGGGTCGACGGCCGGCTCCAACGCGCTGTCCGTTGCGCTCCTCAACCCGACGTCGTCTCCGGTCGTCGTCGATCTGAGCTTCGAGACCCCGACGGGCCCAGTGCAGCCGATCAATTACCAGGGCATCGTGCTCGGCCCGGGGGCCATGGTGGTCAAGGACGTGGGGTCCGAAGTGCAGCAGGCGACACAGGTGAGCACGGTGGTCACCGCGCGCACGGGTCGCGTCGTGGCCTCGGAGCTCCAGACGTTCCCCGGTTCGAGGGCTGGTCTCGCCATCGTCAACGGCCTGACCCAGCCCGAGGACCACTGGGCGATCCCGCAGGCGGAAGAGGTTGCGGGGGGAGCGTCGCACATCGACGTCTTCAACCCGAGCACCGTCCCCGAGGCGGTGTCGCTGCACCTGCGATTGGCCTCGGGACCGCTCGCCCCCCTCACGACCACGGTGGCGCCCGGTGCGTCGTGGTCCGTCGAAACGAGCACCCAAACGCGTATTCCGGTCGATGCCCCCTATTCGGCCGAGGTGGACGCGACCGGCGGACCCGGCGTCGTCGTGAGTCGCTTCGTGGCCGGTCCGAGCTCGGCCTCGGCGCCCCAGGCCGGTCTTGCCACTGCGGTGGACGCCCTCACCTCGGGGACGCCGACCAACGAGTGGATCGTGCCGCCGCCCGGGACGGGCGGCAACCTCCCCGTCGGCGGCGCGGCCCCACAGGCGCTGGCGGTGGTCAACCTGGGCCGCGCGCGCGAGTCGTTCAGCGCCTACGCCGTGGCACCGGGGCGCCAGCGTCTCATGACCTCGGTGGAGCTCGAGCCGGGCGCGACGGCGCTGATCTCGGGTGCGACGCTTTCCCAGGCGGGGCTCGATCCCATCGTCGTGCGCGGCGCCGGCCCCATGGCGGTCAGCGAGGACCTGACCCCCGGCGGGATGGTGGGTGCCGTCACGATGCCGGGCCTCCCCTTGGCCGCCCCCATCGGCCTCTGATCGCTACAGGCGGTGGCGCTGGTAGCGGCGCCAGAGCAGGCGCCCGCCGACCGCCACGATGGCGAGACAGAGCAGAGCGAAGAGAAATGGACCGGCCAGTCGGATTCCCCCTTCGGCGCCGGCGACGAAACCGCCGACGCTGTCGTGCCACGACTGCACGAGGCCAGACTCGGGGAGCGGGCCTGGTCGCGGCGGGGGCCCGTTCTCGCTGACGGTCACGTTCAATGTCGAGTAGGACGTCTCGCTCGTCAGGACCTGGAGCTGGCCCTGCAGCTGTTCGATCTGGGACTGGATGCTGTCGAGCTGCTCCTGCACGGCCAGGATGTCGCCGATGCTGGTCGCCTTGGCCAGGATCGTGAGGTACTGCTGGCGGCTCGCCTCGAGCGCGGAGAGGCGCGCCTGCAAGTCGATGTACTGGCCCGTCACGTCGGTGGCCTTCGTCGAGACGTTCGACGTCTTGCCGTACTGCTCGGCCTGCTTCAACACGGCGGAGAAGTTGTCGACGGGCACCTCCAGCGTGATGCCGCCGAACGGCGCACCCCCGCCCGATTCGCTCTGGTTCGACGAGTTGGCGACGAAGCCGCCGTACGCGACGGCCAGGCCCGTCAGGCGCGTCATCGTGCGCGTCAGGTTGCCCCGAGCGACGGCCAAGCCGAGGGTCCCCGTCTGCTCGACCTTGGCCGACTGCCCGACCGAGCCCTTGGGGAGCGACGGGGTGCTCGGCGGCGCGCCGGTTGCCGTGCCGCCCGCCGTGCTTTGGAGCCCTGGCGCGTCGTTCTGACCGTACCCGGACGGCAGCCCGGCATGCGGCGTCGTGGTCGTGGCCTGCGGGCCGGCGCCATCGCCCGACCCGGCCGCCTTGGGCGCCCGCAGTCCCGCCGTGACCCTCGGAGTCGAGGGCGAGCGGACGACGGCGCCGATCGTGCCGGCCACCAACAACAGGACGACCAGACAGGCTGCGACCGAAACGATCCGGTGTCGGCCCGCCGCCACGGCGAGCCGCCGCCCGCGGCCGGACACCGCCGACGTCGCCGGATCTTCGTCGGCCGCGCCGGCTCGTCCGTCTTCGGCGACCTTGTCGTCCCCGTCGTCACCCACCGCAGGCCCGATGTGCGCGCGCGCCACTATCTCGTCCGGCCCCGCCACCGGCACCTCGAACGCCTCCGCCGCCTGGCGCAGGAGCACAGATAATCGGTCGTCGTCGAGCATGGTCATGATCCGGCCTCCTCGGCGGTCGTCTCGTCGGCCCGGTCGTCGGCGCGGGCGAGCGCGCTCATCTCGGGGTCGTCTGCCAGCCGGCGGCGCGCCTCGTGCAGCCTCGACTTCACCGTGCCCTGGCGCCGGCCGATGGCGCGTGCGATGTCGCGCTCGCTCAGATCGGCGTAGTAGCGCAGCACCACCGGCACCCGCAGCGAGAGGGGGAGTCGCTGGAGGGCGGCGAGCACGGTGTCGGCCACCTCACCCCGCTCCGCGCTGACCTCGGGCCCGGCCCCCGGGGCGGGCAGGTGCGCCAGCGGCCCGTCACCGGCGCGACGGTCCCGGTGCGGGATCTCGTGGCGCAGCTTGGAGTAGCACGAGTTGACGACGACCCGGTAGAGCCACGGCCGGATGCTCGGCACCGAGGTGAGCGAGTCGCGAAAGCGCCACGCCCGGAGGAACGCTTCTTGAACGGCGTCTTCTGCGTCGGCGCGGTTGCCCAGGATCAGGCAGGCCGTGCGAAAGGAGGTGACGTACCCCTCCTCGAGCCACTCGGCCAGCTGTGCCTCCACCATCCCCCTTCATGACGCCGCCCGGCCCGATTTGGTTCGGTGATTCCGGCTCCGCCCGGCTGCCCCGCAGGGTCGTGGGGGAAGAGGTGTCCTAGCTGCCGGAGGATCCTTCGGGGGTCGCGGTACCCGGCTCGGCGGGCGGCCAGGGCGGTGGCGGCCAGGCCTCGGCCTCGGGCGTCCGACCCGTCGCCGAGGGCACCGCCGGTGTGGCCGGGACCACGACGGGGCCGTCGGCGGGTTCCGGCTCGTCGTGCGCGTTGTGGCCGTTGGCGGTGGCGGCGCTCGCTCCGTTTGTCGCCTCGGCCGCGCCGTGCGCCCCGTTGGCGATCGAGAGGTCGCCGGGTGCGCCGATGGCGGTCTCGTTGAAGTGGGGCACCGACTTGACGCCCTCGCCGTGGACCGGCGATCCGTGGGCCTCGTCGACCAGGCGGGCCACCTCGGCCCCGTCGATGATCTCGTTGTCGAGCAACGCACGGGCGATGGCGTTGAGCCCGCCCCGGTGCTTGCTCAACACGTCCATCGCCCGCTGCTCCTCCGAGCGCAAGATCCGTTCGACTTCGTCGTCGATGACCTTGGAGGTGTCCTCGGAGTAGTCGCGCGTGTGCATCAGGTCCTCGCCCAGGAACACCTGCCCCTGCGAGCCCCATGCCATGGGGCCGATCGCCTCGCTCATGCCCCATTCGCGCACCATCTTGCGCGCCAGCTCGGTGTTGCCGACGAGGTCGTTGGCGGCGCCCGTCGAAAGGTCGCCGTAGACCAGGATTTCGGCACAACGACCGCCCATGCGGACGCACAGGGAGTCCTCGATGTAGTTGCGCGGGTGGATGTGACGCTCCTCCATCGGCAACTGGTGGGTGACGCCGAGCGCCATGCCCGTCGGCAGGATGGTCACCTTGTGCACCGGGTCGGCGTGCTCGAGGACGTACGCCAGCACGGCGTGACCTCCCTCGTGGTACGCGATCCGTTCCTTCTCGTCCTCGGAGAGCACCATCGACTCGCGCCGCTGGCCCAGGAGGACGCGGTCGCGTGCCGTCTCGAAGTCGGCCATGGCGATCTCGGCGCTGCCGCGGCGCACCGCGTGCAGCGCGGCCTCGTTGACGAGGTTGGCCAGGTCGGCACCCGACATGCCGGGCGTGCCCCGCGCCACGACGCTCAGGTCGACGTCGGAGGCCATCCGCTTGCCCTTGCAGTGCACCTGGAGGATGGGGAGGCGCTCATCGAGATCGGGCAGGGGCACCACGATCTGGCGGTCGAAGCGTCCGGGGCGCAGCAGCGCCGGGTCCAAGATGTCGGGCCGGTTCGTCGCCGCGATCATCACGACGCCCTCGCCCGTGTCGAAGCCGTCCATCTCCGAGAGCATCTGGTTGAGCGTCTGCTCCCGCTCGTCGTGGCCGCCGCCGAGGCCGGCGCCGCGCTTGCGGCCGATCGAGTCGATCTCGTCGACGAAGACGATGGCCGGCGCCTGCTTGCGAGCGGTCTGGAAGAGATCGCGCACCCGGCTGGCGCCCACGCCGACGAACATCTCCATGAAGTCCGAGCCGCTGACCGACATGAAGGGCACCCCGGCCTCGCCGGCCACGGCCCGGGCGATCAGCGTCTTTCCGGTGCCCGGCGGGCCGACCAGCAGCACCCCCTTGGGGATCTTGGCCCCGATCTCCTTGAAGCGGGCGGGAGTCTTCAAGAAGTCGACGACCTCGCTGATCTCCTGCTTCACGCCGGTGTAGCCGGCGACGTCCTCGAAGGTAGTCGACGGGCGGTCACTGCTGAAGGTCTTGGCCTTGGAGCGTCCGATCGACATGATGCCGGACATCTGGCCCCGGGTCTGGCGCCCGATGAAGAAGATGAATGCCGCGCCGATGGCCACGATGAACACGTAGGGGAGGATGTCGCCGAGGAGGTTCGACCCCTGCGTGGGGAAGCTGACCTCGACGCCGTCGTTGCGCATCGTGGTGACGTCGTTGGGGAGCGAGGGGCTCGGGCCCTGGACCTGGTAGCTCGTCCCGTCCTTCAGGTTCCCGCTGATCTCTCCGGAGGAATTGGAGATCTTGGCCGTGGAGACCTGCTTGGACTGCACTTCCTGCAGGAACTTCGTGTACGTGAGCGTCTTGGCATTGCTGGTGTGGATCGTGCCGACGGCCAGAAGGATGGCGACGATCCCGATGGCGAGGACGCCCCAGAGCCAACGCCAGCTCTGTCCGCCGGTTGGCGCCCCGGGTTGGGGCGGACCGCCGCCCTCCCCGTTCTGGGGCGCGTTCGGACGGCTCGCGGGCTTGTCGGCACGCTGTGGACTCACCCCTGCCATGCTAGGCGCCGACTTCGCGCGACGGTGACCGCCCCTCACCAGGTGTGTTGCCGCCCCGACCTGCAGGTCCCGGGGCCATGGCACGCCGGTATCGTCTTTCCATGAGCGACCCCGAGCCCGGCGCGCCCGCCGCCGGCCCGCCCGCCCGGCCACCGGGGCCGGCCCCGGCCGGCTACGTGCCCCGAGACCGGGTCCAGCCGCCGGGCCCCCCGCCGGTGCCCCCGGCCGGCGGCGCCCTGCTCGCGCCCGCGCCGTACGGCGCGTACGACCCGTCGCTCGCCGCGGCCCCACTCCGGCCCGGGGATGCGCCCGGCGCGCCCGGCGCGCCCGACGGCCAAGAGGGCGAGGTGCCGTTCCTCGACACCCCGCGGATCCCGCCGCAGGAGAAGCGCCAGGCCTTCGTCTGGCTGGTCTTTGCCGTGGTCGGTTTCCTCGTCGGCCAGCTGGGCGCCACGATCTTTGCGCTGATCTCGGGGGCCATCGCGGGCAAGACGGCGGCGCAGATGCAGGCCATCTCGACGGCGACCGTCCCCCCGGAGTGGTACGTCGTCACCACCCTGATCGGCCTGTGGATCGGCTTCATCGGCGCCCCGTGGCTGGCCAGCCGCACCCAGGGCACGCGCAACTTCGCACGCGACCTCGGGTTGCGCTTCCGGCTCATCGACCTCGCCGGCATCGGCATCGGCATCGGCGGACAGATCCTGATCGCGGTCATGTACGCGCCCTTCCAACACGACATCCACAACTTCAACGCGCCCTCGCAGCGGCTCACCGGGGCGTCCCACGGCGCCGGCTTCGTCGTCATCGCCATCGCCACCGTCCTCTTCGCGCCGGCGGTCGAGGAATTGTTCTTCCGCGGGCTCTTGCTCAAGTCGCTCGTCCGGCTTTTCACGCCGCTTCAGGCGATCGGCGGCGCCCGTACCGCCGGCGTCGTCCTGGCCGTGATCGGCGACGGGGTGCTCTTCGGCGCCGCGCACGGCGAGTGGGTGCAGTTCGCCGGCCTCGCCGCGTTCGGGATCGTGCTGGCCGCCGTCTCCTACCGCACCGGGCGTCTCGGCATGAACATGGTGGCGCACGCCTCGTTCAACCTGGTCGCCATCATCGCGATCGCTACGGGGAGCGGCGTGGTCCATTGAGCAACGCCCGCCACGGCGGGTCCGTGCCGAGGGTCCCCGGACCGCCACCTATGGTGGTGCCCCGTGAGCCGGATGGACAAGGTCTTCAAGGCCTACGACGTGCGCGGCACGGTGCCCGATCAGCTCGACGCGGACATGTGCCTCGCCATCGGGCGAGCCATGGCGCGCTTCGCCGGCGCGCCGGACATCCTGGTGGCTCGGGACATGCGCGCGTCGGGCGTCGAGCTCTCCCGCGCCTTCTCCGACGGGGTGCGGTCCGAAGGTGTCGGCGTCACCGACCTGGGTCTCGCCTCGACCGATTTCCTGTACTTCGCCTCCGGTCACCTCGACGCTCCCGGCGCGATGTTCACGGCGTCGCACAACCCGGCGCAGTACAACGGCATGAAGCTGTGCCTCTCGGGAGCACGCCCGGTCGGCCGTGACACCGGCCTCGCCGACATCGAGGCCGAGGCCGAAAAGATCTGCGGCGAACCGGTGCCGGCCCTCACCGGTGGCCATCGCGAGCTGAACCTGCTCGGAGAGTGGGCCGACCACGTCATCTCGTTCGTCGATGTCGCCTCGCTCCGCCCGCTCAAGGTGGTGGCCGATACAGCCAACGGCATGGGTGGACTGGTGGTGCCCATCGTCTTCGACCGGTTGCCCTTTGACGTCGAGGTCCTCTTTCCCGAACTCGACGGCACGTTCCCCAATCATCCGGCCGACCCGATCCAGCCCGAGAACCTGGTCGACCTGAAGAAAGCCGTCCTCGAGCTCGGTGCCGACGTCGGGCTGGCCTTCGACGGCGACGCCGACCGAGTCTTCCTCGTCGACGAGCGCGCCGAGCCCGTGTCGGGTTCGCTCACCACGGCGCTGGTGGCGGCCTCGATGCTCAGGAAGCATCCGGGCGAGACGATCCTCTACAACCTCATCTGCTCGCACGTGGTGCCCGAGGTGATCACCGAGATGGGGGGCACGGCTGTGCGCACCCAGGTCGGGCACTCCATCATCAAGAAGGTCATGGCCGAGACCGGCGCGGTCTTCGGAGGCGAGCACTCGGGGCACTACTACTACCGCGACAATTTTCGTGCCGATTCGGGCATCATCACGGCGCTCCTCGTGCTCGAGTTGCTCAGCCAGAGCGGCGAGCCGCTTTCGGCCCTGCTCGAGCCGTTCCAGCGCTACGCCGACTCCGGTGAGATCAATACCGAGGTCGCCAGCCCCGCGGCGACGGTTGCCGCGATCGCCGACGCCGAGCAGGCCGCCGGTGCCTCGGTCGACCTGCTCGACGGGCTGACCGTGGAGCACGACGACTGGTGGTACAACGTCCGGCCGTCCAATACCGAGCCGCTGCTTCGCCTCAACGTCGAGGCGCGGACCCCCGGGCTCTGCGCCGCGCATGTGTCCGAGGTGCAGCAGCTGATCGCCGCCCACGCCGGCTCGCCGGCCGACCCGAATTGAGGAGTCCCTCATGAGCCTCGACCCCCTGCTGCTCGACGTCCTCGCCTGCCCCGTAGACAAGGGGCCCCTTCTGTGGTTCGAAGACGAGGACGTCCTCTACAACCCCCGGCTCAAGAAGAGCTATCGGGTGGAGGACGGCGTGCCCGTCATGCTCGTGGACGAAGCGGCGGACGTGGGCGACGCCGAGCACGACCGCCTGACGGCCAAGGCCGAGAAGGACGGGGTGCGGGCCACCGGGCCGGCCGAGGGGTGAGCCGCCCGCCCCGCCTCGACTCGGCGGGGATGTGGGAGGCGGCGGTGTCGCTCCCCGAGCACCTGGCGGGCGCCCTCGAGACGGCGCGGCGCGTGTTCGGACCGCCCACGACCGGAGGTCCCTCGCCGACCGCGCTCGTCGGCCTCGGGCTCGGGGCGGCGGCCACCGCGTGCGAGGCCGCTGCTGCCGTCGCGGGTCCATACCTCTCGGTTCCCTTCGTCGCGGTCCGGGGCGGCGCGCTGCCGGGTCTCGTCGGTCCCGCCTGCCTCGTGCTGGCGGTGTCGTGTGGTCCCGATAGTCCCGAGACCGTCGCGGCCGCGCGGCAGGCCCTCGATCTGGGGGCGCACGTTGTCGCGATCGGCGGCGACGGCGAGTTGGCCCGCCTGGCCGCCGATGCGGGGTTCCCTTGGTGCCCGATCGCGCCGGAAGGCCCGGCGGCGCGCGCCGCACTGGGGGCAGCGACCGTGACCGTGCTGAGCGCGCTCAGCCGAGACGGCCTGGTACCGGACTGCGCGCCCTCCGTCTCCGCCGCGGTGGCGTCACTGGCGCGGCGACGGGACGCGTTCGCCGCCGATCGTGGCGCCGCCGCCGAGTTGGCCCGCCGGATCGGCCGGACCATCCCGCTCGCCTACGGGGCGAGTGGTGTGGGCGCCGTGGCGGCACGGTGGTGGAAGTCCTGCGTGAACCTGAACGCCAAGTCACCCGCCTTCGCCGGCGAGCTGCCGGCGCTCGCCTACGACGAGCTGGCCGGTTGGGGTCAGGGGGGCGACATCACACGCCAGACCATGACCCTCCTGCTGTTGCGGCACGGGGGCGAGCCTGCGGCCGTGCCCCCCCTCTTCGGCGCGGTGCGTGACGCCACCGAGGAGGTCATGGCCGACGTGATCGACGTGTGGGCCGAAGGCGAGGACGATCTCGGCGGTTTCTTCGACCTCGCGCTCCTGGGCGAGCTCGTCTCGTTGGAGCTGGCGGCCCGGGAGGGCGTCGACCCGGGCCCTGTTCCCGCCGTCGAACAGGCCCACGCCCACCAGTCGTAACGGTCGACGACCGCCGCGGCTGGACCCGCTCGCTATCAGGTGCTCGAGGTGCAGCCCGATGTGGCCGACGCCATGAAGCGCGCCGGCCGCTTGCCGCGGATCGTCCGTCGCAGCATCCATCTCACGCCCTTTGGCGAGGACTTCTGCGGGATGTGCCTTCCGATCGACGAGTCTTCCTTCTGGCGGGGACCGGAGCCGGCGCGCTGAGAGCGCCGGCGCCGCGCCCGGCCCCGATTCCGGACCGCGCCTCGTCCCGGCCGGTCAGCTCAGCTCAGCCGCTCGACGATCATGGCCATGCCCTGCCCGCCGCCGACGCACATGGACTCGAGCCCGAAGGTCTTGCCCCCGTCCTCGAGCCCGTTGAGGAGTGTGGTCATGATGCGGGCGCCCGTCTGCCCGAACGGGTGGCCGAGGGCGATGGCACCACCGTGGACGTTGAGCTTGTCCCAGCCGATGCCGAGGTGCTTGGCCGAGGGGATCACCTGCGCCGCGAACGCCTCGTTGATCTCCACCAGGTCGATGTCGTCGATCGTCATGTTGGCCCGGGCCAACACCTGGCGGCAGGCGTCGACCGGGCCGAGGCCCATGATCTCGGGGTTGAGGCCGGACACGCCGCTGGCCACGATGCGGGCGAGCGGGGTGATGCCGAGCTCCTTGGCCTTCGTGTCGCTCATGACGATGACGGCCGCCGCGCCGTCGTTGAGCGGGCACGCGTTGCCCGCCGTCACCGTGCCGCCCTCGCGGAACACCGGCTGCAGGTTGGACAGACCCTCGAGGGTGGTGTTGGCGCGCGGGCCGTCGTCCTTGGTCACCACGGTCCCGTCGGCCAGGGTCACCGGGATGATCTCGCGCTCGAAGAAGCCGTTCTGCTGTGACTCGACGGCGCGCGTCTGCGACATCAACGCAAACTCGTCCATCTCGTGGCGGCCGACCTTCTCGAACTCGGCCACGTTCTCTGCCGTCTGTCCCATCGCGATGTAGACGTCGGGCAGGCCGGACGGCGGCGTCCACGGTTCGGTGACGGCGGGGGTGCGCACCTTCGTGCGCTGCTCGGCGTCGGCGAAGGCCGCGTTGTGCGGCCCGGTGTCCGACGCGCCGTGCATGTAGCGGCTCACGGTCTCGACGCCGGCCGCCACGAACACGTCGCCCTCGCCGGCCCGGATGGCATGGGCGGCCATGCGGATCGTCTGCAGCGACGAGGAGCAGTAGCGGTTCACCGTCACACCCGGCACGTCGGGCAGTCCCGCCATGATGGCGGCGACGCGCGCCACGTTGTAGCCGGCCTCGCCTGCTGGCTGTCCGCACCCGAGGATGACATCCTCGACCGTCTGCGGGTCGAGCTGGGGAACCTTCTCCAACACGGCCTTGATGACGAGCGCGCTCAGGTCGTCGGGCCGACACTCCACGAGCGAACCCTTGTTGGCCCGCCCGATCGGCGTGCGACCGGTGGCAACGATGACGGCTTCAGGCATGGTGAACGCTCCTCGCTTCGATCGTCCGCCCGGGGCTTCCGCCCGAGGACGACGTGCAGGTTACCCGTCGGTAGGACGGCGCCCGCCGAGCCGACATTGGCCGCCTCGGCGGACGGGACTGTAACGTGTTCTATCGCGCCGAGCCCAGCGGTCCGGTCGCCGCCCTCGCGGCGTCGACGCGGGGGGACGCGGCCCCCGCCATCCCGGGAGGGATACCGATGGAGATTGCCTACACCGACGAGCAGCAGGCGCTGAAGGGCGAGCTGCGCGCCTACTACCAGAACCTTCTGACCCCTGAGCTCGAACAGGAGCTGTCGCAATCGCACGGCATCGGGCCGGTGGTGCGCCGGGTGGTCCGCCAGATGGGCCAGGACGGCTGGCTCGGCGTCGGCTGGCCCAAGGAGTGGGGCGGTCAGGGCCGCTCCGCCATCGAGCAGTTCATCTTCTTCGACGAGTCGATGCGCAGCGGCGCGCCCGTGCCGATGTTGACGATCAACACCGTCGGTCCGACGATCATGAACTTCGGCACCCAAGAGCAGAAGGAATTCTTCCTGCCCAAGATCCTGGCGGGGGAGATCCACTTCTGCATCGGCTACACCGAGCCGAACGCGGGCACCGACCTGGCCTCGTTGACGACCCGGGCCGTGCGCGACGGCGACGAGTACGTCATCAACGGCGCCAAGGTCTTCACCAGCCTGGCCGGCGACGCCGACTACATCTGGTTGGCGACCCGCACCGACCCCAACGTGGCCAAGCACAAAGGGATCTCCATGTTCCTCGTGCCGATGGACACCCCGGGCATCCGGGTCGTCCCCATGAAGCTGCTGGGGGACCACAACATCAACTACACGTTCTACGAGGACGTGCGCGTCCCCGCCACGAGCCTGGTCGGCGGAGAGAACCAGGGCTGGAACCTGATCACGAATCAGCTGAACCACGAGCGGGTCACCCTGTGCTCCCCGGGGATCATCGAGCGGGTGCTCACCGACGTGCGGGCGTGGGCCCAGGCGACGAAGCTGCCCGACGGGCGGCGCGTGGTCGACCAGGAGTGGGTGCAGGAACACCTGGCCCGCGTGCACGCCGAGCTCGAGTTCCTGCGCCTGATCAACTGGAAGGTGGCTTGGCAGGGCACCCAGGGGCACCTCGACGTCGCCGACGCGTCGTCCATCAAGGTATTCGGCACGGAGTTCTATCTGCGGGCGTTCCGCGCCCTGATGGAGATCATCGGCCAGGCCGGCTATCTCACGCGGGGGTCGCCCGCAGCCGTCATCGCGGGGCGGCTCGAGATGTACGCCCGCTCCATGATCATCCTCACCTTCGGTGGGGGCACCAACGAGATCCAGCGCGACCTGATTGCGATTTTCGGCCTCGGCATGCCGCGGTCGCTGCGCTGAGCCTTTCGAACGAGGAGACCCCATGGACTTCACCTACAGCGAAGAGCAGGACGCCGTCCGGCAGCTCGCCGCGCAGATCTTCGGCGAACGCTCGACGCACGAACGCCTGAAGCAGATCGAGGCCGAGGCGGGCGACGAAGGTCCCTTCGATCGCGACCTGTGGCGCGAGCTGGCGAATGCGGGGCTGCTCGGCATCCACCTGGACGAGGACGTCGGTGGGGCCGGGCTCGACTTCGTGGCCGCCTGCCTCGTGGTCGAGGCGGCCGGGCGCACGGCCGCCTACGTGCCCGTCGTCGAGACGATGGTCTACGGCGCCATCCCGATCGCTCGCTTCGGCACCGACGCCCAGCGCAAGACCTGGTTGACCGGGGTGGCGAGCGGCGAGATCGTGCTGACCGCGGCGCTGGCCGAGCTCAATGGCGAGGTGATCCTGCCCGGCGGCACCGAGCCGGCCACGACGGCCACCGTCCAAGCCGATGGCTCGTGGTCGTTGCGCGGGACCAAGGCCTGCGTCCCGGCTGCCTTCGCCGCCGACGCCGTCCTGGTGCCGGCCCTGTGCAAGGCGCCCGATGGCGCGGCGACCGGGGTGGGCGTGTTCGTGGTCGACCCGCGGGCGTCCGGCGTCACGCTCGTGCGCCAGACGACGACCACCGGGCGTCCCGAGGCGATCGTCGAGCTGGCCGACGCCCCGGTCTCCGCCGACCAACGGTTGGGTGGCGAACAGTCGGATGGCGCCGCCATCGTGCAGGCGATCACGGAGTACGCGATCACGGCGCTGTGCATACTCGAGGCGGGCGCCTGCGCAGCGGCCCTCGACCTGACGGCGGAGTACACGAAGACGCGGGTGCAGTTCGACAAGCCGATCGCGACCTTCCAGGCCGTCGGCCAGCGCGCCGCGGACGCCTACGTGGATACCGAGGCCATCCGCCTCACCGCTTGGCAGGCGGCCTCACGCCTGGCTGCCGGCCTGCCCGCCGGCTCGGAGATCGCCGTCGCCAAGTACTGGGCCGCCGAGGGCGGCCAGCGCGTCGTCCACGCCGCCTCGCACCTGCACGGGGGCGTCGGGGTCGACCGCGACTACCCACTCCACCGCTACTTTCTCCTGACGCGCCAGGTCGAGTTGACCCTGGGCGGCGCGAACGAGAGCCTGCGCCGCCTCGGTCGGATCCTGGCGGACGAGCCGGTCTGACCGTCCCGGGCGCGCCCGGCGCGTCCGCCGAAATGGTTTCGTCCGTACACGGTGCGGTGCGATACTCGTGATCGATGGCGGATGGAGTGCGGGCGGGATTGATCGGCGCGGCGGTCACCATGGCCGTCGACCACGTGACCGAAGAGGTCGTGGCCTCGCTGAACCGGGCCCGGGTCCCGTCGCTGTTGTTGAAGGGACCGTCGATCGCCCAGTGGCTCTACGCCACCGGCGGGCGGGTCTATCGCGACACGGACCTCCTGGTGAGCCCGGACGATTTCGGGCGTGCGGCGGAGGTGCTGCGCTCGGCGGGCTTCGGGACGCCTTCCCACGCGCTGGTCGACCACGCCCACACCTATCAGCGCGAGGCGAGCGGCTATGCGCAGACCGTCGACCTGCACCGCACCCTCCCATACTGCGCGTCGCCCCCGGGCGAAGTGTGGCGTATTCTCAGCCGCTCGAAGTCGTCGATCATGCTCGGCGATGTCGGCGTCGACGTGCTGGGGGTTCCGGAACGGTGCCTGCACATGGCCGTCCACGCCGTGCAGCACGCGTTCGAAATCGGCGAGGCAAGTGGGCCCTTTGAGG
>DASZMN010000012.1:0-7901 GCA_035551835.1 Acidimicrobiales bacterium | reverse complement strand
GGAGATGATGTAGTAGGCCCAGCTCCGGCCGACCGCCATGGCCATGATCTGGCTGAGGACGGTCTGGCCGGAGCGGGGCCCGATGTGCCAGTGCTTCGCCAGCACGGCGAGGCCGAGCAGCATCGTCCCGAGGATCAGGCCGAGGAGCACCTCGGTGCGCTTGGCCCGGACGGCCCGTGGCTCACGGAAGAGCGGCACGCCGTTCGCAATCGCTTCGACGCCGGTGAGGGCGCTGCACCCGGCCGAGAACGCCTTGAGGACCAGGAGGATCGTCACCGCCTTGAACCCCGTCGTGGGCAGCTGACTCGTCCCCTGCAGGGTCTCGTTGGTGCCGAGGGGGTGGATGAGGCCGATGGCAATGACGACGAGCAGCCCGACGACGAACAACAGCGTCGGCAGGAGGAAGGCCCGGGCCGTCTCGCCGAGGCCGCGGAGGTTGAGCAGGGTGATCACGGCGAGGATCGCGAGGCACAGCGGGATGGTCGCCCCGTTGAGGCTCGGGTAGGCGGACTGGAGCGCGGCCACGCCGGCCGCGATCGAAACGGCGACGGTGAGGGTGTAGTCGACCACCAGCGAGGCTGCGGCCAGCAGGCTCACCCTGGTGCCGAGGTTGGCCCGCGACACGGCGTAGGCGCCGCCACCGCTCGGATAGGCGTCGATCACCTGCCGGTAGGAGAAAACGAGGATGGCCAGCAGGGCCACGATGGCGATCGTGATCGGCAGGATGAGGTGGAGTGCGCCGCCGCCCGCCACGGCCAAGACGAGGATGATCGCCTCGGGCCCGTAGGCGACGGACGTCAGCGCGTCGAGGGAGAGCGCCGAGAGACCCTCGACCGGCGTGACCCGCTCCTTGCCGCTGCCGTGCGACGAACGGGGTGGCCCGACCACCAGGTGGTAGAGCGCCTCGGCCCGGCCGGCACCCGGCTGCGTCTCTGCCACGGCACGCACTCTACGAGGCCGCTCCCTGTCGGCCGCCCCTGTCGGCCGCTCCCCGCTCACCGAGGTTGGTTAGCGTCATGCCGATGGAACAGTGGGAGCTGGTGGCCCGTGAGTGCTGCCGCGACACGCTGGCGCAGTACACGCACGCGGGGGACCGCTACCAACTCGACCAATTCGCCGGTGCCTTCTGCGAGGATGGCGAGCTCGAGATCAGGGGCCAGGATCCGCTGCGCGGGCGCGCCGCCATCGTGGCTCGCTTCGGCGGGTCCTCCGGCGCGCACCACGCGCAGGACGTCGCGGCGGCGGCGCGCGGGGAGGGGGCGTCGAGACGGATCGTCCGCCACACGGTTTCGAACGTTCGCTTCGAGGCCATCACGCCGACCGAGGCGACCGTCGCCAGTTATTTCACGGTCTTCACCGAGATCGGTCTCGATCACATGGGCCGCTATCGCGACCGCCTCGTGCCGGCGGAGGACCGGTGGCTCATCGCGCACCGCTTCGTCTCGACCGATTGGCGGGCGCTCGAGTCGATATTCCGCGAGCGCTGAGGCAACGACGGCGGGCGCCGCGGTGGTCGGTCTGTCACCGAGGCCGCGGGGTTAGCCTCGGCGCCGGTGCGACGGACAGGGGAGGGGACCCGACCATGACCAGCGACCCGCTGGAGCCGATCGCGCCGATCGCGCCGATCGCGCCGCGCCCCCCGGGCTCCCGCCGGCCGGGCGGCGCCCGCGCCGCGGTGCGCGCCCTCCTCGTGGCTGCCGCCACCGCTACCGCCGCACTGCTGGGTTTCGTGCCGGGCGGTCCCGTGGCGGCTGCGCCGGCGATCCCGGCCGGCACCCACGTCGTCGACGGCGACACCGTCGCGGTCGTCCGTCACCTGAGCGCGACCTCGTTCGCCAGCCCCGGGCCGCTCGGCGTGGGCGAGACGACGCTCACCCTTCCGACCGACGGCGCGCCGGTCGAGGTCTGGTACCCGGCCACCAAGGCGAGCGTCGCCGGGCAACCCGTGGCGTCCTACGACGTGAGCACCTGGCTGCCGCCCGCACTCAAGAAGCTGATACCGGCCGGCTTCAGCGTCACCTATCCGAGCGGTGGTGTGACCGGCGTCGCGGTCGCCCCCGGTCGCTACCCGCTCGTCGTGTTCAGCCACGGCTACGCCGGGTTCCGTGACCAATCGACGTTCCTGACCGCCTTCTTGGCCTCGTGGGGCTTCGTGGTGGCCGCGCCCGACCACTTCAGCCGCGACCTGACCGAGGTCCTGGGCGGTCCGACCGGCGCCACCGCCAAGACGACCGACGTCGGCGACCTCAAGGCGACCATCGCGCTCATGAGCCACGAGAACGCCACCGCGTCGAGCCCCTTCCACGGCCACGTCGATGCCACGCTGGTCGGGGCGGTCGGTCACTCCTCGGGCGGCGCCGCGGTGGAGGCGCTCGCCGCCAGCGACCCCAAGGTCACGACGTTCATCGGCCTGGCGGGCGCGACGGTGGGCAGCATCGGCCAGGCCACGCACGGCGCGGGCGCCGCCGCCGAGGTGCCGAACCAACCGGGGATGCTCATGTCCGGCACCGCCGACACCGTGGTGCCCGACAGCGGGATGATCGCCGCCTACGGCCACCTGCGGGCGCCGAAGCGGCTGGTCCTGCTGAAGGGTGCGGGCCACCTCGTCTTCGCCGACATCTGCGAGATCGGCTCGGGCCAGGGCGGCCTGTTGGCCATCGCCCAGGCGCTCAAGGTGCCGATCCCCGCGTCGCTGAAGCCGCTGGCCACCGACGGCTGCACGGCGCCCGACCTGCCGCCCCCGCAGGGCTGGCCGGCCATCCGCCAGGCGGTCACCGCGCAGCTGCGCCACGTCTTCGGCTTCGACACCTCCGACGCCGGGCTGAACGGGTTGGTTGCCGCCTACCCCAACGCGGTGGCGGCGGACCGCGCCAAGTCCTGAGGACGCGAACGCCGAACCCGACGCCCGACGCCCGACGCCGAACGCCGAACCCCCGACGCGGAACCCCAACCGCGCCCGCCCGGCTCAGTTGATCAGCGGGTCCCGCGGCAGGCCCAGGATGCGCTCGCCGATCTGGTTGCGCTTGATCTCCGACGTCCCGCCGGCGATCGACATGCCTCGATGGATCAGCACCATGAACGAGGTCATCAGCCCCGCTCCCTCCGCGTAGGCCGAGTCGGGCCCGCCGAGTGCGACGAGGATGGCGGAGGCCTCGTGGCCCTGCTCGGACAGCACGAGCTTGGCAACGTTGCCCTCGGGACCGGGGCCGCCCCCGACCACGGCGCGGTGGGCGGTCCGCATGTTGAGATCGGCCAACGCCTCGTGCACCGACACGTAGCGGCCGATCCGCTCCGCGCCGCCCGGCAGGCGCTCGGGGTGGGCGTCGAGCGCCGTCACCATGGACTCGGTCTGGCCGGCACCGCCTCCGCCGCCGCCCTGCCCGCCGCCGATGGACACGCTCTCGTTGCCCAACGTCGCCCGGGCCACGGTCCACCCGCCGTTGACCGGCCCGACCACGTCGTCGTCGGGCACGAAGACGTCGTTGAAGAAGACCTCGTTGAACTCCGACTGCCCCGTCGTCATCTTCAAGGGGCGCACCTCGACGCCCTCGGCGTGCATGTCGATGACCATCGTTGTGATGCCCTCGTGCTTGGGGACGTCGGGGTCGGTCCGGATGGTGGCCAGGCCGAACGACGAGTAGTGGGCGCCGCTGGTCCACACCTTCTGCCCGTTGACCAGCCAGCCGCCGTCGACGCGGGTGCCCCGGGTCTTGACCCCGGCCGCGTCGCTCCCAGCATCGGGCTCGCTGAAGAGCTGGCACCAGATGACCTCCTGGCGCAGCGCCGGCAGGACCCAGCGCGCCACCTGGTCCTCGGTCGCGTGCTGGATCAGGGTCAGGATCACCCACCCGGTGATGGAGTACTGCGGCCGGGTCACGCCGGCGGCCTTGAATTCCTGCTCGATCACGAGTTGTTCGACCGCGCCGGCGCCGCGTCCCCACGGCGTGGGCCAGTGCGGCATGACGTATCCGGACTCGATCATGGCGTCCCGCGTCGCCGCGTCGTCCAGACCCTTCACCCGCGCCGCGAACGCGCGCACCTCGTCGCGCATGGGCTCGGACTCGGGTGGCAGGTCGATGGTGCGGGCCCGCGTCGTCCCGTTCCGAACCAGCGCGGTGATGTCCCGCGCCGCCTCCTCGGCGCCGACCACGCCCTCGAGGGCGGTGGCCCGGCGGAGATACAGGTGGGCGTCGTGCTCCCAGGTCATGGCGATCCCGCCGTGCACCTGCGTGTTGAGCTGCGCACACTCGTCGCCGGCGGACAGTGCGAGCGCCGCGGCGACCGCGGCCGCGTACGACAGCTGGTCCCCGCCTTCGCCGGCGGCCCGCGCCGCGTCCCATACGCCGGCGATGGCGAGCTCGGACGCCACGGCCATGTTGGCGCAGTGGTGCTTGACGGCCTGGAACGTGGCGATGGGCCGCCCGAACTGCACGCGCACCTTGGCGTAGGCGGCGGCCTGCTCCGTGCACTCGGTGGCGATGCCGGCGGCCTCGGCGGCCACGAGCAGGCGCCCGAGGTCGATCAGCGTGCGCGCCCCGCCGGCGATCACCTCCACCGCTGAGTCGCGCAACGTGACCCGCGCCGTGCGCCGCGTCGGGTCGAGGTTCGCCGGCACCTCCACCGTGACCCCGCGCGCCGAGGCGTCGATCACGATGGCGTCGTCGCCCGCCACTACGACGAGCACGTTGGCCAGGCCGCCGCCCAGCACCGCCGGCGCCGTCCCGGCGGCCGTGCCCCCCGACACCGTGAGGTCGGAGACGAGACCGACGCCGCCGGTCACCGAGCCGTCGGCCAGTCCCGGCAGCAGTCGCGCCGCCAACTCGGAGGACCCGATGGCGTCGATGACCGCGCTGGCGATCACCGTCGGCACGAACGGCCCGGGCGTGAGCGCCCGGCCGAGTTCCTCGACCACCACGACGAGCTCGGACAGGCCGTAGCCCGAGCCGCCGACCGACTCGGGCAGGTGCAGGCCCAGCCACCCCAACTCGGCCAGGTCGCCCCAGAACGGCGGCAGCGACTCCTTTTCGGCCTCGAGCAGGGCCCGGGCCGCCCCGAGGGAGTCGTGCTTGGCGAGGAAATCCGAGGCCGTCTGGCCCAGGGCAAGGTGGTCTTCGGTGATGGCGATCGGCATGGCCAGACAGTAGGCCCGGGCCTGTTCAGGGGGCCAAAGCGGCCGCCCGTTCAGCGCCCCGCCGGGTGCTCCAAGTGCGCCCGCTGCAGCTCGTCCAAGTCGCGGGGCTCCCGACCCTCGCGGGCCGCCAGTTCGGCCTCGTGCCGGAGCACCGCCTCGGCGACCTCCGACATGGCCCCCGGGAGCAGCAGATGTTCTTGATACACCGTCGCCCCCAGCGCACCGCCCGGGTCCCGCAGCGAGCCGTGGTAGCAGCCGCGCGCGCTGCGGGCCTTGATCGGCCGCAGGTCGACCAGGACCCAGTCGTCGGCGCGGATGTGCTCCTGGAACCACATCGAATGGTCGATAGAGGGCCCGCCGCGGCCGATCAGCGACGCCGGCTGCTGGCCGAACCCGGTGCCGATGTCAGACAGGTAGACGAGCGCAGCTCGATGCACCAACACGTCGTCCCCCAGTGGCGTGAGCGACCGGACCCAGGCGCAGTCGGTGAAGACGCCCTTCAGGAAGTCGGTCGGAGTGACCTCGCGCACCTCGAGCAGAGGGTTCCACCCGCCCCGCCGCGTGACGGCCGGCTCGGGCACCTCGCGTCGCGGCGCATCGTCGAACTCGCCGTCGCCGTCCGCTGCGTCGATCTCGATGTGGAACGACGTCACCATGGAGAAGATCACCTCCCCCTCCTGCACCGCGTTGACGTGGCGGGCCGAGAACGACCGTCCGTCGCGGTCGCGGTCGACCTCGAGGATGACGGGCAGGTCGCTCCGACCCGCCCGGAGGAAGTAGCCGTGCAGCGAGTGCGGCAGGCGGTCCTCCTCGACGGTGGCCGCCGCGGCGATCAGGCACTGCGCCGCCACCTGCCCGCCGTAGAGCGTCTGGCGCGGCCCGTAGTTGGCGTTGCGGGCGCGGAACAGGTCGCGGTCGACCCGCTCGAGCGTCAGCAGCGAACCGAGGTCGTCGGCCAGCTCCAGTTCGCTCACCCCATCACCTTGTCACCTGGCCGTCCGCCCCGCCCGCAACGCCCGCAACGCCCGCACCCAGTGCGCCCACGTCTCGATACGCGTCCAGAACTCCTCGCGGGTCCCCGCGAAGTTGTGCATGTGCGCCATCTTCGGGCAGACGTACAGGTCGACGCTCGATGACGACGCGTACGCCCGCACCTCGCCCCGCGGGTCGACCAGCACGTCGCGCTCGCCCATCGCCACCAGCACCGGTGCGGTGATGGCAGCCGCCTCGACAAGCACCGAGCCGGGTGCGAGGCACCACAACACCAGCGGGCTCGGGATCGTCGCCGACCCCCACGGCGGCATCTCGCCACGCCGGGCCGGGTAGTCCTCCATGTCCCGCGCCACCACGGCCGGGTCGACGTCGTCGAAGTGGAACCCCCACGCCATGGCGTCGGTCCCCGGGCTCGCCGCCGGATCGAGCGCGGCGAGCGCCGGCGCATTGGTGATGACCCCCTCGGCCAGCGGCGCATCCCGCGGCATCCACGGCAGCACGAGCGCCGGAGTGCCCGGCGGCGTCGGCGGCAAGGTGCCGAGCACCCCGTACCCGAGCACGCCCACGCCGTCGTAGCCGTGGAACCGACCCTGTTGCACCACCGTCAAGGAGCCGCCCATCGATTGGCCGATGCCGATCTTCACCGGGTCTTCGACCTTGCCGAGCCCGTCGATCAGGGTGCCGGCCGCCAGCTTCTGCAACACGTCGGCTTCGGCGGCCTCACTCGCCGCCACCACCGGGCCGAACCCCAGCGCGTCGGGCCCGTGCTGCGAGCTCGCGCCCACGCCGAGATGGTCGACCGACACGAAGATCCAGCCGCGCTCGGCGTGCCAGTCGGCCTGGGCGCCCACGCCGTGTCCCGGCCCGGGCAGGTCGGTGGTGTAGTAGCCCCGCGAATAGCCGGCCCCGGGCTTGGCGAAGCACACCACCGGAGCCATCCCGGCCGAGCCCTCCTGGCCCCCGCCGTCGGGCACGGTGACCGTGAGGGCGACGTGTGCCGGCTCACCCAGGCCGGCCGCCTCGGTGACGTCGATCTCGAGGTCGATCGCGCGCACCCCGCTCTACTTGGGAGCGAAGCGCTGCCCGCCGTCGAGGCGGATGCACAGGCCGTTCAGCATCGGGTTCTCTACGATCGCCAACGCCAGCTTGCCGTATTCCTCTGGCCGTCCCATCCGCTTCGGGAACGCCGCGTCCTTGGTCAGGACGGAGGCGAACTCGTCGGGGATGCCCTCGGTCAGCCCGGTGCTGAACAGGCTGGGCGCGATGGCGACGGAGCGGATGCCAAGGCTGCCCAGGTCCCGCGCCATCGTGAGCATCATCCCCGCGATGCCGGCCTTGGCGGCTGTGTAGGCGACCTGGCCGATCTGCCCCTCGAACGCGGCGATCGACGCGGTGTCGATGATCACGCCGCGCTCGCCGTCCTCCGGCTCGTTCGTCGACATGTGCCACGCCTGCAGCCGGTTCAGGTTGAACGTGCCGATGAGGTTCAGCTCGATCGTGCGCCGGAAGTCCGCCAGGGGGTGCGGCCCGTCCTTGGAAAGCGTCCTGATCCCGACGCCGCCGCCGGCGGTGTTGATCGCGATGTGGAGCCCGCCGAGCGCGCTGACTGCGTCGGCGATGGCCGACTCGGTCTCGTTCTCGTCGAGGATGTCGACCTCGTGGAACGTGCCGTCGAGCTCCTTGGCCACCTCGGCGCCCGCCGACTTCGGCAGGTCGAGGATGGCGATGTCCGCGCCCTTCTGGCGCAGCATCTGGGCCGAGGCCTTGGCCATGCCCG
>DASZMN010000011.1:0-2534 GCA_035551835.1 Acidimicrobiales bacterium | reverse complement strand
AGACCGGTGGTGGGCTCGTCGAGGAAGAGCACGGGCGGGTTGGCGACGAGGGCGTCGGCGAGGTCGAGGCGACGACGCATGCCGCCGGAGTACGTCTTGACCGTTCGATGTGCGGCCTGGTCGAGCTCGAAGCGGTCGAGGAGCTCGAGCCCGCGTGCCTTGGCCTGCGAGCGGGGCATGCCGTAGAGCCGGCCGACCATGGTCAGGTTCTCGAGCCCAGTCAGGTTCTCGTCGACGGCCGCGTACTGGCCGGCGAGTCCGATCCGTTCGCGGAGCTTGGCCGCCTCGCGGACGACGTCGAGGCCGACGACACGGGCGGTTCCCGCGTCGGGCAGCAGCAATGTCGCGAGGATCCGGACGACGGTTGTCTTGCCCGCCCCGTTCGGGCCGAGGAGACCGAGCACCGTCCCGCGCTTCACGTCGAGGTCGACGCCGGCGAGGGCCTGCACGTCGCCGTAGGACTTCTTCAGGTCCCGGACGGTGATCGCGAGGTCGTTGCCGGACGATCCGGCGGTCGCGGATTCATCGGTTGGCCGAGCGGTCCCCACGGCCCCCACAGTACGGATCCGGCTCCGCGTTCGATATGCCGAGCGAGGGTCGGGATTCAGGTGCTGGTGCTCAGCGCGGCGGGAGCGGGAAGAAGCCCGACGTTCGCTTGATGTAGTCACGGTATTCGGGCCGGCGCCGGCCGATATCGCGCTCGAGCATCGCCTTGCCGGAGATGCGGACGAGGAAGAGCGTCATGATCGCCGGGCCGACCAGCGTCCACCAGGTGCCGCCGGCGGGGAGGGCGACGAGCCATATGCCCCACCAGATGCAGGTGTCGCCGAAGTAGTTTGGGTGACGGGTGTAGCGCCAGAGCCCGTGGTCCAGGACCTTGCCTCGGTTGGCGGGGCCCGCCTTGAAGCGCCGCAGCTGCTCGTCGCCGACCGCTTCGAACACCAGACCGACGAGGAACAACACGACCCCGGCGACGATCGCCGCGGAGAGCGCCGCAGGTCGATTGGCCGCGACCTGGATCGGCAGCGAGACGATGACGACGAGCAGACCCTGGGTCCCGAACACCGCCCACAGGCTCCAAAGCGTGAACCGCTCGCCTTCGCGCGTGCGCATGGCCGCGTAACGCCGGTCCTCCTCGCGCAGCTCGGTGAGCTTTCGCCGCGTGAGGTGCACGCCAAGCCTGAGCCCCCAGGCCGCCGTCATCGCGAACAGGAGCCAGCGGCGCGCCGAGTCGCCGTGGCCGGCCAGCGCCGCGATGAGCGCGACGACGGCGAACGCGGGTCCCCACACGGGGTCGATGATCGACGCGTCGCGTAGGCGGACGCTGACGGCCCACACGATCACCATGAGGGCGGCAACGGCCGCAGCCGAGAGCCACAGCACGCGACCCGGACCGGCGAAGACGGTGGCGAGGGGGATCACGCCATGGTGTACGAAACCGAGGGCGGATCGGTTCTGCGAGCGGGCGGCACGGCGCGGGGCGCGTGGCCCGCGGCGGCCCGGCGCGACCCCCACCCTCACCCCAGCAGCGCCCCCATGTCCCGAACCGCCCGGTACGTCCCCCGCGCGCTCCCGCTCACCTTCGACCGCCCGCCAACCCGCGGCCCGTACCGCACCGGAACCTCGCCGACCCGCCAGCCCGCCGCTGCCGCCCGCAGGACCATCTCGAGCGGCCAACCAAACCCGCGGTCCTTCAGCCCCAGCCCGAGCAACGCCTCCCGGCGGGTCGCCCGCATCGGCCCGATGTCCGTCACCGCCACGCCGCAGCGCCGGCGCACCTCGAACGCGAGCACGCGATTCGCCACCCGGGCGTGCCACGGCCACGCACCGACAGACGAAGGCACCCGCGCCCCGAGGCAGAGATCACGAATACCGGCAGCCACCGGTCCCGCGACAGACAAAAGCTCTCCCGAGTCGAGCGACCCGTCGCAGTCCATGAAGCACACGACCTCCGACGTGGCGGCGACGAGCCCCGCGTAGCACGCCGCCCCGAACCCGCGCCGAGGCTCAACCACCACCCGTGCCCCCCACCCCAACGCCACCTCCGCCGTCCCGTCGACCGAGCCGTTGTCGACGACGATCGGCTCGAAGCCGGCGGGCATGGCCGCGAGCACGCCCGGGATCGCCTCGGCTTCGTCGAGGGCGGGGAGGATGACGTCGATCACCAACGGCAGCCTAACCCCGAAATAGTTACGTGAGGCTGAACAAGAGCGCGAGTCGCTTAATCCCGCCGCCCGCGTGCCGTAGGTTGGCAATCCATGATCCTGGTCACCGGCGGCGCCGGCTTCATCGGCTCGCACGTCGTCGACGAGCTCGTCGACGACGGACACGACGTCCGCGTTCTTGATCTCCTCCTCGACGCCGCGCACGCGGTCACCCCCGACTACCTCAACGCCGACGCCGAGTTCATGCACGCCGACGTGGCCGACCGCGACGCCGTGGCCGAGGCACTCGAGGGAGTCGACGCCGTGTGCCACCAGGCGGCGATGGTCGGACTCGGGCTCGACATGCGCGACGTCACCGACTACGTCCGC
>DASZMN010000010.1:0-19165 GCA_035551835.1 Acidimicrobiales bacterium | reverse complement strand
TGGTCCGAGGACGTCTCGTCCACCGTGAGTTGGACCCAGCGGATCTTCCCGTTGAACTCGTTGCCGGTCAGGCCGTACTCGTCGCTCACCGGGGTGCCGAGGTCGCAGCCGACCTCGGTCGTCTCGTCGCCCGAGTAGACGAGCGGCACCGTCGCCTCCAGCCGCCCCTCGCCTGTGGGGCTGCCGTCGGAGAACAGGGTGACCGTGGCGGCAGGTCTGACTGGGTCACGACCTCATTGTCGGGCACCCTCACAACGGGGGTCAGAGCCGAAAGTCACCCTCTCGCACGCCGGCACTCCTGCCAGAGCGCACGAGCCCTGTCGTGCGTCCTCCCTGGTGAGGGACCAGCCCGGCGTTGACTGTTTATTTACAGGAAACAGGTTTTCCTCATAGAGACCGCCTGTTAACATGCAGGAAACATTTGGTCGATGCCGCGACCGTGCGGCAGGGAAGGAGGCCAGCGATGTTCAGTCGAATCCTGCTGGCGGTGGACGGCCGCAACTCTGGGGACGTGGCGGTCGACTTTGCGACCGCGATAGCCCGCGATTCGGGCGCCACCGTCCGCGTGGTCCACGTGAACGAGCTGATCGTCGGCGGGCGGGGCACGGCCTACGAGAGCGAGTCCGAGTCCATGGAGATCGTCGATCGTGCCGTTGCGACGCTCCGCCGTACCGGCATCGGTGCTGACGGCGTCCACTACTTGGCCAACTGCTTTGCCGTCGGCCAACGCATCGCCGAGGCGGCCCAGGAGTGGGGCGCGGACGCCATCGTCTTCGGCTCGAATCGCCGTCGCCGCTGGAGCCGCCTGCGCGGCGCCGGCCTGCGCGAGCGGGTGACCGCCCTCACCGGTTTGCCGGTCCTCACCGCTCCCGCACCGCTCGAGGTGGCCCGCGGCGTGCACACCGGCTCGCTCGATCAGGAACTGGCCCAGCTGGTCGCGGCTTCGGCCGCCCAATGAGCTTCAGGCTTCGACGCTGGCGGTGAACGCCCCGGCCCATCCGATGCGCCGTTCCAAGTAACTCTCGATGAAGCCCGAGCGGTACCCGTCTTCTCGCCAGGTGATCGGGAAGAAGGACTCGTCCATCGTGTCATCGTCGAAGCGTTTGTAGCGGCTGTAGAGGTAGCCGGTCGTGTGGGGGTGGAACCGGGCCTCTGACGACATGCAGTGCGCGACGAGCGAACGACGCGGCGCCATCGAGCGGTTGACATCCGAGCCGTGCCAGGTCCAGCCGTCGTGGAACGCGCCGCCGCCAGCGGGCACCTCCACGGAGACTCGCTCGGGTTCCACGCCGTTTGCCGCGGCCGCCTCGCGCAGCTCGGCATGGGGGTCCTCTGGGCCGTGGAACTGCTCGATCATGCCCCAACGTCGGTCCCAATGGTGCGAGCCGCGTACGTACTCGACCGTGCCCTGTGCAGCAGTCGTGTCCTCGAGGGCGATCCAGCAGCTGACCCATTCCGGCGGGGTCGCCCACTGCTCGTAGCTCGAGTCCTGGTGGAAGCCGAGCGCCTTGCCTCCGGGGGGCTTCCACAGCACGTTGTCCTGACTCAGGCGCGCTCCCGGCCATTCGCCCAGGCGTGCGCAGGCGCGGCCGATGTCGGGTCGCAACACCACCCGGGCGATGGCCCGGTCTGATTTCCACGCGTTGCAGATCTGTCGGGTGAGCTCGGGCGGGCTGCCGGTGCGCCAGTTCCACTCGTCGGGGTAGAGGCCAGTCTCGAAGGCGCCAGCGAACAGGTCCTCGTATCGGTAGAGCGCCTCGCGCGCCAGCGCCGGGTCGACGAGGTGTTCGACCACGACGAATCCGTCGCGCCGGAATGTCTCCACCTCCTTATCGCTCAATTGGAATTCGAACGCCGCGTGCATATGTACCGGTCGCCTCCCTTCGGATCAGACCTGAGCCAGATAGCGGGCGCGTTCCTCGGGCGAGACGAAGCGGTGGCAGGCGGCCGCCTCTGCTCGCCGCGAGGAGGCGAAGTGCGCGGTGAACGTGTCGCCGAAGAGCTCGCGGGCAACGGCGCTCCGAGCGAATCGTTCTGCCGCCGTCACGAGGTCATGGGGCAACGCCGCCGCGTCGGGCTCCTGGCGAGCGTCGTGCGGTGGGACGACGGGTGGTGGCGGGTCGAGCCGCTCTTCTATCCCGTAGAGCGCCGCCCCGAGAAACATCGCTAACGCGTGATGGGGGCTGACGTCTGCACCGGGGATCCGCAGTTCGAGGCGAGCCGTGCGCGGGTCGGCGGTGACGGCGCGCAGCGCGCTGCTGTAGTTGTCCTCGCCCCAGCTGGCCGTCGATGGCGCCCAGTTGCCTGGGCCGAATCGGCGGTACGAATTTGGATAGGGCGCGACAAGCGCGAGGAAGTCGGGGAGGAGCGCCATCACCCCGGCTACCGCGGAAGCGCCGGTCTTCGAAAGTACACCGGCGTCGTCGCACAAGAGGGGTTGGCCGTCGACGGTCGAGTGGAGCGACAGGCTCGGGTGACCTCCCAAGCCTGGGAACTCGGGGCCGAGCTGGGCCATGAACGTGCCGTGTCGCCCCTGTCGCGCGTAGTGGGCCCTGGTGTAGAGCTTGGCGAGTGCAGCCGTGTCGGCCGAGCGCACGGCGGGTTCGGGACTGAGCGCGATCTCCAGGCAGCCCGGTCCCAACTCCGCGCAGACGTGGTCGACGGCGATGCCGCCGCGTTCGAGCGTCGCCACCAGTGCCGCGAGATCTTCCTCCTGGGTCGCCATCGTCAAGGCGGACCAGCAGCGGTTGTCGCTCATGGCGGGGACCGGGTCCGGAGCCACCTGGTCGAGCACGATGCACTCGAACTCCCACCCCACCCGGGCGATGATCCCCTGAGCGGCGGCGCGCTCGGCCAGTCGACGGAGCTGGTGGCGCGCCGACAGTTCGCACAAGGGTTCGGTGAACTCGGCGAGGAAGAGCGCTCCGCCCGCCCCGAAGGGGTAGGGCCGGCCCGAATCGAGCTCGACGCTCGCCGGTTGCGAGCGCGCGCCGCCCTGGCGTTGCAGGGAGTCGTCGGGTCCCCACCACTGCACGGCGTCGATGAAGTTCCATCGCCCCTCGAGCGCCCGAGCGGCGGCCGCGGGTCCGAGCCGTTTGGTCCGGAGGGTCCCGGACGCGTCGACCAGCGCGCAGTGGACCGACGTGATGCCGGACCCCTCCAGCCATTGCAAGGTGGCCCCTTCGGCCGCCGCCGCGGCAAGGCCCGGCGGCAATCCCGTCACCGCCGTGCCCCCGCGCTCAGGACGGAGCCGAGGAGTCCCTGCACCAGGGCGCGGGCCGTCGCATCCATGGCCGCGCGGTGGCGTGCCACGTCGGCCTCGAGGACGGTCGCGCTGCCGAAGTGTGCCGCCAGGGTGCGCTCGTACTCGGGCACCGTCGCCCACAACGGGACGGTCGCGGGGCCCGCCTCGACGTGGAACTGGACGCCCCAGGCGTGATCCCCCACGCGGATCGCCTGCACCGCGCACTCGGCGGTCCGGGCGAGGGTGACCCCGCCCGGCGGAGGTTCGGTCACCTCGGCCCCGTGCCACTGCAGCGCCGGGACGACGGTCGACGAGGCGCCGAAGGGCGATCCGACGTCGGCGAAGAGCGGATCGGCCAGTCCGTCGTCGGTCAGCTCAATGTCGATGACGCCGATCTCGGGCTCGGCCATCGGGCCCACCGTCCCACCCAGTGCCTTGGCCAACAGCTGGTGACCGAGGCAGACGCCGAGGAAAGGCCGCTCGAGCTCGGCCACCCAGTATCGGATCGCGGATATCTCGTCGACCAGCCAGGGGTGCTCGTGCTCTTCCCACACGTCCATGGGTCCGCCCATCACCAGCAGCAGGTCGAAGGGCTCGAGCGGCGCGATGGCCCCGCCGGCGTCGAGCTCGACGACGGTGAGCGAGAGGCCCGCGTCGGCCAGCAGCGGTCCGAGCGAACCGGCGTCCTCCAGGGGATGGTGCTGGAGCACCAGGGCGCGTCCGGTCCCGGTCTGCTGGCGAGTCGGCGTCACGGCAGGATGTCGAGGTATTCCTTGACGTCCCACTCGGTGACGGTGCCGATGAAACGCGCCCATTCGTCGCGCTTGTAGTGGAGGAAGACGTCGAGCATCTCGCCCGGCAGGGCCGAGCGGATGATCGGGTCGGCCTCCAGGGCGTCGAGGGCCTCGCCCAATGTGGACGGGATGCGCTCGACCGACTTGCCGGCCTCGATGGCTTCGTAGATGTTGCCCTCCTCGGGGGGTCCAGGGTCGAGACTCTGGTCGAGGCCGTCGCGCATGGCCGCCAACAGGCCGGCGAGCGAGAGGTAGGGGTTGACCGCCGAGTCGACCGAGCGGTACTCGAAGCGACCAGGCGCGCTGACGCGCAGTGCGGTGGTGCGGTTCTGGAATCCCCAGTCGGCGAAGATCGGGGCCCAGAATCCGGCGTCGGCGAAGCGTCGGTACGAGTTCACCGTCGGGGCCGTGATCGCCGTCAGGGCCCGGAGGTGGGCCAGCACGCCCCCGATGGCGTGCAACCCGGTCTTCGACGGCAGGCGGGCGTCGTCGCCGTCGGGCATGAACATGTTCGCGTCGTTCTGCCACAGCGAGATGTTGTGGTGGCATCCGTTGGCCGACACGCCCATGAACGGCTTGGGCATGAAGCAAGGGAAGAGGCCGAACTCTCTCCCCACCTGCCGGCACACCTGGCGATAGGTCGTGAGGTTGTCTGCCGTCTGCTCGGCCGGACCGAAGGCGAAGTTCAGCTCCAGCTGGCCGGGCGCGTCCTCATGGTCCCCCTGAATCATGTCGAGGCCCATTGCGGACGCGTATTCGACCACGCGGTGGATGACCGGCTGCAGTTCGGAGAACTGGTCGATGTGGTAGCAGTACGGCTTGGTCACGCCCTCCACCGACGGGGTGCCGTCGGGATTCGTCTTGAGCCACATCATCTCGGGTTCACAGCCCGCGCGCAGGGTGAGACCGGTGTCGGCGCTGAACTCGCTGTGCAGCCGGTGCAGGTTGCCTCGGCAGTCCGAGCTCAGGTAGCCGCCAGGGTCCACGCGCTCTTCGCGGCCGCGGAAGAGCGTGCAAAACACCCGGGCCACCTTCGTGTCCCACGGGAGCGGGCAGAACGTGTCGATGTCGGGCAGCCCGACCAGCTCCGACGCCTCGGGGCCGTAACCGATGTACTGGCCGTGCCGGTCGGTGAACAGGTTGGCCGTCGCGCCGTAGACGAGCTGGAAGCCCTTGTTGGCGACAGAGCTCCAGTGTGCGGCCGGGATGCCTTTGCCCATGACTCGGCCGGTGACCGAGACGAACTGGAAGTAGACGTAGGTGATGTGCTCGTCGGCAATCCGGCGGGCCACCTCGTCGATGGCGTCGTCCCTGCCGGGTTGGTTCACGAACCGCTCGAGGTCGGTTGCCATATCTCGGGTAGCCCTCCTAGGGAAACTTTGTTCACTAATAGTGAACAACCCGGAGGGTCAGGGCAAGGCCCGGCGCGTATCCATCCTGTTAATTGTCGGCTGCGAACTGTCCCGGGCGCGGCCGTACCCGGGTCAAGTGTGTTCGCCGCCGTAGAAGGTGATGGAGAGGAAGCGGATCGGCAGCTTGATCAGCATCGTCGGGCCGTGTGGGATGTCGCCCTCGAATTGCAGCGTGTCGCCGCGCTCCATCTTGTAGCGCTGGCGTCCGTAGCCGTACTCCATGACCCCGCTCAGCATGTAGAGGATCTCGATGCCGCTGTGCTGGAACAGCGGGAACACCTCGGTCTCGTCGTCGAGCGAGACGAGGAGCGGCTCCACCCGCTTGTACGGGCCGCGCAGGCTGCCGAGCAGCTCGTAGGTGTGCCCGGAGCGCGTGCCCTTGCGGACGATCTCGGGACCGCTTCCGGACTTGACGAACACGGCGTCACGCTCTTCGGCCAGGCCGCGGAAGAGCGAGGTGACCGGCATGTCGAGCGCGGCGGCCAGCCGCTCGAGCGTGCTCAGGCTCGGCGAGGTCTGCGCGTTCTCAATCTTCGAGAGCATCCCCTTGGAGATCCCGGTGCGGTCAGCCAGCTGACCCACGTTGAGACCGATCTCGAGCCGGCGCGAGCGCACGTGGTTGGCGATGACCTGCCCCAGAGTGCTGTTCTCGTCGGGATCGGCGACGTTATCGATCGCCACGAGCTCGGAGCGTGAGGCCTTGGTGGCGCGGGTGGAGGCCGGGCGTTTGGTCGTCCCCTTCGATCCGGACGGCCGGCGTCCATCGGAGGAGGCTGCGGTCCGGCGAGTGGCCACGGCGGATCAGCCTAGGCACACGCACGAGGTTGCAATTGGAAGCCACGGCTCAGCGCATCTGGCCGGCACCCGCGTAGGGGTGCTCGCTGACCAGGGGATCGTCCTCGTTGAAGCGCTCCCAGCGAAAATCTCGGTGGTCGACGTCGGCGTGGCGGCTCGTCCCGTGGACCACCAGGTCCGCCATGAGCTCACCGACGGCGGGGGAGATCTTGTAGCCGTGCCCCGAGAAGCCGGTGCACAGCCACAGCCCTTCGACCGGAGTGGCCGAGATGATCGGGTTGTAGTCAGGCGTCACGTCGTAGCAGCCGGCATAGGAAGAGGAGAGCGCCGCGCCGTCGAAGCCTGGGAAGCGATGGCTGAACTTCGGGACCAGCGCGGCCAGCTCGTCGTCGCCGGCGAGCTCGCGGTAGTCGTCGGGGTCGGCCCACTCGGGGCGGGAGTGGTCGCTGTCGCCGAGCAGCAGCGCGGCGCTGCCCTCGGTGCGCACGTACTGGAGCGACACCAGGTCCGAGAAGACGGGGAGGGCCCCGAGTGGCCGGCCGGGCGCGACCAGGAGAATCTGCGCGCGCTGGGCGCGCACGGGGACCTCGAGGCCGAGCGGTGCCGCCAGCGCAGTGGACCACGGCCCGGCCGCCAAGACGACGTGGGTGGCTCCGACGCGGTCGCCGTCCGAGAGGCGCACGCCCGACACCTTGTCGCCCGCCGTCTCAATGGCGGCAACGCCCCGATGTTGACGCAGCTCCGCTCCGCCGCGCCGCGCCGCGTGGGCGAAGGCCAGGGCGGTCTGGTGTCCGTCGCCGTAGCCGCCGCGCCGCTCGTAGGCGAACTCGGCGAAGTCGTCGAGCCGCGCCGCCGGCCACAGGTCACGGGCCTGGTCGTGCCCGACCAGCTCGACCTCGATGCCGAGGGAGCGCTGCATGGCGACGTTGGCCCGCAACGCGCCCAGGTTCTCGGGGCCGACGCCGACCAGGTAGCCGGTGTTGGTGTAGCCCGACGGAGCGCCGAGGATCTCGGTGGCGCGCTCGAGCACCGGCAGCGCGTGCCACGCCAGGGCGGCCAGCGAGCGGATCCCGTAGTGACAGCGCACGACACCACTCGACTTCCCCGTGCCACCCGAGCCGACGGTGGCGCGCTCGAGCACGAGGACGTCGGTCACGCCGAGCTCGACGAGGGCGCGGGCCGTGGAGAGTCCGGCCACGCCGCCACCGATCACCACGACCTCCGCCGAGCGGAGAGCAGGCACGGCGGTCAGGTGGGCCAACCCGGGATCCAGCCGGTGCCGGCCAGAGGGACCCGGGCCATGGCGGCAGCCTCCACCGTGAGCGCGGCCAGGTCCTCGGGCTCCAGGTGATGCACGCTGGACTTCCCACAGGCCCGGGCCAGGGCCGTCACCTCCATGGTGACGGCACGCAGGTAGTTGGCCACCGCGGTGGCGGCGTGGACGGGATCGAGTCGCGCCTCGAGCGCGGCGTCTTGGGTCGCGATGCCGACGGGGCACCGGCCCGTGTGGCAGTGGGCGCAGCGGCCCGCGGCCGTGCCGAGCGCGGCGTAGTCGGCGCCGACGTCGCGCGTGGTGCCATCGCCGTCGCGATACGAGGGGCGGTTGCAGCCGAGGGCGAGGAGGGCAGCAACGCCGATGGACACGGCGTCCGCCCCGAGCGCCAGTGCCTTGGCCACGTCGGCCCCCGAGCGGATCCCGCCGGAGACGACGAGCTGCACCTCCTCGCTCGCCCCGATGGCGCGGAGCGCCTCGGCCGCCATGCGCACCGCCGGCAAGGTCGGGATGCCGGCGTGCTCAATGAACACGTCCTGGGTGGCGGCGGTGCCGCCCTGCATGCCGTCGACGACGACGACGTCGGCCCCGGCCGCCACCGCGAGCTGCACGTCGTGGTCGACGCGGGTGGCGCCGACCTTGACGTAGATCGGGATCTGCCAGCCGGTGGCCTCGCGCAACTCCTCGATCTTGATTCGCAGGTCGTCGGGGCCGACCCAGTCGGGGTGACGGCTGGCCGAGCGCTGGTCGATGCCGGGCGGCAGCGTGCGCATCGCGGCGACGCGCTCGTTGACCTTCTGGCCGAGCAGCAGGCCGCCGCCTCCTGGCTTCGCGCCCTGCCCGATCACGATCTCGACCGCGTCGGCCTGGCGCAGGTCGGCCGGGTCGAAGCCGTAGCGCGAGGGGAGCACCTGGTACACGAGCAGCGACGAGGCCTTGCGCTCCTCGGGGGTCATGCCGCCGTCCCCGGTCGTGGTCGAGGTGCCGACCTCGGTGGCGGCGCGGCCGAGCGCCTCCTTGGCCGAGGCCGAGAGCGCGCCGAAACTCATGCCGGCGATGGTGATGGGGATATCGAGGTGCAGCGGCTTCGCCGCGTGGCGCGTGCCGAGGGTGGTCGAGGTGTCGCAGCGCTCGCGGTAGCCCTCGAGCGGGTAGCGCGACGCCGACGCGGTCAGGAAGACGAGGTCGTCGAAGGTCGGGAGCTTGCGCCGCGCGCCGAGGCCGCGGATCGGGTACTGGCCGGTCTCGGCCATCTCGTGGACCCGCGCGACCGCCTCGGGCGGGAACGTGTGGTTCTCGGGGCTCGACCCGGGGCTCTGCATCAGAACGAGCCGTGGTGGTGGGTCGAGAAGTGGTACAGCTGGCGGGCCGACACCACCTTGGTGACCCGTTCCGGCTCGATGTGGTCGAAGCCGCTTTCGGCGACCAGGCGCTTCACGGCGAGCACGTCGTCGTCGGTCATCTCCTCGACGACGGCGTCGGCCCCGAGCGACGCGATGGTGCCCTGGACGTAGATGACCGCCTCGTAGAGCGAGTCGCCGAGCGCGTGGCCGGCGTCGCCGCCGATGAGGATGGTGCCGGCCTGGGCCATGAACCCGGTCATGGCGCCCGCGTTGCCGGCGATGGCGACCGTGCCACCCTTGAGCGAGATCCCCGCCCGCAGCGAGGCGTGGCCCTCGACGAAGATGCGCCCGCCTCGCGCGCTCGAGCCGGCGCTCTGCGATGCACTGCCCCGGACCCGGATCGTCCCGCCCATGAGGTTCTCGCCGACCGACCAGCCGACGAAGCCGTTGACGACGATGTCGGGCCCGCTGCCGTCGCGGGCGCCGCCGAGCCCGCCCACGAAATAGCCGGCGTTGCCGTCGATGGTGAGCACGAGGGCATGCGGGAGGCCGACGGCGAGGTTGTGGCGGCCCCGGGGCGCCTGCACGGTGGCCGCCGACCGCTCCGGCAGACCCTGCAGCACGGCGTTGACCTCGCGAATGCTCAGCTCGTCGCAGTCCAGGGTCAGCGGCGCACTGTGCGGCGCGGGCGCGGGCGCTGGCGCGGGCTCCATCGTCAACGGCTCCACGTGTACACCTCCTCGGGATGGGGCTCGAACACCACGGCGTCCGCGATGCCGGGCAGCTCGGCCAGCGCGCGGTACTCCGAGGCCACGGCGACGTACCCCGCGGTCTCGGCCACCACGGCCGGCTTGCACGCGAACGCGTCGCGCACGACCGACATGCCCTCGGCGCTCGTGATCACGAGGGTGAAGAAGCCGTCCATCTCCTTCATCACCCAGCGCGTCGCCTCCTCGAGGTCGTCGCCGAACTCGAGCCGGGAGGCCAGGAAGCGCGCCGCCACCTCGGAGTCGTTGTCCGAGTCGAACGCGACGCCGTCGTCCTCGAGGCGCCGGCGCACCGACGCGTAGTTGGAGAAGGAGCCGTTGTGCACGACGCAGAGGTCCCGCGCCGGCACGAAGGGGTGCGAGTGCAGGACGGTGACGGCCGACTCCGTCGCCATCCGGGTGTGGGCGACGGCCTGGAAGCCCTCCCAGGCGCGAATGCCGTAGCGGGCGCAGGTGTCCGTGGGGCGGCCCGTGTCCTTCAGCACCCGGACGTGGTGGCCCGTCCCGAGCACGCGCACCTGGTCCCACTCGGACGCCAGAAGGGTCTGCGCGTCAGGGAGTGCGTCCGCAGGGACGTCGACGACGAGCCCGGCGCCGAAGCGCTCGAGGTCGGCGCCCGTGCCGCACAAGTCGAGCAGGGCGCAGCCGACGGCCATCCAGTCGACGGGGACATCGGCCCCCAGCGAGAGCCGCACGATCGGCGCCCGGCCGTCCGCTCGCCCGGTGTCGGCCGGCGTGTCGCCGTAGACGGCGATGCCCGAGGAGTCCGGGCCGCGCTCGTCGAGCGCCTCGATCATCGGGACGAGCAGCGCGCCGAGCTCCGGCTCGAGCTCGGGGTCACGCAGGAGCAGCCCGACCACGCCGCACACGTCAGCCGGCCTCCCTGTCAGCACCTGCGGCGCCTGCGGCACCGGCCTCCCCGGCGGCACCGGCGGCACCGCTGCCGTTGCTTGTCGCGGCGCCGGCCATGGCCACCGCCGGCGCCGGCCGCCGGTAGTGCTCCACGTACGACGGCATGGCCGCATCGACGCGCAGCGCCGGATCGACCACGGCTCGTTCCACGACCGTGGTGAGCGGGATCACGCCGGCCCAGATGGGAAGGTCGTAGTCCTCTTCCTCGTCGAGCGGCCAGCCGGTGCGCACCTTGGCCGAGCACTCGCCGAGGGGCAGGCGGAGCAGCATCGTGCTCCGCAGCTCCTTCTCGGTGGGCGGGCGGGCGTCTCGGCTGCGACCCGGGATGATGTGGTCGACCATGAGCTCCAGGCCGGCCCGCTTCTCGCCGAGGTCCTTCACCTCGCTGGCCGGGCCGATGATCACCACCGAGCGGTAGTTGATGTCCGTGTTGTAGGTCGAGCGCGCCACCACCAGCCCGTCCACGAAGGTCACCGTCATGCAGATCTCCGTCTCGGTCGACCGGGCGCCGCGGAAGAGGCGGCTGGCGGCGGACCCGTGCAGGTAGACCACGTCGCCGTCGCGTCCGTAGGCCAACGGGATGACGACCGGATACCCCGCCGACGTGCTGAGCCCGACGTGGCAGACGAAGCCCTCGTCGAGAATGGCATCCACCGTGGCACGGTCGTAGGCGGCCCGGTGGGCGTAGCGGTGGAGGGTCGTGCGCTCGGATCGCGGGTCGCGCTCGCTCATGTGTTGTCTGATTATGACCGTTTCTTGTTGCCTGTCAAGAAACATCGTAGAACAAAAGGCAACAAGTGCAGAACGCACTCGGACGAGGGAGCGCTGTTCACATTCCCGACATCTGTGCGTGCAATCCGGCCATCCAGTTAACGGGCACGCAACACTTCGCAATAGAGCGGTAACCATCGATGGTTTCCCGTGGGGCAACATCGTTGCATTCAAGACACTCACCAAGCGGGAGGTGATTCCACTCAAATGAGCGATCTGCCCGAGCCGCGGACGATCACCAACGCGGCGGAATTGAAGGACGCGGTCGCCTCTGACGGCGTCGAGTTTCTCTTCGCGATGTTCGTCGACATGCACGGGAAGCCCTGCGCCAAGATGGTGCCGGTCAGCGCGATCGACGGGCTCGTCGAAGGCGGCGCCGGGTTCGCCGGCTTTGCGGCCGGGGCGATGGGCCAGTCCCCCTCCTCCCCCGACATCCTCGCGATGCCCGACCTGAGCTCGTACCTCCCGGCCCCGTGGCGGCCCGGGCTCGGCATCATCCAGTGCGACCCCTACGTCGAAGGCGAGCCCTGGCCCTATGCGCCCCGGGTCATCCTGCGCCGCCAGATCGAGCGCCTGGCCGGGGCGGGCTACTCGCTCGGCGTCGGCGCGGAGGCGGAGTACTTCCTCGTGCGGCGGTGCCCGGACGGCTCCATCGTCGTCGCGGATGCCCAGGACCGCGCCGCCAGCCCGTGCTACGACGCCCGCGCGCTCACCCGGATGTACGACCACCTCACCGCCGTGTCACGCCACATGAATGCGCTCGGGTGGGCCAACTACGCCAACGACCACGAGGACGCCAACGGGCAATTCGAACAGAACTTCCGCTACGCCGACCCCCTGACCACGGCCGACCGGGTCGTCGTCTTCCGCTACATGGTCCACTCGCTGGCGGCCGAGGCCGGGATGGCGGCGACCTTCATGCCCAAGCCCTTCTCACACCTGACGGGCAACGGGCTCCACATGCACCTGAGCCTGTGGGACAAGGACGGCGCCGAGCTCTTCGCCGACCTGGCCGACGCCCGCGGGCTCGGGATGTCGCCGCTCGCCTACTCGTTCATTGGCGGCCTGCTCGAGCACGCCGAGGCCCTCACGGCGGTCACCTGCCCGACGGTCAACTCCTACAAGCGGCTCGCCAGCGCGCCGCCGAACTCCGGTGCGGCCTGGTCGCCCGCGTACGCCACCTACGGCGGCAACGACCGGACCCACATGCTCCGGGTTCCGGAGCCGGGTCGCGTCGAGGACCGCTGCATCGACGGGTCGGCCAACCCGTATCTCGCGCTCAGCGCCCTCGTCGCCTGCGGTCTCGACGGGATCGAGCGCGGCGCGGACCCCGGCGATCCCTGCGAGCTCGGTCTCCTCCAGCTCGCCGAGGCGGAGGCGGCGGCGCTGGGTCTGCGAGCGATGCCCATGACCCTGTGGCACGCGCTCGACCACATCGAGCGCGACGAAGTGGTGCGCGACGGCCTGGGCAAGACCCCCGACGGCGATTACCTCGACTACTTCGTGTCCACCAAGCGCGACGAGGTCAGGGCGTCGCACACCCCGGTCACCCCCTGGGAGATCGAGAGGTACCTCGAGGCCTTCTGATGGCGAAAGTGACGAAGCGACGGGGACGACGGGACGCAACGGACCGGCCCCCCGACCGCAAATGCACCAGCACACGAACACCAAGCTCATTGAGGAGACGAGCACATGAGTGAAGAAGCCACCGTGACGAGCGGCGCTCCGGCCGAGATCGCCACATCCTTGCACCGGGGCACCAACTGGTGGGGGGCGTTCGTGATCGGGCTCGCCGGCACGATCCTGGTGACGGGCATCGTGCCCTTCGCCGTCTCGTCCATGGGTGCGGCGGCCATCCCCGCCATCGCGCTCGTCGTCGTGATCGGGTTGATCGTCTGCCTCTGCATGGGCGAGTTGGCCGCCCTCCTGCCCCACCGGACGGGCGGCATGCCGTCCTACGCCTACGAGAGCTTCGAACCGCTCGGGCACACGACGGCGAAGCACATCGGCGGCGTCTCGGGCTGGGGGTACTGGCTGGGCTGGTTCCCGGTCGCGCCGATCAACATGCTGCTGGCCGCCGGCTACATCGCGGTCCTTTTCCACGTGCCCCTCGGGCGCAGCTTTTCGCCGCTCGGCACGCTGGGCACCCCGGTCTCGCTCGGGGTCCTGGTCATCACGTTCGTGGGCCTGCTCGGGCTCTTCGCGCTCTGCTGGTTCGGGATCCGGCTCGGGGCTACCTTCGCCACCATTCTCGGTGTGACGTCGATGGTCCCGCTCACGCTCTTGATCTTCTTGCCGTTGTTCAAACCGTCCACCTTCCACTGGGCGAACATCTCGGGCTTCCACTACGCCAGCCCCGCAACGTCGGGGACGATCTTCTTCCTCGCGTGGATCTTCGTGATCTCGTGGAACGCCATCGCCATGGAGGCGGCTGCCTGCTACATCGGCGAGTGTCGCGACCCGGCCCGTGACGCCAAGATCGCACTCACCGCCGAGGGCCTCTACGGGGTGTTCGTGTACATCGGCACGGCCGTCGTCTTCGTCGGGGTGCTGGGGGCCTCGCTGAAGACGGCGGACCCGCTGACGCTCTACACCAGCTTCTGTGACCACATCTTCGGCAACGCCGCGTGGGTCAAGTACGTCATCGGCATCCCGCTGATCTTCGCCCTGCTGCTCTCCGTGCTCAACGCCATCATGGGGGTGGCCCGGTCGCTCTTCCAGGCCTCCGAGGACCGGCTCCTGCCGCGGTTCTTCGAGCACAAGAACAAGCACCACGTGCCGGACCGGGCCATGGCCTTCAACGTGGTCTGTGCCCTCATCGTCAGCCTCTTCGGCTCGCCGGTGCGCATCTACATCTTCTCCAACGTCGGCTACATCGTCGCCGTGGCGGCGTCCATGTACGGCTACTTTCTCCTGCGCCAGTTCCGTCCCGAGCGGGTGAGCCCGTTCCGCATGCCGGGATGGTTCCGCTGGGTGGCGCTGGCCGTGGCGCTCTTCCTCACCTTCGACTACTTCGTGGGCGGTTGGAATTCGCCCAACATCGTGGTGGGGCCCGGCCAGGGGCACTTCCTCTACATCCTGGGTCTGGTCATCGTGGCGGCATACGTCCCCCTCTACTGGTGGCGCAAGATGAGCGACAAGCGACGGGGGATCGACGTGTCCGGCGAGATGCCACTGGTGGTGGGCTCGCCCGGCGGCGTCGACCTCGACGACACGCCCGGGCCCACGGTCCTCACCCCCGAGGCGATGCCCACGCTCTCGACGATGCAGGGCGAGACCGAGCTGTGACGGTGACGGCGCCGGCCTCGTCGTCGGGTGCGCCAGCGCCGGGTACGCCCGCGCCGGGTGGCCCTCGCGCTTCAAGGTCTCCGGTCCGCAGGAAGTTCGGCCGGCGGAAATTCGACAAGCAGCCGACCCAGACGGCGGCGGTGCTCATCGCGTCCAACGGGGAGAAGATCCCCGGGGCGGCGATCCGGCAGGCATTGCGCATCAGCGCCGGCGAGCCGGTGGCCGTGGTCACCGTCGCCCGGATCTACGGTTCCTCGCTCGGACTGCCCAACCCCGGCCTGATGCCAACCAGGAAGGAGATGGACGAGCAGAAGCAGATCGTGGAGCGAGCGGTGGCGGCCATCGAGAAGGGCGGGTCCGAGGCCTGGGGCCAGATCGCCGCAACGCGGCGACCGTCCAAGACGATCGCGCAGGCGGCGGCGGCCAGGCGCGTCCGGCACGTGCTCGTGATCCGGCCCGAGAAGGCGGGCTGGCGCCTCGTGGTCGAGGGCGACGTCGCCAAAGAGGTGGCCAAGAAGCTGGGGCCCGGCGTCACCGTCGAGGGGGTCACGCCATAGGTCGCCGCCGTTGTGGCCGTCACGTCATCCGTTCACATCCAATGTCCAAGGAGAAGAAGAAGGTATGTACCTGAGCATGCAGCGGGTCCGGTTTTCGAGCCCGGACGGCTACGACAAGTTCCGCACCGTCTTTTCCGACGTGCGCCATCACCTCATGACGAAGCCGGGCTTCGTCCATCTCACGTGGTGGGAGCATCCCGACGAACCGGGTTGGTACAACGAGATCTCCATGTGGGCGTCCAAGGAGGCGGTCAACGACTGGCACATGGACGTGTACCACAAGCACGCCAAGGAATGGGCGGCCAACGGGGCCATCATGGAGGACATCATTACCAACTTCGAGCTGAGGGCGACCCGTCTGCTCCGCATCTGTCCGACGTGCGGCACCCTGCAGGACAAGGAGTACGACCTGGCGGCCGAGCAGAAGGTGCTTGCCGAGCCCTGTCCGAATTGCGGGTTCAACTTTCCCGTCGCGAAAGAGACGGAGAACAGCACGGTTGTCTTCAAGGACATCATCTGAGCCTGCTTCGAGGTGTCGCCCCGAGCGCTCCTAAGCTCGGGGCATGGTTTCCGAGCTGTTCGACGAGGCCGCCTGGAAGCGGGTGCCCGAGTTCGAGTTCACCGACATCACGTATCACCGTGCCGTCGAGCACGGGACGGTGCGGATCGCGTTCAACCGACCCGAGGTGCGCAACGCCTTCCGGCCCCAGACGGTCGACGAGCTCATCACCGCCCTCGACCACGCCCGCTGCTCGGCCGACGTCGGGTGCGTGCTCCTCACCGGCAACGGGCCCGCGCCAGCCGACGGCGTCTGGGCCTTCTGCTCGGGCGGCGACCAGCGCATCCGCGGCGCCGCCGGCTACGAGTACGAGGACGGCGCCGATAACGGGCGGGCCGGGCGCCTCCATATCCTCGAGGCGCAGCGCCTCATCCGCTTCATGCCCAAGGTCGTCATCTGCGTGGTGCCCGGCTGGGCGGCCGGGGGCGGGCACAGCCTCCACGTCGTGGCCGACCTGACCCTGGCCAGCGCCGAGCACGCGCGCTTCAAGCAGACCGACGCCGACGTCGCCAGCTTCGACGGCGGGTTCGGGTCCGCCTACCTGGCCCGCCAGGTCGGCCAGAAGTTCGCCCGCGAGATCTTCTTCCTGGCGCGGACGTACAGTGCCGAGGAGGCCTACCACATGGGTGCGGTGAACGCGGTCGTCCCGCACGCCGACCTCGAGCGCGTCGCACTCGAGTGGGCCGGCGAGATCAACGGAAAGAGCCCGACCGCGATCCGCATGCTGAAGTACGCGTTCAACCTGATCGACGACGGCCTGGTCGGCCAACAGCTCTTCGCCGGCGAGGCCACCCGCCTCGCCTACGGCTCGGCCGAGGCGAAGGAGGGACGCGACGCGTTCTTGGAGAAGCGGCCCCCCGACTGGGCGCCCTACCCCTGGTATTACTGAGCGACCCGGCCGGCCTCGCTCTCGATGCCGGCGAGCAGGTAACGCAGCCCGCTGGCGAACTGCTTGGGGCTCGTCATGGCGACCAGCTGGGTGGCCCGGCGGCTCGTCCCCCCCGGCGGTGTCCAGCCGGCCCGCGAGGTCTCGAGCGCGGCGAAGCCGACGGTGTAGGTCTGGATCGCGGCGTACGCCGTCTTGGACGAGGCGGCGTCGTAGCCCGCGTCGCGCAGGATCTTGAGCATCAGCTCCATGCGTCGCAACGCCGTCGCCGAGATCACCGGGTGGCGGAGATATACGTAGAGCGCTCCCGGCTCGCCCACCAACAAGCGGCGCAGGCCATCGGCGGCCGCGCCGAGGCGCGCTTGCCATGACCCCGCGGGCGGGGGCATGGGCTGGCACTGGATCAGGAGCTCCTCGACCACCTCGTCCATGAGGTCGTCCTTGTCTCGGATGTAGCGGTACAGCGACATCGGGGCCACATCGAGCTCGGCGGCCAGGCTCCGGATCGTCAGCTGCTCGAAGCCGATGGTCCGGAGCGAGCGCAGGGCCGCCTCGACGATCTGCGCTCGCGAGATCGTGCCGCGGGGCGCTCGCTGGCCCGCCGACCTCCGGCGCGTGTCACTCGCCGCGCCCCCCGCGCCCCCCGCGCCCCCCGCGCCCCCCGAGCCTTGCGCCGCCACGACGCCACCCTACCCGTGGGCGTACAAGTACGAGGCCCGGCGCGTGCCCGCCGGAGGGGCGGCGTCGGTCGGAGCGCCGATGGCGCCGATGGCGCCGATGGCGGCCGCCACCCAGTGCCCGCTGTTCCCGAAGAGGAGCGCCGCCGTGGCTGCGCCCGCCGGTCCACGCAGTCCCTCCCATCGTCATCGCCATCGTCAGCGCCATCGTCAGCGCCATCGTCAGCGGGAGCTGCGCAACGGGGTCAGAGCCGAAGGTCACGATCACGGCATCCAAGCGCTGACCAGGGTCGTGGGGCTAAAACATGGGCCGAGGGCAGCCGCGGCTGACCCCGAAAAGAAGACCACGAGGAGGTCACATGCTGGCAACCGACTACCCGGTGCTCGATGCGTTCCTGACGATTCTGTACTTCTTCCTCTTCATCATCTGGATCTGGCTTGCGATCATGGTGTTCTTCGACATCTTCCGCAGCCACGACATGAGCGGCTGGGCCAAGGCGCTGTGGGTGATCTTCATCGTCATCCTCCCCTTCCTCGGCGTCTTCTTGTACCTGATCTTCCGCGGCGGCTCGATGCACGAGCGGGCGGCCCATGAGGCAGCACGCAACCAGAAAGCCTTCAACCAGTACGTCCAGCAGACCGCCGGCACTCCCGGTGCCGACACCGCCTCGCAGCTGACCAAGTTGGCGGAGCTCAAGGACAAGGGAGTGCTCACCGAGGAGGAGTTCCAATCCGAGAAGGCCAAGCTCCTGGCCTAGCGGCGCCGGCCCCGCGTCACCGGACTCCTTCGTCACCGGGGAGCATGCATCGGTGACGCCTGAGGAGCCCGACATCACCGAGACCGAATCCGCACCGCCGGCGGCCACCACCGGCCCGCCGCCCAAGGCGTCGGGCCCCGGCGCCAGCGCGCCCTCCCCCAACGCGTCCGAACGCCTGGCCACGCAGATCGAAGAGGACGTCGACACACCGCTGCCGTGGCGGTCCATCGCCAAGAAGACCGCCGCCGCCGTGGTGTTCGGCATCACCATCTATCTGGTCTTCCCGAGCCTGGCCGCGGTGTTCAGCTCGTTCCCGAAGCTGACCTCGCTCGAACCGATCTGGTTCACCCTCGCCCTGGCCTTCGAGGTTGCATCCTTCGCGTGCACCATCGCGCTCCAGCGCATCGCGCTGCGCACGAAGGCCTGGTACTCGGTGACGAGCTCGATGCTGGCGGGAAACGCCATCAGCCTGGTCGTGCCGGGCGGCGCCGCCGTCGGCGCAGCCACGCAGTTCCGCATGCTGGCGACGGCGGGCAACGACACGACCACCACCGTCGGTGGGCTCACCGCGTTCTCGCTCCTCAACATCGCGGGGTTGCTGGCGCTGCCGATCTTCGTGCTGCCGGCCATCCTCGCCGGCACGCCGATCGCGCGCGGGCTTCTCACGACGGCGCTGCTCGGCCTCGGCGCGTTCGTTCTCTTCGGCGGCTTTGCCGCCGCTGTCCTGCTGCTCGATGGCCCCGTCCGCTGGGCCGGCAGGGTCGTCCAGGCGGCGCGCAACCGCTGGCGCCGCAGGACCGAGCCGATAACCGACCTGCCCGAGCGTCTGGTGCGCGAGCGCAACAGCATCCGCGACGTGTTGGGTCGGCGCTGGAAGGCGGCCTCGCTCCTTAGCAGCGGAAGGCTCTTCTTCGACTTCTGGTGTCTCTTGGCGGCCATCCGCGCCACCGGGGCCAAGCCCAATCCCTCCCTCGTGCTGCTCGCCTACGCGGTGGCCGGCCTGCTCAAGCTGATCCCCATCACGCCCGGCGGACTCGGCCTCGTCGAAGCCGGGCTGAGCGGTCTGCTGATCCTGGCCGGCGTGCCGGGTGGCGATGCGGTGGTGGCAACGCTGGCCTATCGGATCATC
>DASZMN010000009.1:0-20753 GCA_035551835.1 Acidimicrobiales bacterium | reverse complement strand
CCTCGATCAGCTGTTCGGGGGGGTCGTCTTTGAGCACGAATCCGCTCGCGCCGGCGCTGAGGGCTTCGTAGACGTATTCGTCGAGTCCGAAGGTGGTGAGGATCAGGATCCGCGCGGTGTTGTCGGCGGCAAGGATCCGGCGGGTGGCCTGGAGCCCGTCGAGTTCTGGCATGCGGATGTCCATCAGGATCACGGTCGGGTCAAACCGCGCCGCCATGGCCACGGCTTCCAGCCCGTTGCTTGCTTCGGCGACCACTTCCATGTCTACTTCGCCGGCGAGCAGCATTCGGAAGCCGGCACGGACCATGGACTGGTCGTCGGCGATGAGGACTCGGATCGTCATGGCCGGTCTGAGGCGAGTGGGAGGCGGGTGCTGAGCGTGAACCCTCCGCCGTTTGTCGTGCCTGCGGTCATCTCGCCGCCATAGAGTCTGACGCGCTCACGGATGCCGATCAGTCCGTGGCCGTGGCCGTCGCTCGGCGCCGCGCCAGTGCCGTCGTCGTGCACTTCGATCCCTACCTCGTCGGGCGCATACCGGACGGTGACCTCCGCGTGGCTGGCGCGGGCGTGCTTGAGCGCGTTGGTGAGCCCCTCCTGCACAATCCGATACGCGGAGAGGTCGATCCCAGGCGGGAGCGGGAAACGCTCCCCTGCGAGGTGCAGCTCGACGGGCAGCCCGGCGCGGCCGATCTCCTTGATCAACGAGTCGAGGCCGTCAAGGCCGGGCTGAGGGGCGAGCTCAACGCCATCGCCGTCACGGCGCATCACACTGAGCAGACGGCGCATCTCCGCCAACGCGCCGCGCCCGGCCTGCTCGACACCCCTGAGGGCATCGCGATCCTCGGCCATCGCGTCGGGGAGCTGGTGCCTGACAGCACCGACTTGCAAGACCATCACGCTGACGGCGTGCGCGACGATGTCGTGCAGCTCGCGCGCGATCCGCGCCCGCTCCTCGGCCACGGCGACGCGCGTCGCAGCGTCGCGCTCCTGCTCGGCCTGTGTCGCATGTGACTCCGCCACCTCGGCCTGCTCGGCCCGCGCGCGGACGGCGAGGCCTGCAACCCAGGCGACAGCGAAGTCGATGGGAATGAAGACGAGCTGGTCGACCGAGTGTCCGGGGATGTTGTAGACGAGGGTCGCCGCAGATCCGACCACGATCGCCAGTCCGAGGCCGGCCCGCCGGACGTCCCGAAGGTTTCCGAGCACGAATGCAGCCGCCAGCCCGATCAGGAAGAGGGACTCGGGGTACGGGATCAGCAGCGGGTCGACGAACGAGATTCCCGCGGCCAAAAGCCAGTACGCCGCCGGTCCGGCAAACGGAAACCATCGCCGCGCGAACACGGCTAACACCAAGATCGCAAGCGCGGGAATGCAGAACCACAGCGTCGTTGTCGGAGCTCCGGACGAGCCGCGTCCGAGCACCACGTCAAGGATCGCCACGATCGCCAGCAGCGCGATCAGCAGATCGAACCAGTACGTGCGGGCGAGATGTTCGATTCGGTTCACGCGCTGAACGTACTCCGCCCCCTCCGTTCCCGCCTCCTACCTACGTAGGAGGCGAAATCGTCGGATGGTAGGACCCGCGATCCAGCCTCCCGACGATGCCGATCTCGCGATCGCACCTTAGGTTCGCCACATGGCACAACGAGCGTCGACTAAAGGAAGAACGATGATCGAGGAAAACCACCCGACCAAGCGCTACGGCAAGACCGTGGTAGTCGACCAACCAGTACCGCTGGCCCAAAGACCACGGGCAATCACCTGGACACGAATCGTTGCCCTGATGGTAATCATCGTCCTTTTGACGGGACTTACCTACCTGGGAGTCTCGTCCAGCCCGGAAACGGTCTCGGTCCCGCTGGGGGCGCACGCCGGCCAGCTGACCATGCACCCGTGCACCTATTCCACCGAGAACGGCGGCTACCGCGCCGACTGTGGAACGCTCGTCGTGCCCGAGGACCGGGCATACCCCCGGTCGCGCCTGATCGCTCTGCCGGTGACCCGGATCCTGGCTCGCTCATCCCACCCCTTGGCGCCGATCTTCCATCTCAACGGCGGCCCTGGCACGACCAACATGACGTTTCCCCAAGCGAACCGCCTGGCCGCCCAGCACGATGTCGTCATGGTCGGCTACCGCGGCGTCGACGGCTCTTCGGTGCTGAACTGTCCCGAGGTGACGGCGGCGCTGGAGAACTCCGGTGATTACCTCGCCAAAGCGTCGCTGAGCGCGTACTCCCAGGCCTTCGCCTCGTGCGCGCAGCGGCTTGAGCGATCCGGCGTAGACCTCGCTGGCTACACGCTGGCGGAGCAGGCCGACGACATCGATGCCGCTCGCGTCGCGCTCGGATACAAGCGCATCGACCTGCTCAGCGAGAGCGCCGAGACCCGTCTCGCGATGATCTACGCGTGGCGGTACCCGAACAGTGTCGACCGGTCGGCGATGATCGGCGTCAACCCGCCCGGGAACTTCCTGTACAGCGGAGCCGAGATCGATCAGGGGATCGAGCGTTACTCGGCGCTGTGCGCGAAGCAGCCTGCCTGTCGCGCCCGCACCGGCAACCTCGCCGCGAGCATGCAGCACACGGCGGCAGACATGCCGAGCCGGTGGTACTTCCTGCCCATCAAGCCGGGCAACGTCCGGGTCGCGACGTTCCTCGGGCTCATCTCCGGGGCGACCGCGGCGGATTCGCAACTGTCCGGGCCGGTGACCCTCAACTCGTGGATCTCCGCCGCGCAGGGCGACCCAAGCGGCCTGTGGCTGCTATCGCTGTTTTCCGATCTCACACTCCCCCAGTCGTTCACCTGGGGCGAGTTTGCAAGCATCGGGATGGCCGATGCGCAGCCCGCCGAGCGCTATTTCAGCTCCGGCGCGGGCGGGGGCTCGATCATCGGCAATCCCTTCACAGAGTTCTTGTGGGGGGCAGGAGGCCTCGTGCACGCCTGGCCGGCCAATCCGGGCGAGAACCAGTACACCAGCGTTCAGAACTCGAACGTCCCGACGCTGCTCATCGGCGGGACGCTCGACTTCGCAACGCCGGCCCAGAACGCCACGAAGGAGCTGCTGCCGCACCTCCCCAACGGGCATCAGGTCATCTTGTCCGGACTCGGGCACGTGGACGACTTCTGGTACTACGAGCCGAGCGCCAGCACGCAGTTGCTGACCACGTTCTACGACACCGGCCAGGTCGACACGTCCCGCTACACCCAGCACGTGGTCAGCTTCGCCTCTGTTGGCAACTCGCAGGCAGCGATTGCCAAGGACATTCTTGGGGCAATGATCGGCTTCGCCGCTCTGGCTGCCCTGTGGCTGCTCTGGGTAGCGCGCCGGGTACGAAAGCACGGTGCCGCTGGGCCCAAGACCAGCTTCGCGACCCGCACCATCGTCCCGCTCGTGCTCGGGCTCGGCGGTTGGCTCGGAGCAGCCCTGGTCGTCCTGACGCTCTGGCCCGCGGTTTCCCTGTACAGCGAACTGCTCGGGATTCTCGGCCCCAGCGTGCCAATCGCGCTGGGCCTCTACCTGGCCTGGACTCACCGCGACTGGGACCGTGCCACCAAGTCACTCGGGCTCCTGGCCGCAACCGCCGGTGCCCTGCTCGGAGGGTGGTTTGGGTTCACCGCGACATCCGGGCTGTCCGCGGTCGTCATCACCACGATCGGAGCTGCCGCAGCAGGCAACCTCGCCCTGATCGCCGCTAGCCTCTTTCGCGAACGGTCCGCACGCGCGGCCATGGCGACGACCCCGCCGCAACCTACGGTCGCCCGGAGCACTTCCGACCGGGTCGAAGGTCTCGACCATGATCTCGTAGTCGTTGGTCGCGTCGAGCATGGAGCCCCGTAGCGCTCGCTCCGGGCAGCCTCGCACCTCACGCGGCGCACCGTGGCGACGCCCACGACGGCTTCGCAGAAGGAACGGTTGGCCTTGGCTGGGCGCAGCGCGCCAATCGAACGACGCGGCTCAGTCCGGCTTCCGTGTCTCGACCAACAGTCGCTGCGCCGTCGAGACGAAGACGCCTTCGCTCTCGATGCGTGCGTGCAGAGCACGGAGTCGATCGCCGTACTTCTCGGGCGTGAACCCCGGGACGGTCCAATGCACCTTCCTGAGGAAGTGGACCACTGCAGCGACGTCGAAGAATTCGACGCGCAGCGCGCACGCGCGCAGATCGACGACCTCGAAGCCTGCGGTCTCGGCGGCTGCCTGGACTCGCTCGGGACGGCGAGCCTCGTTGACCGGCTGCGGTCCCATCATGAAGTCGGTCACCTCGCGGTTGGTGCCCGGACCGATTTGCTGCGACAGGTACGTGCCGCCCGGCTGAAGCACCCGGGCGATCTCGTCCCACAGGACGACCACCGGGTGCCGGCTGACTGCCAGCTCAAAGGCATCGGCGACGAAGGGCAGCGTGGGCGCATCGGCCACGGCGACCACGTGGGCGCCGAGTGCGTCGAGGTTGGCCCGGGCGACGGCCACGTTGGGCGGCCAGGACTCAGTGGCGACCAGGAGCGTCGGCGGACCAGAGACCGTCGCCAGGACCTCGCCCCCTCCCGTCTCGATGTCGAGGGCCGATTCGACGCGCGTCATGCGGTCAGCCATCAGCCGGGCGTAGCCCCAGGGCGGTCGTTCCTCTGTGGCCCGGCCCTCGAACCAGGAGAAGTCCCACCCCTCGAGCGGTACGGCGGACCCCTCAGCGATCAGCTGTTCGAAAGATTTCGTCATAGAAGAGCTGCGGCGGCGGTACGCCCGCGTGCACGCACCTTGCCGCTCACCGGTCGGAAGGGACCGGGCAGACGGGGACCGGTCAGAAGACGCTTTGGTTCAAGGCATTGAGCAGATTGTTGGTGTCCGCCGGCAGCGACTGGAGCAAGGTGTTCAAGCCGCTCTTCTCCACGGTAGTGCGATAGGCCTGTGCGTTGGCACTGTTGGCCAACTTCGTGAAGGCCGAGGCCAGCTGATCGGCGTCGCTCTCGACGGCACCCGCCGGGTCCTGCGCGTTGGATGGCAGGCTCATTCCCCTGACTTCCGCCGCGAACAATTGCAATGATGATGCGGCAGCAAAATGGGATGGACGTAAGCACGCCACCGTCGTGCAGTGCTGCGAAGCGGTGATAGCCGCCTGCACTGTCGCCTTGGGGCCGTTCGGGGCATTGAAATCGTTCACTATGGCGTCGTGCTGCGACGTCGTTGTGGAGAAGTGGAAACTAATCGACACCACACCCGCGGCGTAGCCGGCGACCAGGACCACGCCCCAGGCGATCGCAAAAAGCATCCAGACCCGAGACGCCCGAGAAAGGACCAGCCGCCCGCGCTCGGCTCCCCCATCCGGTGGCGGCGGAGCCGCGATCTCCGAGGGGGGCGGTGGCGGCATGGCGCCCGCTGCTGGGGTGGGAGGCGGAGGCGGGAGCCACGCCGGAACAACGGGGGGCGGAGGCGGGGGGCTGCTGCCCATGGACCATGCGGGTGGCGCAGCGGGTGGCCCAGCGGGTGGTGCTGCGGGTGACATACCGCCGGGCAACCTCTCGGACGCCCGGTCGCCCAAAATGCCCCAGGGGTACTCGGACGTCAGGAGAAAGAGGTATGCGGAGAGGCGGTACTGGTAGCGGATAGACGCCGCGTAAGCCCCATACAGGCTGGCTGGCATCTGACCGGTGCACACCATGATCAACCACGTGATGAAGAGCAAGGGAATGCTCAGTCCGTAGCTCACGAGCGCGCCAAGGACGCTGGCGGGGATGGCCAGAACGATGCGAAAGAAAACGGCGAGGCGATTCAACGGACCCGGTCCGGGCAGCAGTGGGCGCGCCGCGTAGGGCTCATCGGCGAACTCGTACGGCGGGTACTGATCCGTCAGAAGGAAGCAGTAGGCGTTGACGCGCGCCTGCCAACGCAGGAAACCGCCGATGAACGTGTGCACCCACTCGGGCAAGCGACCCATGAAGAGTGCGCCGAACCAGCCGATGATCGCCACGACCTCCGTCGCGACGGCGAGTATTGCGATGACGATGAGCTGTGGGATGGCCAGAAGGAATCGGATCAGCACCGTCCACCGGCGCTGGCGCGCCGGCTCGCCGAACCAGATGTCCGCTCTCCGGCTCGGCTCTGCGACCGCTGCGTACGCCATCTCGCCCCCAGTGCTCCCGCCGCCGTGGGCTTGGCAGCCCGGTTGGGGCGAACGTTAGAGCACGAGCAAGGCCAAATCGCGGTTCGTCCGCCCGAACCTCAGGTCGGGCACGTGCCGAGCCGGCCGGTTTCGAGGAAGACGCGGCCCAGGGCGACCCAGGCGCTCGAGTAATAGGTGGGGTGCGCGCGATCGAGATCCTGGGCCCGCACCAGGAGCGCGAGCGCCTCGGCGTGGCGCCCGGCCGCCCAGCCACTCGCCGCGGCGGCGACGAGCCCCGCCGGGGAGCTGACCGCGCCGCGACGTTGCGCCGGCCCGCGGCGCAGGCCGAGGTCGACGGTGGCATGCCCGTGTCGGGCCAGGGGTCCGAGCTGCGGCCACAGCGATGCCGCCGCCCGGCGATCGGACGCCGTGCAGGAGGCGGCCCAGCGGATCGGGAGCCGCAGCGCGTCGAAGCCGTAGCGGTCGTCCGGCGTGCTGCCCTGGGGCGTCTCGTCGGCCGGTGAACCGTTCGTCAGCTGCACCCAGTCGGGCGGCAACGCGTTGGTCGCCAGGATCTGGGCGACGAGGGCCCGGGTGCCGGCAGCCGCGGCGTCGAAGTTCTGCGCCTGGCCCGGCAGCTGCCCCAGTGCCACCAACTCGGACGGCGAGGCGTAGCTGGGGTTCGCAAAGGCCGGCGGGCCGACCGCCCATGGCCCGGCGACGAGCACCCTTCCGGCCGGTGTCGCCACGGTCTCCTCGCTCGCGATGGCCGAGGCCATGGCGGTCGCGGCGGCCAGATCGCCGGGCTGGTGGAAGCGGGTGGCCGCGAGCTCGAGCGCGTAGGCCGCGTCGACGTCCGCGTCGGCCGACGGTTCGGTGCTCGTGACGCGTCCGTCCGCCCAGTGCCACGCCATGAGGCCGGAGGGCTGGAGGAGGTGGGTCCGCGTCCAGGCCCACGCCGCATCGAAGCGGGCGCGGTCGCCGGCAGCGACGCTCAGCAACATGGCGTAGGCCTCGCCCTCGCTGACCGTGTCCGCGCCCTGGTCCCAGCGCACGACGCGGCCGCTCGGCCGCTCGTAGCGGGACAGGAACGACATCGAGGCGGCGAAGGCCTGGTCGGCGGCCCACGCGGGCACGCGGGCCGGTCCGGGCGCCGCTGCCGTGGCGGGCCGACCGACGGGCGGGCGTCGGACCACCGAGGAGGGGGGCCCGACGGAGGTGCCGATGCTCAACGCCAGCGCGCCGGCGACGACTGCCACGAGGGCGAGCGCAGCGGGTGCGACAAACGGCGCGCGCGGGCGCCGACGTGGGCGCCGCGGGCCCGAAGCCGAAGCCGTCGCGGCCGCAGCGACCGGTGGCGCGGGAGCGCGCCGCCGTGTCGGGTTCAGCGAGTCGACGACGCCACCTTGCGCCGGCCCGGCTTGGCGCCGGCGGGCAGTTCGAGGACCAGCGTCTCGTCGCTCCGGTCCTCAGGGGGCTCCTCCGGGCGCTCCGGCGCCGCCGCCGCCTCCAGCTCGGCCTGGCGGGCGCGCTGCTGCCCCTGTTGCGAGTGCGCCGGCGCCGAGAGGCCGTCGCCGATATGGCCGAGCCGCTGATGGAGCAGGCCGATCTCCTCCATGACGCGGCCGCGGTGCTCCTCGAGGAGCTGCAGCTGCTCGCGCCGCACCTGCTCCTCCTCCGCCATGCGATGCGCCAGCTCGCGCGCCTCGTTGCGGGCGCGCTCGAGTAGCTCCTCCCCCTCGCTCACACCGCGCACCCTCGCCTCGTCCACCTCGCGGGCCGCCGCCGCGCTCGCTTGTGCCAGTGCCTCCTGGGCCTGGACGAAGAGGTCCTCGGCCGCCCGTGAGAGTTCCTCTGCGCGCATGGTCGCCTCTGCAATGAGGTGCGTCGCCGTCTCCTCCGAGGCGGCCGTCCTCGCCCGCGCCTCGTCCTCGGCGCGGCGGTGCTGTTCCTTGGCCGCCTGGAAGGAGGACTGCATGATGCTGCCCACCCGATCACCCAGTGCCTTCATCGACTCGGGTGTCGCGGTCAGCGTGCCCGCGTCCACCGAGGCCAGCCGGCGCCGCAACTGGTCCGCCTCGGAGTTGGCGCGCGTCGCCGCGACCTCATACTGCTGGGCGCGGTAGTCGGCCTGGTCGATCCAGCGGTGGAGGTGGTCGACATAGTCGTCGACCTGCAAGCGGTCGTAGCCACGCACGACGGTCGCGAACCTCGGAGTCGGGGTGGGGGTCTCCTCAACGGCCATGTGTCTCTTCCTTGCTCTGGTTGGGTTGGTGGGCGGAGGTGGCGGCCCGGCTGCCGTGACCGTTGCGCGTGGTCGCAGGGATCCTGATGCGGCGCACGTCGATCGTGTCCACTCCTCGGCCGAACGACGCGACCGTCGTGGAGTGGTCCACGGCTTGCGCGACCTGGGGCAGCGCCTGGGATCCCGATCCGGCGAGGGCGGCACGCATCGACGGCGTCTCGACCACGTACTGGAAGTCCCGCCAACCGCCCCCCAGTGTCCGCTTCACGGACGGATCGAGGTTGTTGACGTAGCCCAGCTTGTAGAACCACACGACACCGTAGGGGCGGTCGAACCCGTGGTCGACCAGGTCGACCCAGACGGTGTCGTCCACGAGCAAGCGGTCGCTGCGCGGCACGTGGTGCTCCACCCAGGTCTCAGCCTGGGCCGTCGGCGCCACCTGGTTGGTCGCCATCTGGGTGTGCAAGCCCGAGGCCCACGCCGGCACCACGAAGACGAGCAGCGCCCCGGCCACGCCCAAGAGAGCCCCGCCCTTGGCGACGGCCCACGGGCGGCGGCCGCTGTTCCAGCGCACCAGGCCACTCAGGGTCGAGCCGGTGGCGGCGACGAGAAGAGCCGAGAACGGCAAGAGTGCGATCACGAAGGGCACCGGCAGGTACCCGCCGCGCAGGACGTCAAGCAGCGCGATCGCCTCCGCCACGGCGATCGGCCGATAACGGCGCACGGAGAACCCCACGGGCAGGCAGATCAGGCCGGCCAGGGGCAGCCACGGGTCGAGGTGCAGCCAGCCGGCGACGAGCGAATGCGCCTGGCTCGACGGGTTGAACGGGCTGCCCGTGCCCTGGCGTCCGTTCAGCTGGAAGTTGATCGCACTCGCGAGGCTGACGTGGCCCGGCCCCGGCAACAGCTCTCCCCTCAGCACCGCGAGGAGCGGGTAGATGGCGACCAGCAGTGCAAACACCGACGCCGTGGCGGTCACGCAGAAGGCGCGGGTGGTGCGGTGCGCCCGTTGCCAGACCTGGTACATCAGCGCGGGTGCGAACAGCAACATCGTCTCCTTGCTCAACACCGCCACCGCGAAGCACGCACCGCTGGCGCCGAAGGTCCACAGGCGGCGGCGCGGCGTGAGAGCGAGTGCGAACGCCGCGAGCATCCATGGCATGGCCAGGTTGTCGAGGTACACCATGCGCTGGTAGTCGACGGCGAGCGGGCTGAGCGCGAACGCGAGCACGCCGACCGAGGCCCACACGCGCGACATGCGAAGGCGGCGGGCGATCAGGTAGAGGAGCGCAGCGTCGACCAGCGCGTAGAGCAACATGATGCGGCGGCCGGCCACGACCGCGATGGTCGAACCCGAGAAGGCATGAGTGACGAAGGTCCAGCCGGCGAGCTGGATCCAGCCGACAGGAGGATGGTCGTACCAATACGTGTAGGGCGTGAGCGCGTGTCGGACCTGGATCGCCCACGCCTGGGCCATGTAGGTCCCTTCGTCGTCGACCGGCAGGGGCATGCGCGACAGGCCGACGCCGTGCACGATGCCCACCACAATCAGCAGGGCGGTGAGCAGAACGAGGCTGATCCGGTGCCGATGCACCCAGGCGCGCACGTAGCGGACGGACCGCTCGCGCAGCGGAGGCCGGACCGAGGCCCGGCGGGCCCTCCCGCTGATGAGGTCGTCGACGGAGGGGACGCGCCGCGACGGCGCGCCGAGCGGGCGGGGCGGGAGCTCGAGCGGCCGGTCCAGCCGTGGGATCTCGGGGGCCTGGGTCACCGGCGCTCCGCCGCCATGGTGAAGACGGGCTCGGGCTCAACGGACTGAGGCAGTACGTGCTCGGGTTCGGGCTGCCGGGCCCTCGCCGCTGCTGCGGTCGCCGGGCGATGCACGCCGGTGTGGGCTGTCTTCTCCCAGCCACGCAGACCCAGCACCTCGCGCACGACCGCCCGGACCGCCGCCCCGGCGAGGAACAGCTGGTACGGGAACAGGCCGAGGACCAGGCGCACGTAGTCGTAGGCCCGCGGCTTGGCGTAGAAGACGCGGCCGAACTCGCGCAGGCCCACCAGCTCGAACGCCAGGGCCGCCAGGGTGGGGATCACCGGGAGGAAGGAGACGAGCGCGAGGGCCACGGGGATCTTCAGGGCGATGATGGAGTAGATCGAGAAGGGGATGACCAGGCCGGTGAAGGCCTGGAGGAATGGCATGGCCAGCGTGTAGCGCGCCAGCGCCCGCTGGCCCAGGGTGGGCAGGCGGCGCCATTCGCCCTTCCGCAAGACCTGGAGGAAGCCCTGGTTCCACCGGGTGCGCTGCTTGAGCAGGCCGCGCAGCGTTCCCGGGGTCTCCTCGCGGGTGACCAGCATCGGGTCGTACGCCACGTCGATACGCGCGCCGAGGCTGGAAAGCCGCACCCCGAGTTCGCAGTCCTCGGCCAGACATTCCGGGTCCCACCCGCCGACCGCGACAAGGAGATCGGTCCGCACGAACACGGTGTTGCCGCCGAGCGGGATGAACCGCCTCTCTGCGTGCAGGTGCAGCCGCGAGCGGAACCAGAAGAAGTACTCGAGGCAGTTTCGCAGCGCGTACCAGCTCGACTGGAAATTGACGAGCTGCACGCCGCCCTGCACGACGTGCGCGCCGCTGCGATCGAACGCGCCCGCCACTTGCCGCAGCAGGCGGGGGTGCACCTCGTCCTCGGCGTCGAACACGCCCACCACGTCCCCCCGACAATCGGCCAGCGCCGTGTTGAGCGCCGTCGGCTTGTTCTTCGGCCACGAGTGGTCGACCACGACCCGGACCCGGCCCGCGTGGCGGCGCGCCGCGGCGTCCGCCACCTGCCTCGTGCCCGGGTCGTCATGACCCACGACGGCCAGGACCTCAAACGCCGAATAGTCGAGCTCGGCCAGCTGGTCCAGGGTGGCGCCCAGCACCGCTTCCTCGTGGCGAGCCGGGACGATGAGCGAGAAGCTGAGCGGCGATTCGGCGCGGCCCGCGACATCCATGCCGAACCCGAGCGATCGGAAGACCTCGGGCGTGCGCCACGCGTGGAGCATCCACCACAACGTCGCCATGGCGACGGCGAAGAGGCATAACGAGACGACGAGGAGGGCAACGGCGACGAGCATCGGTCAGCGTCCCCCGCCCCACCCGGAGGAGCCGGATCCGCTTGAGCCGGACAAACTGTCCCCATCGCCGTCCGGACCGGCCTGCACCGAACCGGGGACGGACGACGATGTCGTCGTGGACGTCGGCGCGGTCGTGCTGGTCGGGGGCGACGTGCTGGTCGTGGTGGAGCTCGTCGTGGAGCTCGACGTCGTCGTGCTGGACGGCACGGTGGTCGTGGTGGACGCCGGCGAGCTCGGGCCGGTCGTCGACGTCGCCGCCACCGTCGAGGGTGCGGTGGCTCCGTGCGCAGCCAGACTCCCTCCCGAGCCCGAAGACACGGGATGGTCGGCCAACCGAGCCCGCACGGCGGGACCGGGCGACGTCACGGCCTGCGGCGCGGCGGGACCCGCTCCGCTGCAGTGCAGCCCGACGGAGCGGGCCACGCAGCCGGATGCATGGGTCGTGATCGGATGAACGCTCGACGGCGCGCTCGCGCCGAGGGCGCCGGAGAGCCCGAGGCCGGCAAGCACCGCCGCCACCGCGACCGCAACGACGACGGCGGCTCGGCGGCCCTCGGACAGTTCCGCGTCCCGTGCTGAGTGCGCGGCATGGGCGGCCGGGACGTCGACGTGCGACGGCGTGGCCGCGTCGGGAAGGGCCGCGACCACGAGTTCGCCGGAGAGCGCCGCGGCGCAGTCGTCCCGCACCTCGGCCGCGTCCGCGTACCCGCCGCGGGTTGGCGGGGTGAGCGCGCGGCCGGCAATGGCGACCGCGCTCGGCGCGCGGTCCGCCAGCTCGCGCTCGACGTTCCCAATCTGCTCGCTCGACAGCACCGGGGGCCCGGCCAGCGCGCCGAGGAGCACCGCGCCGAGCGCGCGGACGTCGTCCCCGACGGCCACGTCGCGCCACTCCTCGGGATCGCCTCCGAAGCCGCCGGGCCCGCTCCAATTCTGCGGGCGGGGCGCCAACGGCCAGGGTGAGAGCGCCGCAACCCCGGATTCCGTCACCGCGACCGAGCCGGGGTGGAGGTCGCCGTGGACGACGCCGCGTTCGTGCAACGCGTCGAGCGCGTCGCCGAGGTCCCGACCTGCGACGAGCACGTCCTCCTCCTCGCGGGGCGCTCGATCCTCCGAAAACGTGGCCGCCGGGACACCGAAAACGACGAACTGGTCCAGGGTGTTGCCGATGTCGTAGAGGCCGAGGAGGTGCGCTGACGCGTGATCCACCACGGCGCGTGCGAGCGCGGCGAACCGGGTGCCGCACCCCGGTTCAGGCATCACGACGAGGACGGGCTCACCGAGCCAGGTGTCGCGGGCGCGCCACGTCGTCGCCTCCGGGGTACAGGTCACGACGCTTCCGAGGTGATAGCGCGATCCGATGACGTCTGTGCTCATGGTGGTCGTCGTTCCCTGTATCGATTGGCGCGGGTGTCGAACCGATGTGTGGTCCGACCGATGTGTGGTCCGAACGGGCGTGAACACGCGACGGGTGGGACCGGCCGTGCCACGTGAACTCGAACGTGTGCTGCGAACGTCCGACGCGCACGGCCGCTGTGTCACCCGTCTGTCGCGCTCGGACTCCCTATACCCGACCTGCGGCGCGCTATGCGGCGGCGCGGGTCAATTCATCGATGCGCCACAAACACGAAACCCGAGCTTCGTTCCTCTCCGCGAACGCCGGTTGAAGGGGTCAGAGGGCCGCGTAGACGGCGTCGATCAACGCGCGATTGCGCGTGCTCTGCCAACGGGGGATGACGTGATTCATCACGTAGCCGAAGGCCACGCCGGCGTCGGGGTCGGCGAAACCGACGGCACCCCCGGTGCCGAAGTGACCGAAGCTATGGGGATTGGGGCCAAAGGGCCGCCGCGGCCCCGTGGGCTTGAAGCCCAGTCCGAAGGTGACCTCTTCGTGCAGGATCGGGCAGAACCCCTCCGATTGCGGCGACACCGCCTCGGCCAAGAGGTCGGTCGACAGCAGCAGGCCCGGTTGGAGCAACGCGCTGTACACGAGCGCGACGCCGCGGGCCGTCCCGTGCCCGTTCGTCGACGGCACCTCGGCCGCGCGCCATTCGAGGGTGTTCACGACGCCCATCGACGAGTAGCCCGGCGGGTTGAAGTAGCTAAGCATCTCCATCAGCTGATCTCCCTCGAGAGCATCGAGCGCGTGCGCGCCGCGCTCGCCCGCCCGGTCAGGCGCGGCGAAGATCACCGACGCGCAGCGCCCACCCTCGCCCGCCGGCACGCCGACATGCACGTCGGCGCCGAGCGGCCCGCTCAGCGCGGCGAGGCGTAGCGTCACCGACTCACCGCTGACCCGGCGGATCACCTCGCCGATCAGGTGCCCGTAGGTGTTGGTGTGATAGGCGTGGCGGGTCCCCGGCTCCCACCACGGTTCGGTCGCCGCCAGCGCAGCGGCCATGCGGTCCCATCGCCACAGCTCCTCGTTCGTGAGCGGTTGGCGGATGGCGGGGACCGCCGCCCGGTGGCAGAGCGCGTGGCGCAGCGTGGCCGTGTCCTTGCCCGCAGCGGCGAACTCGGGCCAGACGTCGGCGACGGCGTCGTCCAGCCCGACGAGGCCGGCGTCGACGAGTTGCAGCGCGCAGAGCGCGAGGAACGCCTTGCCGACGGAATAGAAGTCGACCAGCGTGTCGAGTTGCCAGGGCACCCGGGACTCCCGGTCGGCCCATCCACCAGCCAGGTCGACGACGGTGGCCCCGTCGACGATCACGCAGAGCGCGGCGCCGACCTCGTCACGCTCGGAGAAGTTGCGCGCGAACTCCTCTCTGACCTGTGCGAAGCGCTGATCGCAACTGCCGGTGAGCGGGACCTCCACGAAGCGACTCTGGCCTCGGGCCGACGATGGCCGCAAGCCGGCCCCTTGGGCGGCTCGCCTACCCGGCCGCGAAATAGACGAGCGGCGTGCCCCCCCGGTCGAGGAGGTACACGTGCTGATACGAGGGGTCGTAGGCCGACGGTTCCATCACCACCTGAATCGAATCTTGTACGAGGGTCCGCCCGCACGCCGCTTCGATGGCCGGCGCATAGAGGCTCCGCGTGGCCGGCGCGACCAGGCCGACCGTCTGGCGTCCCAAGACGCTCGCCGCGGTGAAGTTCTCGACCACTCCGGGCCACCACGCGCGGTCGCTGGCGTGCAGGTTGTAGGAGAAGCCCGTGTTCCAGAACCCCAGCAGCTGGCGAGCGGCGTTCTCGGCCGCCCGCGTGAACGGGACGACAGACGTCATGGACGGGCAGGAGCTCATCGACGCGTTCGTCCGTGTGGAGGGGATCGTCGCAGGAAAGGTCGAGGTGGGATATCCGGGCGCACCCACCGAAGGCAAGGTCGAGGAGAGCGGCGTATTCATCTCGACCGCACGGGCCACACCGTTAACGATTTCGTACAGACCCGTCTGGTCGTTGAAACCGTCGCCCGGCTCAGAATCGACGTAGAGCGCACCCCCCGGCGCCTCGGCGATGCCGTCGGCGACGAGCGGGTTGCGGAGCCCCGGGACCCGCGCGTCGAGAGGCACCGGAGCCACCGTGTCGTCGCTCACCCGCGCCAGTCCCGGGTTGTGTTCGGCGACCACGACGGAGCCGTCCGGCGCCTCCGACAGCGCGGTGGCGTAATTTTCGGCCAACTGGGTCACCTGCCCGCTCGGCGAGACGGAGAGAAGGACCTTGGGCGAGAAGGAGAAGACGATCACATCCCCCTGGCCGTCGAGAGCCAGCGAGTCGGGCAGGAAGGCCATGCTGGTGCCGCTCACCTGCACGTCGTTGCCGTAGGGCGGCCCACCACGCACAAGGCTCGAGATGACTCCGGCGGGCGTGACCTCGCGAATGTCCGAGTTCGACGAGATGAACAGGTCGCCGTCGGGGTCCACCGCGACCCCGGTCGGATCGAGCGCTGCCGCCGTGGCGGGCCCACCGTCGCCCAGGTCGGCGCCGAGTCCGAGACCGAGGCTGCCACCCCCCGCGACGGTCTCGATCAGGCCGTCGGGGCTGATGGCGCGGACGCGGTCGTTGCCACTGTCGACGAAGTAGAAGGTGCCGTTGTGGCCGACGGCGATCTCGCCCGGATCGTTCAGCTCTGCGTCCACCGCCGGTCCGCCGTCACCGGCGAAACCACTGAGGCCGTCGCCCGCCACGACCGTCAGCGCGCCGTCCTTCCACTCGAGGACCTGGTTCCGGGCGTGGTCGGCGATGAGGACGCCCCCGTCGGGCGTGATGGCGAGCGGCCCCGGGTTCACCAGGTCGGGAGCGAAACTCGTCGTCTCCTCGGATGGCAACACGTCACCCGGCTCGACGTTGCCGGGCGTGGGCGGGCACAGCCCCCGGGCCAGCTCGACCAGGAGGCACATGGTGGTCCATGACACTTGCCAGCGGCCGTGGGCCTCCTGGGCGACCGCCAGGTAGTGGAGGCTGTAACTCGGCGGAGGAGCCTTGGTGCGCACGCTGATGGTCAGCGGCACGGTGGCCTGCCCGGGACCGGCAGCCGTCGCCGGTCCGGCGGAGACCGTCACCTTGGCCGGGCGGCCGTCGTCTCCGGCGAGGAGCTGGGTGCCCGCCTCCAAGAGCGCGAGGCGCATGGCGCCGTCGTAGCCCTGCAGGGCGGCGCGTCCGCGCGCCACCGACGGCGGCGGGCTCAGGGCGCGGAAGGCCTGGGCGATCTGCCGCTGTGGGAGTCGATCCGGCGCCGTGCCGGCGGACGGCACCGCGGGCGCCACCGCCACACCCAACGCCGCGCCCATGGCTCCCGCGACCACCAACCGCCATCGATGTCCCACGCGTCGCATCGTGCCACCCCGGTGACCCACCCCGGTGACCCACCCCGGTGACCGGCCGGTGCTCGGCGCCGGAGCTCAGACCTTGACGCCCGACCGCCGGATGGTCGACTCGTCCGTGCCCAGGTAGGACTCGATGACCGCCGGGTGCTCGAGCACCTCGGTCGGGGTCCCCTCGGCGATGACCTCGCCCAATTCGAGCGCGATCATGCGATCGCAGATCGCCGTGAGCAGCGGCATGTCGTGCTCGACCACCAGGATGGAGCAGCCGGTGTGCTGCTGCACCCGGATCAACAGGGGCGCCATGGCCTCGGTCTCGCGCTGGGCCACGCCGCCCGACGGCTCGTCCAGCAACAAAACGCCCGGCTCCTGGCCCAGCACGCACGCCAGCTCGACGATGCGCCGGGTGCCCGTGGACAGCTCGCCCACCAACTTCTCTCGGAACGCGTGCAACCCCATCAGCTCGACGAGGTCGTTGGCCTTCTGTGAGGCGTTCGCCTCCGAGTCGAGCGACGCCGGGAGGCGCAGCCCCGCGGCCACCATGTCGCGCGACTGCAGGTGCCGCTCGAGCGCCACCTCGATCGTCTCGATCACCGTCAGCGACGGGTACAGGCGGGCCTCTTGGAACGTGCGCCCGATCCCCGCCGCGGCGCGCATGTAGCCGGGCCAGGTGTCGATGTCGACGCCACCGAGCCGGACGCGGCCACCGTCGAGGGCGAGGAAGCCCGACACGCAGTCGAAGAACGTCGTCTTGCCGGCGCCGTTGTGGCCGATGAGCCCGAGGATCTCGCCGTCGCGCAGGGTGAGGCTGATGTCCTGGATGGCGGCGATGCCGCCGAAGCTCTTGCGCACGCCGTTGCACTCCAAGATGGCGGGCGCCTCGGCCGACGGCGGGACACGCTTGTTCGGGTCGGCCACGAGCAACGCCGACGCCGCGCTGGTCTGCTCGTGGTGGTCGCTCGGCCCGGCGTCGGGCGTCACCACCGTCCCCTCGACGGAGCCGGCGCCTGCGATGAACACCGAGCGCAGAATGTCGGGGCGCTCGAGCAGGTCCACGGTACGGCCGCTGAATCGCACCTCGCCCTTCTCGAGGAAGACGGCCCTCTCGGCCAGCTCCAGGGCGACGTTCACCGACTGCTCCACCACGACGATCGTGGTGCCGGACTCATGAAGCTGCTTGACCACCGCCAGCAGTTGGGTGACCACGGTCGGCGCCAGGCCGAGCGAGAGCTCGTCGATCATGAGGACCCTGGGGGTCACCATCAGCGCCATCGACAGGCTGAGCATCTGCTGCTCGCCGCCCGAGAGGTTGCCCGCCTGCTGGTGCGCCCGCTGCCGAAGGATCGGGAAGAGGTCGAGCACCTTCTCCTTGGCCTCGGAGGACGCGCGGTGGTCCTTGCGCACCATCCACGTCCCGAGGCGCAGGTTCTCGTCCACCGTGAGGGTCGGGAAGATGCCCCGGCCGCCGGGCATGAGCGAGAGGCCCTTGCGAGCGATCGACTCGGCCTGGTCCCCGTCGATGCTGGCGCCGCCCAGGCGGACCGAGCCGCCGCCGACCTTGACGAGGCCGCTGGCGCCCTTGAGGAGCGTCGACTTGCCGGCACCGTTCGTGCCCAGCAGGGCGACGATCTCGCCCTCGCGGACCTCGAGGTCGATGCCGAAGAGGATCTGCACCGGGCCGTAGGACACCTCGACCTTTTCGCAGGAGAGCGCGACGGGGGTGTCGGGCATCACCCCACCGGCGCCGTTCGCGCTTGGCGCGCCCCCCGCGCCGCCCGCGCCACCCGCTCCGTTGGCGCCGTCCCCAACCCCCGCCGCCACCGCCGCCACCGCCGGCACCTCGTCGGTCTCCTCGTCACGAGCGCTCGCCGCCGGCACGAACTCCTGCTCCAGGGCGGCGGCGGCGCCGTCATCCTCACCCAGCGCGTGCTCGAGCAGGTCCGTCTCCTCGGGCGCGTGGTCGGTCAGCTCGACACGCTTGTCGGCGATCAGGCTCGGCACGAGGATGTCGCGGCGCTTCGCGACCAGCTTCAAAATCCGGTCACGGATGCTCTGCACCCCGGCGGCCAGCCCACCGGGCAGGAACAGCAAGATGATGAGCAGCCCGAACCCGGTGAAGACGAGCTGGTACTTGGGGTACGAGTAGCTCAGCACCTCGATCAGCCCGACGCCCATCAGCACTCCGCTGATGGAGCCGAGGCCGCCGATGACCGCCATGGAGAACACGACCAGCCCGTAGGACGGGTCGAACGTGTCGAAGCCGACCGCCCCGAGCAGCACGGCGTACAGGCCGCCCGCGATCCCGGCGAGGGCGCCGGCGAGCACGAAGCTGGACAATTTGGTCCGGATGGGCGGCACCGACATGGCAGCCGCCGCGCGCTCGTTGTCGCGGGTCGCCAGCAGGACGCGTCCCGAGCGGGCGCGCCGGAGCCCCTGGATGAACAGGATCGTCAAGACCAGGAAGCCCAGACACGTGAAGTAGAAGGCCTTGTTCGACGCCAGGTCGAAGCGCTGCCAGAGCACCGGGCGCAGGAACTGCTGGGGGATGAGGTTCGGGTAGTAGGTCGGGTTCAGGAAGAAGGTGTTGACCGCGACGCCTAGCGCCAACGTCACCGCGGCCAGGTAGGCGCCCCGGATCCGCAGCGCCGGGATGCCCACGACGACGGCGAGGATGGCGCCCGCCACGCCGGCCGCCGCGAGACTCAAGAAGAAGTCGATGTTCGCCTTCTCGATCATGTCGCCGGCGACCACCCCCCCGATGCCGGCGAACGCGAACTGGCCGAGGCTCACGTTGCCCGACCACCCGGTCAGGACGACGAGCGAGATGGCGATGATCCCGTAGATGAGTGCCGCCGTGTACTCCAGCGTGGTGCCCGGACCGGCCACCAGCGGTATGACGATGATCACCACCGCCACGACCGCGAACACACCGAGCCGGCCGGCGACGACCTCGGGCAGCCTGCGCAACGCCTCGGGGATCGGCTTGAGGATCCCCGTGGCGGAGAACGTCTCCTCGGCGTCGTCGGCCCGGCTCCGCTTCTTCTGCAGGAACAAGAGGCCGAGCAGGATGGCGACCAGGTTGACCACGTCGCCGACCGCGCTCCCGTAGCGCGGCATGTTGAACTCGAAGAGGCCCGTCGTGATGCCGAGACCCACCGCGGCGCCGAAGGCCAGCGGCAGGTTCTCCATGCTGGCGATGATCGCCGCCGCCAGCGCCGGCAGGATCAGGGTCGGCCCGGCGCCCGCTGCGATCGTGATGCCGCTCGACGGCGCGCTGAGGATGCCGGTGAGGCCGGCCAGCAGGCCCGCGATGACCCAGACCAACGTCGAGAGCCGCCGGACCGGGATCCCCAGCAGCCGCGCCCGGTCCGCGTTGTCGGCCACCGAGCGCACCGCGATGCCGGCGTCGGTGCGCAGGAGGAACCACCCCAACGCGATCAGCACGATCGGTACGACGATCGCGATCAACAGGTCGTTCCCGTTGAACAGCACCGGGAAGAGCTCGATGTGGTGCGACGACAGCGGCGTGGTGACGCCGCCGACGATGGAGGGCCCGTTCAGCCATCCCGGCACGAGCAGCTGGATGCCGCCGAAGAGCTGGGCCAGCCCGATGGTCACCACCATGACGATCAGCCGGGGCGCGGTGAAGAAGCGCCAGCGGATGATGAAGTCGACGAAGAGCCCGAGGGCGGCGCCGACGAGTAGGGCGATCCCGAGGCAGGCGAACCAGTTCACGTGGTGGGCCAGGTTGAGCTCGACCGCCACGGTGGCGGCCAGCGCGCCCATGGCGCCGTAGGAGAAGTTGATGACGCGCGAGGCCCGGTACGTCAGCACCAGGCCCAGGGCCAGCAGCCCGTTGACTGCGCCGAACTCGGCGCCGTTGAGGATCTGCCCCCGGGGCGCGCCGTGCGGCCAGATGGCCGGGACCGCCAACAACAGGATCAGCGCCGCCGCGACCGTCAACACGGTGCCGCGCAGCCGCGCCGGAGTGCCGGCCCACAGGTTCGAAGCCCTGGCCCGGGCGTTCTCCATCCTTTCGGGAAGCTCGAGGCGCGTGTGCACCCGCGCTACCCGCTCCCCGGCGTGAACGGGAACCCGGCCGGCAGCGGCAGCGGGCCGCCGGGGTACGAGCCGATCTTGGTGCGGGTCTTGGAGAAGACGTAGGCGCCCTGCTTGTCGTTGTAGGGCGACGTCAGGTTGGGGTTCCAGTAGATGAAGGTCCAGTCCTCCTGCGGTGTGAAGTGCCCCGTCGGGAAGCCCCACGTCCCGTACAGCGCGTTCGACGCGCCGGCCTGGCTCCCCGGGTACGCCCGCATCCCGTTCTCGAAGTTCTGCGGCGTGAGGTCGGGACCGGCCATCTGGAGGCCGAGGACCATCTCGTACATCTGGGCGTAGATCACATCGACCGCGTTCGCCGGCTCGGTGCTCGGGCTCACCTGCTTGTAGGCGGCGTAGCCGAACGTCTGCTGCTTGGGCAGGGTCTGGCCGGCGAAGCTGACCCCGAAGGCGTGCGACCACTCGCTCTGCTGGAAGAGCTGGCCC
>DASZMN010000008.1:0-44182 GCA_035551835.1 Acidimicrobiales bacterium | reverse complement strand
CTCGTCGAGGGCGGGCACGGTGTCCGCGTCCGGCATGTGGGCGCGGCTGCGCTCGTCGGCCCGGATCTCGACGCCGGCCGCGGTGAAGGACCGGGCCAGCCGCGGCAGGAATTCGGCCGCGACGCCCTGGTGCACGAGTATCGTCTCGACGGCGTTGCAGACGCCGAAGCGGTGCGTCTTGGCGTTCACGGCGAGGTCGTGCGCCATGCCCAGGTCGGCCGCGCCGTCGATGTAGATGTGGCAGTTGCCGTCGCCGTCGAGGACGAAGGGGACGGTGGCGTGCTCGACCAGCGACGCGATCAACGCCGGCCCGCCGCGGGGGATCAGGCAGTCGACGTACCCGCGCAACTGCATGAAGGCGACCGCCGTGTCGTGCGAGGTCTCCTCCACCAACGCGACGGCGTCCTCGGGCAGGCCGGCCTTGGCGGCGGCGCGGCGCAGCAGGGCCACGACGGCGCGGTTGGAGTCGATGGCGGACGACGAGCCGCGCAGGAAGGCCGCGTTGCCGGCCTTGAGGCACAGCCCAGCGGCGTCGCTCGTGACGTTCGGGCGGTTCTCGTAGATCACGCCGACGACGCCGAGCGGCACCCGCACCCGGGTCACGCGCAGGCCGTTCGGGCGCACCCAGCCCTCGGTCACCTCGCCGACCGGGTCGGGCAGGCCCGCCACCGTGCGCAGCCCGCTCGCCATGGCCCGCACCCGCGCCTCGGTCAGGCGCAGGCGGTCCAGGGCCGCCTCGACCATCCCCGCCGCCTCCGCCCGTTGCAGGTCGGCCGCGTTGGCCTCCGCCAGCGAGGGCCACTCCTCGTCGAGGAGGTCGGCGGCCAGGCGCAGTGCATCGTCGCGCATGGAGCTCGTCGAGCGGGCGACGACCCGGGCGGCGGCCTGGACGCGGCCCGCGAGCTGCTCCAACGCGGGCGGGATCATCGGGTCAGGTTACAAGGACAAGGTCGTCGCGATGGACGACGACCTGGCTGCGCCGACCCATCCACTCCTCCGCCGTGGTCGCCGGCACCCGGACCAGGCCCTTGGCGAAGACCTCGCCGTCGGGCCCCGCGATCTCGACGGCGTCCTCGGGTCGGAAGGTGCCGGTGCAGCCGACCACCCCGGCGGCGAGGAGCGAGCGCCCGCGCCCCGTGAGGGCGGCCCGCGCCCCCTCGTCGACGGTGAGGCTGCCGGCGGCGCCGAGGGCGAACGCGATCCACAGCTTGCGCGCGCTGAGGCGGCTCTCCCGGGCCCGGAACACCGTCCCCGCCCCGGCCTCGCCGGCCAGGGCGGCGCCGAGGACCCCGGCGCGGCCGGCGTCGGCGATCACCGTGCGCACGCCCGACCAGGTGGCGATCTTGGCCGCGGCCAGCTTCGAGGCCATGCCGCCACTGCCCATCGCGCTGCCCGGCCCGCCGGCCAGGCGCTCGATCTGCTGGTCGATCTCGACGACCTCCTCGATGAGCGAGGCTTCGCGGTCACGGCGCGGGTCGGCGGTGAGCAGCCCGGGCGCGTCGGTCAGCAGCACGAGGAGCTGCGCGCCGACCAGATGCGCGACGAGCGCCGCCAGCCGGTCGTTGTCGCCGAAGCGGATCTCCTCGTCGGCGACGGCGTCGTTCTCGTTGACCACCGGCACGACCCCGAGGTCGACCAGGTGGCGCAGCGTCCCGCGCGCGTGGAGGTACTGCGTGCGGTGCACGAAGTCGAGGGGGGCCAACAGGACCTGGCCGGCCAGGGTGCCGTGCGGCTCGAGCCCGTCCTGCCACAGGCGCATGAGCCGGTGCTGGCCCACGGCGGAGACGGCCTGGAGCACGGCCGGGTCGGCGGGGCGCTGGCGCAGGCCGTCGGGGTGCAGGGCCGCCCACCCCGCCGCGATGGCGCCCGAGGTGACGACGACGACGGTGTGTCCGTCGCGGCGGGCCGCGTCGATCTCGTCGCACAGGCGCGCCACCGTCTCGGCGGTCACCGACGACGACCCCACCTTCACGACGGCGATCACGCGATCACGTCCTCGCCCCAGGTGAAGGTCATCGTGCCCACGGTGACATCGTCCCCGTCGCGCGCGCCGGCCCGGGCCAGCGCGCGGTCGACCCCGAGGCGGCGCAGCCGCCGCACCACCTCGGCCTGGGCGCCGGCGTCGGTGAGGTCGGAGAGGGCCACCGCCCGCTCGGCGGCGCGGCCCACGACGAGCCAGGCTCCGGCCCCCGCCCGCTGCACGTCGACACCTTCGGCGGCGGGCCGGTGGATCACCACCTCGCCGGCGCCGGCACCGGCGCCGGCGACCGCGCCCGCGGCCGCCTCGGCCCGCGCCGCTTGCACCAGCACGGCCAGCCGGTCGACCAGTGGGCCTACACCGGCACCGGTGGCGGCGGACAGCACCAGGTCGCACACGGCCTCGCCGTCGGCGTCGCCGCCCACCGAGACGAGGTCGGCCTTGCTGCCCGCGACGACGCGCGGACGCTCGAGCAGGTCGGGGCGGTACGCCCCGAGCTCGCTCAGCAAGACGTCCAGCTGCGCCGCCGCCGGCACCCCGCCGGCCAGGGGGGCGCCGAGGTCGAGCAGGACGACGAGCGCGCGGGCCCGCTCGATGTGGCGCAGGAATTGGTGCCCGAGGCCGCGGCCGCCCGACGCGCCCTCAACGAGGCCGGGGATGTCGGCCATGACGAACTCGGTGCCCTCGTGGGCGCCGCCGACGCGCACCACGCCGAGATGCGGCTCCAGCGTGGTGAAGGGATAGTCCGCGATCTTCGGCTTGGCCGCCGACACGGTCGAGATGAGGGTCGACTTGCCCGCGTTGGGGAATCCGACCAATGCGACGTCCGCCATCAGCTTGAGCTCGAGGTCCAGCCAGAACTCCTGGCCCTTCTCGCCTTGCTCGGCGAAGGCCGGCGCTCGCCGGCGGTTCGACAAGAAGCGCGCGTTACCCCGCCCGCCCTGGCCGCCCTCGGCGACGAGGAACCGCGTCCCCCCGGTGGAGAGGTCCACCACTACGTCCCCCGCCGGCCCGCGCACGACGGTACCCACCGGCAAGGGCACGTCGATGTCCTTCCCCCGCGCGCCGTGCCGCTTCTGCCCCGACCCGTGCCCGCCGTTGCTGGCGCGGCGGAACGGGTGGTCCTTGAAGCCGAGGAGGGACGATTCGTTCTCCGTCGCGACGAGCCAGACGTCGCCGCCGTGGCCCCCGTCGCCGCCGTCGGGGCCGCCCCGGTCGACATGCGCCTCGCGCCGCCACGACACCGCACCGGCACCGCCGTCGCCCGCGCGCGCATGCAGTTGGGCCTGATCGACGAAGCCGGGCACGAGGAGGAAGCCTACGAGCCGAGCAATCGACGGGCGCGCTGGGCCACCTCGGCCCGCGCGCGCGCCTCGTCGATGAGCGTGCAGCGGCCGCCCTCGACCACGCACGACCCGCCGACCCAGACGTCGGTCACCAGGTAGCCGGCGCCGGCCCACACCAGATGCCCGAGCAGCTCGGCGTCCGAGACCGCCGGCGTGAAGCGCGGGTCGTCGGTGCGCAGACGGATCAGGTCGGCCGGCCGCCCCACCTCGAGCGCGCCGACGGGGAGGCCCAGGGCCTCGCCGCCCCCGCGGGTGGCCAGGCGCAGCGCCGCTGCGGTGCTGACCGCGCCGGGGTCGCCGGCCGTGGCCCGGGCCAGGACCGCGGCCAGCCGCATCTCGTCCCACAGGTGCAGGTCGTCGTTGGAGGCGGGGCCGTCCGTGCCGAGCCCGACGCGCACCCCGCCCTCGAGCAGCCGCTGGAGCGGGGCGATGCCCGAGCCGAGCTTGCCGTTGGACCCCGGGCAGTGCGCCACCGCGACGTCGTGCCCGGTCAGGAGCGCGAGGTCGTCGTCGTCCAGCCACACGGCGTGGGCGGCCAGCACGCGCCCGTCGAGCGCGCCGTTTTCGGCCAACAGCGCGGGCGCGCTCATGCCGTAGCGCTCGCGCACCACGTCACCCTCGGCCGCCGTCTCGCACAGGTGGATCTGGAACAGCGCGTCGCGGCGCTTGGCCTCGGCGGCGATGGCGCGCAGCCCCTCGGGCGGCACGGTGTAGACCGCATGCGGCCCGAAGCCCAAATGGAGGCGGCCCTCGCTCCCCTCCCGCGCGTCGAACAGGTCGCAGGCCTCGGCCAGCAGGGCGTCCCAGTGCTGCGCCGGCTCGTCGCGCGAGCCCGGCAACTCGAAGATCCCGGGCGTGTAGACGGCCCGGATCCCCGCGTCCAGGACCGCCCGGGTGACCGGCGCGGGGTGGCGATACTGCTCGCACGTCGTGGTGACCCCGTTGGTGAGCAGCTCGGCGGCGCCGAGCGTCATGCCCCAGTAGACGTCCTCGTCGTCGAGGCGCGCCTCGCGCGGCCAGACCGACTCGCTCAGCCAGCGGTCGAGCGGCAACCCGTCGCCGGCGCTGCGCACGAGCGTCATGGGCGAGTGCCCGTGGCAGTTGACCAGCCCCGGCATGAGCAGCCCGCCGAGCTGGCGCGTCTCGGTGCCGGCGCCAGGCGGCTCCTGCCAGGGGTCCCCGACCCACGAGATCAGCCCGTCGGTGACCTCGACCGCCCCGGGTGCGAGGACCGTGTCGTCGGCGTCGACCGTGAAAACGGCGTCGGCGACCAGCCGCAGGGTCACGGCGTGCCGACGAACAGGCGGTCGGACAGGTCGCGCGAGACCCGGAGGGCCTCGCCGCCGCCTTCCACCGTCACCTCCACGGTGCCGTCGGTGGCGCGCCCGCCGACGCGGGCGACGGCGCCGGGAATGAAGCCGCCCTCGTCGAGCAGCGTCAGCGAGCCCAGGTTCAGCTCGACCTCCTCGCTGACGCGCAGGAGGCGCACCCGCTCCCCGACGTCGACCTCGGCCAACGGGCGCGTCTCGACCGCGGGCGCCGGCGAATGCGAGCCGGGGATCGGGTTGCCGTGCGGGCAGGTGGCCGGGTCCCCGAGCAGCTCGACCAGGCGCTCCTCGACATCGTCGGAGATCACGTGCTCCCAACGCCCCGCCTCGCGGTGCACCTTGTGCCACTCGAGCCCGATGACGTCGACCAGCAGCCGCTCGGCCAGCCGGTGCTTGCGGACAACCTTCTCCGCCAGCGCCCGTCCGCTCGCGGTCAGCGACAGCCGGCGGCCGTCGCGCGTCACGTACCCGTCCTCGATCAGCCGGTCGAGCATCTCGGACACGGACGGCGCGGAGCGGCCCAGACGCTCGGCGATGCGGGCCTGGATCACCGGGACGCCTTCCTCGGCCAGGGCCAACATCGTCTCGAGGTACTCCTCGACGGGCGGGTGGTACTCCTGGGGTGAGTGGCCGTGGACGGCGTGCTCAGTCACGGCAATGGTCGGCCGACGGCGGCACGTCGAGTGCCGGGTTGCGGTCGAAGAAGCCGAAGGGGACCAGGGAGAAGCCGGTGTACTCGACCGGCATGACGGGCCAGTCCTCGGGCCGCGGGATGTGGGTGACGCCGAAGGAGTGCCAGAGCACGATGTCGGTGTCGACGATGGGCCGGTCCTGCGCCGTCCATTCCGGCAGGCCGGCGCCGCCGCGATGCTGGTTCGGGTAGTCGCCGGCGGCCCGTCGCTCCTCGGGCTCGAACGGCGTGACCCACAGGTTGTGCGTCGCGAAGGCGGCCCGGCGGCCCACGCTCGAGTCGGGGTGGGCGAGCAGGGTGGGGGTCGACGCGGGCAGCAGCTTGTAGGCCGGGTGCTCACCGACGCCGTTGCGCAGCGAGCGGTTGACGATGCGCCAGCTGCGGCTGCGCGACGGGTCGACGTCGCGCCGGGCGGCCAGCTCGGACTCGAGCAGAGTGGCCGTCGTGCCGAAGACGTTCCCCCATGGGTTCGCCGGCGTGCCGGGCGCGCCGGCGCCGGTCGCGTCGACCTCGAAGACCGCGTTCTCGGTCCCGTCGACCTCGATGTCGAGGCGCACGTTGAAGAGATGCTGGTGGTACGGCGCCGCCAGCCCGGGCGCCACCATCTTGGCGTGGTCACCGGCGTCGCCGTTGGCCACGGCCATGGTCGACATGATCCCGGTCAGCTTCACCTCGAGCTGCATGGTGCCGTCGAGATAGAAGTACCAGTAGAAGCCGTACTCGTAATTGCCCACGGTGGCGATGGAGCTCACCACCAGGCGCCGCGACCGGCGCACCTCGGAGCGGCCCGAGACCATGTCGAGGTGCTTCCAGAGGATCCCGTAGTCCTCCTCGTGCATACAGATGGCGTTCAGCCGCGTGCGCGCCTTGCCCTTCTCGTCTGCGAACACGTCGTCGAAGTAGCGGATCTCGCCCAGGCAGTCGCACCCCAGGGTGAGGGTGTTGGCCATGCGGCCGAGGCCCCACTCACCGCCGTCGAAGGCGCTCTTCCACGCGTGCATGGGCCCGGGATGGCCGTAGGGCACGACCATCTCGCTGACGGAGGCGCGGTAGAGGACCGGCCGCACACGCCCGCCGTCCTCGTAGCCGACGGTGTAGAGCACGAGCCCCTCGAGCGGGTCCATACCGACGCGCAGCGACCACTTCTGCCAGCGCACGAGGTTGCCCTCGACCTCGAAGCTCGGGCCCTCGGGCTGGGTGATCTCGAGCGGCTTGAGGTCGGTGCGCAGCGGCCCGTTGTCCTCGGGGTAGTAGCTGCCGGACTTGGGCGGCAGCGGCACGACGCCGAGGTCCACCACCTCGAGGACCTCGCCCCGGCCCATGTCCACGTAGGCCAGCAACCCCTCGAGCGGGCGCGCGTAGCCGTTGTCGTCCGGCGACTCGCGCAGGTAGGCGAGGCAGCGCGTGATGCGCCGGCCCTCCTCGTGCCTCAGCCCGAACGTGCCGGCCGGCCAGGGGTCGATCTGGACCAGGGAGCGGTCGACGATCCCGCGCCGGTCCAGCGCGGCGTTCCAGTCGGGATGCTCGTGCAGGGCGGCCAGCACGAGGATGGACTCCTCCATCTGCAGGGGCGGCCGCACATCGCGCACGGCCTCCCAGCGGTCGACCTGGCGACGCGTCACCGACACGATGGCCTCGGTGACGTCGGCCACCGGGCCCTGCAGCAGCACGAGGCGGAGCCGGCGGTCGACGTCCACCTTCTCGCCCCGGTCGAAGGCGCGCACCAGCTCCTTGGGCGGGTCGCAAAGGCCCACGTACGCGAAGCGGAGGGCCTCGTTGGGCACCTCCGTCCGTCCGCTCGCGAACACGATCTCGCGGGCGGACGTGATCTCGTCGCCCGAGAGCGGGGCGAGGGGGTGGAGGGGGGTCGAGACGGGAGGAGCGGCGGGGGTGGGAGGCATGTCTGCTCGATGTTACGCGGCCTGCGCCGGGACACCCTCTACCATCGGCGCATGGACGATGCGGCCAAGCGGGCGGGCCACAGCGCCCGCGAGCTCGCCCGTCGCATCGGCATCGAGCACCACGACGTCCTGGTCGTGCTCGGCAGCGGCCTGGCGGGCGTGGCCGAGCTGCTCGGGGCCGAGGAGGACTGGGTCCCGCTCGACACGCTCCCGTTCTTCCCGACGTACACCGCGTCCGGCCACCATGCTTACGGGTGGTCGGTCGCCCTGGGCGGGCGCCGCCTCCTCGTCCTGGGGGGGCGCAGCCACCTGTACGAGGGGATCGAGCCGGCCGAGGCGGTACACCCGCTGCGCACCGGGATCGCGGCGGGCTGCACCACGGTGATCCTGACCGCCGCCGTGGGCGGGATCCGCGCCGACCTGACCACGGGCTCCGTCGTGGTGCTCGAGGACCAGCTCAACCTGACCGGGCGCAGCCCGCTGACCGGGCCGTCCTTCGTCGACATGATCGACGCCTACTCGCCGGCGCTGCGGGCGCTGGCCCTCGCCACCTCGGACCCGGCGGCGACCGCCGCGCTGGCGGCGCGGCCCGGCGTCTACGCGCAGCTCCCGGGGCCGCAGTTCGAGACGCCGGCGGAGATCCGCATGCTCAAGGCGATGGGTGCCGACGTCGTCGGGATGTCGGTGGCGCTCGAGACCATCGCGGCCCGCGAGGCGGGGGTCGACGTGCTCGGGCTGGCCGTCGTCACCAACCCGGCCGCGGCCGCCGAATCGCCGATGAGCGAGCTGGCGGCGATCGCCTCGGTGGGGGCGGCGGCGACGCCCGCCGTGGCCGCGGTCATCCGGCACGTCGTAGGCTCGCTGCCGTGACCAACCTCGTGGAACCGGCCGGCGTCGACCACGTGGCCATCAACGTGCCCGACGTGCCCGGCGGCGTCGCCTTCTACACCGAGAAGATGGGCCTGGTGCAGAACCACACGCGGCCCGACTTCGGCTTCCCGGGGGCGTGGCTCGACACGTCGAACGGGCAGCAGGTGCACCTGATCGAGGCGGAGGTGCCGAAGAACGTCGGCCAGCACTTCGCGCTCGTCTTCGAGGACATCGGCGCGGCCGTGGCCGAGTTGCGGGCCCGCGGCCTGCGGGTGAGCGACCCGGTGCCCGTGGGGACGACGGGTCGCCAGCAGGCGTTCACGATGGACCCCTGGGGCAACGGGATCGAGCTGCACCAGCGCCGCTCCGGCTGAGGCGGTACCTCAGCTCAGCGGCCGAGGTGTTCCGGGCCCTGCGCATCCTGCGCGACGAAGGGCTCCTCGAGTTCCGCCGCGGGCGCGGCGTCAGCGTCTCCGGGTCGGCGTCAGCGAGGGAGAGCGCGGTGCGAGAACGGCTGCGTGAGCTGGTCGACTTCGCGCGTTTCCATGGCCATCGCAAAGAGGATCTTGCCGAGATGCTCGAGGCGAGGGGCGCTGGCGGGCGGCCCGCCGGGCCGGGCTGGGCTGAACGGTGGCGCCGGCGCCGAGCGGTGGGAGTGGCGGTGGCGCCGAGCGGTGGGAGTGGCGCCGGCGATCTGGTCGGCCGGTGGCGATCCAGCTAGCCGGTGACGACGCTCACGTGCTTGCGGCCGCGGCGCTCGCCGAACTTCACGAGACCGTCCGCCGTGGCGAAGAGCGTGTCGTCGCCGCCGATGCCCACGTTGGCGCCCGGGTAGACCTTCGTGCCCCGCTGGCGCACGATGATGGAGCCGGCGGTCACCGCGGAACCGTCGAACCGCTTCACACCGAGGCGCTGCGCGTTCGAATCGCGGCCGTTGCGGGTCGACCCGCCACCCTTGGTCTTGGACATCTCTGGCTCCTCGGCTTTCGGCTTCCCTGGCTACGTCGCCGTGATGGCGGTGATCTCCAGCGTGGCGTAGTGCTGGCGGTGACCCCAGCGGCGACGCTGGTTCGACTTCGACTTGTAGGTCATGGCGTTGATCTTGGGGCCCTTCTCCTCGCCCACCACCTTGGCCGTGACCGCCGCCCCCGCCAGCTGCTCGGGCGTGGCCAGCACGGTCGCACCGTCGACCACCAGCACCGGCTCCAGCGACACCTCGGCGCCCACCGGCTGGCCCAGCAATTCGACGCGGACGCGCTGGCCCTCGGCCACACGCTCCTGCTTTCCTCCGGACCTGATCACGGCGTACATAAGGGCGAGATCCTAGCGCACTAGCGGAGGGCAGAATCGTCGAGGGTGACCCCCCGGCCACCGCAGACGGCGCACTCGGTGGAGAGCGTCTCGAGCAGGCCCTCGGAGACCCGCTTGCGGGTCATCTCGACCAGGCCCAGCTCAGAGATGTCGAACACCTGGGTCCGCGTCTTGTCCCGGGACAACGCGTTGCGCAGCGCCGCCGCCACCTTGTCCCGGTTCTCCCGGATCTCCATGTCGATGAAGTCGATCACGATGATGCCGCCGATGTCACGGAGACGCAGCTGGCGCGCCACCTCTTCGGCCGCCTCGAGGTTGTTGCGGTAGACGGTCTCCTCGAGGTTCGTCTTGCCGACGTTCTTGCCCGTGTTGACGTCGATCACCGTCAGCGCCTCGGTGCGCTCGATGATCAAGGAGCCCCCCGACGGCAGCCACACCTTGCGGTCGAGCGCCTTGTGCAGCTGCTCGTGCACGTGGTAGCGCTCGAAGATCGGCAGGCCCTCCGCCTCGGTGTCGTAGTACTCGACCCGCTCGGCCAGCTCCGGGCTCACGGCGGTCACGTAGTCGCGCACTTCCTCGTAGAGCGCCCGGTCGTCGATCACCACCCCGCGGTATTCGGCGCTGAGCTCCTCGCGCAGGATGCGCACGGCCAGGTCCGGCTCGCGGTAGAGCAGGCCCGGCGCGTTCGACCGCTTGGCCTCCGCCTCGATCGCGTTCCACTGCTCGACGAGCGTCGTGACGTCGCGCTGGAGCTCCTCGGCGGAGACGCCCTCGGCCGCTGTGCGCACGATCATGCCGTGCCCGGCCGGCTTCACCTCGTCGATGATGCGGCGCAGGCGCCGGCGCTCGGTGTCGCCGAGGCGCTTGGAGATCCCGAACGCGCTCGAGTTGGGCACCAGCACGGCGAAGCGCCCGGGCAGCGAGACCTCCTGGGTGAGCCGCGCCCCCTTCGCCCCGATCGGGTTCTTCGTCACCTGGCAGAGGATCGTCTGCCCCGCCTTGAGCACGTCCTCGATACGGGGCTGCTGCGACGTCCCGCCCTCGATGTCGTCCTTGTCGTAGCGCACATCGCCCCGGTACAGCACCGCGTTCTTGGGGATCCCGATGTCGACGAACGCGGCCTCCATCCCGGGCAGGACGTTCTGCACCCGGCCCCGGTAGACGTTGCCGTCGATCTGGTTCGTGTCGTCGGCCGCCCGCGACACGTAGTGCTCGACGAGCGAACGGCCCTCGAGCATGGCGATCTGAGTCATGTGCGGCTGCACGTGCACGCACACCAGATAGCGGCCGACCTGGCGCGAGCGCCGCTCGCGACCCGTACGGCGACCCCGTCGGGCCGGCTTGTCGCCCTCTTCGCCGTCCTCGGACCGGTCCGCCCGCTCGGGCTCGGGTCCGTCAGCCCTGACGGGCCCGGCCACGTCGGTGTCCGCCTCCTTCGGCGCGGTGGTGCCGGGTCGTACCAACGGCACCACCGGTGCCGCCGCCACGGTCTTCGGCGGTGGCGGCGCGGCCGGGGCCGGCCGGGTGTCGCCGATCTTGGGCTTGGGCCGGGCCGGGCGGGGTGGGGACGGAGGGCTAGCGCTCTCCGCACCCTCCGAGGGTGGCGCCTCCGGGGGGTGGTCCTCCGGGGTCTGGCTGAGTTCCGTCTCTGACATGAGGGGGGTCCCTCCTTGCGTCCTGTGTCGCGCCGTTGCCGGTCTCGGGCCCGCCCAAGGGGAGCGGCTCGAACCGTGCGCCGTCACGCTCGATCCATTGATGCGTTCGCCAAGCCCTGCCCGGCACCGCGTCGGTGCCCAGGGCCATCGTGAGATCACCCGGTCGGACGCTACGCGGGTGCGTAGCCAGTTCCGCCCGGAGGCGACCGAGGGGGCCGGCGGTCGACAGCGCCAGGATGGCGGGGCGGATGTCGTCGTCGGTCGGACGACCCTTCCGCTCGCGCCGTATGGTCAGGGTCGAGGCAGCGAGCACGGTTTCCACCCGCTCCGCCAATTCCTCACCAGGCACGCCGAGCACCTCCAGCTCCCAATCACACGATGCTACCTCCTGCTGGAGCGAACCCTCCGCCTCATCGACAAACGCGGCCACCTGGACCTCGATGCCCTCGGGCAGGAGGGCGCTGAGGGCCGAGGGCAGATCCGCCACCGGGGTTTCGGACGGCCCGGCCGGGTCGAGGCGGAGGTCGAGGTACTCGCCGTGCGACTCGCAACCCGTGGGCAGCGCAAGCCCGAAGCTGACCAGCGGGTGGGGCACGAAGCCCTGCGAGTAGGCCACCGGCAGGCCGCTGCGGCGGAGGGCCCGCTCCCACATCCTGGCCACGTCGCGGTGGCTGGTGAAGCGGATCTTCCCCTCCTTGGAGAAGCGCAGGCGCAAGCGGCGCGACGTCTCAGGTGGCACGACTGACGAGCTGCACCGGGATCCGATGGCCCTCGGTGAGGTCCTGGCCCGTGCCCTGGCTGCCGCCGGCGGGGGGCACGGGCGACGCCACGACGTGCTCGAGGCCGAACTCGGTGCAGGCGCCGCAGTCGTAGCAGGGCGTCCAGCGGCAGTCCTCGACCGCGACGCTCGCCAGCGCGTCCTGCCAATCCCCCCACAGGAAGTCGCGGTGCAGACCGGCCGAGATGTGGTCCCAGGGCAGCGCCTCGTGCTCGTCACGGTCGCGGTGGCAGACCTCGTCCAGGCTCAACCCCTCCGCCGCGAGCGCGTCCTCCCACAGCGAGAGGTCGAAGCGCTCCGACCATTCCTGGAACGTGCCGCCGGCCCGCCAGACGCGCTCGATCACCGCGCCCATCCTCCGGTCGCCGCGGCTGGCCAGCCCCTCGGCCACCGAGGCCGACGGTTCGTGCCAGCGGATGGTCAGGCCGCGCGCCCGCCTGGCCTCGGCGCGCAGCAGCGCCACCTTGCGCTCGAGCTCGGCTGCGGTGTCCATGCCGTACCACTGGAACGGCGTGTGCGCCTTGGGCACGAAGCCCCCCACCGACGCGACCACCGTGACCGACTTGTGATACTTGCGGCCGATCTCGGCACACCGCGCCCCGAGCTCCGCAATGCCGAGCACGTCCTCGTCGCGCTCGGTCGGCAGGCCGATGAGGAAGTAGAGCTTGACCCGGCGCCAACCCTGGCTGAAGGCCGCATCGACGGCGCCGTAGAGGTCCTCCTCGGTGATCAGCTTGTTGATCACCGTGCGCATCCGCCACGTGCCGCCCTCGGGCGCGAACGTGAGGCCGGTACGGCGCACCTTCTGGATCTCCGCCGCAGTCCCCACCGTGAACGCGTCCACCCGCAACGAGGGCAGGCTGACCGAGACGCGGCCGCCGTGGTCGGGGTCGTCCACGATGTCGCGGACCGTGTCCTCTATCCCGGAGAAGTCGGCGCTGGACAGCGACGTCAACGCCACCTCGTCCTGGCCACTCCACTCCAGGCCGCGCTGCACCATCTCGCGCACCTGCGCGGCCGGCCGCTCGCGCACGGGGCGCGTGATCATGCCCGCCTGGCAGAACCGGCACCCGCGCGTGCAGCCGCGGAACACCTCGACGTTCAGCCGGTCGTGGACGACCTCGGTCAGCGGGACGAGCGGTCGGCGCGGGTAGGGCCAGTCCGCCAGGTCGCGCACTGTCCGCTTGGTGACCTCGGGCGGCACGCGGTCGTCCCGCGGGCGGATGGCGACGAGGCGACCCTCGGCGTACTCGGGGACGTAGAGCGCGGGGACGTAGACGCCTTCGACCTCGGCGAGCGCGCGCAACAGCGCGTCCCGCTCGCGGGCCCCGGCCGGCGCGGCGGCGCGCCAGGCCGCCATGGCCGCGTTCAGCTCCCCCACCACCTCCTCGCCGTCGCCCATGACGAACGCGTCGACGAAGTCGGCCAAGGGCTCGGGGTTGAAGGCGCAGTGGCCACCGGCCACGACGAGGGCGTCCTCGGCGCTGCGGTCGGCTGCGTGCACCGGCAGCCCCGCCAGGTCGATCAGGTTGACGACGTTCGTGTACACGAGCTCGGCCGAGAGGTTGAACGCCAACACGTCGAAGGCAGCGGCCGGCAGATGCTGCTCGACGCTGAAGAGGGGGAGGCCGGCCGCTCGCATCGTGGCCTCCATGTCCACCCATGGCGCGTAGGCCCGTTCGGCCACGGCGTCGGCGCGCTCGTTCAGGATCTCGTAGAGGATCTGCAGCCCCTGGTTGGGGAGGCCGATCTCGTACGTGTCGGGGTAGAGGAGCAGCCAGGCCACCTTGTCGGGCCCGTGCACGGGGTACTGCGCCCCCTGCTCGCCGCCGATGTAGCGCGCCGGCTTCGCCACCTTGTGCAACAGCAGCTCGACGCGCGGCCAGAGGGTCTCCATCTCCCCCTAACCGTAGGCGACCCTCAGCCTGCCGCCGTCGTCGTGCTGGTCGAGGTGGTCGTGGTCGTGGTCGTGGGGGTGCCGAGCGGGGCGTTCGGGTTCGGCGCGCTGTTGCTCGGCGGGTTCGCCGGCGTCGGCGTCTTGACGGGTGAGCTGAGGAGGGCCTGGTTGGCGGCGATGTAGTTGAAGATGTTGCGCACCAGCGGGGCCGCGGCCGATGCGCCGTAGCCGCCCTGGTAGATGACGGCCAGCACGAGGTACTGCGGGTTGGGGTTGGGCCCGAACGCGACGAACCAGCTGTTGGGCTCCAAGCCCTTCTGGTTCGACGCCGTCCCGGTCTTGCCGGCCAGGTTCCAGGAGGAGGGGAACCCCACGAAGTCCCCGTACGCGGTGCCGTTCGGGTTGGAGATGACGCCCTCGAAACCCTGCAGGAGGGCGCTGTAGTTCGTCGGCGAGATCGCCACGTGCCCGGTGACCTGAGGCGCCAGCTTCTTGACGACCTTGCCCGTCAGCGCGTTGACGATCTCGGACGCGACCTGGGGTGCGTAGCGGGTGCCACCGTTGGCAAAGGTCGAGTACGCCACCGCCTGCTCGATCGGCGTGAGCACCGTGGCGCCCTGGCCGAAGGCCATCTCGATGTTGTCGCCCGTGTACCACGTCGTGGTCGGGAAGTTCGCCGGTGACTCTTGATGCAGCTTCTGCCGCGTCGCCTGGCTGTCGACGCGTCCCTGCGCTTCGCCCGGGAGGTCGATCCCGGTGATCGTCCCCTCGCCGTACTGGGTCGCCTCGTTCTGGATGGCCGTGTCGCCGTACTGACCCCGGTCGTTGTAGAACATGTCGCCCAGGTTGTAGAAGAACGAGTCGGAGGACACGGTCAGCGCGCCCGAGATGTTGTACTCGCCCGTCCCGTCGCCCGGGTTGTCGTTCAGCACGCAGCCTTGGGTGCTCACCACACCCGGGGCCGGGCAGCCGGGGATCTTGAAGCTGCCCGTGTCGTCGTAGTACTGCCCCGGGGTCCATATCCCGTCCTGCAGCGCGGCCGTTGCGGTGACGAGCTTGAACGTCGAGCCGGGCGTGTAGAGCCCCTCGATGGCGTAGTCGTTCTCCGCCCCTGTCTGCTCCAGCGCGGAGAAGTTGGCCGAGGAGATGCCTCCCACCCATTCGTTGAGGTCGTAGCTCGGGAAAGAGGCGAGCGCGTCGATCGCTCCGGTCTGGGGGTTCATGACGATGGCGGCGCCGTTCGGCGCGGGCGGGTAGCGCCCGTCGATGCCGTCAAAGCTCTGACGGTCGGCCACGATCTGCTGCTGCAGCGCCTGCTCGACGAACTGCTGCAGCCCCGTGGCGATGTTCAGGACGACGGTGTCGCCGACCTGAGGGGCGGTCGTGCTCAGCGTCCCGACGACGTTGCCCTGGGCGTCCACCGAGAGCGCCTGACGCCCGGCGACGCCGCGCAGGTACGGCTCGTACTGTGCCTCGATCCCCGACACGCCGACCTGGCTGCCCTGGGTGTAGCCCTGGTTGGGGTTGGCCGCCAGCTCCTTGGAGGTGATGTCGCCGGTGTAGCCGAGGATCTGGGTCGCGGTGGTCCCGCCCTGCGGGTAGGTGCGCTGTGCGACCGTCTCGACGGTGACGCCGGGGTAGTCCGCCTGGTTGGTCTGGAGGAATTGCACGGTCGACGTCGAGACGCCGACGGCGACCGGGACGGGCTCGTACGGGTTGTAGCGGTTGTTGTTCACGGACGCCTGCACCTGCTGCGGCGTCTGGCCGACCAACGCCGCCACCTTGCCGACGATGCTCGGGTCCTGGGCTGCCTCGACCCGCGACAGAAGGATCTCCAGCTGCGGGGTGTTCGAGACCAACACGGTGCCGTTGCGGTCGACGATCGCGCCGCGCGGCGCGGGGACGGAGACGATCCGCACCTGGTTGCGCGTCACCGCGGCCGCATAGCTCTTGCCCTGCACCACCTGGAGCGTCCACAGGCGCAACACCAGGACCCCGAACAACACGAGCACCACCACCCCGACGATGCGAATTCGCAGGCTCGGGCGCGAGTCCTCCTCCTCGGGCGACCCGACCAACGACGCGACATTGACGCCGCGGCGCGGTCGCATCCGCGGCTGGTGCGCTGCGCTGCGCCACGAGCGGGCCCGGCGAGGACGTCTGGTCAGGGGCTTGGGGTGCAGCCGGTCGCCCCGGATGGGATGGCGGAGAGTGCGCTTCACCAGATTCCGGTGTCGGCCTGCGCCGAGACGAGCGAGCGGCGGTGGCCCTCGCCGGCGAGGGCCCACCGCATGAAGCGGCTCACCGGGACCACGAGGACGACGCTCGACAGACCCACCACCAAGAAGAGCGAGAGGAAATTGATCTGCACCATCTGTTGCTGACCGAGGATGGCGCCGAGCACGGCGAACAGCATGTCCGCTGCGACGCTGCCCGCGAGCGCGGCCACCGGCTTGAGCCAGGCGGCCCGCGGGTCGACCGCCTTGGTGAGCGAGCCCACCGCGTACCCCAGCATGCATCCGACCAGGGCAGACAGCCCGAACGGCGTCGGGAGGACGAGGTCGAAGGCGAGACCGGCCCAGAACCCGACGATGGCACCGGTCTCCGGGCCGTCGAGGAGCGCGGCGGTGATCGGGATCAGCCAGAGCAGGTCGGGGTGCGCCCCCCCCACCCGCAACGCCAACATCACCGTCTGTTGCACCATCAGGACCACGAAGATGACCAGGGCCACCCGGACGATCGAGCGCGCCGTCATGTCGGGGGCACCCACTGCACGACGTCCACGTAGCCCAGCTCGCTCAGGTTGGCCGACGGCTCCACGGTGATCGACTCCTGGCTCGCGCCGGCCGCCGTGTGGAAGGTGGACACGGTGGCGACGGGGATGCCCGGCGGGTACTCCGCCGCGTCGAGCCCGCTGGTGTACAGGTGCTCGCCCTTGCGCAGCGGCGTATGCGGCGCCACCAGGTCGGCCGTCAAGTCGTTGCCGGGTCCCTGACCGTCGACGATGGCGGTGTAGAGATTGTTCGGGCCGAACGTCACCCCGACCTTGAATTGACCGTCCGTGATGAGCCGCACGACGCTCGTGTGGTGGAACGCCTGGATCACCTGACCGACCAGGCCACCCGCGCCGACCACGGGGTAGCCCACGACCACGCCGTCGGCCCGTCCCTTGTCGAGCGTGATCGTGGCGGTGAAATTGGAGGAGTTCTCGTCTTGCGTCTGCGCGGTCACGACCTGCAGCGACGGGAGAAACGGCAGGTTCTCCAGCTGGGTCAGCTGGCGCAGCTGGTTCGACTGGAACGCCCGCTCGGCCTGCGTCGCTCGCAGCTGGCCGATCGCCTTCTGCAACTGCTCATTCTCCGATTGCACGGCGCCGTAGTCGAAGGCACCGGCGAAAAAGTTGCCGATGGGGCTGATGAGATCGACCACGCCCTGGCGCAAGGGCGCGTAGACGTCGTTCGCGACCGACTTGATGCCCGAAGTCAGGCTGTGCGTGCGCCCGTTGAGGTCGAGCGAGATCAGAGAGAGCGAAACGACGACGAGGACGATGACCGTCAGCGTGCGGCGAGACCGCCGGGACCGGGCCACCCAGGAGAAACCCGATACGTCAGCGCGTCGAGGTGGTGATCAGCACCCGCTTCAGCGCTTCGAACTCTTCCAGGCACTGACCGCTACCGATCGCGACGCAGTTCAGCGGGTCGCGAGCCACCACGATCGGCATCCCCGTCTCGTGCTGGAGGCGTGCCTCGAGCCCGTGCAGCAAGGCCCCACCGCCCGTGAGCACGATGCCCTGCTCCATGATGTCGGCGGCCAGTTCGGGGGGCGTCCGGTCGAGAGTCACCTTGACGGCGTCGATGATCGCGGAGACCGGCTCCTCAATGGAACGGCGAATCTCCTCGGTCGAGACGACGATGGTCTTGGGCAAGCCGCTCACGAGGTCGCGGCCGCGGATCTCGGCGTGCAGCTCCTGCTCCAACGGATAGGCCGAGCCCAACGTGATCTTGATCTCTTCCGCCGTGCGCTCACCGAGGGCGAGGCTGAACTCTTTCTTCACGAACGACACGATGGCGTCGTCGAGCTCGTCCCCACCGATGCGCACGGACTGGCTCGTCACGATGCCGCCGAGCGAGATCACCGCGACCTCGGTCGTGCCACCACCGATGTCGACGACCATGTTGCCCGTCGGCTCGTGCACCGGCAGGCCGGCGCCGATGGCGGCGGCCATGGGCTCTTCGATGATGTAGGCACGTCGGGCCCCCGCGTACTCCGCCGCTTCCATGACGGCCCTGCGCTCGACGCCGGTGATGCCCGACGGGACGCAGATGACCATGCGGGGCTTGGCGAAGCGGCGCTGGTGCACCCGATGGATGAAGTAGCGCAGCATCTTCTCGCAGATCTCGAAGTCGGCGATGACGCCGTCCTTGAGGGGCCGGATGGCCTGGATGTTCGACGGCGTACGCCCGATCATCCGCTTCGCCTCGGCCCCCACGGCCAGCGGACGTCCATCTTTGATGTCGACGGCCACGACGGAGGGCTCGTTGAGGACGATCCCGCGGCCGCGGACGTAGACCAAGGTGTTGGCGGTGCCGAGGTCGACGGCCATGTCACGGCCAAGCAGGGAAAGGCGGTTTTCGGCCATAGCTGGAAATCTCCCGGAGGGATGGCGGCAGGCGCCGGGGGGGACCGGCACCCGTTGGTGCGCCCCACAGGCTATGGGACGGCGCGTACCTTCACAAGGCGGACGCAGCAGAACTGCGTTCTGAACTGGGCTTCCGTCGCAGCCCGGGGTGCCCGGAGCGCGGGAACGCTCAGGGCGCCAGGTCCGGAAAGAACAGGGCGATCTCCCGCGCCGCTGACTCGTGCGAATCGGAGCCGTGCACGAGGTTCTCGGTGGTCTCGATGCCGAGATCACCTCGGATGGTGCCCGGCGCCGCCTCGGCCGGGTTGGTGGTCCCCATCATGAGGCGCACCACCGCGTAGGTGTCCTTCGGGCCCTCGACCACCATGATGAGCGAGGGCGAGCGCGTGATGAACGTCACCAGGTCACTGAAGAAGGGGCGCTCCGCGTGCTCGGCGTAGTGGCGCTCGGCCACTTCCTTGGTCATGGTGCGGAGCTCGGCCGCCACCAGTCGCAACTTCTTGCGCTCGAGACGGGCCAGGATCTCGCCGGCCAGGCCCCGCTCGACGCCGTCGGGCTTCACGATGACAAGGGTGCGGTCCACGAGGAGAGGACACTACACAACCCAGCGCCGACGTCAGCGCGGCTGCGACCCGGGTCGCGCCGGCGGCGGTCAGCGCCCCGCGTCCTCCCACGGAACGTTCGAGGACAGAGCGTCGGCCCGCGCGGCGCCGACGACATAGAGCGAACCGGCGACTAGCACGAGACCGTTGGCGTCGACCATCCCGCGCGCCGTGCGCACCGCGTCGCGCACGTCGGGCTCCTCGTAGACGACGAGCCCCAGCGCGCGCCCGGCCTCGGCCACGGTGGCGGCGGGCATGGCGCGCGGCGTGTTCGGTTCGCAGGCCACGATGTCGCGCACGCCGGCCCCGATGAGCGGCTCGAGCATGGCCGACGGGTCGCGCCCGCTCAGCATCCCCACGACCGCGACGGCCGTGCCGTCGACGGCGAACTCCTCGACCAACGCGGCACCCAACGCGGCCATGCCGGCCGCGTTGTGCGCGCCGTCGACGAGCAGCAGCGGGCGCCGGCCGAGCACCTCGAGGCGACCCGGCACGCGCACGGCGGCGAAGCCCTCCTCCACCACGTCGGGCGCCAGGGCGTCGCCGAAGAACGCCTCCGCCGCCGCCAGGGCGACGGCCGCGTTGGCGCCCTGATGGGCGCCGTGCAGAGGGACCAGGACGTCCTCGTAGCGCCCGCCCGGGGTCCACAAGGTGACCAGGCGCCCGCCGACGGCGAGCTGGTTCGACTCGCACCCGAAGTCCCGCCCGGCCTCCCAGACGCCGGCGGCGTCGACCTCGGCGGCCCGCGCCCGCACGATCCCGGCCAGGTCAGGAGCCATTTCGCCCACCACGACCCGGCTGCCGGGCTTGATGATCCCCGCCTTGTCCGCCGCGATCCCCTCGAGGGTCGGCCCGAGGACGTCGGTGTGGTCGAAGCTCACATTGGTCAGGACGGCGACGTCACCGTCCACCACGTTGGTGCAGTCCCACGTGCCGCCGAGCCCCACCTCGACGACCATGGCGTCCACCGGTTCGGTGGCGAACCATCCGAACGCCGCCGCGGTCAGCAGCTCGAAGCGCGTCGGCCGCTCCTCGAGCAAGGACTCGAGCAGGCCCAGCTCGCCCAGGATCTCGGTCAGCGCGGCGTCGTCGATCGCCTCGCCGTTGCGCGCCAGCCGCTCGTTCACCACGTGCAGGTTCGGGCTGGTGTAGGTGCCGACCGTCAGACCCTTGGCCAGCAGCAGCATGGTGACCATGGCCGAGGTCGACCCCTTGCCGTTGGTCCCGGTGATGTGGACGGAGGGGATGGAGTCCTGGGGCTCGCCCAAGAGCGCGGTGAGCGCGCGCATGCGGTCGAGCGTGGGCAGGGCGCGCCGTCGCGGCATGCGCGACTCGAAGTCGATGTGCGAGTCGAGCCACGCGAGTCCGTCGTCGAGGCTCTCGAAGGGCAGGGACGCCGGCGTCTCCACGGCGACCGGCTCCGAATCCGGGTTCGGGACGGGTGTGGTCAGGAGGCGGCGCGGCGCGACCGCGTCGCCTTGACCGGTGCGCCCCCGAGCGGCACGAGCGTCGGGGCCACCCGGTCGAGAACCACGGAGCGGTCCACCACGCACTTGCCGACGTCGGTCCGGCTCGGGAGGTCGTACATCACGTCGAGGAGCACCTCTTCGAGGATGGCGCGCAGGCCTCGGGCACCGGTGCCGCGCAACAGCGCCTGCTCCGCCACCGCCTCGAGGGCGTCGGGCGTGAACTCGAGCTCGACGTTGTCGAGCGCGAAGACCCGCTCGTACTGCTTCGTCAAGGCGTTCTTCGGCTCGACCAGGATCTGGACGAGCGCCTCCTTGAACAGCGGCGACACCGCGCTCACGACGGGCAGGCGGCCGATGAACTCGGGGATCAGCCCGAACTTGATGAGGTCCTCGGGCAGCACGTGACGCAGGATCTCGCCGTCGTCGCGGTCCTTGCGATGCACCTCGGCCCGGAAGCCGATGCCGCGCTTGCCGATGCGGCTCTCGATCAGCTTGTCCAGCCCGGCGAACGCACCGCCGCAGATGAACAGGATGTTCGTCGTGTCGATCTGGATGAACTCTTGGTGGGGGTGCTTGCGCCCGCCCTGCGGCGGCACCGACGCCGTGGTGCCCTCGAGGATCTTGAGGAGCGCCTGCTGCACGCCCTCGCCCGACACGTCACGCGTGATGGACGGGTTCTCGCTCTTGCGGGCGATCTTGTCGATCTCGTCGATGTAGATGATGCCCGTCTCGGCGCGCTTGACGTCGTAGTCGGCGGCCTGGATCAGCTTCAGCAGGATGTTCTCGACGTCCTCGCCCACGTAGCCGGCCTCGGTCAACGCGGTGGCGTCGGCGATGGCGAACGGCACGTTCAGCATGCGGGCCAGCGTCTGGGCCAGCAGCGTCTTGCCACATCCCGTGGGGCCGAGCAGCAGGATGTTCGACTTCGAGAGCTCAATGCCGTCTTCGGCCACCGGCGGGCCGGCCTGGACCCGCTTGTAGTGGTTGTAGACGGCGACAGAGAGGATCTTCTTGGCGTACTCCTGGCCCACGACGTAGTCGTTGAGGAAGTCGAAGATCTCGCGCGGCTTGGGGAGATCCTCGAAGCTCAGCTCGGCGGACTCGTCACGCTCCTCGGCGATGATGTCATTGCACAGGTCGATGCACTCGTCGCAGATATAGACGCCGGGACCGGCAATCAATTTCTTGACCTGCTTCTGCGTCTTCCCACAGAAGCTGCACTTGACGAGGTCCCCGCCCTCTCCGAACTTGGCCACCGATCGATTCTCCCGTTCGTCCGAACTCTGTCCGACTGGTCCTACGCGGCGCCGATGGCCTCGAGGGGGGCGACCGTGCGGGCCGTGATCACTTCGTCGATCACTCCGTAGGTCACCGCCTCTTCGGCCGTCATGATGAAGTCGCGGTCGGTGTCCTGGGACACCTTCTCCTGGGTCTGGCCGGTGTCCTCGGCCAGCATGTGCGACAACAGGTCACGCATCCGGAGGATCTCCTTGGCCTGCAACTCGATGTCGCTCGCCTGGCCCTCGACGCCGCCCCACGGTTGGTGCAGCAGGATGCGCGCGTGCGGCAGGGCGAAGCGCTTGCCCTTGGCCCCCGCCGCCAGCAACACGGCGGCGGCCGAGGCCGCCTGACCGAAGCAGAACGTCGAGACGTCGGCCTTGATGAACTTCAAGGTGTCGTAGATGGCGAAGAGGGCGGTGATGTCGCCACCGGGCGAGTTGATGTAGAGGTGGATGTCCTTGTCGGGCTCCTCGGACTCGAGGAACAGCAACTGGGCGCAGACGAGGTTGGCCACCGTGTCGTTGACCGGCGTGCCGAGGAAGATGATCCGCTCGCGCAGCAGGCGTGAGAAGAGGTCGTACTGGCGCTCGCCCCGATTGGTCGACTCGACCACCCAAGGCACGCTGTAGTTGTAGGCCTCCAGGCGATCGGTCGCCTCCGGGCGATCAGCCATCCTCTCCATCCTCACTCGTCTCCTCGTCCTGCTCGACTTCGTCTTCGTCTTCGTCTTCATCTTCGTCTTCGTCGTCCCTCGAAGCATCCAGCTTGAGGTCGTCCCGAGAGATCGGGTTGCCCTCGTCGTCGACGAGATCCACGTGGTCGAGCAGCCACTCCATTGCCTTGCCCTTCCGCAGCTCCGAGCGTACCGCGCCGGTCCGCCCGGCCGTGTCGAGTCGTCGGCGCAGCTCGGCCGGGCTGGTGTCCATCCGCTCGGCCATGGTGGCAATCTCGGCATCGAGCTCGTCATCGCTGAGCGGAAGCTCCTCGGCCTCCACCAGGGCGCGCAGCGCCAGGTCGGACTTCACCGCCGCCTGGGCGTCGACCCGGACGGTGGCGAGCAATTCGTCGGGCGACGTCCCCGTGGCCTGGAAGTACTCGGCCAGTCCCAGCTTCTGGGCCTCCAACCGGTGCTGGAGGTCGTGCAACCGCTCGTTGACCTCGGAGTCCACCAGGACCTCTGGGACCACGTCGTCGGTGACCAGGCCGCTCAGGGCTTCGAGGGACTTCTGGCGCAGCGCCATCTGGGTCTGGATCAGCTTGACCCGGCGAATGCGCTCCTCGATGTCGGCTCGCAGCTCGGCCACGGTCGCAAACTCGGAGCTCTCGGCCGCCCACTCGTCGGTCCCCTCGGGCAGCTTCTTGACCTTCACCTCTTTGACGAGCACCCGGAAGGCAATCCGCTCGTCGGCGGTCGCCGCGTTCGCCGCGTCGAAGGCCAAGATCGCGCCGGCCTTGGCCCCGTGGAGCTCCGCGTCGAGCTCGGGCACGACCGTCCCGCTGCCCACTTCGTAGAGATAGTCGTCGACGCCGACCACTTCGGCATCCGACGCGTCGGTGCCGTGCAGGTCGATCGTCACCAGATCGCCGTCGATGGCGGGCCGGTCGACCACCTCGAGCTCGGCATCGTTCTCGCGTAGTCGGTCGATCTGTTGCTGGACCTCTTCCTCTTGGACGCCGAGCCCGGGCAGCGTGACCTGCAGGCCGTCATAGCCCGGGATGGAAACCAGCGGCCGCACCTGCACCACGGCGTCGAAGGACACGGCGCCGCCGTCCTCGCCGCCGGTGATGTCGATCTCGGGCTGCGTGATGGGGTCGAGCTCGGTGTCGACCACGGCGCGCGCGTAGAAGTCGGGCAGCGCCTCGCGCAGCGCCTCCGCGCGCAGCGCCCCCGCACCGCCCATGCGTGCCTCGAGCACCTTGCGTGGCACCTTGCCGGGACGAAAGCCCGGCACGCGTACCTGCCGCGCCAGCGTTCGCACGACGTCGCCCATGGCTTCGTCGAACTCGGGCTCGTCGATCTCGACCGTCAGGCGGACGAGGTTGCCCTCCATTGGCTTTGTGGTGGCACGCATCACGAGTCGACCACTCTACCGGCGATGCGGTGGGGCAACCGCCGGGGCACCGCCCGCCGGCTCACGCGCGTTCACAGCGTGAAACTCATCGCGCCGAGGACCTGACGGCCGACGGCCGACTCACCCTCCATTGCGATGCCGCCGGCGGCGTCCACCTGTTCCGCCGTGGCCCGACCGCAGCCGAGCCGCAGGAAGTCGAGGCTCGACAGCGCGAGCGTCACCGTCGGCTCGGCATCGTCGCCGGCGGGCCGCGCCCGCGTGCCCTCGACGGCGATGGTGAACGCACGGGCGTCGGCGCCGGGGCCCGAGACCTCGAACCGTACGGCGGTGCCGTCGGCGCAGCCGGCCTTCTTGCCCACGACGAAGGGCATGGCGCCCTGGACCCGGTCGAGCGAGATCGCGGAGGCGCGGTTGCCCGAGCCACCGGGGCGGTCCAGCGCACGACGGGCGTCCTGCTCGTGCACCCAGCTGTCGAACGCGCGGACCTCCATGAAGACCGCGTAGGGCACCTCGCCCACCGGGCTCCAGCCGACGAGGGCCCAGTCCTCCTCCGTCCGCTCCCCCAGCTGCCCGAGCCGGGTGTCGGTCACGTCGACGAACTCGGCTCGCACGACGTCACCTTCGAACGGGCGGCGCACCGCGACCCACGCCTCGTTCATGGCGGCGAAGTCGTTCTTCACGTGGGGGCCCAGCGGGCCGTCCCACTGCGGCGCAGCCTCGCCCATGAGGGAGCGCTCAATCCCGATGAGATGCGAAAGCTGGTCCTTGACGTCCCACCCCGGGCATTCGGTGGGCAGGGCCCACTCGCTCGCCGACAGCTCGAAGCACGCCTCGGCCAGGCTGTCCCAGGTCTCGCGCAGTGCCTCCCTCGCGTTCAGCCCCCGTTGCCGCCAAGTACCGTCCTGACCTGCGTCGATGTCCGTCACGGCGCCGAGGTTACCGCCCCAACCGCGATTGGGGCCGCCCCGCCTCCTGTGACCATCCCCCCTTTTTTGTAACCTTCCCGCTACGTTCGTCTGCCGTCCAGAGGCCACCACAGACCAGAGGAGTTGCCATGGCGAATTACGAGGGCTACTGCGTCAAGTGCCGCGAGAAGCGAGAGTTCGACGGTCAAGAAGTCGAGCTCGCCAACGGCCGCCGGGCCGCCCAGGGCACCTGCCCGGTGTGCGGCACCAAGATGAACCGCATCCTGGGCAAGGCGAAGGTCTGACCTCGACGCTCCGAGGGGGAGCGACGCGGCGGTGAGCGCGCCGCCGGGCGGCGTGAGACGATGCGGAGCGTGCACGACCTGATCATCAAGGGCGGGACGCTCGTCGACGGGACGGGTGCCCCGAGGCGGGTGGCGGACGTCGCGGTCGATTCGGGCCGCATCACCGACGTGGGGCAGATCACGGGCGGCGGCGCCCGGATCGTCGATGCCGAGGGCCTTCTGGTCACACCCGGCTGGGTCGACATCCACACGCACTACGACGGTCAGGCCACGTGGGACTCCGAGCTCGCGCCGTCGTCGTGGCACGGCGTGACGACGCTCGTCATGGGCAATTGCGGCGTGGGCTTCGCTCCGGCCGCGCCAGACCGCCACGACTGGCTCATCGGCCTCATGGAGGGCGTCGAGGACATCCCCGGCGCCGCACTGGCCGAGGGGATCGAGTGGGAGTGGGAGACGTTCGGCGAGTATCTCGACGCACTTGAGCGCCGACGCTGGACCGTCGACATCGGCACCCAGGTCCCCCACGGCGCCGTGCGGGCGTACGTGATGGGTGACCGGGGCGCCAAGAACGAGCTTGCGAGCCCCGAGGACATCGAGGCGATGCGAGCCATCGTGCTCGAGGCGTTGCGCGCCGGCGCGCTGGGGTTCTCCTCGTCGCGCACGATCGGGCACCGCGCCGTCGACGGCGAGCCGGTGCCGGGGACGTACGCGGCGGAAGACGAATTGTTCGGCATCGGGCGCGCGCTGGCCGAGGCCGGCACGGGGGTCTTCGAACTGGCGCCGATCGGCTCGGCCGGCGAGGCGCTGGGCGACGCCTGGCTCGAGATCGACTGGATGCGCCGGTTGTCGGCGTCGATCGGGCGGCCGGTGAGCTACGTCCTCTTGCAGGTCGACGACGACCCGGACCTGTGGCGCAAGCAGCTGGCGGCGTCGCTGGAGGCCTGCGCCGAGGGCGCACAGCTCTTCCCGCAGATCGCGGGCCGGCCGACCGGGCTGTTGACGGGGCACTTCGCGACGTACTGCCTGTTCTCCGAGATCGCCGCCTACCGCGAGCTGCGGCGGCGCCACCTGCCGCCCGCAGAGTTCGCGGCGGCGCTGGCCGATCCCGAGGTGCGGCGCTCGATCGTCTCGTGGACGCCGGCGTCGCCGGCCGAGGCCGGGGCGATGGAGAAGGCGTACGGGCGGACCTACATCTTGGGCGATCCGCCCGACTACGAGCCGGGGCCCGAGCGCTCGCTGGCCGGGCTGGCTGCGTCCCGGGGGGTGTCCGCGCTCGAGGTGGCATACGACGAGATGGCGCGTGACGGCGGCACCGGGCTGCTCTATCTGCCGATCCTGAATTACGCGACGGGTGATTTGGACCACGTGCGCGAGATGCTCCAGCACCCGCGCGGCCTCCTCGGGCTCTCCGACGGTGGCGCCCACACCGGCACGATCTGCGACGGCTCCATGCCGACGTTCATGCTCACGCACTGGACGCGCGACCGCACGCGGGGCGAGACGCTGCCGCTGGAATACGTCGTGAAGAAGCAGACCCACGACACGGCCCGCCTTTACGGCCTGTCGGACCGGGGCACGGTGGAGCCCGGCGCGCTCGCCGACTTCAATCTCATCGACTACGAGGCGCTGGCGCTCGAGGTGCCGTTCGTCGCGCACGACCTGCCCGCCGGTGGCCGCCGGCTGCTCCAGCGGGCCAAGGGGTACGCGGCCACGATCAAGAAGGGCGTCGTCACCTTCGAGCACGGCGAGCCCACCGGGGAGCACCCCGGCCGGCTGCTGCGCGGCGCACGCTGAGTACGGCGCGTACCGCGGGCGCGCCGAGGTCGCCGGCCAGCGGGTAGACCGCGACCAGTATGGAGGCGCCGCTGACCGAGTACGCGGTGCGCGACGGCGTGCACATCGGCTACCAGGTGTGGGGGCTCGACGCGTCGCCGGACACCGTCGACGTCCTGGAGTTCAACAACGGCCTGATGATCAGCATCGACGAGACCGTCGACGAGCCCAATTGGCTGCGCTACACCGAGCGGGTGGGCGCTTTCAGCCGGCTGATCCGCTTCGACGCAGGCGGCCTCGGCCTCTCCGATCCCCTCCCCACGGGCGTCGCACCGTCGATCGAGGGCTGGGCCCAGGATGCGCTCGCCGTGATGGACGCGGCGGGGAGCGCCCGGGCCGTCGTCATGGCTTCGACGGGTGGGTCGATGGCGGCCCTGTGGATGGCCGCGCACCATCCCGACCGGGTGGCCGGCCTCATCCTCATGAACGGCACGGCCCGTGTCGGCGCCGCCGAGGATTACGGGTTCGGCGTGCCCCCGGAGCTGACCGCCGACATGGGTGAGAGCATCGACGTCCCGCTCATGGAGGAGGGGGTACCCCAGGACATCGCGATCTTCGCCCCGAGCCTCGCTCATCGCGTGGGCTTCCCGGAGTGGTGGGGCCGGGCCGCCCGCCGGGGCGCCAGCCCCACCACGGCCGTGGCGTTCAACCTGGTGACGTTCACCTCCGACGTGCGGGACTGCGTCGCCGACGTCCGGTGCCCCACGCTCCTGATGTCGCGCACCGAGGGCTTCATCGATCTGGTCGAGCACGGGCGCTATCTCTCCGAACGCATCGAGGGGGCGCGCTTCGTCACCTTCTCCGGCCCCGACCTGCTGCCGTGGGCGGGAGAATTCGACCCCATCGTCGACGAGATGGAGGAGTTCGTCACCGGTCAGCGCAGCATGCACGCGGCCGAGCGCATGCTGGCCACCGTGCTGTTCACCGACATCGTCGACTCCACCGTGCGGGCGGCGGCCGCCGGCGACCGCCAGTGGCGCGCCGTGCTCGACGAGTTCGACGTGAACGTGGCTCGGCTGTTGGCCCGGCACGACGGCGTCCTGGTAAAGAACACCGGCGACGGGATACTGGCCCGCTTCGCCGCGCCGGCCCAAGGGGTGCGCTGTGCCACCGCCATGGTGGCGACGGCCCAGAGCTCGGGCCTGGAGCTGCGCGCCGGTCTGCACGCGGGCGAAGTGGAGCTGCGAGGCGACGACATCGGAGGCTTGGCCGTGCACATCGCCTCGCGGGTGAGTGCGATGGCGGCGGCAGGCGAGGTCTTGGTGACCGGCACGGTCCGCGACCTCGTCGTCGGGTCGGGCATCGCCTTCGACGACCGGGGTCGCCACAACCTCAAGGGCGTGCCCGACGAGTGGCAGGTGTTGGCGGTGGAGCGGGCCTGAGTTCGGCCGCGGCGCCAACAGGGCAGGCCGCATTCTCATGAGGAACTGACCCAAACGGTCCACCCGATGGGATCAAGCTCTGCTGGTCTGGCTGGTCGGGATGCGGGGATTTGAACCCCGGACCTCCTGCTCCCAAAGCAGGCGCGCTGCCAAGCTGCGCCACATCCCGTTGACGTTGTCACGGATGCTACGCCCGCACGGGCACGTGGACGAGCACCCGAGATGCCGCGATGGCTTCGATTCGATGGGCGGCGCGAGCTCCTTCCCGCGCCACCGGGACGGGCCTATCGTTGCGCCATGAGTGGGCCTCGCCCGGCTGACGTGACCGTGCAGCCCGAGCCCTCGGCACACGTCCTGGGCCTGGACCCGGTCCCCGGCTCCAGCCGCCGCGCCCGCCAGTTCGTGTCGGGGCTGGCCGAGGAGTGGGGCCTGGGCCCGATCCTGGAAGAGTCCGCACTGTGCGCGACGGAGCTGGCCACCAACGCCGTCCTCCATGCGAACGGCCACTTCGTCGTCACGGTGCGGCCGATCGGTGCGGGCATTCGCATCGAGGTGATGGACGGGAGCCCACACCAGCTCCCGTGGGCCACGCCCCGCACCGGAACCGCCAGCGACCTCACCGCCATGGGGCAGAGCGGCCGCGGGTTGCAGATCGTGTCGGCGATGGCCACGCGTTGGGGAGTGTTCACCACCGCCGAAGCCAAGACGATCTGGGTCGAGCTCGATGACGGACACCGCGGCCCGCCCTCCGAACCCATCTTGGTGCTCGAACGGACCGACACACCCTCGGCGGGCGCCGTCGCGCTCAGGTACCTCGGCATGCCGACGCGGGCGGCGGTCGGGAGCGGGATCCAGGTCGAGGACGTGATCCGGGGCATCCAGCTCGAGCGGGGTGTTTCCGAGCGGTCGGACGAGACGATTGCGCGCCTCTTCGACCTGTTGAACCGCACCGCCTCGATCCGCCTGGCCGGGCGTCACGCGGCGCTGCGAGCCTCGGCCAGGCAACAGGCGCGTTTCGATTTGGCGTTGCGCCAGGAGGTCGACGTCCTGATCGCGCTCGGCCAGCTCTCGCGCTTCTTGCGGGACATGGGTGACCTGCTGTCCGTGCCCGCGTCCCGACCAGCCGACGCGGTGATTGCGTTTCGTGAGTGGCTCAACGTGGAGACGGCGCGACAACAGGCCGGCGAGCAGCCAACGCCGTGCCCGCTGCAAGCCTGAGGCTGGGGCCGGGGCTGGGGCCGGGGCTGAGGCTGAGGCCGAGGCCGAGGCGGAGGCTGAGCGCAGCGCGCTATTCCGGCGAGCTCTTCGCTACCATCTCGGCCGTGACGCCGAAGGAAAAGGCCCCGGCCCAGCTGATCGACGAGAGGATCAAGGAGCTCGGTGACTGGCGGGGCGACACGCTCAGCCGGGTCCGTGCCTCGATCAAGGAGGCCGATCCCGACGTCGTCGAGGAGTGGAAGTGGCGCGGCGTGCCAACGTGGTACCACGACGGGATCATCTGCACCGGTGAGACGTACAAGAACATCGTCAAGTTGACCTTCGCCAAGGGCGCCGCGTTGAAGGATCCCCACGGCCTCTTCAACTCCAGCCTGGAGGGAAACGTACGGCGGGCCATCGACTTCCACGAGGGCGAGAAGGTGAACGAGAGGGCGCTGAAGACCCTGATTCGGGCCGCCGTGGCGCAGAACGAGTCCAACGCGAAGAAGTAGTCCTCGCAATCCCGGGTCGTGGATCCCGGGCTCGGGGCGCCACCATGGGCAAGGATGCCCGCCGTGACTGAGGTTGCAGCCGGAGCTCACATCCGGTCCGGCGAGGGCTTCGTGCTCCTCATCTTGGCGTCGGCGCAGTTCCTCATGACCCTGGACAGCTCGGTCATGAACGTCTCCATCGCCACCGTGGCCAAGGACGTGGGCACGACGGTGACCGGGATCCAATTGGCCATCACCCTCTACACGTTGGTCATGGCCGCGTTCATGATCACCGGTGGGAAAATCGGCCAGATCCTGGGACGCAAACGCGCCTTCATGATCGGATGCGTCGTGTACGGGTGCGGGTCGGCCATCACCGCTGCGTCCCCGACCCTCCCGTTCCTCCTCGCCGGCTGGTCGGTGCTCGAGGGGCTCGGCGCGGCGTTGATCCTGCCGGCGGTCGTTGCGCTGGTGGCTACGAACTTCGGACCGCCCGAGCGTCCCCGCGCGTACGGGCTCGTGGCTTCGGCGGCGGCCATCGCGGTGGCGGTCGGACCGCTCATCGGCGGGCTGTGCACGACGTACCTCAGCTGGCGGTGGGTCTTTGTCGGCGAGGTGGTGATGGTCCTGGTGATCCTGGTGTTGTCGAGGCGCATGCACGACAGCCCACCGGTCCCGGGCGTCAAGCTCGACCTCGTCGGCACCTTCTTGTCCGCCGCGGGGCTCGGCGCGATCGTCTTCGGCGTCGTCCGCTCCGGGACGTGGGGGTTCGTGCAGCCCAAGCCGGGCGCACCGCAATGGCTGGGCGCCTCGCCCGTCATCTGGCTGATCTTCGGCGGGGCCGCCTTGCTGACGCTCTTCGTGTTGTGGGAGACCCGGCGTCTGCAGTCGGGGCGGACGGTCCTGATCGACCCCGGCATGCTCCGCGTGCCCGGTCTCCAGGCGGGGCTGACGTCGTTCTTCTTTCAGTTCCTCCTGCAGTCGGGTCTCTTCTTCGTGATTCCCCTCTTCCTCTCGGTCGCCCTCGGACTGTCCGCCGTGGCGACGGGCGTCCGCCTCCTCCCCCTTTCCATCGCGCTGCTGGCGGCGGCGGTCGGCGTGCCCCGGCTGTTCCCCGCCGCCTCACCCCGCCGGGTCGTGCGCATCGGCTTCGGCCTGCTCTTGTTCGGCATCGTCATCCTGGTCATCGTGCTGGACGCCGGCTCGGGGCCAGAGGTCGTCACCTGGCCCCTGGTGCTGGCGGGCCTGGGTGTCGGCTGCCTGGCCTCGCAGCTAGGGAGCGTCACCGTCTCGTCGGTGCCCACGTCGCAGAGCGGGGAGGTGGGTGGGGTCCAGAACACGTTGACCAACCTCGGCGCGTCGATCGGGACCGCCCTGGCCGGGACCATCCTGATCGCGGTACTGACCACCACGTTCCTCGGGAGAGTGGCCAACGACCCCGCCGTGCCGAAAGCGATGTCGTCCCAGGCGCAGGTCCAGCTCTCCGCGGGAGTCCCGTTCGTGAGCGACGCCGACCTGGGTGCGACCCTGCAAAAGGCGGGGGTGCCGCCCGACACGGCCCAGGCCATCGTGAACGACAACGCGTCGGCCCGGATCAACGGCTTGCGGGCCGCGCTGGCCGCGTTGGCGTTCTTTGCGCTGCTCGGCCTGGCGCTGACCCGGCGCCTCCCGACGGTGCAGCCGGGCTCCCCGAGTGGCGACGCCGTGGGTGCGGCCGGGTCGAGATCGGCGAGCGAGGAGGAGCTCAGGCCCGCCGCAGAGTGACGCTGCACCAGGCGCGCGTCCGGCACGTCGGGCAGGTCATGAGATGGTCGAACCGCCCGCGGGGCAACCAGATGCCGACCGGAAATTGGTAGATCAAAAGGTCGAGCACGCCGACGTGCGAGGTCTGGTGGCAACGCTGGCACGCGACGGTGAACGAGCCACGCTCGACCAGCGGGTTGGCCGAGGTGGCCGACAGGCTGTCGCGCTCGGGCCGGGCGCCCGAGAAGAGCGCCCGCTTGCCCACCGGTAGCGCCACCGTGGAACCGGCCGCGGCGCCGGGAGCTCCCCCCTCACCGGATGACGGTACCCAGAAGAGCGCGCGCTTCCCCAGCGGATCGGGTGAAGTGTCGCGCGACCGGCCCGGCACCTCAGGCGCCCTGCATGGCGTCGTACACGGTTGTGGAGAGCGCGCGGTACGCCATCGCTCCCGCTGAGGTGGGTGCGTGCTGCAGCACCGACTGGCCCAGGCCGGGTGCCTCGGCGAAGCGGATCGACTTGGGTACCGGCGGTTCGAAGAGCGGCAGGCCGTACCGGTCTCCCACTTCGGACAACACCTGGCGCGAGTGCGTCGTCCGGCTGTCGAACATGGTCGGGATGACCCCGAGGACGCGGAGCTTCTCGTTGGCAAACTGGCGAACGTCCTCGACCGTCTCGAGCAGCTGTCCCACGCCCCGATGGCTCAGTGCCTCGCACTGCAACGGCACGATGACCGCTTCGGCCGCCGTGAGCCCGTTGATCGTGAGCACACCGAGGGACGGCGGGCAGTCGATCAGCACGGCGTCGTAGTCGTCCAACACGGGAGCCAGCGCCCGGGCCAGGACGTGTTCGCGGCCGGTCCGGCTCAGCAGGTGCACCTCGGCTCCGGCCAGGTCGATCGTGGCGGGAATCAGGTCGAGCCGTCCCTCGATTCCGGGCACGGTCTGCACCACGTCCGCCAGTCGTTCCCGGCGCACCAAGACGTCGTGGAGCGACTTGTCGAGGTCGTCGGGGTCGAAGCCCAGCGAAAAGGTGAGGCACGCCTGGGGGTCGAGGTCGACCACGAGGGTGCGGCGCCCCTGCTCGGCGAGGGCCACACCGAGGCACTGCACGGTCGTCGTCTTGGCCACCCCGCCCTTCTGATTGGCGACGGCGACGACCTTGACCATCGCCCGAGTCTACGGCCGTCGTCCCTTTGCATCCCGACCCCCGTCGGGTCGGCGGTCACGCCCGTGTTGCGGCTTGGACGATCAGCCGAACCAGCGGGTCAGGGGGTCAGCGGGTCAGCGGGTCAGCGGAACGACGCCTCCTCGAGGGCGACGTCGAAGACCAGGTTGCCGAGGGCCAGATTCATGTCGTCGAGGTGATAGCCCCACATGGGCCCCTCGTTGGTCACCGCCGGTCGCGCGTCGCGCGGCGGCGCCACGAGCCGATCGACCTGCAACCACGCGGCATCCCCGTTCCGCATGCACTGGGCCGAGTACAGGGTGGGAAAGACGATCCACGGTGTGGTGACGCTGCGCACCTCGTGCACCACGGTCGGGTACATCGGAACCAGGTTTCCGACCGAGGACGAGAAGGTCACCGGGTTCACACAGGCCACCTGCTGACCGGACGTTGCCGTCTGGCCCGACTGGATGCTGACGCCTTGACCGGGACGGCCCACGACCGCATCGGATCCGGGTTCGGACGGGAAACTGGAATAGGCGATGACGCAACCGGTCTGGGAGGACGAGGCACACGTCGGGATGTGTCGAAAACTGCCCCCCACGTCGCGTCCGATGGGCACCTGCACGTTGCCGCCGAGGATGATCGCCGACACCAGACGCTTGCGCAGCTTGGGCGAGGGGTCGACCTGCGTCCGCAACAACTTGATCAGCATGGCTGCGCCCTGCGAGTGCCCGATGAAGACCACCGGGCGGCCGTGATTGTCGTGCGCGAGGTAGTCCTTCCACGCCGCTAGCAGGCTGTTGTACGCCGTCGCGATCACGTCCGGCGTGAACGCCTCGCCGTCGCCCAGCGCATCCTGGGTGGCCTGTCGGTACATCGGGGCCCACACGTTGCACACCGTGGAGAATTGCGACGCCTGGCCCTGCGCGATGCCGGTCTCTTCCGGCTGGATCGAGAGGTCGGCGTTGAGGCTCGCTTCCTTCGACACGGTCGGGTAGACGTAGAAGCAGTCGAACTTCTTGGCGTGCGCCGTCTTCGCCGTCGAGAACGTGCTCGTCGCGCCGCTCGCGGTCACGCTGGTCGCGGTCCGGCTCTTGGCACACGGATCGGATGAGTGACCGGGTTGGCACAGCCAGACGGTGTGCGAGGTCGCCTGGAGGGGTCGTTCGGCCGCGGCGAGCTCCCCCGTCGCCGGCACCAGCGTCGCCAGCGCCACGCACGCGACGGCCACCAGCGTGCCCGCGACGGCCAGGCAGGACTGGCCACGTCGTGCGATCCCGATGGCCGTCCTCATCCCTGCCTTCCTCTTAGGGCCTGCTGCGCCGAATCGGCGCCAGGTTAGGGGCTGGCCTTCGCGGAATTTGCGCACCCGGAGGAGCCCGACGGGGTGCCGCTGCGAGACGGGCGGACGGGAGACGACGGCCGAGCGCGTAGGGTCGATCCAGGAGCCGAGTAGCGATGCCGGCCGGTCGCCGCCCCGTCACCGCTCCACCCGAGGACGCAGCGGAAGGAAGGACAGGGCGGTGGCAACACCCCGACTGAACCAGAAGATCGTGGTCGGCGTGGTGTTCGTGTCGGCGATGTTCATGAACATCATGGACATCACGATCGTCAATGTGGCCCTGCCCACGATCGGCCGCGATTTCCACATTGCACCCACTGCGGTCGACGGCATCGTCATCGCCTACCTGGTGAGCCTCGCTGTGTTCATTCCGGCGTCGGGCTGGCTCGGCGACCGGTTCGGCGGCAAACGCGTGCTCCTCGCTGCCATCGTCGTCTTCACACTCGGCTCGGTGCTCTGCGGCCTGGCCCAGAACATGACCCAGCTTGTGGTATTCCGCATCCTCCAAGGCGCTGGCGGCGGGATGATGGCGCCGGTCGGCATGGCGATGCTCTACCGCGTCTTCCCCCCGGCCGAACGCGTGCGTGCCGCCAGCATCCTCACCGTTCCCACCACGATGGCACCGGCACTCGGACCGGTGCTCGGGGGCTTCCTCGTGACTGACTTCAGCTGGCGGTGGGTGTTCTTCGTCAACCTGCCGCTCGGTATCGCCGCGGTGACCTTCGGGGCGCTCTTCCTCGAGCGGATCGGCACGAGCGACGCCGGACGGTTCGACGTCCCCGGCTTCGTCTTGGGAGGGGCCGGACTCGGCCTGCTCATGTACGGCATCTCGGAGGGGCCGCTCGAGTCCTGGTCGTCGACGTCGGTCGTGGCGTCGTGTGTCGCCGGCGTCGTGCTGCTGAGCGCGTTCACCATGGTGGAGCTGCGCGCCCGCCGGCCCATGGTCGACCTGCGACTCCTGTCGGGGCGGCTGTTTCGCTCGACCAGCGTCGTGATGTTCCTGGCCGCAGCTGCGTTCTTGGGCCTCCTCTATCTGATTCCCCTCTACTTCCAAGACGCCCGCGGGTTGTCGGCGCTCCAGTCCGGGTTGTCGACCTTCCCCGAGGCGTTCGGCGTCATGATCGGCGCGCAGTTCGCGAGCCGCCTGATCTACCCGCGCATCGGTCCCCGCCGGCACGTCACCGGTGGCCTGCTCGGGCTCGCGGCCTGCACGCTGCTGTTGACGCAGATCACCGTGACCACGAACCTGTGGCTCATCCGAGCCCTCATGTTCGTGCTCGGCTGGATGATGGCGCAGGTGATGGTGCCGAACCAAGCGGCCTCCTTCGCCATGATCACGCCGGACTCCATGGGGCGGGCGTCGACCTTCTTCAACACGATGCGCCAGGTCGGCAGCGCGACGGGCGTCGCCATCCTGTCGACGGTGCTGATCGGCGTCGGCTCGGCCGGCGGGTCGAGAGGCACGGCCGCGCCCGACATCACCGCCTACCGCCTGGCGTTCTTGGCCTCCGCCGCTTTTGCGCTTGTCGGCGTGGTCTTCTCGCTGTCGATTCACGACCGCGACGCGGCAGAGACGATCGTGCGCCGGCCGAGGCGGGTGCGCCCGGCCCCGGACGACTCGGTCTCCGTTCCGCAGGGCAGCGTGGCGTGACCCCACGTGCGGTCTGTGTGTTCTGCGGATCGAGCCCGGGCGCCAACCCTTCCTTCGCCGTCGCCGCGGCGGAGGTCGGGAGCGGCCTGGCCGCGCGCGGTGCGGGACTCGTCTACGGAGGGGCCTCGGTCGGCCTGATGGGGGTCGTCGCCGACGCGGCCATCGCATCCGGGGGCCGCGCCACCGGCGTGATCACCGAATCGCTCGCGGGCCATGAGATCGCCCACCGTGCCCTGAGCGATCTGCACGTCGTCACCACGATGCACGAACGCAAGGCGATGATGTCCTCGCTGGCCGACGCGTTCGCCATGCTGCCGGGTGGCTTTGGCACCTACGAGGAATTCATGGAGTCCGTGACCTGGACCCAGCTCGGACTCCACGACAAGCGGTGCGGCATCCTCAACGTCGACGGCTTCTTCGACGACCTCCTGAGCTTCATCAACCATGCGGTGGCCCAGGGGTTCATCAAGGCCCGGCACCTCGAGGGCCTCGTCGTGGCCAAGGACCCCGAGGAGCTTCTCGACGCGCTGGTGGGGCCGCGGCGAGGCCAGGCGGCGACCCGGTAGGGGGACGGGCGCACCGGCACGCGGTGGCGTTCCTGGTCACCGCCGCCCGTGTGCGGCCGGCGGTATTTGGTGGCCTGGCCCGCGAGGCCCCGGCACTGACCCAAGGCGCCCCGGGCAGGATTCGAACCTGCGTGAGATGGATTAGAAGTCCATTGCCTAAGTCCGCTCGGCCACCGGGGCTAGCAGGCGCGTCGCCGGCATCGGACAGCCTGACATAGGTCACTCGACCGCCGCGCGCATTCGGCCGTTTCGTCCGGCAGGGCGGAGGGTCCGGCGGCCCGGCTGGCCGGTGGCCACCGGGCCGTGTGCCACACTTATCCCCCTCGGTGGGCGTAGCTCAGTTGGTTAGAGCGCCAGGTTGTGGTCCTGGAGGTCGGGGGTTCGAGACCCCTCGCTCACCCCGAAACGCCGGAGCTTGTTCTGATTCCCGGCGCGCCATGCGGCGGGGGGAGGTTCGCAAGTGAGTGCTGGGACGAACGGCCGCACGGTCCTCGTGACGGGCGCGTCGTCGGGCATCGGTGCCGCCGTCGCTCGCGAGTTGGCCGCGCGCGGCGACGCGGTGGCACTCGTCGCACGGCGCGCCGCGCGGCTCGACGAGGTGCTCGACGACTGTCGGGTGACCTCGCCTGCTTCCGAGCGGTGGGTGGCCGACTTGTCCGATCCCACCCGCGCCGCCGAGCTGGTGTTGGAGATCTGGGATCACTACGCCGGAATCGATGTGGTGATCAACAACGCCGCCGTCCCCATGCGACGCCACGTGACGCGCCTCACCATGTACGACGTGGAGCGCACGATGCGCATCAATTACCTTTCGCCGGTGGCGCTGTCGCTGGCCGTGCTCCCCCGCATGCTCGAGCGCAAGTCGGGCACCATCGTGAACGTCTCGAGCCTGGGCGGACGCCTCGGCATCACCGCTGAAGCGGCGTACTCCGGCTCGAAGTTCGCCCTGGCCGGCTGGAGCGAGTCCATGGCGATCGACCTCGACCGCACGGGCGTCTCGATCAAGCTCATCCTCCCGGGCGCCATCGACACCGAGATCTGGGACCAACCCGACAACGACGACCCCCTATACGACGGCCCCAAGGAGTCGCCGGAGTCGGTCGCCGGGCCCCTGGTCGACGCGATCGACAGCGACCGCTTCGAGCACTACCTGCCCGACATGAAACCGGTGATCGAGGCCAAGACGTCGGACATCGACGCCTTCATGGTCGGCATGCGCGCGCTGAGCGACCAGGCCGGCTCGTGAAGGCCCTGATCTTCGGCGCGCCGCCGGCCGAGGGCGAGAGGCGGCCGGTGCCCGAGGACGCGATGGAGCAGGCGCTCGTCGGGATCCCCTTCGGCCTCCACGAGATCGACGACGCCCGCCTGGTCCGACCCGACTGGGTGGTGACCAAGCCGATCCTCTCGGGCATCTGCGGCTCCGACGCCAAGCTGGTCTTGGGCGACTTCAACACCGGCGACATCGACAACCCGATGGCGGCCTTCTCCTCCCTGCCCCACGTGCCGGGTCACGAGGTCGTCGCCGAGGTGGTCGAGCTCGGCAAAGCGGCCCGAGGGCTCGACGTCGGGCAGCGGGTGGTGCTGAACCCATGGCTCACCTGCGCGCCGCGGGGCATCGAGCCGATGTGCCCACCGTGCCGGGCCGGCGACCTGAGCCTGTGCTGGAGCTTCACCAAGGGCGACCTGGGCCCCGGCGTCCACGTGGGCGTGATCACCGCGGCGCCGGGCGCGTGGGCGGAGCGTCTCGCCGCGCACGATTCGATGCTCATCCCGGTGCCCGACGGCATCACGAACGAGGCGGCGGTGCTGGCCGACCCCTTCTCGGTCTCGTTCCACGCCATCGTCCGCCACCCGCCTCCGCCCAACGGCCGGGTACTCGTGTACGGGGCCGGAGCCCTCGGCCTGACCAGCGTGGCCATCCTCCGCGCGCTGTACCCGGGAGTCGAGGTCGGCGTCGTCGCCCGCTTCGAGGCCCAGCGCGCCATGGCCGAGCGCTTCGGCGCGTCCGCGGTCTTCGCCCACGAACCCCGGCTCGCCCTCGTCGAGGAACTGGCCGCGTGGTCGGGCGCCGTGCTGCACGCGCCGCTCGACGGCCTTCCCGTGACCCACCCGGGCCACATCGACGTCGTCTACGACTCCATCGCCAAGGCGGAGACGCTCGAGGTCGGGGTCCGCGTGCTGGCCGAGCGCGGGCGTCTCGTCTACACCGGTGTGGCGACGCCCGAGCGGTGGGAGTCCACCCCCATCTACTTCAAGGAAATCACCATCGCCGGGTCGAACGCGTTCGGCATCGAGGACTTCGAGGGCACGCGTCAGCACGCGATCGCGCACTATCTCCGGCTGGTGGCCGACGGCCGGCTGGACATCACGCCCATGCTCACGCACCGCTTCGCACTAGAGGACTGGTGGCCTGCGCTCACCGCGTTGGCCCGCCAGGACCGCAGCGGGGCCCTGAAGGTGGCCTTCACTCCGAACGGGGCGTGAGCATGCCGGTGCAGCCGCCGGGCCCGGCCTGCCCGGGGCCTACGCGCCCGTGCCGACCTCGCTGAACTTCTCGTAGCGCGCGTCGGCCGCCCGCACCCACGTCGGGTCGGGCTCGATTCGCCGCCCCACCTCGGACCAGCGGGCCGAGTCGTCGAGCGACGTCTCGAGGCCTGCGGCCATGCGGGCGAAATAGGCGGCGCCCAAGGCCGCGCCCTCGGGCACGGCCACGGCATCGACCGGCAGGTTGGTGGCATCCGCCACGGCCGCCATCCAGGCCGTGACGCGCGAGCCGCCGCCGCTGGCGACGATCCGCTTGGCCTTGACCCCGGAGCGGTCGAGCATCCGTCGCACGACGAAGCCGCTCGCCTCGTAGGCGGCGCGTTCGAGTGCCTCGGCGTTGGATCCGATGTCGAGGCCGTAGAGGTTCGATCGCAGCGTGTGGTCCTCGAAGGGTGTGCGTTCCCCGCGCACGTAGGGCAGCCAGACGGGGACCCGTCCGGGCTCGCCGAGCCGCGGGTCGAGGCGCTCGCGGTCGGGCCCCGGCTGGGGGGTGCCGCGCAGGAGCCGCCTGGCCCAGTCGACGAACAACGCGCCGGCGTTGGAGGGCCCGCCGACCAGGAAGCGGTCGGCCGTCGTGTGGGGGTAGCTGATGAGGCCCGGCACCACCAGCCATTCGTCGCAGACCACCCACACGATGAGCGTGGCGCCGAAGATCACGAGCACGTCACCCGAGTGGACGGCCCCGGCGACGATCTGGTCGCACAGGGCGTCGATCGTGCCCCCGGTGATCACGGCGTCGCTCTCGGGCAGCGTGCCGGCGGCCTGCCCCATCGGCACGACGGTGGGCATCTGGTCCTCACGCACGCCGAGCGACGCCAACAGGTCGGCGTTCCAGCGGCCACGGCCATGCAGGGCACCCAGCGACGCCGTGACGCCGGTGTCGACGGCCGGCAGGCCGGAGAGTGCATAGGTGGCCACGGCCTGGCAGGGCCAGTAGCCCATCGCATCGGGCACGGAGGCCGCCGCCCAGCCGAGGAACCCCTCGGCGTCTGGCATGGCGCCCGGCATCAGCACGGTGTCGGCGGCGGCCGAGGACGTGATCCGCCCCTCCCTGTCCCCGTAGAGCAGGCCGGGGATCTGCGGCACCCCCTGGCGGTTCACCGCGGTGAGCGACGGCACCATCGACGCCACCGCCACGCCGGCCAGGTGGTGGGGCCCGTCGCCCAGCTGGGCGGTCACCTGCTCGAAGGCTCGCCGCGGTCCCGACCGCCAGGCCCGCTTGGCGTCGTGGCGCAAGATGTCGGGCTCGGGGGCCACGACGCTGTGCGCCACCCGGCTCCGGGCCACGACCACCCCCTCGTCGTCCACGGCCAACGCCTTGACCGACGTGGTGCCCACGTCGACCCCGACCGTCACCGGCCGCGTCGAGGGGCTCACGAATCTGACACGGGTGTCATGGTTCCGACATTATGGACGACGCCCGCCGGTAAAGACGACGCCCGCCGGTAAAGGAGAGAAGGACGCGCATGACACCCTCACGGCAGAAGGCCCTGGTGACCGCAGCGGTGAGCGGCCCCGGCCTCGACCTGCTGCACCAGCTGGCCGATCTCGTGCTCGACTCGTGGCTCGACCAGCCCACCCTGCGCATCTACAACTCGCGGCAACTGGCCGAGCGGGTGGCGGCGGAGGGGGCGTCCATCGTCATCGTCGAGAGCGATTCGTGCGGCGCCGAGCTCTACGAGCAGCCGATCACTGCGGTCTGCAGCTGCCGGGGCGACCCGACCAACGTCGACGTGGCGGCCGCCACCACCGCCGGCGTGCCCGTCCTCCGGGCGCCGGGCCGCAATGCGGACGCCGTTGCCGAGCTCGCCGTGGCCCTGCTCTTCGCAGCCACCCGCGGCGTCGTCCCCGCCGACCGCGACGTGCGGGAGGGCGAGATCTACCGAGACGGCAAGATCCCCTACCAGCGGTACCGCGCCTGGGAGCTGGCGGGTAAGACGGTGGGCCTCGTCGGCCTGGGCGCGGTCGGACGGGCCCTGCGCTGGCGCCTGCGCGGCCTCGGGATGGACGTGCTGGCCTACGACCCCTACGCGGAGGACGCAACGAGCACACTCGACGACCTGTTCGCCCGGGCCGACGTCATTTCGATCCACGCGCCGGTGACCGAGGAGACCACCGGCCTGATCGACGCCGACGCCTTTGCCAAGATGCGCGACGGTGTCGTCTACCTGAACACGGCGCGCGCCAAGATCCACGACACCGACGCGCTGGTCGCGGCCTTGGCGTCGGGCAAGATCGGTGCGGCCGGCCTCGACCACTTCGAGGGCGAGTTCCTGGCGACGGACCACCCCCTGACGACCTTTCCCCAGGTGGTGCTCACCCCGCACATCGGCGGGGCGACGTACGATACCGAGTCGAACCACACCCGCACCATCGCCGAGGACCTGTGCCGGCTGCTGGCCGGGGCGCGCCCGCTGCACATCGTGAACCCCGAGGTCCTGCCGGCCTGAGCGCCCCGGCGCGCTGGCGCTCCGGCGGCCCGGCGACCGGCACCGCAGCGCACGCGCACGCCACCGTGACATGACCGCCCGCCAGCCCACCATCGTCGCCACGTCCATCGGCTTCCAGCCCGAGGGCCCCGACCCGGCGAACCTGCGGCCGGGGCCTTCCTACCGGTTGGCCGCCGACCTGGCGCGGGCGGGCGAGCACCCGAAGGTGTGCATCCTCGCCACCGCGCTCGGCGACGACCTGGCGCGCTTGGCGGCCACGCACAATGCGTTCGCCAAGATCGGCTTCGTCAGCTCGCACCTGACGCTGTTCCCGATGCCGAACTACCCCGACGTGCGCGCCCACCTGCTCGACCAGGACGTGATCTGGGTCGGCGGTGGCAGCACGGCCAACCTGCTTGCGCTGTGGCGGCTGCACGGCCTCGACGAGATCCTGCGCGAGTGCTGGGAGGCCGGCGTGGTGCTCAAGGGCGTCTCGGCCGGTTCGCTCTGCTGGCACGTGGGCGGGACGACCGACTCGTTCGGGCCGACACTGCAACCGGTCACCAACGGGCTCGCGTTCCTCCCCTACTCCAACAGCCCGCACCACGACGCCGAGGAGCAACGGCGGCCGCTGATCCACCGCCTGATCGCCGAGGGCACGCTGCCGGACGGCTACGCCACCGAGAACGGCACGGGCCTGGTCTTCTTCGGCACCGAGCTGGTCGACGCGTTCACCGAGGTGGAGGGCAAGGTCGCCTACTCGCTCTCCCGCGCCGGCGATGCCACGCGCGAGGAGGCGCTGGGAACCCGGTTGCTCTGACGCGCCCTCAGGCGACGGCGCCGGCCCAGTCCGACCCCGCGTGCACGGTGTCGGTGTCCCGCCCCGAGCGCAGCACCCGCCCCGGTGTGGCGCCGGTGAACTCGCCGTCGCGCACGATCTCGGTCCCGTTCACGAGCACGCGGCCGATGCCGACGGCCTCGGCGTACAGCCGGCTAGCGCCGCCCGGCAGGTCGTCGCGGGTCCGGACGGCCCCGTGGCCGATGGCGGTCGGGTCGAGCACCACCACGTCGGCGAACGCGCCCCGCACGAGGCGGCCGCGATCACGCAACCCGTAGAGCCGGGCCGGGATGTCGGTGAGCTGGCGCACCGCCTGCTCCCAGCTGAGCAGCCCCCGCGCGCGGACCCCGTCGCCGAGCATGGAGGTCGAGTAGATCGCGCCGCACATCGTGTCGAGGTGGGCGCCGGCGTCGGACCCGCCGACGATGGCGCGCGGGTCCAGCCAGACCTGCGCCCGGAACGTCCAGTCCTCGTCGGACTCGGGGATCGGCGGTCGCAGCCCGGTGCGCAACCGGTCGGCCACCACCACGTCGAGCAGCGCGTCGAACGGCGCAAGCCCGCGCTCGTGCGCCACCTCGCCGACCGTGCGCCCCTCGAGCCCCGCGTTCTCTGCGGCGAACGTCTCCTCGAAGATGAGCCGGTCCCACACGGCGAGGTGGCGCAAGATGCCGGCCTCGTCGGACTGCGCCCCCGCATCCATCCGTCGGCGGGTCTCGGGATCGGAGAACGCGGCGATGCGCTCGTCGACCGGCAGGGCGAAAATCTCGCGCCAGCCGGGCAGCCCGTCGAGGATGGCGCCGTGCTCGAAGCTCAGGCGCAGCTGCATGGTGTGCGGCAGCGTCAGGGCCAGGACGGTGGCGCCGCGCTCGGCCGCCGCCGTGCCCGCCGCCAGCTGGCTCCAGGCCCCGCCGGGGTTCATCGCCGAGACGCCGAGCACGTTCCAGTTGACCGGGCGGTCGGCCAGCAGCGACATGGTCGCCATGAAGTCGATGTCCTCGTCGGTGAACCCGTTGAGGCAGCCGGCCACGATGAGCTCGAGTGTGGTGCCGTCGTGGTCGCGCACCGCCGCGGCGAGCTGCTCCATCTCGTCGCGGGCCGCCGCGCGCGACGGCACCGGCTGGCCGTCGCCGTCGTTGTGCGTGTGCACCTGCGACGTCGAGAAGCCGAGCGCGCCCTCGTCGAGCGCCGCATGCAGCTCGGCCACCATGGCCGCCATGTCGGAGGGTGTCGCGACGCCGCCGACGGCGCGGTCGCCCATGACGAGGCGGCGCAGCGTCGAGTGGCCCACCAGGAAGGCCGCGTTGACCGCGATGGCACCGTCGAAGCGGCCCAGCCACTCCCCGAAGGACGTCCAGTCCCAGGGCAGGCCCGCCCGCAGCGCGGCCAGGGGCATGCCCTCGACCCTCGCCATCATGCGGCTGATGTAGTCGGCGTGGTCGGGGCCGAGCGGCGCGAGCGAGAAGCCGCAATTCCCGCCGAGCACCGTCGTGACCCCGTGCAGCGGGGACGGGCTGGCGTTGGGGTCCCATGTCAGTTGCGCGTCGTAGTGCGTGTGCAGGTCCACGAAGCCAGGCGTCACCAGCCGGCCGTCGGCGTCGATCACCTCGGCGTCACCGGCGGTCGCTCCCGCGTCGGGGCCGATGGCCACCACGCGCTCGCCCTCGATCACGACGTCGGCCCGGACGGGCGCCGCCCCCGTGCCGTCGATGACCGTGCCGCCGCGGATGGCGATCGTCATGCCGGGGCCCCCGGCGCACCCTGGCCGGGACGGCTCACCCGGACCCGTTGGCGCCCGTAGGCCTGCATCCCCTCGGTACCGAGCTCCGCCCCGAAGCCGGAGTGCGTCCAGCCGCCCATCGGCGCGTACATGTCGATGGCCGAGATCCCGTGGGCGTTGACGAAGACCGTTCCCGCCTCGAGCCGCCCGGCCACGTCGTCGGCCAGCGCCGCGTCGTTGCTCCAGACGGACGC
>DASZMN010000007.1:0-6906 GCA_035551835.1 Acidimicrobiales bacterium | reverse complement strand
AGGCATCGGCGAACCAGGCCGACGGGAAGACCTGCTGAATGCGCTCGATGAGCGGGATCGGCATCTTCTCCCCGCCGTTCACGACGACCCGGACCGAGGAGAGGTCCCGTTCCTCGATATTGGGGAGGGCCATGATCGCGTTGACCATGGCGGGGGCCAGCCACACGGTGGAGACCTGCGAGCGCTCGATCTCGTCGACGACGGCGGACGCCTCAAATGACCGGTGGATGATGGTCGTCGCGCCCGCGGCGATGAGCGAGGTCGTCGTGAGGTCGAGCGCGCCGACGTGGTAGAGCGGCCCGCACGCCAGTCCGAGGTCGGCGCCGGTGAAGCTGAACTCGAGCGTGTGGGCGATGTTCTTCCAGGCCAGATTGGCATGGGTGAGCATGACGCCCTTGGGCCGTCCCGTCGTGCCCGACGTGTACATCAAGCGGTGCACGTCGTCGGCCGCCGCCGCCACCGGGGCGACCACCTCGGCGCTCGTGCGCACGTCGGTGAGCCTGGCCCAGCCTGCCGCCTCGGCCGGCGAGATGCTGACGCGGACGAGTGCACCGTCGAGTCCTGCCGTCGCCTCGTCGGCGAGTGCCAGCAGCGCGTCGTCACAGACGAGCGCGCCGGCTCCTGAGTGCTCGAGGATGTAGCGCACCTCCGGCGCGGCGAGCCGCCAGTTGATGGGCATGGCGATCGCCCCGAGGTAATTGGCAGCGAAGAGCGCCTCGAGGAATTCGGGGCAGTTGTACGAGAGCAGCGCCACCACGTCGCCCTGGCGGATCCCACGCTCGGTCAGGCCCCCGGCGAGGGCGGCGACTCGACCTGCCATCTCCTGGTAGGTCGTGGCGTCCCCTTCGAAGACCGTCATGACCTTGTCCGGCGTGCGGTCGGCGTGGTGGGCCAGCACGGTCCACCAGTTCACGTCTGCCGCGGCCATCGCGGGCATCGCGGCGTTCGCACCCATCGCGGCCATCGGTGTCGTGGTCATCGGGGTGACCCGATCGCACGCAGGACCTTGGGGGAGGACATTCGCCGCACGGCCACCGACTCCTTCCGCGTCCCGTCGAGAGCGCTGATTCCGGAGGGCGAGCCTATCGAGGGCGCGGGACGGCGCCGCCGCCGCACACCCACGTCGCGTCGACGGAGTGACGCTCGGCGGGAGCCGCCAGCCGGGTGGCGGCCCGCTAGTCTCGCTAGCAATGGCACGGGTGGAGTCGACCGGTGATTCTCGGCGTAAGGCCAACTGGGAGGCGCGCTACCAGGCCATCATCGACACCTCGGCGGCCGTCTTCGCCCGCGGCGGGTACCACGCCACGGGCATCACCGAGCTGTGCGTCGCCAACGACCTCGGCAAGGGCGCGCTGTACCACTACATCGGCTCCAAGGAGGATCTGCTCGCCGCCATCCACGACCGGGTGATGGACGAGGTGATGGCGGGCGCCGAACGGGTGGCCGAGGCCGGTGGGACGCCGTCGGAGCAGCTCGCCATGCTCGGCGACGAATTGCTCGATGTGATCCACCGCTACCCCGACCACGTCTGGGTCTTCCTGCACGAGTTCCCGGCGCTCACCGGCGAGCGCGCCGAGCAGTTCCGCCAGCGGCGACGCATGTACGAGCGTCGGGTCGAAGAGGTCCTGCAAGCGGGTGTCGAGTCCGGTGAGTTCCGCGACCTGCAGCCGCGGCTGACCGCTCTGGCATGGCTCGGGATGCACAACTACACGTATCTTTGGCTGAAGGCGGGCGGCGAGCTGTCGGCCCGAGACGTGGCGAAGCCCTTTGCCGACATCTTCATGCGAGGGATCACCAACCCGACTGCCGCTCTACCCGAGTAACGCTCAGGGCGCCGAATAGCCGCCGTCGACGACGATGGCCGATCCGGTCGTCCAGCGGGAGGCCTCGCTGGCCAGGTAGGAGTACGCACCGACCAGATCGGTGGCCGTGCCGAGCCCGAGGGGATGCTTGTCGGCGATGGCGTCGAGCGACTCGGAGGGCAGGCCGTCGTGGATCGCCGAGCGGAACGTTCCCGGGCACACGGAGTTCACGCGGATGCCGTCGCGCGCGTACTCGACCGCGGCGACCTTGGCGAGCTGTATTACGGCGGCCTTCGTGGCGCAGTAGGGCGCCGCGTGTGACCACGCCGTCAGTCCCGAGACCGATGCGGTCACGATGATGGAGCCCGAGTGCTGCGGCCGCATGACGGCCACCGCGGCCCGGATGCCGTTGACCGCGCCGAGGACGTTGACCCGGAAGGCGTGCTCCCAGTCCTCGGTGGTCAGGTTGTGGATCCGCCCGTTCGGCGAGAGCACGCCGGCGTTGCTGACGAGGACGTCGAGCCGGCCGAAGCGCTCGACCGCCTGCGTGATCACGGATTCGACCTGCGCAAAGTCGCTCACGTCCGCCAGCGCGGTGACGAGGGAGCCCTCCATGGCGGGCAGGCCGGCGACGGTCGCCTCGAGCGACGGCGCGCTGACGTCGCTGAGGACGAGGTCGGTGGCGGGCTCGCCGGCGAACTGGTGCGCCAGCGCACCGCCCAGCGCGCCACCGGCGCCGATGATGGCCACGACCCGCCGAGTCGCCGTCATACGAGCAGATACCCGCCGTCGACGCTGAGCACGGTGCCCGTGATGAAGGCGGAGGCGTCTGACGCGAGGAATTGGTAGGCGGCGGCAAGATCGGTCGACGTCCCCCAGCGGCGCTGCGCCGTGTGCCCGGTGATGGTGGCGGACAGCTCGGGGTTGTGGATCCACGGTTCGGCCAGCGGCGACTCGAACCAGCCGGGGGCGACGACGTTGACCGTGATGCCGGCAGAGGCGAGGTCGAGGGCGAGGCCTTTGGCCACGCCGACCAGTCCGGCCTTCGACGCGCTGTACGCGGCCAGCCCCTTGCGCGGCCGCTCGCCGAGGACCGAGCCGGTGAAGATCAACCGTCCGCCCTGGCCCATGACCCGGGCCGCGGCGCGCGCCCCGAGGAAGGCGCCGGTGAGGTTGACCTCCATGACCTGGCGCCAGACCGAGACCGCGGTCTCGCGCGGACCGGCGACGATCGGGGAGATCCCGGCGTTGCAGATCCAGGCGTCGACGCCGCCCCATTCGGCCACCGTGGCGTCGGCGACCGCTTCGTTGAAGTCCTCGTCGGTCACGTCGCCGCTGAGGACCAGGGACGAGCCGGGCAGCGCGGCGGCGACGGACTTCAGGTCCCGCTCGGTGCGGGCGACGAGCGCGACGGACGCACCGGCGTCGGAGAAGGCATGGGCGAGCAGGGCTCCGAGGCCGCGGCTGGCACCGGTGATCACCACCCGCTTCGCCGAGACCTCGCCCGGGCCCGGGAATGACTCGGGTATGTCGATCTGGTCGATCATCGCTTTTCTCACGTTGTACCGACCAGTACAATACACAACCGATGACGGTCGATCCCTCCTCTCTGTCTGCCTTCTCGCCGGTCGACCTGGTCGAGATGCAGCGCAGGATGTTGCTGATCCGGGGCTTCGAGGAGCGGGTGGCGGCGCTCTATCGCGACGGCGAGGTCCCCGGCTTCGTCCATCTCTCGACCGGGCAGGAGGCGACGGCCGTCGGCGCCTGCTGGCCGCTTGGGCCGGCGGACGTCATCACGTCGACGCACCGCGGCCACGGCCACTGTCTTGCCAAGGGCCTCGACCCGGCCGGGATGTTCGCCGAGCTGATGGGCAAGGACCAGGGGACGAACCGCGGCCGCGGCGGCTCCATGCACATCGCCGATCCGAAGCTCGGCATCTTCGGCGCCAACGGCATCGTCGCCGCCGGTGTCCCGATCGCGGCCGGCGCGGCGACGGCGGCACAGCTCCGGGGCGACGGCAGCATCACGGTCGCGTTCTTCGGCGACGGCGCGGTGGCGCAGGGTGCCTTCCACGAAGCCCTGAACCTCGCCGCCGTCTGGAAGCTCCCGGTGATCTTCTTCTGCGAGAACAATGGGTATGCCGAGTTCTCCCCGGCTTCCACCCAACATGCGGCGTCACTCGAGCTCCGGGCCGCCGGGTACGGCATCCCGTACGTGGCGGCGGACGGGAACGACGTGGTCGCCACGGCGTCGGTCATGGAGGACGTCGTCGGTGTCGCCCGCGACCGGGGCGGCCCGACGGTCGTGGAGGCGGCGACCTACCGCTGGCACGGCCACTACGAGGGCGATCCCGAGCGCTACCGGACCCCGGACGAGGTGGAGGAGTGGCGGTCGCGTGACCCGCTCCTTGTGCACGAGGCCGTGCTGCGGGGCGCCGGCGTGCCCGACGACCAGATCAAGGCGCTCGAGGCGACGACGTCCGACGCGCTCGACAGCGCCGTCGAGGCGGCACGCCGGCTGGCCCGGCCGGCCGCGGTCACACTGACCGACTTCGTCGTGCGCCCGCGCGCGGCGCGACCCGAGCCGACGTCACCGGCCGCCGACGCGCCGGTGTTCCGGACCATGGACGCCATCCGCGCCGCGCTCGAGATCGAGCTCACCGAGGACGAGCGGGTCTTCCTCGCCGGGGTCGACGTCGGTGCCGGCGGCAATGTCTTCGGGCTGACGCGGGGGCTGGCCGACGCGTTCGAGGGCCGCGTGCGGGACACACCGATCTCCGAGACGGCGATCATCGGCCTCGGGGTCGGGGCCGCCATGGCTGGGATGCGCCCCGTCGTGGAGCTCATGTACCTCGACTTCATCGGCGTCTGCTTCGACCAGCTGCTCAACCAGGCGGCGAAGCTGCCGTTCATGACCGGCGGCGCGGCGGAGATGGCGCTGACGGTGCGGACCCAGTTCGGCGCCGGTCGTTCTTCGGGGAGCCAGCACTCGCAGAGCCTCGAGGCCCTGTTGGCGCACATCCCGGGGCTGACCGTGGTCATGCCCTCGACGCCGGCGGACACCTACGGGCTGCTGCGCGCGTCGATCCAGGACCCCAACCCGGTTGTGTTCATCGAGAACCGCCTGCTCTACGGGATGAAGGGTCCGCAGCCGCCGCCCGACTACGTCCTGCCTATCGGCAAGTCCGCCGTGGTGCGCGGCGGCACGGACGTCACCGTCGTGTCGGTCTCGCGCATGGTGCACGAGGCGGTGGCTGCTGCCGAGCGGCTGGCGGAGGACGGCATCTCGGTCGAGGTGATCGACCTGCGGACCGTGGCCCCGCTCGACATGGATCCGATCCTGGCGTCCGTGCACAAGACCAGCCGTCTGCTCATCGCCCACGAAGCGGTCGTGCCCTTCGGGATCGGCGCCGAGATCGCGGCCACCGTCGCCCGCGAGGGGTTCTGGGATCTCGATGCGCCCATCGAGCGCATCGGGGCGGCGCCGACCCCGTCGCCTTACTCGCCCGACCTCGAGCAGGCCTGGCTGCCCGATCGCGACGACATCACGGAGGCCATCCGGCGTCTCGCCGCGGTGTAGCCGGGAGCGTGGTCGTCAGCTGCCGTGTCGTCGGCAGCCGTGGCGTCAGCAGCCCAGCTGGCGGGCGATCACCAGGTGCTGGATCTCGTTGGTGCCCTCACCGATCTCGAGCACCTTTGCGTCGCAGTAGAAGCGGGCGACGGGCGTCTCGAGCATGTACCCGAGACCACCGTGGATCTGCACGGCCTCTGAGGCCGCCCACGCCGCCACCCGGCTGGCCTTCATCTTCGCCATCGCCGCCTCCTTCTGGAAGGGCTTGCCGGTGTCGCGCAGGGAGGCGGCGCGGTAGGTGAGCCAGCGCGCCGCCTCCAGCTCGGTGGCGATGTCGGCCAGCTTGAACTGCACCGCCTGGAACTTCGAAATCGGCTGCCCGAACTGCGTGCGTTCCTGCGCGTAGACGGTGGCCAGGTCGAGGACGGCCTGGGTCAGGCTGAGCGACAAGGCCGCGATCGAGATGCGCCCGACTTCCAGCGTGCGCAGGAACTGGCCGAGCCCGAGGTTGGGGTCGCCGAGCAGGTGGGCGTCGGGCACCCAGACGTCGTCGAGGTAGAGCTCGCGGGTGTCGAGCCCGCGCCAGCCGATGCCGCGCATCTTCGGGCCCATGGTGAAGCCGGGTGTGTCCTTCTCGACGACCAGGCTGGCGAAGCCCGCCTCCTGCCCGTCCACGGGCTCCGTGCGCGCCAGCAGGGTCACCCCGAACGACAGGTCGGTCCCCGCGTTGGAGATGAACGTCTTGCGCCCGTTGATCAGCCAGCCGCCGTCACGCTGTTCGGCACGGGTGCGTATCCCGCGGGCGTCGGAACCGGCGTCGGGCTCCGTCAGCCCGAACGCGCCGAGGGCTTTCCCCTCCGCCAGCGGTCGCAGCCAGCGTTCCCGCTGCTCGTCGTTCCCGAAGAGGTACAGCGGCAGCGAGCCGATGGTGGCGTGGGCCTGCCAGGCGGCGGCCACAGACTGGTCGGCGTGGCCGATCTGCTCCATGGCGGCGACGAAGCCGATCGTCGACATGCCGATTCCGCCCCACTCCTCGGGGATGAGGATGCCGAGCAGTCCGAGCTCGCCCATCTCGCGCAGGAGGTCGGTCGGGCAGCGCGCTTCCTCCCAGGCCAGAGGCGCGCGCGGCGCGATCTCCCTCGTCGCGAAGTCACGGCAGAGGTCGACGAGGTCCTGTTCGGATTCGCTGAGCGAGAAGTCCATTGGGTCAGCTCACGCCTCTGGCTGCAGGTGGGCCAGGAACGAGGTGGACCAGTCGGGGAGGTCGGTCGGCACGGTGTACCCCTGTTCGTCATTGATGGCGTCCCAGTGCTGCGCGACGTCCTCCATGGTCGCGTCCGCCGTGACGTAGCCGGGCGTGGAGGCGATGAAGATCCGGGAGAACCGCCCGGCGCCGGCCTCGTAGATCTCCCCGTTGACGGGGCAGGCCTCGTGGGCCAAGAAGGCCGCCATGGGCGCGACGAGCTCCGGCGCCATGGGCGTCCCCGCGCCGGCGTCCTCGTCCGCCGCGGCGGCCTGCCCGGCCATGCGGGT
>DASZMN010000006.1:0-1783 GCA_035551835.1 Acidimicrobiales bacterium | reverse complement strand
ATGACCCAAGCGATTGGCCTGCCCGATCCGCCCCCGGTGGGCGCCGCCGCGCTGCCGGCGCACACGTTCTCGGGCAGCACGGTGCTCGTGACCGGAGGTGGCACCGGGCTCGGCAAGGCCACGGCCACCGAGTTCGCGCGCCTGGGCGCCGACATCGTGTTGGCCAGCCGGAGACCCGAGCACCTGTCGGAAGGAAAGAAGGCGCTGTCCGAGCTGGGCACGACCGTGGTGACCGTGCAGTGCGACATCCGCCAGCCCGACCAGGTGGCCGCCGCGTTCGATGCCGCCGAGGCGGATCTCCACCTGCCGGACGTGCTGGTCAACAACGCCGCCGCCAACTTTCCGGTGCCGACCGAGGAGATGTCACCGAATGCGTGGCGCACTGTGGTCGACATCACGCTCAACGGCACGTTCTTCTGTGCCCGCGAGTTTGCCCGCCGCCACCTGAGTGCGGGCACGCCCGGATCGATCATTAACATCGGCGCCTCCTACGCCTGGACCGGTGGCCCTGGATTTGCTCACTCAGCCGCAGCGAAGGCCGGCGTGAAGAACATGGTCGAGACGCTCGCCGTCGAGTGGGGTCCTTACGGCATCCAAGTGAACGGCCTCGTCCCGGGCTTGTTCCCGCACGAGGACATGACGGCCGATATCAAGGGCAACCTCGACCGCACGAACGAGAAGGACCGCTGCCAGCCGGCGATGCGCGTCGGTCGTGTGCGGGAGCTCGGATGGGCCGCCACGTTCCTGGCATCACCCTACGCCCGCTTCATCTCCGGCCACACCCTCGTCGTCGATGGAGCCAATTGGCAACGCCGCAGTCTCACCAACGCCGAGGTCGTCACCGTCCGTGACCAGATGGGCAAGCCCCCCTTTGGGATGTGACCAGGGGCGCATCGGGGGCGGCACCGACCAGGTCCAGCCGAGGATCCTCGACGACCTGGCGCAGCCCTGACGTGCGCGCCCTCGTCTGCCGCCAGCTCGGGCCGCTTGGGGATCTGATCGTGGAGGATCTTGCTGCGCCGACAGCCCGTCCCGGTCAGGTCGTCGTCGATATCCGGGCGGCCGGCGTCAACTACGTCGACGGGTTGATCTGCCAGGGTCAGTACCAGATCAAGCCGGCTACGCCATTCGTGCCGGGCAGCGAGATGGCAGGGGAGGTGAGGGCGATCGGCGACGGCGTGACAGCGGTCGGGGTTGGCGATCGTGTGCTCGCCTTCAGCGGGTTCGGGGCGTTCGCCGAGCAGGTCATGGTCCCCGAGGGTTCAGCCATCCCGATCCCGCCGGGCATCGGGTTCGGGCAAGCGGCCGCCCTCGTGCAGAGCTATAGCACGGCGCTGTTCGCGCTCACGCGACGGACTCGGATTACAGCAGGCGAGTGGATCCTGGTGCTTGGCGCCGGCGGTGGTATCGGCCTGGCGGCCACCGACGTGGCGGCCGCTCTTGGCGGACGCGTGATAGCTGCCGCGTCGACACCGGAGAAGCTCACCGCGGCCCTGGCGATGGGTGCCGAGGCGACGATCGCCTACGAGGCCGAGGACCTCAAGGTCCGGGCCCGAGAGCTCTCAGGCGGCGGCGTCGACGCGGTCGTCGATCCGGTCGGGGGACGCCACAGTGAGCCAGCCCTGCGGGCAACGGGCCCGGGGGGCCGCGTCTGTGTCATCGGGTTCGCCGGCGGGCCGATCCCCAGAGTCCCCCTCAACCAGGTATTGCTCAACAACCGCACGGTTGTTGGCGTCGACTGGGGCGCCTGGACGCTGCGCGACCCGATCGGCGCTCGGTTGCT
>DASZMN010000005.1:0-40957 GCA_035551835.1 Acidimicrobiales bacterium | reverse complement strand
ACTGACGGTTGGCTCTCGCGCCCTGCCATTAGCGTTGCCCGGCGATATGAACGCCCGTCACCCACGGGTCGGTGGCGATGCGGCACAACGAGGCAGGAAGGACCGCAGCGTGGAAGACGGCCACAGGACGATTCACCCCCGACGGGCGGCGGGGTGGGCCATGGGCCTCGTCGCCATCGCAGGCAGCCTGGCCCTGGGGGCGCCCGCCGGTGCCAGCCTTTCGGCGGAGTCGGCGGAGTCGGCGACGTCGGCCACGACAGAACTGGCCCAGGCGCAGAAGGCCCTCCTCGGGCTCTCGGACATGCCGTCGGGGTGGGAGACCGTGAAGAACCCCAACAACCCGAACAGCACCGTCGGCGACGCCCAGTTGGCCCGTTGTATCGGGGTGACGACGGCCCTGGTCAGCGAGAACCCGCCGTCGGTCAACAGCAAGCAGTTCCAGAACAAGGCCGGGACGCTGACGGTCAATGACAACGTGACCGTGTTCCCTTCGGCGAAGAACGCCACGGTCGAGCTCGGCACCGTGGCCAACAAGAAGACACCCGGGTGCATGACGAGCCTGGCCTCGGGTCCCCTCAAGCAGAAGCTCTTCGGCAAGACCCCCAAGGGCATGACCTATGGGACCGCGCTGGTGTCGGCCACCGACCCCGCGGCCTTTCCGTTTACGGCCGGATACTCCATGAGCGTGCCCGTCGTCACCCACGGGGTCACCGTGAACATCACGGTGACAGAGCTCTTTGCGATCAAGGGTCGCCTCGGGCAACAGATCACGTTCACCGGCGTCGGTGCGCCCTTCTCGATCCCGGTCGAGCAGCACATCGCAGCCGCCGCCGTGGGGCGGCTCTGAGGCGGCACCGGACCTGCCAGTCCGCAGGCAGAGCTGATAGAAGAGGCTGGACGTGAGCGCGGCCGGGCGGATGGGAATCGGGATGATCATCGGCGGGCTCCTCGCCGCGGTCGGATCCGCGCCGGCGGGCGCGGCCGCTACCGCTACCACCAGCCAAAAAGCCTTGGCGAAGAAGGCACTCGTCTCCCTCTCCGACCTGCCCGGCCACTGGACCCCGAGCGCCGTCCCGAGCACCTCGGCGGGCACGTTCACCGGCGCCCCGCGGCTGGCCAAGTGCATCGGGGTGCCGACCAAGCTCATCGCCAACAATCCACCGCGTGTCGTCAGCCCACTGTTCCGGGGTGTGGGAGGGAGTGAACTCGTGCAGGACACCGTCTCGATCTATCCGTCGACCGCCTACGCCAGAGCGATCTTCGCAGCGATCTCGAGCCACAAGGCCGCCGGGTGCATCAGCGCGTTGATGAACGAGGCCAGCACGAGCAACGGCTCGGGGGGTCATATCGGGGTCGCCCGGGTGGCGTCCCCCAAGGGCAGCGCGGCGTTCACGCTGGAGGCCACGGTGTCGGCGACGGGAAGCCCCCCGACGCCCACGAGCACAGAGGTCGTGTACTTCTTCCACGGACGCTTCGGCAACGGGCTGGACGTGGAGACCTCGGGCGCGCAGCCGCCGGCCGCCTTGACCCAACACCTGCTGGCCGCCACGCGGGGACGGCTGTGATGGCGGCGGCGGGGGACGAATCGAGCCGCTGGTGGCAGGCCGGCGTCTTCTACCAGGTCTACCCCCGCTCCTACGCTGACTCCAACGGCGACGGGGTCGGCGACCTGCCCGGCCTCATCTCGAAGCTGGACCACCTGCAACGGCTCGGGGTAAGCGGGGTGTGGCTCTCGCCCGTGACCTGCTCCCCCAACCGGGACTGGGGGTACGACGTCTCGGACTACCTCGACATCGACCCGGACTACGGCACCCTCGACGACCTCGACACGTTGGTCCGTGAGGCGGGGCGGCGCGGGATCCGCATCCTCATGGACCTGGTGCCCAATCACACCAGCGACCAGCACCACTGGTTCGTCGACGCGTGCACCGGCCGGGACGCCGCGCACCGTGACTACTACGTCTGGGCCGACCCCAAACCCGACGGGAGCCCGCCCAACAACTGGGTGAGCATCTTCGGCGGACCGGCCTGGGAGCTCGACGAGCCGAGCCGGCAGTACTACCTGCACAACTTCGAGGCCGGGCAGCCCGACCTCAACTGGTGGAGCGACGACGTGCGCCGCGAGTTCGACGACATCGTGCGCTTCTGGTGGGACCGCGGCGTCGCCGGCTTCCGGATCGACGTCTGCAACATGATGATCAAGGACAAGGAGCTGCGGGACAACCCGCCGGCGACCAAGGACGACCCGATCGAACAGCAGTTCATGGGCGTGCGCTACGTGTACAACACCGATCGGCCCGAGGCCCACGACATCTTGAAGCATTGGCGCACCATCGCCCGGTCCTACGAGCCCGAGCGCCTGCTCATCGGTGAGACCAACGTGGAGACGCTCGAACGCCTCACTGAGTTCTACGGGTCCGGACGCGACGAGCTGCACGGCGGCTTCAACTTCCAGTTCATGCACGCGCCTTTCGAGGCCGCCGCGCTGCGCGCCGTGGTCGAGGGGACCGAGGCGCTGCTCCCCGAGGGCGCGTGGCCGACCTGGCACGCCTCGAACCACGATTTCTCCCGCCTGTCGACCCGCTGGGCCGGCGGGGATCCGTCCAAGGTGAAGCTCGCGCTGTTGATGATGCTCACGCTGCGCGGGACCGCCTTCCTCTACCAGGGTGACGAGATCGGCCAGGTCGACGGCGTGATCGAGAAGGACGAGCTCCTCGACCCGGTGGGCGTTCGCTTCTTCCCCTACGCCGGACGCGATCCCGAACGGACGCCGATGCCGTGGCACGGCGGCCCCGGTGGCGGGTTCAGCGAACCGGGCGTGCGGCCCTGGCTGCCCATGGCGGACCCTGCGGTGTGCAACGTGGCCGATCAGGAGGGCGAACCCACCTCGGTGCTCGAGTTCTGCCGCCGTGTCATTGCGGCGCGCCGCGCGAGCGACGACCTCGCCGTCGGCTCGTACCGGTCGCTCCCCTCGCCCGAGGGCACCTGGGCCTACCAACGAGGCTCGGGCACCGTGGTCCTGCTCAACATGGCCGACGCCCCGGCCACCTTCGAGGCGGTGCGCGGCCGCGTCACCCTGACCACCGATGCCGCCCTCGCCGAGGGCGCGCTCGCCGAAGGCGGGCTCACGCTGACGCCGTGGAGCGGTGCCGTCATCGCAACGTGACGACCCCCGTTAGGAACGGCGGTGCGCGGGCCGCCATCCGCCGCCGCTACGTGCTGTGCACCACACCGGCGCAAGGGCACACGGCACCCCTGCTCGCGCTGGCGCGCCGGCTGGTGGACGAGGGGCACGACGTCGTGTTCTTCACCACGGCGCACTACCGGGACAAGGTGGCGGCAACGGGTGCGTCCTTCGTCCCCTTCGCCGAGGACTACGACACGCACGACCTCATGGTGGCGAACCCCGAGCGCGAGTCGTCATCCAAACGCGGCGTGCGCGGGGTGAAGGACGATCTGCGGCGGATCTTCATCGGGCCGATTCCCGGGCAGTATCGCGATCTCCGGGGCATCGTGGAAGGCCGGGCGACCGATGGCATCGTGGTGGACCCCATGTTCCTGGGCGCCATGCCCTTCGCGCTCGGGCCACGAGACGACCGCCCGGTCCTCGCGTGCGTCGGGGTCATGCCGTACACCGCGTGCAGTCGCGACACGGCGCCGTTCGGCGTCGCCTTCCAGCCGGGGAAGGGCCACCTGGCGCGGGCGCGCAACCGGTTGATGAACTGGGCCACCGAGCACGGGGCGCTGGCCGACATCCAGCGATTCGCCCGGCGCCGTCTCGCCGAGGCCGGCGTGTCCGAGGGGTTCCCGGGCTACTTCATCGACCTCCAGCCCAAGGTGGTCGACGCCTATCTGCAGGCGACGGTGGCGGGTTTCGAGTACCCGCGTTCGGACCTCGCCCCGGCGGTGCGCTTCGTCGGGCCCATCCTCGCCCCGCCCACTTCGGACTTCGACGAGCCGTCGTGGTGGGGCGAGCTCGGCGACGGGCGTCCCGTCGTGCACGTCACCCAGGGCACGCTCGACAACGCCGACCTGGACCGGTTGCTCCTGCTCACGACGCGGGCGCTCGCACGGGACGACCTGTTGGTGGTGGCGACCACCGGCGGGCCCGATCCCGAGCCGTTACGGCCCGGCCTGCCCCCCAACGTCCGCCTCGAGCGCTTCATCCCGCACGATCGGCTGCTCCCCCACGTGGGCGTGATGGTGACCAACGGCGGCTACGGCGGGGTGCAGCAGGCGCTCGCCAACGGCGTCCCGCTGGTCGTCGCCGGCGACAGCGAGGACAAACCGGAGGTGGCGGCGCGGGTGCAATGGTCGGGCACCGGGGTGAACCTGCGCACCGGGCGCCCGTCGCCGGCCATGGTCGGCCGTGCGGTGCGCGCGGTGCTGGACCATCCGACCTACCGCACCCGGGCGCGGGAACTACAAGACCAGATCGCGGCGAGCAACCCTCTCGGTGACATCAGCGCGGTCCTCGCCGAGCTCTGCCACGCACGCGACGCGGCGGCGCGGGCCGCCGTGGGCTGAACCGCTGAACGGCTGAACCGCTGAACCGCTGAACCGCTGAGCGGTTTCGGTTCGTCTCCGCGCGAAGGGGAGCGGGTCGGTGCCGGCCGACGCCGTCAGCTGCCGGGGGCCCGGTAGGACGTCTGCTTCTTGGCCGCGTCGTCCATCTCTGCGGGCGAGATGAGCACCGTGGTCCGCGTGGTGACCCCTCCGGCGGCGCTGACGATCAGGCCGGTCGCCGCCGCGGCAACGTGGTCCGGCATGTCGGCGATGAGATACGCATCGCTGCCCCCGAACGCGAAGTCGAACGACACCAGTGTCCCGCCCAGATCCTCGATCAGGGCCTTGGCCGCGGCCACCCGCGCCGTGCCGCCTTGGTCCTTGAGCCCCCTGATGCCATCGAGGGTGTATTTCACTTCGACCAGGAATCTCGGCATGTGTGCCTCCCTCTTGGGGCCCCCTCGTCTCCCACCCTACGAATGTCTGCGGACGCTGTCACGGGCGAGAGGGCTGCCCCCGTCGACCATCGGCTCAGCGATTCACCGGCGACATGTCGGCGTAGCGATCGCCCTGGGCCGGCGCCACCCGGTCGAGGATGGCAAGGTCCTCCTCGGTGAGCTCGACATCGAGGGCGGCCACGTTCTCCTCGAGGAACTCGCGGTGCTTCGTGCCCGGGATCGGCGCGACGTCGCGGCCCGCGGCGTGGACGAAGGCCAGCGCGATCTGGCCCGGCGTGCACCCCTTGGCCTGGGCCAACTGGTCGACCACCTCGACGATGGCGATGTTGGCGGCCAGGTTGTCGCCCTGGAACCGCGGCTGGTACCGGCGGAAGTCCGCCTCGTCGAGATCGTCGATCGAGCGCAGCGTCCCGGTCAAGAACCCGCGCCCGAGAGGGCTGTAGGGAACAAAGCCGATGCCGAGGTCGCGCAGCGTGGGCAGGATCTCGCGCTCGGGGTCGCGCGACCACACCGAGTACTCGGTCTGCAGTGCCGAGATCGGATGGACGGCGTGGGCGCGGCGGACGGTGGCGGGCGCCGCCTCGGACAGGCCGAGGTACCGGACCTTGCCCTGCGCCACCAGCTCGGCGAGCGCGCCGACCGTCTCTTCGATCGGGGTGTCGGGGTCGACCCGGTGTTGGTAGTACAGGTCGATGTGGTCCACGCCGAGCCGGGAGAGCGACGCGTCGCACGCCTGGCGGACGTACTCGGGGCGGCCGTTGACGCCGCGCTTGGTGGGGTCGTCCGGGTCGCGCACGATGCCGAACTTGGTGGCGATCACCGCCCCGTCGCGGCGACCTGACAGCGCCTGGCCCACCAGCACCTCGTTCGTGTACGGCCCGTACATGTCCGAGGTGTCGAAGAAGGTCACCCCGAGCTCGAGCGCACGGTGGATCGTGGCGATGGACTCCGTATCGTCCCGGGGCCCGTAGAAGTCCGACATCCCCATGCAGCCCAGCCCCTGGCGCGAAACCTGCAGGCCCTGTGTCCCAAGCTCGATCGATTCCATGCGGTGCTCCTCTCCCGGTCCCCGTCCCGGTTCGGCGGTTCGGCGGCCCCGTTGGCTCGAGGCTCACCCTACGGGCGACCGGCGACGGCCCGCCGCGTCAGGACGAACCGGCGTTGGTCGTGACCGCGTCGGCGTGGACGAACACGGCACAGCGACGTTCCGCGGCCATCACCCGGTCGAACTCGTCCCAGTCGTCGTGGGTGCCCCCGGCCGCCTGGAACACTGAGCGGAGTGTGGCGGGGACATCGAGACCGTGCTCGGCCCCGTCGTCGGGGCCGATCAGGCGCACGGCGCCGGAGACGGCGGCCCAGTCCCAGGCCTCCTTGAACACGAGGGTGGCCCGCCCGGCTCGTCGGAGGAGGGTGAGCTTGCGGCTCGCGCCCGCGACCACCGCCGCCATCCCGGGCGACCCGTCGACGGGGTCGGCCAGCGGGCCGGCGTTGACGACCGACGCGTGCACCGTGCCGTCGGGGCGGGCGACGGCGAAGACGGCCAGGTAACGATCGGCCGCCGCGAGACGGACCGCGTGCGCAAGGTCTGCCATGGTGCACTACCTCCTTGCTGCTCGTTCTACCCGCCTGCGGGCTCAGCTCGTGCCCGCCCTGGCGAACAACCGCACCGCGCCGGCGAAGACCACGACGGCGTAGGCCACCAGGACGAGCAAGGAGAACGTCGCCATCTCGGCTGCGTTGTGCAAGCCCCAGATGTTGTGGAGTGCTCGCACGCCGCTCGAGCCGGCGATGCCGTAACGGAACAGGGCCAACGCGTGCGTCAGGGGCAGCACCTTGGCCACGGCGGCCAGCCAGTGGGGCAGCGACGTGATCGGAAACAAGGAACCGGCGAAGAAGAACGGCACGATCGCCACGGCCGGGACCGCGCCGATGTACTCGACCGGACTGGGCAGGCGGACGGACAGGATCTCGGCCAGCCCGTACATGAAAACGGCGAACGCGATCGCGGCCGCGATGAACCAGAGCATGCGCACCCCAGACTCGTAGACCGCACCGCGCAGCGCAGAGGCGGCGATGAGCACGACCAGTTGGAGCGCGGTCAGAGCCAGTGCGGCGAGGAGATTGCCCACCACGATCGACGAGCGGCGAATCGGCGCCACCAAGAGCTCGCGCATGGCGCCTTGTTGGCGGTCGACGATCACCCCGAGCCCCGAGAAGGCGCAGTTGAGCGGGATGAGCAGGCCAACGGTGGCCAAGGCGACAAAGGTCATGTAGGCGGTGCGTCCGGCGGGCGCCGCGATGGTGTTGGCGAGCGCTGGCGCGATCACCAATGCGAACAGCACGGGGGTCAACAAGGGGACGACGATCGACCGTGGGGAGCGCACGGTCAGCGCCAAACGGCGCTTCGCGAGCACGACCGCGGCGGGGACCGAGCGCGTCCGCACTGGCGCCTCGGTGGTCGCAGGGACGGGAAGAGTGACAGTGGCTGTCATGGTTGGACCTCCTGAGGTGTCCGAATTACGTCGATCAGATGTTGTCGGTGTCGAGGCGGCCACCGGTCAGGCGCAGATACACGTCGTCAAAGGTGGGGCGCCGAGTCGTGACCGAGCGCAGCACCAGCGCGCGGTCGCGCACGCGCTCGAGGAGTGCGTCGCCGGCCTGCTGGCGCAGCACGATCGTGACGGTGGTGCCGATGACAAAGAGATCGGCCGGGGGCACTCCGGCGTTCACGAGGAGCTGTTCGACCTGGACCGGCTCGTCGACCCGAAGCTCGAGCACCTCGGAGCCCAAGGCCGCCAGAAGGTTGGCGGGCGCATCACACGCGACGATGCGGCCGCCGTCCACGATCGCGATTCGGTCGCAGAGCCTTTCGGCCTCGTCCAGGTAGTGCGTGGTCATCAACACGGTGACGCCCGTGCGTTCGCGCAGGGAGGCCAGAGCGTCGAAGAGGTCGTGCCGGACGCGGGTGTCGAGCCCCACGGTCGGCTCGTCGAGGAACAGCACCTGAGGGTCCGAGGCCAGCGCCCGAACGATCTCCATGCGCCGTCGCTGTCCGCCGCTGTAGGTGGCGACCGGCCGGTCCAGGACGTCGCTCAGCTCGACCAGCGCGCAGAGGTCGGCCAGCCGGGCCCGGCCGTCGGCGCCGTCCTTTCCCCACAGGCGCAGGTGGAGCTCGAGATTCTGGCGCCCGGTCAACGGCTGGTCCACGACCGTGTCTTGGAACACCACGCTGCTGCGGGCGCGCGTCCCGATCGGGTCGGTCGCCACGTCGAGTCCGCCGAGCAGGGCGCGGCCCGAGGTTGCTCGGACCGTGGTGTTGAGCATCCCGATCGTGGTGGACTTGCCGGCGCCGTTCGGGCCCAAGAGACCGAACGCCTCGCCTGGCTCGACAGAGAAGCTGATGCCGCGCACGGCATGGACGTCGCCGGGGTACACCTTCTCCAGATCGATGGCCTCGACGGCCGATGCTTCGACGAGTGTGGTCATGCGTCTCCCTCCTTTTTTTCGAAGACGTTGATCAGATGTCCCTCGGGGTCGCGCAGCATCATCGAACGACGCCCCCAGGGCTGCAGGGTGGGCGCCATGAGCCAGTCGACGTCGAGACCCCAGATGTGGTCGTGCGCCGCGTCGAGGTCATTGACGGCGAAGTCGAGGATCACCGCGCCCAACCCCACCCCATCAGGTGGCCCACAGGCCCCCTCGGAGAGGTCGGAATAGCGCACGCGGGAAAGGCCGATCCGTTGGGCCGGCGTTCCTACCTCGACGTAGTAGTCGTTCGGGACGACCACGGTGTCCACCAGGGCCGCGTAGAAGTGCGCCAGGCCGCAGACGTCATTGGTGACGATGCGGCTCTGGACCAGCTCCATGCGACCTGCGTCGTGTCTGTCGGTAGTGCCCATCACAGGGAGGACGAGGCCTCGCAGTCAAAAGTGACAGGAAGGCGGTCGTCCGGTGGGGTATGTCACTTTCCCTCGCCTTGTCTCGTCCTCCGTGCGGGTCGCTGGTGCCGCTTCACCCGCGGCCCGCTACGTTGCGAAAGGAGCACGATGCCGACCGAGCAGCAGATCAATGACGCGTGGATCGACCACCGGCCCTACCTGGTCGACATGGCCTACCGCATGCTCGGCGATATCGGCCGGGCCGAAGACGTCGTCCAAGAAGCGTTCCACCGGCTCTCACAGAGCGATTTCGACGCGATCGAGGACGCCCGTGGCTGGCTGATCGTGGTCACGAGCCGGCTCTGCCTTGATGTGATCCGTTCGGCTCGCAACCGGCACGAACGGCCGGTCGACGGGCACGATCTGGTCGAGCGCGTCCACGACGGTCGGATCGGGTCCGACCCCGCCGACCGGGTCACGCTTGACGACGGCGTCCGTCTGGCGCTGCTCGTCGTGTTGGAACGTTTGTCGCCGGCCGAACGGGTCGCCTTCGTCCTCCACGACATCTTTCGCGTCCCTTTCGATGCCATCGCCGAGACGGTGGGCCGGCCCGAGGCCACGTGTCGTCAATTGGCGCGGCGGGCACGGCTCAAGCTGGAGGCGTCCGACAGCGTCCGGCGCTCGACGGTCACGCAGCAAGAGCATCGCCTGGTGACCGACCGCTTCATCGCCGCCTGTGCGAACGGCAGCCTCGAGGACCTCATGTCGGTGCTCGACCCCGACGTCACGGGCGGTGCGGACCTCCGCCCGGGTTTGGTCGTGCACGGCGCCCGCAATGTCTCGACCAACCTGCTTCGTTACTGGGGGAGGGCGAGCCTGGTCTCGCTGCCCTTCGTCGACCATCCCTGTTTGCTTGCGTTCATCGACCGTGACGTCGCCGGCCTGATCTCCCTCACGGTCCGCGGCGACCTGGTGACCAAGGTGCACGTATACGCCGAGCCGCGCGCGCTCGACTTCCTGCGCGACCAGGTCGTCGCGACAAACTGAGACCTCGTTCGCCGGCCGGCTGCATCGGCCGTGGCCCCGGGCCGGCTCAAGGCGTGTCACCTTTCACGTCCTCAAGGAGTCTTTCTGTCGTGGGATCACATCGACCCACGAGAGGAGCCCTACCCCCATGACGATCGACAACGACAACGTCAGCCAGGCGGCGCAGCCCAAGGCCGGCCGCCCCATCCCGACCGGCCGCTACCGGCTCCACCCCGAGCTCACGACCGTGGCCTTCTCGGCCAAGAAGCTGGGGGTGTTCACCATCCGCGGCACCATGCAGCTGGCGTCGGGGGCGTTCACCGTCGCGAGCCCCATCGAGCACTCCACCCTCCATGCCGTCCTGGCCGCCGACACGTTCACCACGCCCATGCGCCAGCGGGACGAGCACGTGAAGAGCGCCACGCTGCTCGACGTGGCGAACCACCCGACGATCGAGTTCGACTCGACCGGGGTGTCGGTCGGGCCCGACGGCATCTTCGCCGTCCGCGGGCTTCTGAGCGTGCACGGCCACGTCGAACCGAGCGTCCTCACCGTGACCTCGTCGTCGCTCGAGGCTGGGCTGGTCGGGTTCCGGGCCACGACAGCGCTGGACCGGAGGGTGTTCGGCGTGACGGCGCGACCCTGGGTCGCCAGTGCGCGGATCGACGTCCAGATCGAGGCGGTCGGTTCGCCCGTGCGCTGATCCGGCCACACACCGACGCGGCCGATGGCGCCGCGGGGATGGCGCCGCGGGACCTACGAGGCGCGCCCCTGCTCGAGCTGGTAGCCGGCGCCCGCCAGTTCGTCCAACCGCAGCGCGTACTCCTCCGAGTCGATGTCGTAGACCCACATGACGAGCGCGTCCTGACCCGTCACCGGGTAGTAGTTCTTGCGCACCCCGACGGGGGCGAAGCCGAAGCGCCGGTACAGCGATTGCGCCGGCTTGTTGTTCGCCGCCACCTCGAGCGAGATGTGCTTGACCCCGCTGCCCCGGAGCGTGCGCATGGCGTCCACGATCATGGAGATGGCCAGCCCGCTGCGCTGATACGGGGGGGCGGTGGCGATGGTCGTCATGTGCGCCTCCTCGTCGACCATGAGGAAGCCGATGTAGCCGGCCAGCTCGTCGCCGTCCCACGCGGCCCGGTAGAGGCGCCCCTTGCGCATGGCCAGCTCGGAGTTGAAGACCTCAGGCGACCACGGCTCAGGGAAGACCAGACTCTCGATGGGGAGGAGCTTGCGCAGGTCGCGCCGCTTCAGCTTCTCGATTCGCATCTCGCCGTCTCCACCTCAGGCCCGCGCCTGGGCAAAGTTGCTCTTTGCGTCCGCCTCACGCATGTACAGAGGAACGACCGACGCGGCGTCGACTGGCGATTCTCCTCGTTCGAGTCGGGCCAGCCCGACGCGCAGGAGCGACGACGGAGGTGGCCAAGCGAGCGCGGGCGCCACGACCTCGACCCCGGGGACCGATCCCAGCGCCTCGGCGTAGCGCTGCGCCCCGTCGCCCACGGCGAGCACCGGCGCACCGCCCAGGCGGCCCACGGTGGCCACGAGGTCGGAGGGCGAGAACAGCCCGGGGGCGACGGGCTCGGCCACTGTGGCCGCCTGCTCGTCCAGCTGGCGGAGCGATGCGAAGACCTCCCCGCGCCGGGCGTCGACGCACGCCAGCACCAGCCCGCGGCGGCCCGCCTCCGCCGCCGCGGCGCCCAGGACGTCGAGGCTGGTGGCGCAGAGCACGCCGATACCCAGCGCCTGGGCGAGGCCCTTGGCCGCGGCCACGCCCACCCGGAGCCCGGTGAAGAGGCCCGGGCCGATGTCGACGACGACCAGGCCCAGGTCCCCCGCGGCCAACCCGACCTGGCCGAGCAGGTGCTCGAGCGCCGGCGTGAGCGTCTCGACGTGGCGCCGGCGCCCAGTCAGGGTGAACTCGGCCTCCACCCCACCGGGCGCGCGCACGGCGACGCCGACGGTCTCGGTGGCGGTCTCGATCGCCACCACGGCGAGGTCCGCCGGATTGGCCGTCACCGCCCGCGGCGCCCGGATGAGGGCTCGAGCACAGCCGCCACCTCGTTGGCCCGGGCCAGCCATGAGCCGCGGCCCATCACCGAGATGGCGCGCGCATCGGGCGCCGCCACGGCGTCGGGCGCGACGAGCGTGACCTCGAGCGCGCTCGTACCCAGCGCCGGCGCGGCCAGTTCGCCCCACTCGATCACCGCGACGGCGTCCTCTTCGACCAGCTCGGCGAGGGCGAGGTCGACCACCTCGGCCACCGAGCCGGTGCGGTACACGTCGGCGTGGATGAGGGAGGTCACCGGGCTGTCGGGTCCGCAGCGGTAGTGCCGCACCAGGGCGAAGGTCGGGCTGGTCACCGGCCCGGCGACCCCGAGGGCGGCCGCGAAGCCCTGCGCGAACACGGTCTTGCCGGCCCCGAGGTCGCCGACGAGGAGCACGACGTCGCCGGCTTGGCAGAGGCGGGCCAGCCCGGCGGCGAGCGCCCTGGTCGCGTCCGCCGAGGCGGTGGTCGTCTCGAGCGGCCAGCTCACGGCGCGGCCCTCGCCATGAGGCGCTTGGCCCGCACGAGGTCGGCGCGCATCTCGGCCATGGCCTCGCCCCCGGCGCGCAGCACGTACGCCGGGTGGTACGTCGGGACCAGCCGGGCGTTGCCGCGCTCGAAGACTTGGCCGCGCAGCTCGCGGATGCCGCGGGCGCTCTCGAGCAGCAACTTGGTCGCGAAGTTGCCCAGGGTGACGATGACGTTGGGCGCGATGAGCTCGATCTGCTCGCTCAGGTAGGGCCGGCAGGCCGCGATCTCGTTCGGGGCCGGGTCGCGGTTGTTCGGCGGTCGGCACTTGACGACGTTGGCGATGTAGCACTCGGCGCGGGTCAGTCCGATCTCCTCCGCCATGAGGCGATCGAGCAGCTTGCCCGAGCGCCCGACGAAGGGCTCGCCGGCCAGGTCCTCCTCGCGTCCGGGCCCTTCGCCCACGAAGAGCAGGTCGGCGGCCGGGTTGCCCACCCCGAAGACGACCTGGGTGCGCCCCTCGGCGAGCGGGCACAGCGTGCAGGTCGACGCCGTGACGCGCAGCCGCTCGAGCTGGGCGGCCGGGGCGGCCTGGGCGGCGTCAGCCACCGCCGCCGGGGCGGTTGACCAACAGGCGCGGCATGCGCGGCCCCACGCCGCACACCACCTCGTAGCTGATCGTCCCGAGCAGGTCGGCCCAGTCGTCCGCGGTGATGGTCTCGGCGCCTTGCGTGCCGAGGAGGACCACCTCGTCGCCGGGGCGCACGGAGGCGTCGCCGCCGCAGTCGACCACGATCTGGTCCATGGTCACGGCGCCAGCCAGCGCTCGGCGCATCCCACCGATCAAGACCTCGTAGCCCGCGTCGAACAACGCGCGCGGCACGCCGTCGGCGTAGCCGATGGGCACGGTGGCCACGAGCGAGCGCGCCGCCAGGGGCCGCCGCCGGCCGTAGGAGGGACGCTCGCCCGCCTCGAGCTCGCGCACCGCCACGACGCGCGCCTTGAGCGCCATGGCCGGCCGCAGCGTCTCCGCCGCGGCCTGCGCTTCGAAGGCGCGCCGCACGGTGCCTCCGGGCAGATAGCCGTACAGGCCGATCCCGCAGCGCACCATGTCGTGACGCGAGCGGGCGAAGGCGACCGACCCGGCCGTGTTGGCCGCGTGCACCAGCGGTGCGTCGATGCCCTCGGCGGCCAGGCCCGCCACGAGGCGGTCGAAGAGGTCGAGCTGTTCCTCCGTGTAGGCGCGATCCTCTGCGGCCTCGCCATCGGCGACGGGCAGGTGGGTCCACACGCCCTCGAGCTTGAGGGAGGGCTCGGCGGCGATCTGCCGCGCCAGCGCTATCAGGTCCTCGGGCGCCGCTCCCACCCGGTGCATGCCGGTGTCGACCTTGAGGTGGACCGGCGCCTGGTGGCCCGCGGCACGTGCCGCGGCGGCGAAGGCGGCGATCGCCTCGCTCGAGTACAGCGTCGGCGTCAGCCCGTAGGCGAGCGCGGTGTCGACAGCGTCGGACCCGCACTCGCTCAGCAGGAGGACCGGTGCGGCGACGCCGTGCTGGCGCAGCTCGACCCCCTCGTCGACCAGCGCGACGGCCAGCCGTTGCGCGCCGCCGGCGAGAGCGGCGCGGGCGACCGCCGGGCCGCCGTGGCCGTAACCGTGCGCCTTGACGACGGCACACAGCGCCGCCGGCGCCGCAAGGCAGGCAAGCACCCGCGCGTTGTGCGCCACGGCAGCGAGGTCGATCTCCGCCCACGCCGGCCGCGACCGGCCCTGGGCCATCGTCACCTCGTCGTCGGCCGGGCCGTCGATCGCGCGGAGCGGTGCGCCGTCAACCATGCCCATGCCCATGCCGGCCGCGGGCGCCGCTCCCCGCCAACTCGGACAGGAACCGGCCCACCAGTCCCGGCAGGTCCCCGGCCACCAGCCCCTCCGCCGGGCCGAGCGACGCCGCCCGCCCGTGCACGTGGGCCGCCAGCGCCGCCGCCTCGTGCGCCCCGACGCCCCGGGCCAAGAACGCGCCGATGACGCCCGACAGCACGTCGCCGGTGCCGGCCGTGGCCAGCGACGGTCTGCCCGCCGCGGCGAGCAACACGTCGGGCGCGCCGGCGCCCGGTTGGGCCACCGCGGTGAGCGGGCCTTTGAGCAGCACGATCGCGCCGACAGCCTCGGCCAGGCGGCGCGCCGCCGCCAGGCGGTCCGCCCCGGGAGGCGAACCCGACACCCGGGCGTACTCGCCGTCGTGGGGGGTGAGGATGCTCGGTGCGCTGCGCTTGTCGAGCAGGGTGCGGGCGGCGGCGGCGTCGCCGAGGGCGGTCAGCGCGTCGGCGTCGATCACGAGGGGCACCGTCGCGCCGGCCACCACGGCGCGGATCTCCTCGCCCACCGCGGCACCGGTCCCGAGTCCGGGGCCGAGCACGATCGCCTTGCACTTCGCCGTCGCCTCCAAGAAGGCGCCGGACCACCCCTCGGCCGGCAGGTGCATCCGCACCGCCTCGGTCGGCCAGGCCGCCGACGGGTCGCCGGGCGACCCGAGCCGGATCATGCCCGAGCCCGCGGCCATGGCGCCCCGCGAGCACAGCACGGCCGCCCCCTCCATGCCCGCCGAGCCCGCCGCGACCCCCACCGCGTTGGTCCACTTGTTCACCCCGCTCGTGCGCGCCGGCACCAGTGCGCCGACGTCGGCGTCCTCGACGAGTGCGACCGCCGCCGTGGGGAAGCGGATCCCGATGTCGACCACCTCGACGGCGCCGCTGCGGGCCGGCCCGTCGCCCTGGAGCAGCCCGGGCTTGAGCGCCGCAAAGGTGACCGTGCGCTCCGCCCGCACCGCGTCACCGGGCGCCTCACCGGTGTCGGCGTCCACGCCCGAGGGGATGTCGATGGCGAGGACGGCCGCGCCGGGCGGAGTCCTGGGCGCGTCGTAGCTGCCCCGGAAGCCGGTGCCGTAGGCGCCGTCGATCACCAGGTCACACGCCGGCAGCGCCACGCCGTCGTCGGCGACGGCGTCGGCCGCGGCCGCCTCGGCCTCGAGCACCAGCACCCGGGCGCCGCGCCGCGCCAGGACGCCGGCGGCCACCCGTCCGTCCGCGCCGTTGCTGCCCTTGCCGACCACCACGACGACACGGCGCCCGTAGGCGCCACCGAGCATCCGCAGGGCCGAAAAGGCCACGGCGGTGCCGGCGCGCTCGACCAGGGTCTCGTGGGAGACCTCGGCGAGCGCGGCCGCGTCGGCGGCCCGCATCTCGTCTCGGGTCAGGACGGCGCGCACGCGCGAGCCACCGGGCTGCCCTGCTCCGCGACCACGAAGGCGATGGCCACGTCGTCGGTGTGCGTCAGCGACAGGTGGAACCTTCCGGCGCCGTGGGAATCGGCGAGCTCGGCCGCCGTCCCGTGCAGCACCAGGAACGGCGCGTTGCGGGTGGCGTCCTTTCCCCCCGTGCGCCGCACCTCGACGTCGGTCAGCGCGAAGGCGCCGATGCCGGTGCCGAGCGCCTTCATCACCGCCTCCTTGGCCGCGAAGCGGGCCGCCAGGCTCTGCGCCCGGTCGGCCGACCCGCTGCAGTCGGCCTGCTCGGATTCGGTGAAGCAGCGCGCGGCGAAGCGCGGGCGCCGCTCGAGCAGGCGGCGGAAGCGCTCCACGCTCACTGCGTCCACGCCGACCCCGACGATGCCGACGATCCCGCCCATGGGGCCGTCAACCACGCTCACTCGACCGTCACCGTCTTGGCCAGGTTGCGCGGGCGGTCCGGGTCGTGCCCGTGCAGGCGAGCCAGGCGGTAGGCGAGTTGCTGGAGCGGCACCACGCCCACCACGGGGGAGAGCAGCGGCTCCGCCGGCGGCACCCACAGCACGTGGTCGGCGGCCGCCGCCGACTCCTCGTCGCCGTCGTTGGCCAGCAGCACCACGGTGGCGCCGCGACTGCGCACCTCGGCGACGTTGGAGAGCATCTTCTCCCACAGCGGGGTGCGGGTCGCGATCCCCACGACGACGGTGCCGGGCTCGATCAGCGCGATCGGCCCGTGCTTCAGCTCCCCGGCGGGATAGCCCTCGGCCCGCAGATACGCCAGCTCCTTCAGCTTGAGCGCGCCCTCCAGCGCGACCGGGAAGCCGACGTGGCGGCCGAGGAAGAAGAAGTCGCGGGCGTCGGTCAGCTTGGCGGCCACGTCGTCGACGTCGCCCGCCCGGTCGAGCGCAGTCGTCACGAGCCCCGGCAGCGTCTCCATCGCGTCGAGCACGCCGTTGATCTCCGGGGCAGGCAGCGCACCCTGGACCTGAGCCAGGTACAGGCCGAGCACCTCGAGCGCCACGATCTGCGCCAGGTGGCACTTCGTCGACGCCACGCCGATTTCGGGCCCGGCCCGGGTGTAGAGGACGCCGTCGGCGGCGCGGGCCATGGAGGAGTCGACCACGTTCGTCACCACGAGGACCTTGGCGCCGAGTCGCGCGGCCTCGCGCTGGGCCTCCGACGTGTCGAGCGTCTCGCCCGATTGCGAGACGCCGACGAAGAGGGTGCGCTCGTTGACCACGGGGTTGCGGTAGCGGAACTCCGAGGCGATGTCGACCTCGGTTGGCAGCTTCGCCCACTGCTCAATGGCGTACTTGGCCACCAGGGCGGCGTGGTAGCTCGAGCCGCAGGCGACGATGAAGACCTTGTCGACGGCGCGCAGGGCCTTGTCCGGGATGCGCACCTCGTCGAGCGCCACGGCGCCGACCAGGGCGTGGCGCTCGAGCAGCGTGTTGGCGATGGCCTCGGGCTGCTCGTGGATCTCCTTCGACATGAAGTCGTCGTAGCCGCCCTTCTGCGCGGCCTCGAGGTTCCAGGTGATGGTGAGCGGCTCGGGCGTGACGGCCGCGCCGTCGAGGGTCGTGACCGTGGCGTGCCCGGGGGTGAGCACGGCCAGCTCGTCGTCGGCCAACGCGAAGACCTGGGTGGTGTGGCCGATGAGCGCGGGGATGTCCGAGGCGAGCAGCGCCGCGCCGTCGTGCAGGCCGAAGACGAGCGGGGTGGAGCGGCGCGCGCCGACGAGGGTGTCGGGCTCGTCGGCGTGGACGACGGCGATGGAGAAGGCGCCGCGCACGGCGCGGAGCATGCGCCGGGTGGCCTCGGCCAGGTCGATGCCCGGGTCGGACGCGAGATGCTCCTCGAGCAGGTGCGCCATGACCTCGGTGTCGGTCGCCGAGGTGAAGATGTGGCCCTTGGACTCCAGGTCGGCCTTGAGCTCGAGGTGGTTCTCGATGATCCCGTTGTGGACGAGGGCGAGGCGGCCCGTGCAGTCGACGTGGGGGTGGGCGTTGTCGTCGGTCGGGTGACCATGGGTGGCCCAGCGGACGTGGCCGATGCCCGCCGCGTGGGTGCCCGACGCCGGCGCGCCGGCGGTCAGGGTGGCGAGCTCGGCCACCGGGGAGGGGGTGACGACGCCGGGGATCGGCTTGGCCCGGGCCTTGCGGGCCCGCCAGACCTCGCCGTCGGCGACCAGCGCCACGCCGGCGGAGTCGTAGCCGCGGTACTCCAGCTGGTGCAGGGCTCCGAGGAGGAGGGGCAGAGCGTCGGCCTCGCCGGTGACGCCGATGATGCCGCACATAATCGTCCCAGGCTACCTGGGGGGCTGCGGATCCATTTGCCCCAGCGCCGCCTCGACAACCCCCGCGAGCTGGGCCGCCACCGCATCGGCCTGGGCTTCCTCGCGCGCCTCGACCATCACCCGCACCAGCGGCTCGGTGCCGCTCGGCCGAAGGAGCACCCGCCCCGAGTGCCCGAGCGCGGCCTGTGCCTTCGCCACGGCCTCCCACACCTCGGCGCAGTCGGCCAGGCGGTCGGGCAGGGTGATCGGCACGTTGACGAGTCGCTGGGGCACCCGTTCGACCAGGCCGGCCGTGAGCTCGGCCAGCGGGCGACCGCGGCGCACCATGAGGTCCGCCAGCGCGAGCCCGGTCAAGATGCCGTCGCCAGTCGTCGACACCGAACGGAAGATGATGTGCCCCGACTGCTCGCCACCCAGAGCCAGGCCGTCCGCGTCCAGCGCGGCCAGCACGTGGCGGTCGCCGACGTCGGTCTCGCGCACGGCGATGCCGCGCTGCTCCATCGCCAAGCGGAACCCCAGGTTGGTCATGACCGTGACGGCCACCGTGTTGCCGGCCAGCTCGCCCCGCGAGGCCAGGTCGAGCGCGAACAGGGCCAGCAGCGCGTCACCGTCGACGACGTTGCCGAGATGGTCGACGGCGATCACCCGGTCCGCGTCGCCGTCCAGCGCCAGCCCCAGATCGGCGCCCCGCGCCGCGACCGCCTCCGCCAACCCCGAGGGATCGGTCGAGCCACACCCGTCGTTGATGTTCGTTCCGTCCGGCGCGTCGTGCAGCGCGGTCACCGCCGCACCGACCGAGGCCAACACCGGCGGCGCCAGCGCACTCGCCGCACCGTTGGCGCAGTCGACCACGATCGACAGCCCCGACAACGTCCGACCGGCCAGCGTCCCGACCAGATGCGCCGCGTAGAGCTCGGCCCCGGCCGCCGCGTCGAGACTCAGACGCCCGACGCCGAGCCCGGTGGGACGGCGGGGCGGGCGGTCCGGATCGGACGCCAGCAGAGCGAGCTCGCGTTCGATCTCGGCCTCGACCTCGACGGGCAGCTTCGTCCCGAGCAGCGAGAACAGCTTGATGCCGTTGTCGCCGAACGGGTTGTGCGACGCCGAGATCACCGCACCGGGCGCCCCACGCCGGGCCGCCACGGTCGCCACGCCGGGCGTCGGCAGCACGCCGAGGTCGACCACGTCGGCGCCCTCGGTGGCCAGGCCGGCCGAGAAGGCGGCCTGGAGCAGGGGGCCCGAGCGCCGGGTGTCGCGGCCCACGACGAAGGTCGGGGCGGGCAGGGTCCGGGCGGTGGCGCGTCCGAGGGCGAGGGCCAGCTCGACCGTCAGCTCCTCGTTGGCCACCCCGCGCACGCCGTCGGTGCCGAAGCGGGCAGGCACGTGGGTCCCGCTCCTCCCGCTGCTTTTACCGCTTGGAGTACTGCGGCGCCTTGCGAGCCTTCTTCAGGCCGTACTTCTTCGACTCCTTCTCCCGCGCGTCGCGCGTGAGGAGGCCGGAACGCTTGAGCGGCGGGCGGTGCTCGGGGTCGACGTCACAGAGGCTGCGCGCGATGCCCAGGCGCATGGCGCCGGCCTGGCCCGAGATGCCGCCGCCGTCGATCGTGGCATCGATGTCGTAGGACTCGGCCGTGTTGGTGATGCGCAGCGGCTCGGTGATCAGCATGCGGTGGGTCGCGGAGGTGAAGTACTGCTCGATCGGCTGCTTGTTGACCGTGATGGCGCCCTGGCCGGGGCGGAAGCGCACGCGCGCCACCGCTTGCTTGCGGCGGCCGGTGGTCTGGCTCAGTGGTGCGGGCATGGCGTGGGTGGTGTCCTTCCTACTGCGTTCTTTGTCTTCAGCCGGCGGCCCGCCGGGCCACGGGCAGATCGAGGGCTTCGGGCCGCTGTGCGGAGTGCGGGTGCGTGGCGCCGGCGTAGACGTGGAGCTTGCTCAGCTGCTGGCGACCCAGGGTGTTCTTGGGCAGCATGCCGCGGATGGAGCGGCGGATGAGCTCGGCCGGCTTGTCCTCGAGCAGGGTGGCGTAGCTGGTCTTGCGCAGGCCGCCGGGGTAGCCGGAGTGGCGGTAGGCCATCTTGGCGTCGGCCTTGCCCGAGGTCAGCACGATCTTGTCGGCGTTCACGACGATCACGTTGTCGCCGGTGTCGACGTGCGGCGCGAAGTACGGGCGGCGCTTGCCGCGCAGGATGGCCGCGACCTCGGAGGCCAAGCGCCCGAGGACCAGGCCGTCGGCGTCGACGACATACCAGGCTCGCTGGATCTCGTTGACCTTTGGTGAAAATGTGCGCACAGGATCGATCTTTCGCTTCCGCGTGGGTGGCCAAAACGGGCCGTTTCCGGCCTGGCCCAAGGCCCCGGGGGTCCCCGGAGCCGACGTACCAGGATAGGGCGTCCGACGGAGCTCCAGCAAGCCGCCCTCCGGACATCGTTGATGGGGCCGGGTGAAGACGTACCTCTCCTCTCCGCTGCGGTGCTTCAAACGGCCAGGTGATTGCCCGGGTAGTCGACCGAGATGAGACAGAGGCCCGCCGCGGGAGCAGGGTCCGGCATGGCGTGGCGGGTCAGGGCGCGCAGGCGCTCCAGCAGCTCGGCTGCGTTCTGCCTGCCGCGGCCCACGTCGACCAGGCTTCCGACCAGCGAGCGGACCATCTGGTGGCAGAACGAGTTGGCCGAGATGTCGAAGCGCAGCAGGCGGGCCTCGACGCCCGAGCCCGAGCCCGACTCCGGGCCGGAGGCGGACGGGGCGCGGCCGTCGGCGTCGGTCGCCTCGGGTCCATGGTCGACCGACCAGCGCGCCCGGGTGACCTTGCGCACGAGCGGCAGGGACCCGTCGGTGCCGGGCCGACGGCGGCAAAACGAGCGGAAGTCGTGGCTCCCGAGGACCACGTCGGAGGCGGTGCGCATGGCCACGAGGTCGAGCGCGTCACGCACGTGCCACGCGATCGGCGCCAGCAGGGGGTCGGGGGCGGGCGCGTTCCAGACCAGATAGCGGTAGGAGCGACCCGTGGCCGAGCGCCGGGCGTCGAAGTCCACGCCCACCTGCTCGGCCCGGCGCACCACGATCCGAGGCGCCAGCTGGCGGTTGAGGGCGCGGGCGAGGCCGGACGCGTCGTAGGGGATCGGTGGGAGGTCGACGTGGACGACCTGGCCCCGAGCATGCACGCCGGCGTCGGTGCGCCCCGCGCAGGTGATGGCGGGAGGCTCGCTCATGCGGGCGGTGCGCTCGAGCGCCTGGCGCAGCGCGCCGGCGACGGTCGGGACCTCGGGCTGGACGGCGAAGCCGCGGAACGCGGCGCCGTCGTAGGCGATCACGAGCCGCCAGCGCTGCGTCGCAGCGCCGGTGGGTTGCTCCACCGTTGATCCGGTGATGGCCTAGACGAACTCGATACGCGCCATCGGCGCGTTGTCACCCGGGCGCGGACCGAGCTTCAGGATCCGGGTGTAGCCACCGGGGCGATCGCTGTAGCGGGGAGCGACCTCGTCGAAGAGCTTCTTCGTCATGTCCTTGTCCCGGATGAGCGCGACCACGTTGCGGTGGTTGGCCACGCCGCCCTTGCGGGCGGCCGTGATGCACTTCTCCGCCACGGGACGGATCGCCTTCGCCTTCGCCTCGGTGGTCACGATGGACTCGGCCGCGATGAGCGACGCGACCAGGTTGCCGACCATCGCCTTCTGGTGTGCCGACGATCCGCCGAGCCGGCGGCCGCGCTTGGGGGTGGCCTGCATGAGCGGTCAGTCCCTCGTGCGGAGCGAAAGCCCGCGCTCGTCCAGTCGCTGCACCACTTCGTCGGCCGACTTCTGGCCGAAGTTGGTGATGGCAAGGAGATCGTCCATGGTGCGCTCGACCAGCTCGCCGATCGTGTTGATCTGAGCGCGCTTGAGGCAGTTGCGCGGGCGCTCGGAAAGGTCGAGCTCCTCGATGCGAAGGTCGAGATCGGGCGAGCCGCTCGTCGTGGTCCCGGTGTCCCCCAGCTCGAGGCCCTGGGGGGCCTCCTCGAGGTCGGCCACCAAGGAGACCAGGTTGCGCAGCGTGTCGCCGGCCGAGGCCAGGGCCTCACGCGGCGAGATCGTCCCGTCCGTCTCGATGTCGAGCACGAGGCGGTCGTAGTTGGTCGACTGCTCCACCCGCACCGGCTCGATGTCGAAGGTCACGCGGTGGACGGGCGAGAAGATCGAGTCGATCGGGATGACGCCGATCGTCGAGGACCGCTTGTTCTTGTCCGCCGAGGCGTAGCCGCGGCCGCGCTCCACTGTGACGTCGACGGCCAGGCGGCCCTTCGCGTTGATTGAGGCGATGTGCAGGTCCGGGTTCAGGACCTCCACGTCCGAGGTGGCCTGGAGGTCGGCCGCCGTGGCGTCGGCGGGACCGCGCACGTCGAGGCGGAGCGTGACCGGCTCGTCCGAGTGGACCCGCACCAGCAGGTCCTTGAGGTTCAGGATGATGTCGGTGACGTCTTCCTTCACACCCGGAAGGGTCGTGAACTCGTGCAGCGCCTCGTCGAAGCGCAGCTGGGTCACGGCGCCGCCGGGGATGGACGAGAGCAGCGTGCGGCGCAGCGAGTTGCCGAGCGTGGTCCCGAAGCCGGGGTCGAGCGGGCCGACCGCAAAGCGCTGGCGGTTGTGCTGCTCTTCGTCGACGACTTCGACGGTCGGTCGTTGGATGATCAACATGGTGGGTACTCCTGTGAGGGGGGTCGGGGCGATCGTGGGCTGGGGAGGCGCGGCTACTTCGAGTAGAGCTCGACGATCAGCTGCTCTTGCAGGGGCTCGTCGATGTGCTCACGCAGCGGCGGGTTGAGGATGGCGACCGAGAAGCCCGAGTCGCCGGTCTCGAGCCAGGCCGGGGTCTGGCGCTCGAGGGTGTCCATGTTGCGGCGCACCATGAAGTTGCCGCGGGTGCCCTCTTTCAGCGTGACCTTCTCGCCCGTGCGCACCCGGTAGCTCGGAATGTCGACGCGCTTGCCGTTGATCTGCACGTGACCGTGGCGCACGAACTGGCGGGCCTGGCGGCGGCTCGCGCCCCAACCGGCGCGGAAGACGACGTTGTCGAGGCGCAGCTCGAGGTTGCGCAGCAGGTTCTCACCCGTGATGCCGGGCTGGCGGGTGGCTTCCTCGTACATGTTGCGGAACTGCTTCTCCAAGATGCCGTAGATGCGGCGCGCCTTCTGCTTCTCTCGCAGCTGGGCCAGGTACTCGGAGCCTTGGCGCATGCGGTCGCGGCCGTGCTCGCCGGGCGGGTAGGCCCGGCTGTGCCGATCGGTCACCGCCTCGGAGACCGGGCACTTGAGCGAGTAGCAACGCTCGCCTTTCAAGAACAGCTTGGTCCGCTCGCGCCGGCAGAGGCGGCAGACGGGACCGGTGTATCGAGCCATGGGGTGGTTTCCTCTTCTCGCCTAGACCCGGCGGCGCTTCTTGGGGCGGCAGCCGTTGTGGGGGATCGGGGTGACGTCCTTGATGCCAACGACCTCGATGCCGACCGCGGCCAGCGAACGGATGGCGGTCTCGCGGCCCGAACCCGGACCGCGCACCAGGACGTCGACCTTGCGCACGCCGTGCTCCATGGCACGCTTGGCGCACGCCTCGGCGGCCAGCTGCGCCGCGAACGGCGTCGACTTACGCGAGCCCTTGAAGCCGACGTTGCCGGCGGAGGCCCAGGCGAGCACGTTGCCCTCGGGGTCGGCGATCGACACGATCGTGTTGTTGAACGAGCTCTTGATGTGCGCGACGCCGTAGGCGACGTTCTTGCGCTCCTTGCGCCGGGGCCGGCGCTGGCCGGGCTTGGTGGACTTGGCCACTACTTCTTCACCTTCTTCTTCCCGGCCACCGTCTTCTTGGGGCCCTTACGGGTGCGGGCGTTCGTGTGGGTGCGCTGGCCGTGGACCGGGAGGCCCTTGCGGTGGCGGACACCCTGGTAGCAGTTGATCTCCATCTTGCGCTTGATGTCCTGGGAGACGTCGCGGCGCAGGTCACCCTCGACCCGGAAGCTCTGGTCGATGTAGGTGCGGAGCTTGGCCACCTCCTCGTCCGTCAGGTCGCGCACGCGCGTTGAGGGGCTGATCTCGACGGCCTCGGTGATCTGCTTCGAGAGCGTCGGGCCGATGCCGTAGATGTAGGTCAGGGCGATCTCGAGCCGCTTTTCACGCGGGATGTCGACGCCGGAAATTCGGGCCATGTCGCTTCCTCTCCCTAGCCCTGCCGCTGCTTGTGACGCGGGTTGTCACAGATCACCCGGACCACGCCGCGGCGCCGGATGACCTTGCACTTCTCACAGATCGGCTTCACGCTCGGCCGAACCTTCACTTGAATCGCCGTCCTTACTTGTATCGATAGGTGATCCGACCTCGGTTGAGGTCGTACGGGGTGATCTCCACCTGGACCTTGTCCCCTGGGAGGATGCGGATGCGGTGCATCCTCATCTTCCCCGAGCTGTGCGCCAACACCTTGTGGCCGTTCTCGAGCTCGACTCGGAACATGGCGTTGGGCAACGGCTCGACCACCGTGCCTTCCAGCACGATGGCGTCTTCTTTGGGCTTGGGCAGGTGACTCTCCTCGAATTGGCTTCTGTTGTTGCTGCTCCGGGCGCACCAGGCGGCGCGAGGGCCGAAAGATGCGAAATCGGATAGGTCCCAGGTGCGCGTTCCACAAGGGAACGGTCCCAGGGCCGACTTGAGAGTCTACCGCACGGGCTGGGGATTTCCAGCCGCAGTTTCCCCAGGCCGGAGTGCCGTCGGTGGCCGGGGAACCCGGAGCTCCGATCGCGACTGTATATGGGGAGAATCTCGGGCGTCGCGTTCGAGTGCCTATGGGCAAAGTCTGCGCATTGCGTGGGCGAATGCGTAGGGCAACGCCATAGGTACCCGGAGGGAGTGCCGCCCTTCGGGCGTAGTCGGCCGGGCGGGAGACCCCCGGTTCGGGCCCGGCCGAGGGGCTGGGTAGCGCCCGGAGGGCCAAAAGGGGCGGAGGGCACGCCGCAGCGCCCGTTGGTTGACGCCCGAATGGCTAACCGTTATCTTAGGGCTAACCGTTAGCTAGGAGGGCCGGGTGCAGCAGGAAGTGGTGCTGGCGATGCTGGCCAAGGAGCCGTCGCACGGCTACGAGCTGCGGGCGCGGCTCGGGGCGGCGCTCGGGCCGCTCGGCGAGGCCCTCAACGGCGGGCAGATCTACGTGACGCTGGCCCGGTTGGAGAAGGCCGGCTTGGTGCGCACCGCCCGGGTCGAGGACGGCGGGGCGGAGGCCGAGCGCCCGGAGCGCAAGGTCTATGCCCTGACCTCGGCGGGCGAGGAGCGGGTGACCGAGTGGCTGGCCGAGGTCAGCTGGCCCAAGCCCGACCTGGCCGAGTTCCACCTGAAGCTGGTGACGGCGGCGGCGGCACATTTGGCCGATCCGATCAGCATCGTGGACGCCCAGCGGCGCGAGCTGCTGCGGCGTCTGCGCGACGCCCAGCGCGCCGCCATGACCGAAGTGGCGCAGTCCGACGGCGCCCTCCTCCTCGAGGGAGTCGTGCTGCGCCTCCAAGCGGACCTGCGCTGGCTCGAGGCCTGCGAGGCCACCTGGACCGACCGAAGGAGCACGCGATGAGCGATACCGAGCGGCACCGGACGCAGTACACGGGTGCGGAGCGCGAGATCAGCCCCTTGGTGCGCGGCCGCGGGCTGCGCAAGGAGTATGGCAGCGCCGAGGGCCTGGTGCGCGCGGTCGACGACGTCGACCTGGACATCGCCCCGGGCGAGACGCTGGCCATCATGGGGCCGAGCGGGTGCGGCAAGTCCACCCTGCTCCACCTCCTCGGGGGCCTCGACCGGCCCTCGACGGGCCAGGTCTGGCTGGGCGGCCAGCGCCTCGACACGATGAGCGAGCGCGAGCTGGCGCGCTTGCGGCGGAGCTCCGTCGGGTTCGTGTTCCAGGCCTTCCACCTGATGGACGAGCTGACGGCGGTCGAGAACATCGAGCTGCCGGCGCTGCTGGCGGGGTGCTCGCCGCGCGCCGCGCGCCGCCGCGCCCGCGACCTGCTCGAGCAGGTCGAGATGAGCGACCGCGCCACCCACCTGCCGTCGGCGCTGTCGGGTGGGCAGCGCCAGCGCGTCGCCATCGCACGGGCGCTGGCCAACGAGCCGGCCGTCGTCCTGGCCGACGAGCCCACCGGCAACCTGGACAGCGGCGCCACCCTCGAGGTGCTGCGCCTGTTCGACCGCCTGCACGCGGCCGGCCAGACGCTCGTGATCGTGACCCACGACGAGCGCATCGCGGCGACGGCGGACCGCCTGGTCTCCATGCGCGACGGCGCGTTCGTCGACGAGACGCGGCTGGCCGGCGGGACGGGCAACCTGTCGTCCCTCATCGGGATCGAGGCCTGAGCGCCGTGGGAGGCCGTCTCCGCCTCGTCGCGCGGCTGGCCGGCCGCGACGTGCACCGGCGCTGGAGCGAGGCGCTCCTCCTCGTGCTGGCCATCGCGGCGGGGTCGGCCACGCTCACCCTCGGGATGCTGCTGCACAACGTGACCACCCAGTCGTCCGGCCAGTCGTACAGCCAGACGCAGGCGGCGACCCGCGGTCCCGATCTCGTGGCGCAGAGCGCGACGCTCGACAACGGCACGACCTCGCCCGCCGACCTAGCGGCGCTGGTTGCGCTCTCCCACGCGAAGGGTGTGGTCGCCTCGAGCGGGCCGTACCCCATGGCCACGGCGGACCTGCGGACGCCGACGGTGACCGGCGGCGCCACCGTGGAGGGGCGTTCGGAGTCGCCGGCCGCAGTCGACCAACCGCTGGTGACCGCCGGCACCTGGGTCCGGCCCGGCGGAGTGGTGGTCGAACGCGCCTTCGCCCAGGCGGCGGGCGTCGAGGTCGGCCAGGTGATCAGGCTGAACGGGCGAGCCTTCACCGTGGACGGCATCGCCGTCACCGCCGCGTTCAGCCCCTATCCCCAGATCGGGTGTTTCGCGGGCTGCTTCGGACCGCAGTCCTTCGCCAACGACGCGGTCGGACTCCTGTGGACGACCGAGGCGGGGGCGCGCTCGCTGGCGACCGCCAGCGCACCCCTCACCTACTTCTCGAACCTCAAGCTCGCCGATCCGACGCAGGCGACGGCCGTCGCAAACGCGCAGGACAACAACAACTACACGAAGAACCCGGGGTCGCCGAATGGGCCCTACCTGCTTTCGGCGCAGCAGATCGCCCACGAGGACAACAACCTCATCGTCAACGAGCAGATCGTGGTCCTCGTCGGGAGCACGCTGCTGACGATCCTCTCCATCGCCAGCGTGGCCGTGCTCGTCGGCGGGCGCATGGCGGACCAGATGCGCCGGGTCGGCCTGCTCAAGGCCATCGGCGGCACCCCCGGGCTCGTCGCCTCGGTGCTCATGGCCGAATACCTCTTCCTCGCCTTGGTCGGCGCGGCCGTGGGGCTCCTGGGCGGCTGGCTGTTCGCACCGCTGCTGTCATCGCCCGGGTCCGGACTGCTGGGGTCGGCTCCGAGACCACCGCTCACGGTCTCCAGCGTCCTCATCGTCGCCGGCGTGGCGCTCGGGGTGGCCCTGGTGGCCGCGCTCGTTCCCGCGCTCCGGGCGGCCCAGACGAGCACGGTGCGCGCCCTGGCCGACTCGGCCCGCCCGCCGCACCGGTCAGCACTTCTCGTCAGGCTGTCCGCCCGGCTACCCGTGCCGCTGTTGATCGGCCTACGGGTGATGGCGCGCCGGCTTCGCCGCACCACGCTCAGCGTGCTCAGTATCTTCGTCACGGTCAGTGGCGTCGTCGCGGTCCTGATCGTCCACGGCCGCCTCAACTCGGCGGAATTCAACGGCGTGTCCGGCCTCGTCAATCCCCGGACCACCCGGGCCAACGAGGTGCTGCTTGCGGTCACCGTGGGGTTGGTGGTCCTCGCCGCCGTCAACGCCGTCTTCATTACCCGGGCGATCGCGCAAGACGCCCGCCACGCGTCCGCGGTGACTCGCGCCTTGGGCGCCACCCCGCAGCAGGTCACCGCGGGCCTGTCGCTCGCCCAGATGCTGCCCGCGCTCATCGGGTCACTGCTCGGCATCCCGGGCGGGTTCCTCCTCTACAACGCGGCCAAGCACGGCGGGCAGTCGGAGACGATGCCGCCCGTGCCGGAGTTGCTGGCGGTGATCGTCGGCGCAGTGCTGCTGGTCGCCGTCCTCACGGCGATCCCGGCCCGTTGGGGGGCCCGGCGGCCGGTGGCGTCGATCTTGCAGGCGGAGCTGGCCTAGCCGGACGGACCGGGTCGGGTCGGCGAGGCCGGGCCGGGCCGTCGACGCCCTACGGGACGGTGAAGACCTCCGGACCGTCGGGCGTCACCGCGATGGTGTGCTCGAAGTGGGCCGAGAGCTTCCCGTCGGCCGTGACCACGCTCCAGCCGTCGTCGAGCAGGACCGTCTCGGGGCTGCCCGCGTTGACCATCGGCTCGATGGCGAACACGTTGCCCGTCTTGAGCGTCGGGCCCTTGCTGCCCGGCCAGTAGTTGGGAACCTGCGGCTGCTCGTGCATCGCGGTGCCGATGGCGTGGCCGACGTACTCGCGCACCACGCTGAAGCCGGCCGCCTCCGCCACGTCCTGGACGGCGCGCCCCACCTCGTGCAGCGCGTTGCCCTTGGTCAGCTGCGCGATGCCGGCCCACAAGCTGCGCTCGGTCACCTCGAGCAGCTTCTGCGCCTCCTTGGTGATGCTGCCGATGCCCATGGTGAACGCGGCGTCGCCGTGGTAGCCCTCGATGATCGCCCCGCAGTCGATGGAGAGGATGTCCCCCTCCTCGAGCACGTACGGGCCCGGGATGCCGTGGACGATCATGGAGTTGGGCGACGTGCAGATGACGGCCGGGAAGCCGTGGTAGTTGAGGAAGTTCGACCCGGCGCCCCGGCGCTCCAGGACGTCGCGGGCCACCCGGTCCAGCTCGGCCGTCGTGACGCCCGGCTTGGCGGCGGCACGGGTCTTGTCGTGCATCTCGGCCACGACCTGGCCGGCGCGCCGCATCTTGGCCAGCTCGTCCTCGTTGCGCCTCATGGCTCGGTACGCTCCATCTGACGCCGGTGCCGCATGGCGTCGATCGCCCCCACCACCCGGCGGGTCACGGCGTCGGGGGACCCGGTGCCGTTGATCTCGACCATCAGGTCGCGCGCCTTGTACCAGTCGAGCAGCGGCGCCGTCTCCTCCTCGTAGAGGTTGAGCCGGCGCTCGATCGCCTCTTCGGTGTCGTCCTGGCGCTGGATCACCTCGCCGCCGCAGACATCACACGTCCAGTTGACAAGGGGCGGTGCCGCCGTCGAGTAGTTGGCGCCGCAGTCGACGCACACCCGCCGCGAGGCGAGGCGCTTCATCACGAGACTCGTCGGTACCTGTAGATCGATCACCATGTCCAGCCCGAAGGGCTCGACCAGCTTTTCGAGGGACTCCGCCTGCCCGGTCGTGCGCGGGCAGCCGTCGAGCACGAAGCCGCGCCCGCTGGTGTCGCGCTCGGAGAGGCGGCCGCCGACCATCTCCATGACCATCTCGTCGGGGATGAGCTCACCCTGGTCCATCAGCTCAGCGGCGCGCCGGCCCAACGATGAGCGCGACTTCACCTCGCTGCGCAGCATGTCGCCCGTAGAGACGTGCGGCACCACGTAGTGATGGGAGAGGCGGACGCATTGCGTCCCCTTCCCGGCCCCCTGCTTGCCGAGGACCACGAGTCTGACCCCGGGGATCACGGACGGCCTACTTGAGGAAGCCCTCGTAGTTGCGCATCATGAGCTGGCTGTCGATCTGGCGCATCGTCTCGAGCGCGACGCCGACCGAGATCAACAGCGTGGTCCCGTAGAACGGGAAGCGGTTCAGGTGCCACAGCGCCATGAGGAGCGATGGCACGACGGCCACGGAGCCCAGGAACAAGGCACCGACGACCGTGATGCGGCTGAGGATATGGGCGAAGTAGCGCTCCGTCGGCGGCCCGGGCCGGATGCCCGGGACGAAGCCGCCCTGCTTTCGGATCAGGTCGGCCTGCTGGTGCGGATCGAACGCGACGTAGACATAGAAGAAGGTGAACATCACGATGAGCAGGAAGTACGCCGCGATATAGAAGAAGCTCGTCGGCGTCAGGCTGTTGCGCACGAAATTCTGGAACCACGCCCACGGGATCACGTTGGACAGCAGCACCGGGATGTACAGCACGGAGCTCGCGAAGATGATCGGGATCACGCCGGACTGGTTGACCTTGAGTGGGATGTAGGTCGAACTGCCGCCGTACATTCGGCGGCCCACCACACGTCTCGCGAACGTGACCGGGATTCTTCGCTGCCCCTGGTCCATGAAGACGATGACCACCAGCAATATCAGCGAGACCAAGATGATGATCCCGAATTTCGTCTTGCCGCCCTCCTGGTAGATGGCCTTGAAGCCGGTCGGGATGGCCGCGACGACGTTGGCAAAGATCAGGATCGACATGCCCTGGCCAATGCCGCGTTGGGTGATCAGCTCGGCCAGCCACATGACGAAGGCGGTCCCGGCGGTGAGGATCAGGACCATGAACAGCGCCAACGGCCAGCTGAACGTGGGGATCAGGTCGATGTTCGTCCCGAGCAGCGCCGAGTCGTGGCCGTGGAAGGCGTAGACCAGTCCGGACGACTGCATGAGGGCCAGCCCGACGGTCAGATAACGGGTGGTCTGGGTGATCTTCTTCTGACCGACTGCCCCCTGGTCCCGCCACTCTTCGAGCTTGGGGATCACGGTCGAGAGCAGCTGGATGATGATCGAACTCGTGATGTAGGGCATCACGCCGAGGCCGAACACGGCCAGGCGGACGAGCGCGCCCCCGCTGAACAGGTTGAGGAAGCCGAGGACGCCCGACTGGGACGCCGAGCTCTCCAGGCTCTGCAACCGCGACCAGTTCACGCCCGGCACCGGCACGTTCGCGCCGATCTGGTACAGGGCGATGATCGCGAGCGTGAATACGACCTTGTTGCGAAGGTCGGGAACCCTGAAGATATTGGCGAGCCGGGAGAGCATGTGCCCTTCCTCTCAGTGCGGGCCCGGTGCGGTCACTAGCGGTTCATCAGGGCATTGCCCGAAGCCGGTGGGCGCCCTTGAGCGTAGGGCAGCGGCACCCGTTCGGTGCTGCCGCCGGCGGCGGTGATGGCCGCCTCGGCCGACTTCGAGAACGCGTGGGCCGACACCCGGACGGGCCGGCCGAGGGTGCCCTGACCGAGGACCTTGACCAGTCCCTTCGGTCGCACCAACCCGGCGTCCACCAGGGTTTGCACCGTCACCTCGTCGAGGCCCAGGGCGTCGAGTGCGGCCAGGTTCACCGGCGTGTAGGCAACGCGGAAGGGGTTGGTGAACCCCTTCAGCTTCGGGATGCGCTGCATCAAGGGCAGCTGGCCACCCTCGAACCCGGCCGGCACCTTGCTCCGGGCCCTCTGCCCCTTGGTCCCGCGGCCGGCCGTCTTGTGGCCCTTGCCGCCGGTGCCGCGACCGACGCGGCGCTTGGCCTTGGTCGCGCCCTTCGGCGGAGCCAGGTCGTGCAACTTCATTGCGCCACTTCCTCCACGTTCACGAGGTGCGGCACCCGGGCGATCATGCCCCGGATCTCGGGTCGGTCCGGCAGGTCGTTGGACTGCCCGATGCCGCGCAGGCCCAGCGCCCGCAGCGTGCCGCGGTGCTTGGGCTTGGAGCCGATGGACGAGCGCGTCTGGGTCACCCGCAGGTGCGCCCCGCTCGTCTCTTCCTTGGTGGTACGCGCGGCCACGATCAGTTCGCCTCCGCCGCGTACAGTTCGGTCTCGCGCTTGCGCTCGCGATAGGCGCGCAACACGCCACCGGGCGTTACCTCGTCGGCCGCCTTCCCTCGGAGCGCGGCCACCTCGTCGGGCCGGCGCAACTGCTTGAGCCCCTCGATGGTGGCGTGGGCGACGTTGATGCCGTTGGACGAGCCCAGGGACTTGGCCAGGATGTCGCGGATGCCCGCCATTTCGAGGATGTGGCGGGCCGCCCCGCCGGCGATGACGCCGGTTCCCGGTGCGGCCGGCTTCAGCAGGACGCGGCCGGCGCCGCTCTCACCGATCACCGGGTGCACGATGGTGCTGCCGGCCAACGGCACGTCGAACAGGTTCTTGCGCGCCTCTTCGATGCCCTTCTGCACGGCGAGGCCCGCTTCCTTTGCCTTGCCGTAGCCGAGGCCAACCTTGCCGTTGCCGTCTCCGACCACCATCAGCGCGGCAAACGAGAACCGCCGACCGCCCTTGACGACCTTGGCCACGCGATTCACCTTGATGGTGCGCTCTTCGTACTGTGTCTCGGCCATGCTCAGAACTCCAGTCCCTCGGCTCTTGCCGCGTCAGCCAGGACGGCGACCCGACCGTGGTACACGAAGCCACCTCGATCGAATACCGCCCTGGTGATCCCGGCCGCCTTGGCCCTGGAGCCAAGCAAGTGTCCGACCGACTCTGCTCCACTCACGTTACCGCCACCACCCTTGCCCAAGGTCGCGCGCAGTTCGGGCTCGACCGACGAGGCGGCGGCCATGGTGCGGCCGGCGGTGTCGTCGATGAGCTGGGCCGAAATGTGCCGGTTGGAGCGGTGCACGGCCAGCCGGGGGCACTCGGCCGTCCCGCTCACCTTCATGCGGACCCGGTCGTGGCGCCGGAGGCGCAGCCGGGTGCGATCACTCGTCCGTGCCATTACTTGGCCGCCTTTCCTGCCTTGCGCAGCACTCGTTCGTTGGCGTAGCGCACGCCCTTGCCCTTGTAGGGCTCGGGCTTGCGGAGCTTGCGGATGTCCGCGGCGACCTGACCCACCTTCTCCTTGTCGATGCCCTTGACGATGATGCGCGTCGGGACGGGCACCTCGAAGGTGATGCCCTCGGGCGCGTTGACGACGACCGGGTGGGAAAAGCCGAGCGCGAGCTCGAGCGCGTCGGACCCTCGTGCCGTGGCGCGGTAACCCACGCCGACGATCTCGAGCTCCTTGGAGAATCCCTCGGTCACGCCCGAGACCATGTTGGCCACCAGCGAGCGCGACAAACCGTGGAGCGCGCGGTGCCGGCGTTCGTCGTCGGGCCGGCTGACCAAGAGCGTGTCACCCGCCTGGGCGATGGTGATCCCCTCGGGGAGCTGCCGCTCGAGCGCGCCCTGCGGGCCCTTCACGTTGACGGTCGATCCGCTCAGCGTGACGGTCACGCTCGACGGAACGGAGATGGGCGAACGTCCGACGCGCGACATCAGACCTCTCCTCCCGTCCGGACGGTGATGGATGCGCTACCAGACATGGCAGAGCACCTCCCCGCCCAAGTGCTTCTTGCGAGCCTCGACGTCGGTGACCAGCCCCTGGCTGGTCGAGACGACGGCCACACCCATGCCGCCGAGCACCCGCGGCATGCCGTCGGCCCGTGCGTAGATACGCAGGCCGGGCTTCGACACGCGCTTGATGCCGGCGATGGTCCGGGTGCGGTCGCCCGAGTACTTCATGGTGATCTCGAGGGTCGTGCCCGGCTTGCCCAGATTGGGCTCGACCTTGTATCCGGCGATGAAGCCCTCGCGCTCGAGGATGTCGGCGAGCGACACCTTGAGCTTGGAACCGGGCATACGGACGGTCTCGTGCTGGGCCGAGTTGGCATTGCGAATCCGGGTCAGCATGTCCGCGATGGGGTCGGTCATGGTCATGGCGGCTACCAGCTGGCCTTCGTGACGCCGGGGATCTCGCCCGCGTGCACCATGACGCGCAAGCAGATCCGGCACAGCCCGAACTTGCGGTAGACGGCCTTCGGCCGTCCACACCGCTGGCAGCGGGTGTACCCGCGCACCTTGAACTTGGGGGTACGTTGCTGCTTCTCGATCAGAGCTTTCTTCGCCATCGTGCTACCGGGTCTCCTGTCGGAAGGGAAAGCCGAACGCTGCCAGGAACGCCCGTCCTTCCTCGTTGGTGCGTGCGGTCGTGACAATCGTGATGTCCATGCCGCGGGTCGTGTCGATCTTGTCGTAGTCGATCTCGGGAAAAATCAGCTGCTCGGTGACGCCGAACGTGTAGTTGCCGGCGCCGTCGAACGAACGGGGCGACAAGCCCCGGAAGTCACGGATGCGCGGGATCGCCAGGCTGAGCAGCCGGTCGAAGAACTCCCAGGCGCGGTCGCCGCGCAGGGTGGCCTTGACGCCGATGCTCTGCCCCTCACGGAGCTTGAAGCCGGCGATCGACTTCTTGGCCCGGGTGACCACCGGCTTCTGGCCGGTGATGATCTCGAGGTCGCGCTGGGCGCCTTCGATGAGCGAGGCCTGCTGGGTGGCTCGGCCGACGCCCATGTTGATGACGATCTTCTCCAGGCGCGGCACTTCCATGACGTTGGCCAGGCCCAGCTCGGACTTGAGCTGGTCCCGCACCTCGGTCATGTAGCGCTCCTTGAGCCGGGGACGCGTGGGTGCGCTCGTGGTGCTCATACCGTCGACCCGCATTTCTTGCAGACGCGGACCTTCTCGCCGTCGTCCTCGAACTTGTAGCCGATGCGAGTCGGACGGTCGCACGCCTTGCAGACGAGCGCCACGGTCGAGATGTGCACGGGCATGAACTTGTCGATGACGCCGCCCTGCTGGGTGGCCCGGGTGGGCTTGGCGTGGCGCTTGGCCACGTTGACGCCCTCGAGGATCACCCGGTCGCGCCCGGGGATGGCCCGGACCACGTCGGCCTTCTTGCCCTTGTCCTTGCCCTGCAGGACGATCACCTGGTCACCTTTGTGAATTCGCATCACAGCACCTCCGGGGCGAGCGAGACGATGCGCATGAACCGCTTGTCGCGCAACTCACGGCCGACCGGGCCGAAGATGCGCGTGCCGCGCGGCTGCTGCTGGTCATTGATGAGCACGGCGGCGTTCTCGTCGAAGCGGATGTAGCTGCCGTCGGGCCGCCGCTTCTCTTTCTTCGTACGCACGACGACGCACTTGACGACGTCACCCTTCTTCACGGCGGCGCCGGGAATGGCGTCCTTCACCGTGGCCACGAAGACGTCGCCGATGCTGGCGTAGCGGCGGCGCGATCCACCGAGCACACGGATGCACAGCACCTCGCGCGCGCCGGAGTTGTCGGCCACCCGCAGCCGGGATTCCTGCTGGATCATCGAGCCCGCTCCACCACTTCGGTAAGGCGCCAGCGCTTGAGCTTGGAGAGCGGCCTGGTCTCTTGCACCCGCACCCGGTCACCCACCTTGGCGGTGTCCTCGGCGTCGTGCACGTACAGCTTCTTGGTGCGCTGCACCGTCTTGCCGTACTTGGGGTGCCGCACGCGGTCGATGACGGCGACCACGACGGTAGCGGCCATGGCGTCGGACACCACGATGCCCTCGCGCACCTTGCGGCGGTTGGCCCGCGGGGCGTCGGGGTCCGACTCGGCGGGGGCGGCCTTCGTGGCCTTTGCGGCCCCGGCCGCCGCGGCCGGAACCGGCACGGCCGCCTCGACGTCGTCGGCGGGCAGCTCGACCGCCGCCTCAGCCTCGATGGCCTCGAGTGCCTTCTCGGCGTCCGCGGCGGCAGCCTTCGCCGCCTCGGTGGCCTCTGTGTCTGCGCTCTGTGGGGTCTCGTCGGCCATCAGGCCTCTACCTCTTCTTCTTCGTCGTCGTCGACGTCCAGGTCGTGGTCGTGCACGGCGCCGTCGGCCTCCTCCTCCGCCTCGGCGGCGGCGGTCCTGGCGGCGGCGCGCTCCTCGCGCTCGGCGTCCTCGGCGGCCAATTTCGCCCGCGCCGCCTCGTGCTGCTCGGCCGTCGGGGCGACGTAGGCGCCCTCGGCCTCGAGGATCTCGCGGGTCCGCAGCACGGTCAGCATGCGCGCCACCTCGCGGCGCACCTGCCCGATGCGCGAGGGGTTGTCCAGCTGGCCGGTGGCCAGCTGGAACCGCAGGTTGAACAGCTCGCGGCGCGAGTCGCCGAGACGAGCGGTGAGCTCGTCGCCGTCGAGCATGGCGAGGTCTTGGGCGCTCGGCATCAGATCGCCACCTCGGGGTGACCATGGGTGCCGGGACGGACCACGAAGCGGGCCTTGAAGGGCAGCTTCTGGATGGCGCGCTCCATGGCGGCGCGGGCCAGCGGCTCGTCGACGCCGGCGAGCTCGAACAGGACGCGGCCGGGGTGCACGACCGCGACCCACAGCTCGGGGTTGCCCTTGCCCGAACCCATGCGGGTCTCGGCCGGCTTCTGGGTGACCGGCTTGTCGGGGAAGACGCGGATCCAGACCTTGCCACCACGCTTGACGTGCCGGGTCATGGCGATACGGGCGGCCTCGATCTGGCGTGCCGTGAGCCAACCCGGCTCCATCGCCTGGATCCCGAAGTCGCCGAACGACACCGAGCTCCCGCCCCGGGCGGCACCCCGCAGCCGGCCCCGCTGCGTCTTGCGGTGCTTGACCTTCTTGGGCATCAACATGTCAGTCCGACTCCTTGCGGAAGTGCGGGGCCTCGTGATGCTCGTGGCGGGATTGGCGCTCCATCTCTTCGTCCTGGGCCAGCTGGCGCTCCAGGTCGTCGGGCTCGGTCGGCTGCGGCAGCAGGTCGCTGACGACCGGTGCCTCGGTCTCCTCGTCCCCTTCGGCCCCGACGACCGCTGCGGCCTCGGGCTCGGACACCTCTGCTCCGTCCGCGACGTCCGCGACGTCGGTGCCGGCGGCAACGTCGGCGGGCTCGACCGCCTCCGCGCCGTCCTCCGTCAGCTCTTCCTCATCGCTCGTGCCGTCCGCCGTAACCTCTTCGTCCTCCCCCGAGGCGAAGTCCTCGGCCCGGCGACGTCCGCCGCCCGCGGTGATGAGGCGTCGCGGACCACTCTGGCCGGAGGTCTCGCCGACTGCCATCGCGGCCTCGCGGGTGATCTTGTCCTCGATGGAGACCTTGTACGGCAGGATGTCGCCCTTGTATATCCACACCTTGACCCCGACGCGGCCAGACGTCGTGCGAGCCTCGCGGAAGCCGTAGTCGATGTCGGCCCGCAGGGTGTGCAGCGGCACCCGGCCCTCGCGGTACTGCTCCCGGCGTGACATTTCCGAGCCGCCCAGTCGGCCCGAGCACTGCACCTTGATCCCCTGGGCGCCGGCCTTCTGCACCGTCTGGATCGCACGCTTCATGGCTCGCCGGAAGGCGACGCGGCGGACGAGCTGGTCACAGATCCCCTGGGCGATCAGGGCGGCGTCGAGCTCGGGCTGCTTGATCTCCTGGATGTTGAGCTGGATCCGGTTCTGCAGGCCGGTGATCTCCTCGAGGTGCTTCTTCAACCGGTCGGCCTCGGCGCCACGACGGCCGATCACGATGCCCGGGCGTGCCGTGTGGATGTCGACGCGCAGGCGGTCGCGTGTGCGCTCCACCTCGATCCGGCTGACGGCGGCCGCCTCGAGCTGCTTCATCAGGTAGTCGCGGATCTTCCAGTCCTCGACCACGAACTCGCGATAGTGGCGCTCCTCGAACCAGCGGGACTTCCAGTCGGTGGTGATCCCGAGCCGGAAGCCATAGGGGTTTACCTTCTGGCCCATCTACTCGTCCTTGCCCTTCTCATCCGCGTCGGCGCGGTCCTCGGTGGTCTCGTCCGAGCTCGCCTCGGCGGTGTCCTCGACCGAGCCCTCGGCGGTGTCTTCGGTCTCTTCTGTCGTGTCTTCGGCCGCAGTCTCTTCGGACGCGGCCTCGTCGGTGACGGTCTCGTCGGTGACGGTCTCGTCGGTGACGGTCTCGTCGGACGTCACCAACTCCGATTCGGCGTCCTCGGCATCGTCGGCGGCCGCCTGCTCGGCTTCCACCTTGGCCTGCGCAGCCCGGCGGCGCGACAGGCGCCCGGACAGGTCGGCCCGGCGGCGCGAGGCGTCGACCCGGCGCGACCGGTTGGCGGTGACCGCCTCCATCCGCCGGCGGCGAAGCTCGAGCTGCTCGGCCGGCAGACGGCTCACGATGATGGTGATGTGGCACGTCCGCTTGCGAATCCGCGTGGCGCGGCCACGGGCCCGGGGACGCCAGCGCTTCATGGTGGTGCCCTCGTCGGCGTAGCAGGCCGAGACGTACAGCTCTTCGGGGCTCTGCCGGTCGTTGTGGGCCGCGTTGGCCACTGCCGACGTGAGAACCTTGCCGATGACCTCGGCGGCCTCGCGCTCGGTGCCGGTCAGGATCTCGGCGGCGCGCTGCACGTCCTCGCCGCGAATCAAGTCCAAGACCTGGCGCGCCTTGGAAGCCGACATGCCGGCGTGACGGTGCACGGCGCGGGTCCCGGGGCGCTCATTGGTTTTGACGCCAGTCATCGGCGGGCTCCCCGCTCCTGGCCGGCGTGATAACGGAACGTGCGGGTCGGCGCGAACTCGCCCAGCTTGTGGCCGACCATGGACTCGGTCACGTAGACCGGGACATGGCGGCGCCCGTCATGCACGGCGATGGTGTGCCCGACCATGTCGGGGATGATCGTGGAGCGGCGGGACCAGGTCTTGATGACCTTCTTGTCCCCGCTCGAGTTCAGGACGTCGACCTTCTTGAGCAGATGGCCGTCGACAAACGGTCCCTTCTTCAGGCTACGCGGCATGTTTCCTCAACCCTCGCCTAGCGCCGCGCGCCGCGGGTGCGGCGTCGACGGACGATCATCGAATTGGACTTCTTGTTGCGAGCACGGGTGCGGCCCTCGGGCTTGCCCCAAGGCGAGACCGGGTGGCGACCGCCGGAGGACTTACCCACGCCACCGCCGAGCGGGTGGTCGACCGGGTTCATGGCCACGCCACGAGTCTGCGGACGCTTGCCCTTCCAGCGGTTGCGGCCTGCCTTGCCGACCTTGATCAGCTCGGCCTCCGCGTTGCCGACGACGCCGAGCGTGCCACGGCAGTCGATGGAGACCCGCCGCATCTCGGTCGAGGGCAGGCGCAGGGTGGCGAAGACGCCCTCCTTCGCCACCAGCTGGATGCTCATGCCGGCGCCGCGGGCCATCTTGCCGCCGCCGCCAGGACGCAGCTCGACATTGTGGATGGTCGAACCGACGGGGATATAGCGCAACGGCAGCGCGTTCCCGGGACGGATGTCCGCACCCTGGCCGCTCTGGAGCTTGTCGCCGACCTTCACCCCGGCCGGGGCCAGGATGTAGCGCTTCTCGCCGTCCACGTAGTGAAGGAGCGCGATGCGCGCGTTTCGGTTCGGGTCGTACTCGATCGCCGCGACCTTGGCCGGAATGCCGTCCTTGTTGCGCCGGAAGTCGATCACCCGGTACTGCTGCTTGTGGCCGCCGCCGCGGTGGCGCGACGTCTTGCGGCCGTAGCTGTTGCGTCCGCCCGTCTGCGGCTTGGGCGCGAGCAGCGACTTCTCGGGACGGTCGCGGGTGATCTCGGAGAAGTCCGAGACGGTCTGGAAGCGCCGTCCTGGGCTGGTGGGTTTGCGGGAGCGAAGTGGCATTGCGATATTCCGATCAGCGCTCGAACAGGTCGATGGAGTCGTCGGGGTGCAACGTCACCACTGCGCGCTTGGTGTTGGGGCGCTTGCCCCGCACGTTGGTGCGCCGGTTACGGGTCGCCTTCCCCTTGCGGTTGAGCGTGTTGACGTTGAGCACCCGTACGCCGAAGGCCTGCTCGACGGCGTGGCGCACCTCGATCTTGGTCGCGCCCGGGTCGATGATGAACGTGTAGACGTTGTGTTCCATCAGCGAGTAGCTCTTCTCGGAGACCACGGGGCGGATGAGCACGGACATGGCGTCACGCATCGTCGTCGTCCTCCTTCGCCTTCTTGGCGGCGCGGGCCCGGCGGGGCGGTGCCTTCTTGGCCGGCGCCTCGGCGGTCTCGGTCTCCGGCGCCTCCGCCGACTCCGCCGGCGCCTCGCGCTTCGCCGGCGCCGCTTCGGTCTCCTCGACCTGCTCGTCAACGTCGGCGGCCTTGGTCGCCGCAGCGGGCTCGGTGGCCTTGGCCGCCTTGGTGGCGCGACCAGCCTTCTTGGCCGGGGCCGCCTTCTCCGGCTGCTCGGCCAGTTCGGTGTCCGCCTTCGGCTTCGACGGCCTCGGCGGGGGCGACTCGATCAGGTGGGTGCCCGAGAAGTCCGACGGCGAGGTGGGCAGGGTGCGCTCGGTGAAGAGCAGCCAGTCGGCCCGCACCACGTCATGAGCCGACAGCTCGGCGTGCGTCGTGGTCGAAGCCTCGGGGATGTTGCGGAGCGACAGCGCCACGTCGATCTCGTCGTTGGCCAGCACGGCCAGGACCGTGCCCGGCGTGATGCGGAGCTTCTTCAAGATGATTGCGGCGGCCCGGGTGTCGGGCTCTTCGATCTGCCAGTCGTCGAGCACGATGACGTGCCCGGCCTCGGCCCTGTCGCTCAGTGCGGAGAGCAGGGCCAGGCGGGTCATCTTCTTCGGAGTGCGCTGCTCGTAGCTGCGCGGCTTCGGCCCGAGGGCGACGCCACCGCCGCTCATCGAGGGCGAACGGCTGCTGCCCTGGCGGGCGCGGCCCGTCCCCTTCTGGCGGAACGGCTTGGCCCCGCCACCGCGCACCTCCGAGCGGGTCTTGGTGGACTGCGTCCCGGCACGGATGCCGGCCAACTGGGCCGTGACGACCTGGTGGAGCACGGCGCGGTTGGGTGTGAGCCCGAACACCGTCGGCTCGAGGTCCACCGTGCCCAGGTCGTGGCCCGCTGCGTTCCGCTTGAGCCCCGTGCGCGCCAGCGGCGCCGGGCGCTCCTTCTTCATGGTGTGGCGCAGGATCGAGCCGGACCGCTCGGTCGTCGCGGAGGCGGTGGTCGTCATCGCGTCCTCCCGGCCGTCTTGGGTGCCTTGACCGAGTCGCGCAGCACGACCACGCTGCCGCGCGCCCCGGGCACCGCGCCCTTGACCAGCACGAGCTCGCGCTCGGCGTCGGCGGACACCACCTCGAGGTTCAACGCGGTGACCTGGGTGCCGCCCATCTGGCCGGCCATCTTCGTGCCCTTGAACACGCGCGACGGCGTGGCGCAGGCACCGATGGAGCCGGGGGCCCGGTGGTGTCCGTGGTTGCCGTGCGAGCCGCCCTGGCCCTTGAAATTGTGCCGCTTCATGCCGCCGGCGAAGCCCTTGCCCTT
>DASZMN010000004.1:0-2373 GCA_035551835.1 Acidimicrobiales bacterium | reverse complement strand
ATGCTGTGCAGGTTCGACCACAGCAGCCACAGCACCACGCCCATGGCCCCGATCGACAGGACCGGGATGACCTCCGTCGTCCACAGGTTCCGCTCGTGCCGGTACTCGGGCTTGCGGAAGTGCAGGATCGTGGCCACCGACGACAGCGTCTGGTTCACCAGCACGGAGAACGTCGCCACGATGGCGAACCAGCCGAACAGCTCGTAGTAGGGCGCGTTGCCGAAGGATGCGAACTTCTGCGCCGACGGGCTCGCGTACCAGATGACCAGGAACAACCCCAGCAAGGCGGCCACGATCACCGTCGTCGCGGCGTTGGCCACGTGCGGGCTCTGCCACTTCTGGTGCGTCCGGCCGAGGCGATGGTTGAAGATCTTCTCGCGCCCGATCACGTACAGGTAGCGCGAGTTCGTGTTGTGGAAGGACAGCGCACAGGCGAACGACGAGGTCAGGATCAGCCATTCCATGACGTCAGTCACCCACTTGGCGGCGAAGGTCGTGGTGACGCCGTAGTAGAAATTGCCGCCGTTGTTGGCCGCCTGGCCGACCGCGGCGTTCAGGCCCCATCCGGTGATGACCGCCCAGGCTATGAAGCCGAAGAACAGGCCGCCCCCGACGACGCTGATGAACAGCGCCTGTGCCCCGATCCGCCGCGGGTTGCGCGACTCCTCGGCGTAGTTCGGGATGGTCTCGAAGCCCACCCAGGACCATACGGCGAAGAAGATGCCGACCCCGGGGGCGAGGCCCTTGAACGCGTTGACCGGGTTGATCGGGGCCACCGACACGCCGGTCGGGCCGCCGCCGTGGGCGAACACCGCCACCGCCATGACCGTGAGGACGACTATCTCGAGGATGAGAGCGACCCCGAGCACCTTGGTGCTCAGCCGGATGTCGAAATGCGCCAGGGCGAAGTTGAGCGCCAGGGCGCCGAAGGCCAGGATGGGCCAGGGCACGCCCACGTGAAAGAACTGCTGGATGGTGATGTTGCCGAAGTAGCCAAACGCGCCGTACAACGAGCACTCGACGAACGCGTAGGCGAAGATCGACAGCCATCCGGCTCCCATCCCGAGCGGGCGGCCGAGCCCGTGGCTGATGAACGAGTAGAAGCCGCCCGATGACGGGACGCTCCGCATCATCTTCACGTAGCCCACCGAGAACAGGACCAGCATGACGATGCCGATCCAGAACCCGGCGGGTGCCCCGATCCCGTTGCCGAGCCCGACGGCGAGCGGCACGTTGCCGAGCTGCCCGGTCAGCGGGGACATGGCGGCGAACGAGATGAACAGCACGCCGCCGAGCCCGATGGCGTTGCGGCGCAGCTTGTGGACGTCGTCGCGATCGGAGATGTCCAGCGGCACGGCGGCGGCCTTGCTCACCTCGCCGGAATCCAGCGTCCCCATGTGACCTCCCGACTCGGTGCGCCGCCAGCGCGCTAGAGGTATGCTGAGTAAACCATAAGACCATTGGAAACCGGGTGTCAACGGATGGACAGGCCGGGCATTTAGTGCATCTCGTGGGCGGTCTCCGGCGGGTCGAGGGCCGTGACGTATGCCGCCGAGATGCCGCCATCGACCATGAACTCGGTGGCGTTGATATAGGAGGATGCGTCGCTGGCCAGGAACGCGACGACCTCGGCGATCTCCCGGGCCCGGGCGAACCGGCCGGGCGGGACGTGGACCAGCCGGCGCGCCGCCTGGCCGGGGTCGAACATGGCCCGCAGCAGGGGCGTGTCCACCGGGCCCGGGCAGAGCGCGTTGACCCTGACCCCGCGCTTGGCAAACTCGATCCCCAGCTCACGGGACAGCGACAGCACGCCGCCCTTGGAGGCGGTGTAGGCGATCTGGGACGCCGCCGAGCCGACTTTGGCCACCAGCGAGGACGTGTTGATCACCGACCCGCCGCCGCTGTCCAGCAGGTACGGGATGCCGTGCTTGCAGCACAGGAACACGCTGGTCAGGTTGGCCGCGATCACCTGGTTCCAGACCGGGAGGCCGGTGTCGAGCACCGAGCCGTCCTCGGGCAGCGCGATTCCCGCGTTGTTGAACAGCACGTCGATGTGCCCGAAGCGGCCGGCGACCGCGCGGTAGGCCTCCTCGACCTGGCCGGTGTCGGTCAGGTCCGCCTTGACGAAGAGCGGGGCGTCCACCTCGCCCTGCACGTCGAGGGCGGCGACGACCGCGCCTTCCCGGGTGAAGACGTCGACGGTCTCGCGGCCGATCACGCCGGCGGCACCCGTCACCACGCAGACCTTCCCGTCCAGCGTGCCCACTCAGCTGCCCCTTCCGTGATTTGGCCTAGCATTCATACCATAGGACCTTAGAGTCCGGCGGGGGCCGTTTCAATGCCCGGAGCCCGGCCGCCGGCGGCCAGGATGAA
>DASZMN010000003.1:0-5368 GCA_035551835.1 Acidimicrobiales bacterium | reverse complement strand
CCCTGGGCGCTCGACGTCGCCCGCCGGATCCGGCCCTAGCGGCGGGCGCCGGCCCGCGCGTGCGCGGGGCGCGTCTGGCGGGCGGGCCGGGTCTGGGTGGCGAGGCGCGCCACGAGGATCTCGACGACGACCTCGGGGTCGAGCCCGCTCATGCCGCGGCAGTCGAGGTCGGCCGCCGCGAGCAGTTTGATGGCTGCCGCGATCTTCTCGCTGCCCAACCGGCGCGACTGCTCCAGCGCCTTCTTCGCCACGAAGGGCGCCGTGCCGAGGATCGCCGCGGCGTCGCGCTCGCCCATCGCGTCCGCGCCGTCGAGGGCGAGCATGTTGGTGAAGTGCCCGTGCAGGGTCGCCAGGATCTGCATCGGCGCCAACCCGCCGGCTTCGAAGAGCCGGTGCAGCACCCGCAGCGCCGTACGCGGGTCGCCGCGGTCGATGGCGTCGGTGAGCGCGTAGCGCGGCAGGTTGCCCGCATCGCCGAGGTAGGGCGCCAGGTCGTCGGCCGAGACGCTCGCCCCTTCGCCGTAGGCGGCGCTCAGCGCGGACAGTAGCCCCTCGACCCGCCCGAGGTCCTCGCCCACGTGGGCGGCCAGTAGGTCCGAGGCCGCCCGGTCGAGTTGCACGTTCGCGGCGCGCAGGTGCTCGTGGAGCCACGCCTTGCGGTCGCCGGCCTTGCTCGTCGAGACGTCGATCACCTCGCCCTGCGCGGCGATGGCCTTGATCAGCGCCGCCGGGACGGTGCCGCCACCCGCCACGAGCACCAGCACGGTGGTGGGGAGCGGCGCCTGCACCACCTCGATCAGCCGGGGCACGTCCGCCGTGAGCAACCGCCCGGCGTCGCGCACCACCACGACGCGCAGGTCCAGGAGGAACGGGGGCGTGCAGGCTGCGTCGACGACGGCGCCGACATCGAGCTCCTCCCCCGCCGCGCCGCCGATCTCCTCGACCACGAGCGAGTGGTCGCGGTCGCCGACGATCCCGGTGACCAGCGCGCGGACCTCCTGCGCGACCAGCGAGGGGTCGTCCCCCCGTACCAGATAGGCCGCGGCGCGCCCGCTCACTGCGCCTCGCTCACGGCGGCCAGGACGTCGCGGGCGCGACACGTGCCCAAGACGTCGTGCACGCGGATGATGCGGCAGCCCCACGAGATGCCGAGGGCCGCCGCGCCGATGGAAGCGCCACCCCGCTCGGTGATCTCCAGATCGAGCACCTTGCCGAGAAACGTCTTGTTGGACGCGGAGAGGAGCAGCGGGAAGCCGAGCTCGGCCAGCCGTCGCGAGGCGCGCAGGAGGGTCAGCGACTGGTCGGCCGTCTTGCCGAGGTCAAGGCCCGCATCGAGCACGATGCGCTCGGGCGGGACGCCGGCGTCGCGTGCGCGCCCGGCGCGCTCGGTGAGGAACGCGGCCACGTCGGCGACGACGTCGTCGTAGTGCGGGGCGGGGTCGGCCACTCGCGGCGCCAGGCGGATGTGGGTGATGACGACCGCTGACTCGTGGGCGGCCGCCGCCGGCGCGTAGTCGGGGTCGGCCAGGCCGCTGATGTCGTTGCCCATGACTGCGCCCTCGGTGTAGCAGGCCCGGGCGACCGACGCCCGCCAGGTGTCGATGGAGACCGGCGTGTCGAAGCGGGCGACGAGGCCGGCGACGACCGGCGCGACGCGGTCGAGCTCCTCGACCTCCGTCACCTCGGCGCCGGGTCCCGCCTTGACGCCACCGATATCGAGGATGTCGGCGCCGTCGGCGACCAGCTGCTCGGCCCGCGCATAGAGCTTGTCGAGCTCGAAGGTGGCGCCCTTGTCGTAGAAGGAGTCCGGCGTGCGGTTGAGGATCCCCATCACGAGCGCCCGGTGGGTGAGGTCGTAACGCTGGGCGCCGAGGTCGAGTGTGGTGGCGCTCGGGATGAAGGGGGTGCCGGGGGCGGCGCCGGGTGCGGTGCTGGTCTCGGTACCGGCCCCGGTGCGTGCGGCGGCGGCCCCGAGGGTCATCAGAACAGGCGCGCCGCCAGCGCCCGCCGGAACTCGTTGGTGCGCTGGTCGGACGGCCCGAGCGCCTCGAGCAGGTCGACGAACTCCTGGCGTGCGGCGTCGTCATCGCGCACCCGGTCGAGCAGGCCGTCGAGCTTGGCGGCGATGTCGTCGCGGCCCGTGTCGGAGACGTCGACCCCGGCCTCGAGGAGCCGGGCGTCGGCCGCGAGCAGGCGGGTCGCGTCGGTCTCGGGGATGCGGGCGAGGATCGCCAGGGCCTCCTGGGGGTCGCCACGGTCGATGAGCAGTCGGGCCAGGGCCTCGATGGCGCCACGGTGATCCGGCTCGAGCTCGAGCGCCCGGCGCAGCGACGCCTCGTCGCCCGCGGTCACCAGATTGTCGGCTTCGCTCGGAGCCGGCGCCAGCCGCTGGACGAACGCGGTGACCTGCGCCTCGGGGAGCGCCCCGATGAACTGGTCCACCACCTGCCCGTTGGCGATGGCGAAGACGGCCGGAATGGACTGGACGGCGAACGACTGCGCGATGCGTGGGTTGTCGTCGACGTTCACCTTGGCCAGGGCGACGGCACCACCCGTGTCGGCGACCGCCTTCTCGAGCATGGGCCCGAGCGTCTTGCACGGCCCACACCAGGGCGCCCAGAGGTCCACGACCACCGGCACCGTGGTGCTGCGGGCCAGGACCTCCTCTTGGAATGTCTCGTCGGTGACGTCCATTGGGGTACGACGCTAATGGGTGTCCCGGGCCCAGACGGCCGTCGGGACCCGCGGGAACCGCGCTCTGAAGGGGCCGGAGCACACCGATTAGCGTCGGGACCCGTGTCGCAGGCTCCCGAAGGCATTCATGCAGGTCCGGTCACCGAGTGGATGGCCGCCCAGCTGCCCGAGCTGCGTCGCCCGCTGACGTTCACGCTCGTCGCCGGCGGCCGCTCCAACCTCACCTTCCGGGTCGAGGACGCAGAGGGGCGGGCCTGGGCTCTGCGCCGGCCGCCCCTGCACCACGTGCTGCCGACGGCCCACGACATGACACGCGAATACCGCCTCATCCACTCGCTCGGCCCGGTCGGCATCCCCGTCCCCCTCGCGCTCGGGCTTTGCACCGACGAGGCGGTCAACGAGCGTCCCTTCTACGTCATGGAGTTCGTCGACGGGCACATCCTGCGTAGCGCGCCGCAGGCCGAGGAGGCCTTCGACGTGGCCACCCGCCGGGCCATCGGCGACCACATGGCCGACACGCTCGCCGCGCTGCACGACGTCGACCCCGACGCGGTCGGGCTGGGTGATCTGGGACGGCACGAGGGCTACATCGAGCGGCAGCTCAAGCGGTGGCGCGGGCAGTACGACCAGATGCAGGTCGAGGGCGTGGACCACGGCGACCTGGTCGAGCGGGTCAGCGACGAGCTGGCCCGGCGCATCCCCAAGCAGCAGCGCACCTCGGTCGTCCACGGCGACTACCGCATGGACAACGTCGTGCTGGCCGACGACGGCAGCGTGCGGGCCATCCTCGACTGGGAGATCTGCACGTTGGGCGATCCGCTCGCCGACCTCGGGCTGCTCATGGTCTATTGGGCCGACCCGAGCGACGAGATGGCCGTCCTCGGGCTCTCGCCGACCACGGCGCCGGGGTTCTCGACCCGCGCCCAGGTGCTCGAGCGCTACGGCTCGTCGTCGGACCTCGACATCTCGGGCGTCGGTTACTACGTGGCCTTCGGCTACTGGAAGCTCGGCTGCATCCTCCAGGGTGTCTACGCGCGCTATGTGGCCGGCGCCGGCGCGGGCGACACGGGCAGCGTGGACTCGTTCCCCGCGCAGGTCGGGCGCCTCTTCGAGATGGCGGAACAGTCCTTGGAGTCCGTCCGGTGAGCCCCGGCGGCCCCGGCGGCCCCGGAGGGATGACCGAGATCTTCGAGATCAACGCGGAACCGGAGCTGCGCGACCCGGTGCTGGTGGTCTCGCTGGAGGGCTGGGTCGACGCCGGGCTCGGCGCGACCACCGCGGTGGCGGCGCTACTGGGCGGCGGCCCGACCGAGACGATCGTGACCTTCAACGGAGAGCACTTCTTGGACCAGCGGGCCCGGCGCCCAGTGGCCCGGATCGTGAACGGCGTGACGACCGATCTGACGTGGCCGCGCACGGTGGTGCGCCAGGGCACCGACGGGGAGGGGCGCGACATCCTCTTCCTCGTGGGCCCCGAGCCGGATTTCCACTGGCGCGCCTTCACCGACGCGGTCGTCGGCCTGGCCCGCTCGTGGCGGGTGCGCATGGTCGTCGGCCTGGGCGCCTTCCCCGCCCCGGCACCGCACACGCGCCCGGTCCGGCTGGCCGCGACGGCCCCAGCGGGCTCGACGCACCTGATTGAGCAGGTGGGGATCGTGCAAGGCGAGCTCGAGGTGCCGGCGGGTGTGTTGTCGGTGCTGGAGCTGGCCTTCGGCCAGGTGGGCACGCCCACCGTGAGCCTGTGGGCCCGGGTGCCGCACTACGTGGCGGCCATGCCGTTCCCCGATGCGAGCGCCGCACTGCTCGACGGGCTGTCGAGCGTCGCCGGGCTCTCGATCGATTCGTCGGCGCTGCGCCGGGCGGCGGACAGCTCGCGTCGCCAGGTGGACCAGCTCATCTCGGACAACGCGGAGCACCAGGCCATGGTGCGCAAGCTCGAGGAGAGCATCGACGCTTCGGAGGGCAACGCGATGGGCGTGGAGGAGATGCCGTCGGGCGACGAGATCGCGGCCGAGCTCGAGCGCTTCCTGCGCGGCGAAGAGCAGTGAGTCTGGCCGCGGGGCCCGCGGGGCCGGCGGGGTGGGACGGGTTGGACGGGTTGGCGGGGTTGGACGGGTCGGCGGCGGGTTTGGACGGGTCGGTAGAGGAGAGAGGACGCGCGGAATGAAGATCGACGGCGGCATCGGCTTCGACCCCAGCGGGGTGGCCGAGCAGGCGGCCAAGGCCGAGGCGAGCGGGTACGACGGCGTGTGGTCGGCCGAGACCAGCCACGACCCGTTCCTCCCGATCGCGATCGGCGCCGGGGCCACGGAGAAGCTCGAGTTCGGGACCGGCATCACGGTGGCCTTCGCCCGCAACCCGATGACGCTGGCCGTGCTGGCCAACGATCTCCAGCTGCTGACCAAGGGTCGCTTCATGATGGGAATGGGGAGCCAGATCAAACCGCACATCACGAAGCGCTTCTCCATGCCGTGGTCGCACCCGGCGCCCCGCATGCGCGAGATGATGCTCGCCATCCGGGCCATCTGGAAGGCGTGGGAGACCGGCGAGAAGTTGGACTTCCGCGGCGAGTTCTACACGCACACCCTGATGACGCCGTTCTTCGATCCGGGTCCGAACCCGCACGGGAACCCCAAGCTCCTCCTGGCCGGCGTGGGCGAGCAGATGACCGAGG
>DASZMN010000002.1:0-7263 GCA_035551835.1 Acidimicrobiales bacterium | reverse complement strand
GGCTCACTGAGACCACGGTCAAGGTCGAGAAGCAGCAGATCGCCGTGCTGGCCGGGTACCTCGGGCGCATCGTCAAGGAGCTCGGGCGGCCCGGGCACCTGCCCGATGATCTCGCGTTCTACGGCACCGAGGAGTTCGAGTGGGTGGTCGGGACGATCGGCGTCTCCTACGACGAAGAGCTCGACCGCATCGTGATCGTCCTCGAGGAGATCGGCGTGGGCGAGGAGGACGAGGAGGAAGACGCGGGCGACGACGAGCTGGACGAGGGCGGCCACGTGCTGCGGGTGGCCTTGTCCCGCGAGCAGGCCGCCGCCTTCGCCATCCACGCCACCCGGCTCGTCGAGGCGGGCCGGCCTCCCTGCCCCCTCTGTTCGTTGCCCCTCGACCCCTCGGGCCACGACTGCCCCCGCACCAACGGGCACCGTCCACCGGCGAACTGACCGCGGTGGCGGACGCCAACGTCGAGACCGTCCTCACCTCCGGTGAGATGGAGGTGCACGGGCGCATCGCCGGCAGCTCGAACGCCACCTTGCTCGTCACTTGCCGGCTGGGCGCCGACGAACTGCTCGCCGTCTACAAGCCGCACAAGGGCGAGCGGCCGCTGTGGGACTTCCCCGGAGGGCTGTTCCGCCGCGAGGTCGCGGCGTACGTGCTCTCCGAGGCCCTCGGCTGGGGCCTCGTCCCCGAGACCGTCGAGCGCGCCGAGGGTCCGTTCGGCCCCGGCTCGGTGCAGCGCTTCGTGCACGAGGACGGCACGTCGCACTACTTCACCTTGCGTGACGACCCGCAGTGGCACCCCACCCTCATGCAGCTGTGCGCCTTCGACGTCGTCGCCAACAACGCCGACCGCAAGAGCGGCCACGTCCTGTTGGCCGAGGAGCGCCTGTGGGCCATCGACAACGGGCTCTGCTTCAACGTGCAGGACAAGCTGCGCACGGTGATCTGGGACTTCGGCGGTCTCGCCCTGGGGCCAGAGGCCCAAGAGGACCTGGGCCGGCTGGCCCACGACGGTCCCTCGCCCGCAATGTGCACCCTCCTCGAGCCCGCCGAGGTAGCGGCCACCTGGGACCGCCTGTCCTGGCTCCTGAGCCTGCGGGCGCTGCCCGAAATGGTTGACGACCGCGACTGGCCGCCCTATCCCTGGCCCCTCGTCTAAGCCGTTCTTCCAGCTCACCGGCTTTGCTGGTCCGCCGGAGGCGCCCGCCGTGATTCCCGACTCAATAGATCGTTAATATGAAACAACGATCATCTATGGGTGGACGATGAACGGCCATCGTCCCTAGGGAGGCCCGATGTCGATTGACCCCTACATCGTGCTTGGCAGCGCCGTCGTGGGCTTCCTGGTGGGGATGACGGGCGCGGGCGGAGGGGCACTCATGACCCCGATGCTCATCCTCTTCTTCAACGTCAAGCCGTCGACCGCCATCTCGAGCGACCTCGTGGCGGCCGTCCTGATGCGCCCGGTGGGCGCCGTCGTGCACATGACGAAGAAGACGGTCAACTACGGGCTCGTCGGCTACATGGTCATTGGCTCGGTCCCCGCAGCGCTACTCGGTTCCTGGGTGCTGCACCTCCTCGGCAACTCCAAGGGCGCCGAGACCAACGTCCAGACCATCCTCGGTGCCGCCCTGTTGGTCGGGGCGGGAGCCATGGTGCTGCGCGCGGTACTCGACAAGCGTTCGGGTCAGCGGCGTCTCGGGCTGATCGACCAGGTCGCGGTGCGGCCGCTCCCCACGGTCGCCATCGGCCTGATCGGCGGGTTCATCGTCGGCATGACCTCGGTCGGATCGGGCTCCTTGATGATCGTGCTGCTCCTCTTCCTCTACCCGGTGCTCGGGGCCAACCAGCTGGTCGGCACGGACCTGACCCAGGCCGTCCCGTTGACGCTGGCCGCCGCGCTCGGCGCGCTCGCCTTCGGGCACGTCGAGTTCTCCGTGACGACGTCGATCGTCATCGGCAGCGTCCCGGCCGTCCTCGTCGGCTCGCTGATCTCGTCGCGCGCCCCGGACCGCTACATCCGCCCCGTCATCATGTTCGTCATCTTCGCCTCGGGCCTCAAGTACGTCGGGCTGGGCACAACCGCCCTCGGCTGGACCCTCGGCGCAGTGCTGCTGGGCGCCGCCCTCTACTGGGTGATCTACCTACGGCCGCGCCGGGCCGGCGTGGACACCGGGCCGCTCAACCCGCTCGACTGCGATCCGAACGACGAGCGGGCGCTCGAAGGAGCGTCGCCGGGTCCCTAGGGCCAACGACGACCCCGAGCCCGAGCCCGAACGCCACGGACCCGCCGGGCGCTCAGGGGATGCGGTACCCGTTCGTCACCAGCTGCGCGATGACCTGCTGGGCCACCACCTGGCTCCCGCCCGGCGTGAGGTGGATGCCATCGGGCGTGCGGGTGTTGACGATCTGCCCGGCCGCGTTGGTCGTGAACGCCGTGTAGCCGCCCGTCGGGGTCCCAAGTGACTTCAGCGTGCTGACGAAGGTCACCGGGGGCTTTGCGATCGCCGCCTGGTGCTGGTCCACCCCGTTGACGTCGGCCAGTTGCGCGCTGAGCGCCGGATTCTGCATGGGTGGCATGCCCACCCAGACGACCGCCGCACCGCCGCTCCCCGCGAGCTGCATGAATTGCGCGACGCGCTGTGCGTAGAGGTCGTTCCACTTGGGCGACGTGAAGGGCGTGTCGGGCGGCCCCAAGAAGTCTTGCGCGTCGTTGGCGCCGATCATGACGACCACCACCTGTGGGTTCGCGGTCTTGAGGTCCGTCGTCAGCTCGGCCGGCCAGTCGAAGTAGTCGGGCCGGGTCAGCCCCGTGCTCTCCCGGGCGTCGAGGGCGGCGCTGACGACCCCGGTCGCCGCCAGGTCCGACTGCAGCGCCCCGCCCATGTCGAGGCCGATGGAGTCGCCCACGATCAGGACGCGCAACGGCGCGGCCGCCGTCGGGTGCTTGGGGTCCGGCGCGGTCGTCGTGGTCGTCGCCGTTCCTCCACGAGCGGTCTGGCTCGGCTTCGTCTTCGGTTTGTCGGGGCGCGGCCCCGAGGTGATCAACCCGACCGTGCCGCCTGGTTGGCGGTTGGAGCGTCCGGTGGCCGACACGATGCGCGAGAGCTGGAGATCGCGGCTGAGCGCGGCCACCGGACCGGTGACGTCGAGGCTCACCGAGCGGCGCTGGCCGACCGGGGAGACCTGCGCGTTGTGCTGGAGGGTCGGCGCGAACAGGAGGAACCACAGCGCGAAGGCGAGCACCCCGAGCAGCAGGACGCGGGTCCACTGCAGGCGAACGCGCCCGTCGGGCGGCACCGTGTCCTGTGCCGAAGCGGCCGACGGAGCGGCCCGCGCGTCGGCCGGGGTGGGCGCGTCGGCCGTGGTCGGTGGGTCGGCCGAGGTGGGCGCGTCGGCCAGGGTCGGTGGGTCGGCCGGGGTCGGCGGGTCGGCCGGGGTCGGGGTCGGTGCGGGCGGTGTGCTCATCAGAACCGGTAGTAGATGAAGGGGGCGACACCCACCGGGCCGAACGTGGTGATGCCGAGCAGCGCGAAGCCGAGGAGCCCGACCTGGATCGCGGCGTGCTGGCGCGAGAAGGCCGCCTGCAGGCGGTCCACCCTGATCGGCGGCACGAATTGGGAGACCAGCGTGCCCACAACGGCCAGGACCAGCAGCGGCGTGACCAGGGGCGACGCCTCACCCCAGCCGTTGAAGACGCGGCCGATCACCGCTGTCGCCTGTGACACGCCGGACGCGTTGAAGAAGACCCACCCGAGGCACACGAACTGGAAGGTCAGGAACCGCTGCACCCAGATCCGCACCGGGCCCTCGGCGACGGGGGGTAGGCCGCGGCGCTCGCGGCTGGCCCGGCGCAGGTGCCCGAAGCTCTGGCCGGCCCCGTGCAGCCCGCCCCAGATGACGAAGGTCCACGCCGCGCCGTGCCACAGGCCGCCCAGCACCATGGTGATCATGATGTTGCGCACCGTCGTCGACTGGCGGCCACGGTCGCCGCCGAGCGGGATGTAGAGGTAGTCGCGCAGCCAGCGCGACAGGGTCATGTGCCAGCGCCGCCAGAAGTCCTGAAGGTTGCGCGCGGTGTAGGGCGCGTCGAAGTTCTGCGGGAAGCGAAATCCGAGCAGCAGCGCCAGCCCGATCGCGATGTCGGTGTAGCCGCTGAAGTCGCAGTAGATCTGCACGGCATACCCCCAGGCCGCGAAGATCGCCTCGAGCGCCGAGTGCTGGCTTGGCGACGTGAAGACCGGGTTCACAATCTGGCTCGCCACGTACGACGAGATCACCACCTTCTTGAACAGGCCGGCGAGGATCAGCCAGAAGGCGCGCGAGTAGTCGATGTTGTCGGCGTCGCGCCGCCGGCGGATCTGGGGCAGCAGCTCGGTGCCGCGCACGATCGGACCGGCGAGGAGGTGCGGGAAGAAGGACAGGTAGACCGCGAAGTCGAGTGGCTTGGCCGGTTCGAGCTTTCGGCGGTAGATGTCGACCACGTAGCTGATCGCCATGAAGGTGAAGAATGAGATCGCGATCGGGAGCGCCACCTGCAGCAGCGGCACGGCGTGGCCCATCCCGAGGGCCCGGGTCAGGTTGTCCACGTTCACCGAGATGAACCCGTAGTACTTGAACCAGGCGAGGATCCCCAGCAGCACGGTGACCGAGGCGATCATGGCGGCTCTTCGGCCGCGTTCGTTGCGCATCGCCGCCGTCACCGCACCACCGACGAAGGCAACGGCCGTCGTGGCGAACAGCAACAGGCAGTAGCTCCATCCCACCCAGCCGTAGAAGACGTAGCTGAGGCCGATCATGGCGAGCTTCCACCAGCCCGCGTAGGGGTTGAGGATCCAGTTCACCGCGAAGGCCACGGCGAAGAAGATGGCGAAGTCGATCGTGGGAAAGAGCATCAGTGGCGGTCAGGGCGTGCGCCGAATGTACCGCCGCGCGCCCGCGTTCCCGGGGCGCGTCCTTTCACGCCCCGTTTGCTTTGTCCTTCGTCGCCCCCTCGCCCCCTCGCCCCGTTGCCCGGTTGGCCCCATGCCGGTCGGCCGAGCTCGCCGCCGCAGTTGTCCCGCAGCGACTCCCGAACGCGAGCCCCTAGCCCTTGGCCTTGAGCGCCTCGATCAGCGCCGGCAGCACCTTGTGCACGTCGCCGACGATCCCGAGGTCGGCCACCGAGAAGATCGGGGCCTCCTTGTCTTTGTTGATGGCGATGATGTTCTTGGAGCCCTTCATGCCCACCAGGTGCTGGGTGGCGCCCGATATCCCGCAGGCCATGTAGACGGTGGGCTTCACCGTCTTGCCGGTCTGGCCGACCTGGTGCGAGTACGGGACCCAGCCGGCGTCGACGATGGCGCGCGACGCGCCCGCGGCGCCGTGGAGCAACTTGGCCAGCTCCTCGATGAGGGCGTAGTTCGCCGCGTCCCCGAGGCCCCGGCCACCCGACACGACGACCGCCGCCTCGTCGAGCTTCGGCCCGCTGCGCTCCTCGACGTGGCGCTCGGTGACCTTGGCTGTGTTCGTCGACGCCACGTCGGGCACCGGCGCCGCCGCGACCGCGGCCGCTGCGCCGCCCGACGGCTCGGCCGCGAACGACTTGGCCCGGATGACGAAGAGGCCCGGCCCTTCGCCGGTGAACTTCGCGGTGACGATCAGGTTGCCGCCGAACGCAGGATGCTGGCTCGCCAGCCCGCCGTCGCTCTCGGTCAAACCGGTGACGTTCGTCAGCACGGGCTTGTCGAGCTTGACCGACAGGCGACCCGCGATGTCGCGACCCTCGTAGGTCGCGGGGAACAAGATGGCGTCGGGCGCGTTGCCGCCCTGGACCAGCGCCGCCACGGCGGCCGCCACCGGCACGCCCGGCAGGACGTCACCGACGTCGCCGACGTCGTAGACCGTCGTGGCGCCGTACTCGCCCAGCGGCCCGGCCAGCGCGGCGGCGTCGGCGCCCCACGCCACGGCCTCGACCGTCGAGCCCACCTCGCGGGCCTCGGTCAGCAGCTCCAAGGTGACCGGCGTGGGGGCCCCGTCGGTCGTTTCGGCCAACACCCAGATCTTGTCGATCGCCATCCTCAGACCACCTTCAGCTGCTCGAGGAAGGCCACGACGCGCTGCGCGCCGTCGCCCTCGTCCACCACGATCTCTCCACCCGCGCGCTCCTCGGCCGGGGAGACGTCGGTGATCTCCTGCCCGGCGCCGGCCGCGCCCACCTGCGACGCGTCGATGCCGAGGTCGGCGACCGTGAGGTTGTCGACCGGCTTGGACTTGGCCGCCATGATCCCCTTGAAGGAGGGGTAGCGCGGCTCGACCACGCCCGCCGTCACCGTCACGAGGGCGGGCAGCGGGACGACGACCTCGTCGTAACCGGCCTCGGTCTGACGCTCGACCTTCACGGAGGAGCCGTCGACCGCAATGGCCTTGGCGAACGTCACCGACGGCAGCCCCATCAGCTCGGCGACCTGCACCGGCAGCGTCCCGGTGTAGCCGTCGGTCGACTCGGTCGCCATGACGACGAGGTCGGGGTTGGCCCGGGCGATGGCGGCTGCGAGCACCTTGGCCGTGCCCAGCGCGTCGCTGCCGGCAAGCGCATCGTCGCTGATCAAGATCGCCTTGGCCGCGCCCATGGCGAGGCCGGTGCGCAGGCCGGAGGTCTCGCCCCCCGGCGCCATGGAGACCAGGGTGACCTCGTCACCCTCGCCGCCGGCCAGCTGGAGCGCCATCTCGACCCCGTAGTTGTCGGAGTCGTCCATGATCAGCTTGCCGGATCGGTCCAGCGTGTGGGTGTCCGGCTTGAGGGCCCCGGGGGCCGCCGGATCGGGGATCTGCTTGACGCAAACGACGACGTTCATGGCGGACCATCTTTGTGGAACGGCCCCATCCCACGCCATTCGACGCGCTCGCCGGCGGGTTTTCGCCGCTCAGGCCGCTCTCCCGGGCCACACCCCTGCCGGCCCAACGACCGTTGGCCCTCGCACCCCTTTCGTCCCGGCGCGCCGTCCAGGCGCCGTCGTCTCCTCCCCCCTTTTTGTGGCCCACGGCGCCCCCTTTTGGCCCACGGCGCCCGCCCGCCGGAACCGGTCCGGCCGTCGGCGCCGGCCACGCCACGCCACGCCACGAAGAACGCCCTGCGCCGAAGACCCTTGTCGGAGGTTCGAGGTGCCTACGGCGACATTCTGCGCATCTCGCCGCGAAATGCGCAGCGACGTGAGTTCGCATTTGCGCCAGAAATGAGCAGCAGTCGCGCCTATAGGGCCGGGAGTCGGGCCCGACCCGGGAGCG
>DASZMN010000001.1:0-5989 GCA_035551835.1 Acidimicrobiales bacterium | reverse complement strand
GGGGCACGCGCACGTTGTCGTAGAAGGTCTGCGTCGTGGTCAGCCCGCCGACCGTGTTGATGATCGACCACGCGAAGCCGGCGGCGGTCGTCGGCACGCACAGGATCGAGATGCCCTTGTGCTTGGGCGCGTCGGGGTTGGTGCGGGTGGCGAGCCAGATGTAGTCGGCCCCGTCGGCACCGGAGGTGAAGATCTTGGCGCCGTTCACGACGTATTCCTCGCCGTCGCGCACGGCGCGGGTGCGCAGCGAGGCCAGGTCGGTGCCGGCCTCGGGCTCGGTGTAGCCGATGGCGAAGTTGACCTCGCCGGCGAGGATCTTGGGCAGGAAGAACGACTTCTGCTCCTCGGTGCCGAAGCGCATGATGGTCGGGCCGACCGTGTTGATCGTGACGAACGGGAACGGGGCGCCGGCGCGCCGGGTCTCGTCGAAGAAGATGAACTGGTCGGTGGCCGGGCGCCCCTGGCCGCCGAACTCGGTGGGCCAGCCGATGCCGAGCCACCCGTCCTTGCCGATCTGGCGCACGACGTCACGCCAGGCTTCACCGGCCTCGCCGGCCTCGGCCAGGCCCGCGCGCACCTCGTCGGTCAGCAGTTCGGTGTAGTAGCGACGCAGCTCGGCACGCAGTTCCTGCTGCTCGGGGCTCTCTTCGAGGAACATCGTGGGGCAGCCTCGCGTGCACTCGGCGGTCCCTGCCAGGTCAAGGCCGCGCTCGGCAAAAACTGTAACACGTTCTCGTTTCGACGGCACCGGTGCGGCAGGCGGCGACGGCCGGCCCCGGACGGCCGGCGCGCGGCGTGCCTATGATCCACACTGACACACGTTCTAAAAACGAACGCGAAAGGCCAGGCGCCGAGCGGCGGTCACACGGCGGTCGGGCCGAGCAGGGCCGAGCAGGGCCGAGCAGCGCCGAGCAGCGCCGAGCACACAGCGAAAGGGGGGTCCTTGAGCCTCGACGAGATCGACCTCATCGACGGGCGGAACTTCGTGGCCGGGGTCCCCCACCACTGGTTCGCCGAGCTGCGGGCCGAGGCGCCCGTCTACTGGCACCCCGAGGAGGTGGCGCCGCGTGGCGGCTTCTGGGCCGTCACCCGCTACGACGACTGCGTGCAGGTCAACCGGGACTGGGAGCACTACTCCTCGGCGCGGCGCGGCTCACTCTTCCACGAGATGGACGACGACCAGCTGGCCCAGCAGCAGCTGATGATGGTCAACATGGACCCGACCATGCACACGCGTTACCGGTGTCTGGTCAACAAGGGCTTCACACCCAAGATGGTGCGCGACCTCGAGGCGAGCATCGTCGGGTATGCCGACGGGATCATCGACGCGGTGTGCGAGCGCGGCACGGCCGACTTCGTCGAGGAGATCTCCGCCGAGCTCCCGCTCCTGGTCATCGCCGAGCTGCTCGGCGTGCCCCAGGAGGACCGTCGCATGGTCTTCGACTGGTCGAACCGCATGATCGGCGCCGAAGACCCCGAGTACCAGATCCCGGGCGCCGACCCCGGCGAGTCCGCCATGCAGGTCTACAGCTACGCCGAGGAGCTGGCGTCGCAGCGCAAGCTGGCGCCCAAGGACGACCTGGTGTCGGTGCTCATCGGCGCCGAGGTCGAGGGCGAGAAGCTCGATCAGCTCGAGCTCGACCTCTTCTTCCTCCTCCTCATCGTGGCGGGCAACGAGACGACGCGGAACCTCATGTCGGGCGCCATGACCGCCTTCTTCGAGCATCCAGACCAATGGGAGAAGCTGCGGGCGGACCGCTCCTTGCTCCCCGGCGCCGTCGAGGAGATGCTGCGCTACGTCACGCCGGTCATGCACTTCCGGCGCACGGCCACGGCTGACTTCGAGCTGCGCGGCCAGGACGTCAAGGAGGGCGACAAGATCGTCTTCTGGCACACGTCGGCCAACCGCGACGAGAACGCCTTCGAGCAGCCGGACACGTTCGACGTCACGCGCTCGCCCAACAACCACATCGCCTTCGGCGGCGGCGGGCCGCACTTCTGCCTCGGCGCGAACCTGGCGCGGATGGAGATCATGGTGATGTTCGACCGCCTGCTCGACCGCATGCCCGACATGCGCCTCGACGGCGAGGTTCAGCGCCTGCAGTCGAACTTCATCAACGGCACCAAGCACATCCCGATCGCGTTCGCGCCGTCGTCGCCGATCGGGGGCACGCCGCTGCCCGCGCGGGCCCGCTGAGGTGAACGCAGCGCCGAGCGGCGCCGGTGCCGGCGGCGGTGGGCCGCTGCGCTTCCACCAGGCGGTCAGCTTCCTGCCGACGCGCCAGGCCGTGCCGCTGGCCAAGGCGTCCGACGAGCTCGGTTATTCCGGCATGTACGTCTCGGACCATCTCTTCAACCCGCGCCACCTCGAATCGCGCTACACGTACTCGGTGCGCGAGGACGGGCACCCGGGCTGGGAGGCCGAGACGCCGTGGCCCGACCCGATGACGCTCATCGCCGGGATGGCGACGGTGGCCGAGCACCTCCTGTTCACCACCGGCGTGTACGTGGCGCCGGCGCGCGACCTGATCACGGTGGCCAAGTCGGTGGCCACCGCCGCGGTGATCTCGGACAACCGGGTGCGCCTCGGCGTGGGCGTCGGCTGGTGCAAGGAGGAGTTCGACCAGACCGGCCAGGACTTCTCCACCCGGGGCAAGCGCCTCGACGAGATGATCGTCGCGCTGCGCGCGCTGTGGCGCGGCGGCTGGGTGGAGTTCCACGGCGAGTACTACGACGTCCCCGAGTGCCAGATGCTCCCGGCGCCGAGCGAGCCGGTCCCGATCATCGGCGGCGGGCACTCGGCGGTGGCGCTGCGGCGCACGGCCGCCCTGTGCGACGGCTGGATCGCGGCCGGTGCGTACAGCGCGGAGGAGGCCTGGATGCATCTCGCCAACCTGCGCGAGGCGTTGAAGAAGGCGGACCGCGAGGACGAGGACTTCACCGTCTACCTGTCGATCAAGGAGCGGCCCGACGTCGACCTGTACCGCCGGTTCGCCGAGGCGGGCGTGACCGACATGGTGTGCGCGCCCTGGATGTTCGTCGACGTCGCGCCCGACACGCCCGACGCCGAGGCGCTGGCGGCGCGTCTCGGCGCCGTGCGCTGGTTCGCCGACGAGATCATCGCCAAGGTCTGAGCCGCGAGAGGAGCACCACGTGAAGACGATGAAGATCGGCCTGCAGATGGGGTACTGGGGCTCGGGGCCACCGGCCCATGCGCTCGAGCTCGTGATGGAGGCCGACCGCCTCGGCTACGACTCCGTCTGGACGGCGGAGTCCTACGGCTCCGACGCCCTGACCCCGCTGTCGTGGTGGGGCTCCCGGACCGAGCGGGTCCGCCTCGGCACGTCGCTGTGCCAGCTCTCGGCGCGCACGCCGACCGCCATGGGGATGGCGGCGCTGACGCTCGACCACCTCTCGGGCGGCCGCTTCGTCCTCGGGCTCGGGGTGTCGGGCCCCCAGGTCGTCGAGGGCTGGTACGGCCAGCCCTTTACGGCGCCGCTCGCCCGCACCCGCGAGTACGTCGACGTCGTGCGCCAGGTGCTGGCGCGCCAGAAGCCGGTCACCAACGACGGCCCGCACTACCCCCTGCCGTATCCGGGCGGCACCGGCCTGGGCAAGCCGCTCAAGCCGATCGTGCATCCGCTGCGGGCAGACGTGCCGATCATTTTGGGGGCGGAGGGGCCGAAGAACGTGGCGCTGGCGGCGGAGATCGCCGACGGCTGGTTCCCCATCTTCTTCTCGCCCAAGGCGATGTCCTCCTTCGAGGCGTCGCTCGACGAGGGCTTCGCCCGGCCGGGCGCGCGGCGCAGCGCCGAGGACTTCGAGATCCTGGCCTTCGCGCCGACGGTCATCAACGACGACACCGACGCGGCGGCGGACGGGTTCCGGCCGTATCTCGCGCTCTACATCGGCGGCATGGGGGCGAAGGAGATGAACTTCCACTTCGACGTCTTCGCCCGGATGGGCTACGAGGAGGCGGCGCACAAGATCCAGGACGCGTATCTCGACGGGCGCAAGGACGACGCCGCGGCGGCGGTCCCCACGTCCATGGTGGAGGACATCGCGCTCGTCGGGCCGGTGGAGAAGATCCGCGACGACCTCGACGCCTGGCGCGAGTCGCGGGCGACGACGATGCTCGTCAACGGCGACCTCGCCACGCTGCGGACCATGGCCGAGCTCGTGCTCGGCTGAGCCGGCGAATCGTGTTGATCGGGTAGCGCCAAAAGCGGTGCTGGAACCTCGATCGAGGATCGTTCCGGCTGGGTCTCGGGAGGATCCGGCAGCGGTCCCGGCCCGACGCGCGAATGGCCGGGTGCGCCCTGACCCGGCGGGCCAACGAGGACGATGTGGCTCTGCTCCGTCACACGGACCTGGGACGTCGGGCCTGCCCGAACCGATCGAGCGGTTGCAGCGTCCTAGGCACTGTGGTTTGGAGATCGCGAAGACTCGCCATGGCGCCGATGGCCGTGGTGGCTGTCTTGTGCTCGTGCTCGAGCGCCCCAGCGGTGACTCCGAAGCCCTCCGTTCCCGCTGGTTGGACCACGCACACCTTCGACGGCGTGACCATCTCCACCCCACCGACTTGGAAGATATTCCGACAGCCGCCGGTTTGTCCGGGTTCGGCACGCGTGGGAGCGCTGTTGCTCGGAGCGATCCACGGAGCCGCGTGTCCGCCACCACCCGGCATGCATCATCCTCCCCACCTGGTAGCCCCGAACGTCGTCAACATCACCAACTTTTCAGGCACGTCGTCGTTGCCCGAGGGCTGTCTGCGATCAGCCGCACCGAGGCGACGGACGGTCGAGCTCGGTCTGCGAATCACGCAAGGGTCCCCGAGGGATGGCAGTCCTACACGTACAGCGGAGCGACGATCTCGGTTCCCAAGGACTGGGGCGTGGAGCACAACACGAACTGCCCCGTCCACAAAAATTTCGCTTCTGCTCGGGTACGGCAAGACGCTCGAGTACTGCGCCAATTACCCGAGCACTCTCAACGTCGTAGTCCTCTACCGACAACCCCTGGAGATCAAGATCCCCGCTGGCCGAAGGATCACGGTGAACGGCGTTCCAGTCATCGTCACACGATCGTCGGCTAACCCCACCGTGTGGTACGCGCCATCTCTCGACCTTTACATCAGCGCAAGAGGTCCAAGCACTGCTCGTGTGCTGCACACCTTGCGACGGGCCTGATCCGACGAACTCGTACCAGCAAGGCAGACGCTGAAGCGCTCAGGCTGTACTCGCCCCGCCGGGCGAGCGATCAAGGGTATCCCCTGTCTCGTCGGCGCCGGCATACGCTCGAGCACGGACGCTGCCTAGCGGTGCTGCCAGGTGAAGCCTCGCTCCCTGATCAACGCGATTCGCCGAGCTCGTCCTGGGCTGAGCCGCACGCGGCACCGAAGGCCCGGGAGGGTGCGAACCCAGCGCACGCAGGTGGTCTGCGGGCTACTGTCCCGCCATCGAATCGATCGGGGGCATGCAATGACCGACGTACCTCCCACTCCGGACGAAGATCCCGCCGCCGCGCCGCCGCCGGTCGCGCCGCCACCGGTCCCTCCTCCGCCTCCGCCGCCTCCGCCACCTCCGCCGCCCGGGTACGGCGCGGCACCGGCGGGTGGCGCCGTGCTGCCCGGCATGCATTTCGATCAACTCAGCGGGCTCGTGCTGCCCGACGGCACCGAGCTGGCCAGCATCGGCCGACGCATCGGGTCATGGTTCCTGGCCATCCCCCTGGCCATCGTCACGCTCTTCATCGGTTACGCCATCTGGGGCCTGATCATCTGGGGTCGGGGGCAGACACCCACCCAACAAGTCCTCGGCATGCGGACGTGGCATCCCGAGACCGGGCGGCGCGCCACGTGGGGCCGCATGGCGCTGCGCGAAATCGTCGGCGGCATCGTGACGGGGATCCTGAGCATCATCACCGAGCTCCTCTCGTTGATCCTCATGGTGAGCGGACGGGAACGGAAATGCCTGGCCGATCACATCGC